>NZ_CAMPHI010000001.1 GCF_946885955.1 uncultured Pseudomonas sp.
GGATTTTCAGGGAAGCCCAATCGGGGTTCAAATGCTTAAGTGAACAGCATTACGCGACAGGCGCGGGGTTTTTGTGACAGCGATTGGGGGTGAGGCTGGCTTACATCATGCCGCCCATGCCACCCATACCGCCCATGCCGCCCATATCAGGCATACCACCGCCGGCGCCCTTCTCTTCAACCACTTCGGCGATCATCGCTTCGGTGGTGATCATCAGGCTACCGATGGAAGCCGCGGCCTGCAGAGCCGAACGGGTGACCTTGGCCGGATCGAGAATACCCATTTCGATCATGTCGCCGTAGGTGTCGGTGGCGGCGTTGAAGCCGAAGTTGCCCGAACCCTGCTTGACCTTGTCGACCACTACGCTCGGCTCGCCACCGGCGTTGGAAACGATCTGACGCAGCGGCGCTTCGACAGCGCGACGCAGCAGAGCGATACCGACGTCCTGATCGGCGTTGTCGCCTTTCAGCTCGCTGATGGCCTGCAGAGCGCGAACCAGGGCTACGCCACCGCCAGGTACCACGCCTTCTTCGACGGCTGCGCGGGTCGCGTGCAGGGCGTCTTCAACGCGGGCTTTCTTCTCTTTCATTTCCACTTCGGTGCCGGCGCCGACCTTGATCACCGCAACACCGCCAGCCAGCTTGGCCAGACGCTCTTGCAGTTTCTCTTTGTCGTAGTCGGAGGAAGTGTCTTCGACCTGCTTGCGGATCTGCGCAACGCGGGCTTCGATATCGACCTGCTGGCCGGCACCGTCGATGATGGTGGTGTTTTCCTTGCTCAGGATCACACGCTTGGCGTTACCCAGGTGCTCCAGGGTGGCGCCTTCCAGGCTCAGGCCGACTTCTTCGCTGATCACGGTACCGCCGGTGAGGATGGCGATGTCCTGCAGCATGGCCTTGCGGCGGTCGCCGAAGCCCGGTGCCTTGACGGCAGCGACTTTGACGATACCGCGCATGTTGTTCACTACCAGAGTCGCCAGGGCTTCGCCCTCGACGTCTTCGGCCACGATCAGCAGCGGACGACCGGCTTTGGCGACGGCTTCCAGCACCGGCAGCATTTCGCGGATGTTGGAGATCTTCTTGTCGACCAGCAGCAGCAGCGGGCTATCCAGCTCGGCAACCATGGTGTCCGGCTTGTTGATGAAGTACGGCGACAGGTAGCCGCGGTCGAACTGCATGCCTTCTACGACCGACAGTTCGTTTTCCAGGCCCGAGCCTTCTTCAACGGTGATCACGCCTTCTTTACCGACTTTTTCCATGGCTTCGGCAATGATGTCGCCGATGGAGTTATCGGAGTTGGCGGAGATGGTGCCGACCTGAGCGATGGCCTTGGTGTCGGCGCACGGCTTGGATTGGGCTTTCAGCTGGGCGACGATGGCGATGGTCGCCTTGTCGATGCCGCGCTTCAGGTCCATCGGGTTCATGCCGGCAGCGACGGCTTTCAGGCCTTCGTTGACGATGGCCTGAGCCAGTACGGTGGCGGTGGTGGTGCCGTCGCCAGCGTCGTCGTTGGCACGGGAAGCCACGTCTTTGACCAGTTGCGCGCCCATGTTCTCGAAGCGGTCTTTCAGCTCGATTTCTTTGGCGACGGAAACGCCGTCCTTGGTGATGGTCGGAGCGCCGAAGCTCTTCTCGATGATCACGTTACGGCCTTTCGGGCCGAGGGTCGCTTTAACCGCGTCAGCCAGGACGTTTACGCCGGTGAGCATTTTCTTGCGGGCGGAGTCGCCGAACTTAACTTCTTTAGCAGCCATGATGGATATTCCTCAAAATTCGTTTTGGTGGAACGCGATGCGCTGTAGCGGAGGCTGGATCAGGCTTCGATGACGGCCAGGATTTCGCTCTCGCCCATGACCAGCAGGTCTTCGCCGTCGACTTTGACGGTGTTGCTGCCGGAGTAAGGACCAAACACCACTTTGTCGCCGACCTTGACGGCCAGCGCGCGCACTTCGCCGCTGTCCAGCACGCGACCCGTACCCACAGCGACGATTTCGCCCTGGTTAGGCTTCTCGGCAGCGGAACCCGGCAGCACGATACCGCCCGCGGTTTTGGTCTCTTCTTCGCTGCGACGAATCACGACGCGGTCATGCAGAGGACGAAGCTTCATTTGTCGATCTCTCCCAAATAGTTGTTGTACATCGGCCGGTGCTTTCACCGGCGGGTTAGCAAAGTCCGGCGGGGCCGGTTGCGTTGCACCAGGTGCAACGCGGAAGTCTGATCTGCCGAAACCGACAGAAAACCTTGCGGTGACCGCTACATAAGGGCGTACAAGGAGATTTCAAGGGTGGCCGCCGAATTTTTTTCGCCTCGGCGCGCCATCAAGCCAGCCATCACGGGCGCTCTGCGGCGACACAGCGGGCACTACCAAGAGCGCCTCCCTGGCATACGGGGCCGAGCGTTTCCGTGTACCGGCGTCATCGCTCGATCAATCGCGGCGTTCGTACTCACCCTCGAGGACATTCGCCTTGGATGTATCGGGCCGCTCGCCCGCACGGGCACTCAGGTCCTCGTAGAACGCGCGCTGGCGCATGGCCTGTTCAGCGGCGCGTTGGCGCACCTTGTTGACCAGAATCCGCCGGGTGAAGGGAATCAGGCAGAACACACCGAAGATATCGCTGATAAACCCGGGCAACAGCAGCAATCCGCCACCGACCGCGATCAACAGCCCCTCGAGCATTTCCTGCTCGGGCAGTTCGCCGCGCGCCAGCTTCTCGCGGGCACGCCAGGCGGTAGCGATACCGGCGACGCGCAGCAGCACACTACCCAGAATTGCCGTAACCACCAGCAACAGCAGAGTTGGTAAAACGCCGATCGCACCGCCAACCTGAATCAGCAGCGCCAATTCGAGAAACGGGAACAGCAGGAATAAAAACAGAAAGGCACGCATTGAAAATTCCTAAGCGGAAGAACCTACTTCCAGTAGACAGAAAATATGGGGACTTGCGCTGATTTCAAGCCGGAGCCTGTAGCAAAGTGTGTACACATCATACGCTGGGCCAACTGTCGGCATGCGCCAGCTGCACCAGCGCCTGGCGAACCTCGCCGGGATTGCCGCAGGCTGCCGGAAACGCCAGCCAGTGAATGCTCTGCCCGATGCGCAAATGAAAGCCTTCGCCGTCGATCCCGACCATGCTGGCCGGCTCCTGGTCCGGCAGACCGCTCAACGCCACATAGTGCGCGATCGCACGCGCATGGTCACTGTTCATATGCTCGAGCATGGCCGCCTCGTCGGCAGCCGCGAAAGGATTGGCCAGCGCCACCTGATCCAGCCAGTGAATCGCGCCGAAACCGCCGATATAGCGCCAGCGCACCGGCTGCAGCTGCCAGAAATCGAAATCATGGACGCGATGATGGTCCCGTGCGTCGGGAAAATAGCGATAGTAGCGTTGCGCGGCCGCCTCGATCTGCGCTTCGTCATCGAGCTGCCGGGCCTCGGCGAGCAGCGTCAGGCGACCGACGGCCTGCACATCCTCGGCACCGCGCTCGCCCACCAATAGCGAACATTTGCCGTCGCGCTTGAGGTTGTGGGTGTGCTGGGCGATGCGGCTGATAAGGATCAATGGCCAACCCTCGCTGTCCAGACAATAAGGCACCACCGATCCGAAAGGGAAACCCGGCATGGCTTTGGAGTGGGTGGAAAGCACGCCACGGTATTCCTTGAGTAGTAATTCTCGGGCATGCTTAACGGCTTTCACGCTCACCTTGTGACTCCCTGCATAGAATCCGTCATAAACGGACAGACGTTAACGATTGCGATCTACGGCGCCAGCGGGGGAAAATTCAATACCTTGAGGGGATTTTCAATGCAACTCAATGACAAAGTCATCATCATCACCGGCGGCGGCCAAGGCCTGGGGTTGGCAATGGCCGAATACCTGGCGGGCAAAGGTGCCAAGCTGGCCCTGGTCGACCTGAACAAGGAAAAGCTCGATGAAGCCGTAGCCAGTTGCAAGTCCCTCGGAGTCGAGGCGCGAGCTTACCTGTGCAACGTCGCCAATGAAGAGCAGGTTACCCAGACCGTCGCTCAGATCGCCGAAGATTTCGGCGCGATCAACGGCCTGGTCAACAATGCCGGGATCCTGCGCGACGGCCTTACCATCAAGGTCAAGGACGGCGAAATCACCAAGCTGAGCCTGGCCCAATGGCAATCGGTGATCGATGTCAACCTGACCGGCGTGTTCCTCTGCACCCGTGAAGTTGCGGCGAAGATGATCGAGCTGAAGAGCGAAGGCGCGATCGTCAATATTTCCTCGATCTCCCGCGCCGGCAATATCGGCCAGGCCAACTACTCCGCGGCCAAGGCCGGCGTTGCCGCCGACACCGTGGTCTGGGCCAAGGAACTGGCGCGCTACGGCATCCGTGTCGCCGGCGTGGCACCGGGCTTTATTGAAACCGAGATGGTTGCCAGCATGAAGCCCGAAGCCCTGGAGCGCATGACCTCGGTCATCCCGTTGCGGCGCATGGGCAAACCGGCCGAGATCGCCCACTCGGTGGCCTATATCCTGGAGAACGACTACTACACCGGCCGTATCCTGGAACTGGATGGCGGCCTGCGCCTGTAAGGTATCGAATCCCGGGCCTCAGGCGATCGGCCTGAGCCCGGGCTTTACCCCGCGACCGCTTACCAACCGACGCCAAAGCCCAGGCTGTAATGGGTTTCGTCGAGGTCACCGTCCGAGCCGCTAACCACGTCCTTTTCCGCCTTCATGTTCAGCGATGCCCAATCGGTGACCTTGTAGCGCAGGCCCACCTCGGCATCCAGGGCATACTCGGCGACACTGGCCAATGGCTTGCCCACCTCCCCCGTACTGAACAACTCGACGCTCTTGCCGATCAGGTAGCGGTTGTAGTCCCATTTCGCGCTCAGCGCATAAAAGTCATCGCGCTCGCCGTCGGCGTAGAGGTAATCGGTACGATTGAGCAACCCGGCGACCGAAAAGGCGCCCAGCTCGTTGTCCCAGAACTGGTAACCCGGACCGCTACCGACGGTGCGCTGACGACGCAGGTCCTCGATCTTGTCGCGCTTGTACTCGAAACGCCCCTGCCAGAACCATTGCTCGGTGAAGAAGCGGTCGAGGGCATATTCGGCGTTCCAGTTATCGGTGGTCACCACCGAATCCTGAAACTGGCGGTTATAGCCGGCTTCGGCGTTATGCCGCCACAAGCCATGGCGCGCCTCGGCCTTGAGGTCGATATCGTAGTTGTCGGTATCACGCTCGGCCCGCTTGTAATCCAGGGCGGCGTCGATATTGCCGGTCAAAACCAGGTCTTCGACCATGGGCTTGGGTTTGAGAATCTGCTCGATAGCGCTCAGTTCGATGGTGCGCTCCTCGCCATTGACCAAGGTCACCCGACCCGGCCCGGCTGCGCGCAGGGCCTTGGCGCGCTCACCGCTCACGGCGCTTTCCTTGATCAGCAATTCCTGATCGCTTTCCAGGGTGGCGATCTGGTCCCAGTCCACGGCGATCGCGCCGCCGTACTCGGTTTTCAGCAGCAGCTTGCCGCCTTCGTAGAATTTGATTTTGCCGCTCAGGCGATCGCCGTTTTTCAGCCACAGCGTATCGGCGATGGCGGTGTTGGCAGCCACGGACAATGCCAGGCAGATCAGAGTTTTAGACGACATAGAGGACTACTTAGAGAGTGCAGGCACGGGAAAGCCGCGCATTATGCGTATGCGCGCCATTAGCACAAGCAGTGACTCCGACAATCCTGCCGAGTTCAGCAGCCAGGCGGCCTAAATCTGATGGAAGGTCTACCCAT
Source organism: uncultured Pseudomonas sp. (assembly GCF_946885955.1). The sequence continues at coordinate 5,760 of NZ_CAMPHI010000001.1, forward strand.
GGCCGCCCCGCCAGCCAATAATGCCGTCGCCCGCCAAGCGCATGCCCAAACCCGCCGCAAGAGCGTCAGCATGGAGAACTCGCAGGATGCCTGAGCATCGTCCACACCTCTCGCAGCATTCCCCCTCGGCCAGCGCGCAGGATCAGCTTGCGCGGCGCCAGGCGCTCTATATCACCCTCGCGCAAGTCCCCGCGGGCAAGGTCGTCAGTTATGGCCAGCTGGCTGACCTGGCCGGCCTTGGGCGCGCCGCGCGCTGGGTCGGCCGCACCCTTAGTCAGTTGCCTCCAAACAGCACCCTGCCCTGGCACCGGGTGATCGCCGCCAGCGGTCGCCTCAGTTTGCCCGCTGGCAGTGCTTCCGGCGCCGAGCAACGCGCCAGGCTGCGCGACGAAGGCGTGACGGTGGCGAACGATCGGGTGGATATCCGACGGCACGGCTGGCGTCCGATGGAGCACTGCGGTTAGAGTGCGCCCTTTATCAGGTCATCCTCAGGCAGAAACCCGCTCAATGCCCCGTAAAAGCTGGCGCGATGCCATCGCCGCCTACTCAAGCCCTTCGACCTTGGTGCTGCTGCTGCTCGGCTTCGCCGCCGGCCTGCCGTACATGCTGGTGTTCTCGACGCTCTCGGTCTGGCTGCGCGAGGCGGGGGTGGCGCGCGAAACCATTGGCTTCGCCAGTCTGATCGGGCTGGCCTATGCCTTCAAATGGGTCTGGTCGCCACTGCTCGACCAATGGCGCCTGCCGCTACTGGGAGCCCTGGGCCGCAGGCGTTCCTGGCTGGTCCTGGCCCAGGTGCTGATCGCCGCGGGTTTGGCCGGCATGGCACTGTGCGACCCGCAGACCCACCTGACCTGGCTGATCGCCCTGGCGGTACTGGTCGCATTTGCTTCGGCTACCCAGGACATCGCGGTCGATGCCTATCGCCTGGAAATCGTCGACGACAGCCGCCAAGCCGCGCTCGCCGCCAGCTACATGGCCGGCTACCGGGTCGCCGCGCTGCTGGCCACCGCCGGCGCGCTGTATTTCGCCGAAGGCTTCGGCTCGACCGTGCAGCTCTACAATCACAGCGCCTGGGCCGGCACCTACCTGGTCTTCGCCCTGATGATGGTGCCCGGCCTGCTCACCAGCCTGTGGATGCGCGAGCCGGCGGTGCCGCTGCAAACCCAACTGGCCGCCGCCCGCTATGGTTTCAGCCACCAGATCGCCTCGGTGCTGGTGCTGATCGTGCTGCTGGTGTCGGTGCCGGCGATGTTCACCCAGTTCTTCCACACCGACTTCGCCAGCCTGTTCACCGGCGAAGCGAGCTTGCTCGACCTGCTGCTCGAAGACCGCGCCTTTCTCCGCGCCCTGCTCTACACCATCCTCACCACCCTGTGCCTGTCCTCCATGGGACGACGCGGCCTGGCGCCAGTGCTGACCCCGGTCAACGACTTCGTCCTGCGCTATCGCTGGCAGGCGCTGCTGCTGCTCGGGTTGATCGCCACCTACCGCATGTCCGACACGGTGATGGGGGTGATGGCCAACGTGTTCTATATCGACCAGGGCTTCACCAAGGATCAGATCGCCAGCGTGAGCAAGCTGTTCGGCCTGATCATGACCCTGCTCGGCGCGGGGATCGGCGGGCTACTGATCGTACGCTTCGGCATCCTGCCGATTCTATTTGTCGGCGGCATGGCGTCGGCGGCTACCAACCTGCTGTTCATGATGCTGGTCAGCATGGGCGCGGATCTGCGGATGCTGATCGTCACCATTTCCGCCGACAACCTGAGTGCCGGTCTGGCGACCGCAGCGTTCGTCGCCTACCTGTCGAGCCTGACCAACCTGAAATTCTCCGCCACCCAATATGCCCTGCTCAGCTCGATCATGCTGCTACTGCCGCGCCTGATTGGCGGCTACTCGGGGGTCATGGTGGAGAAGTTCGGCTATGAGCAGTTCTTTGTCGTCACCGCCCTGCTGGGGGTGCCGACGCTGATCCTGATCGCCATGCAATGGCGCCGCGAAGGTCCGCAGGCGAATGGCTCGACCTCGACCAAGCGCAAAATCCCCGAGCCGAGCGATAATGCCGCGCTGAAGACCGAAGCCAACGGCTAGCTCCGCGCCGGAGCCTACGCTGGGTGCCTTCCTGTTTTAGCCGCGCTTGGCATAAAAGGGGCTGGAAGCATTGCGGCTAAAGCCCCCTCCCACCCATACGCCGTTTCGCGGCCTAGAGCACGGTAGTTGCTCGCGACGACTTGCCCTGTACACGGCGCCCAGGTGCGCCGCGCTGAAACAGAGGATCGGGCAAGCCCGGCGCGCACCTACTGTTGCTCAGGAGCACCCGACTGCACCAGGTGCACCACGCGCTGCGGGAACGGAATACCGATACCGGCTTCGGTCAGGCGCTCCTTGGCCAACTCGATGAAGTTGAAGGTCACCGGCCAGAAGTCCGGCGTCGCCACCCAGACGCGCAGCGACAGGTTCACGGCGCTGTCGCCCAGCCCGGTCACATGGACCACGGGCGCAGGCTCCATAAGCACTCGCGGGTCTTCGGCGATCTGCAGCAACACATCGCGAGCGCGCTTGATATCGCTGGAATAATCGATACCCAGGTTGATATCGGCACGGCGCACCGGCTCACGCGAGTAGTTGGTGATATTGCCGTTGGACAGACTGCCATTGGGCACGATAACCACCTTGTTATCGGCGGTTTTCAGCGTGGTATGGAAAATATGAATGCTGTCGACGCTGCCCGAAACGCCCTGCCCTTCGATCCAGTCGCCGGCGCGGAATGGACGAAACAGCATGATCAGCACGCCACCGGCGAAATTCGCCAGGCTGCCTTGCAGCGCCAGACCGATGGCCAGGCCAGCGGCACCGATCACCGCGACGAACGACGTGGTTTCCACCCCGATCATCGATGCCACGCTGACCAGCAGCAGCACCTTGAGCATGATGCCCGCCAAGCTGCCGATAAAGCTGTGCAGGGCGCGGTCGACGTTGCGCCGCTCCATCAAAAGACTGACTTTACGGGTCAGGGTATTGATCAGCCACCAACCGACCAGCAGGGTGGCGATGGCCAGAACCAATTGACCGCTGTATTGCAACACCACTGGTAGCCAGGTTTCGGACAATTTCACCAGTTGCTCTACATTCATTTCCATGGGACATCCCTTTTTTGCGCAAAAAAACCACCGCACCACAGTCCAGGGCGGTGTTCTGCGTATTCACTTCAAAGTACCAATTCATAACCGCGCGGCGCCGCTATCGGCCGAGTAGGCCCGAGCGCGACGCCAGCAGATCCGCTGACAGGCCGTTGAAAGACATAGCCAAGGCGGACGAGACAAGGCCCAGGCGGCCCATAAAAAGGGCCGAAGGCATAGTTACTGCTGCAAATGAGCGCGTGAGACGCCAAGTCCCGGGGCGCTTGAAGCGCCGTGTCGCCCATGCTGGAAGTTTTTCAACAGCCTGCCAGACCTTAATCGCGGAAGTTGTTGTATTGCAATGGCATACCGAAGTCCTTGGCACGCAAGGCAGCAATGGCCTCTTGCAGATCGTCGCGCTTCTTGCCGGTGATACGCACCTGCTCACCCTGGATGGCGGCCTGCACCTTGAGCTTGGCGTCCTTGATGTGGGCGACGATCTTCTTCGCCAGGTCCTTCTCGATGCCTTCGCGCAGGATCACTTCCTGCTTGACGTTCTTGCCCGAGGGATAGGCGTCCTTGAATTCCAGGCACTGCACATCGATCTTGCGCTTGACCAGGCTGAGCTTGAGAATCTCGATCATTTGCTCGAGCTGAAAATCCGCATCGGCCGTCAGGTTGACAGTCAGCTCTTTCAGTTCAAAGCTTCCTTTACCGCGCAGATCATAGCGACGCTCCAATTCCTTGATCGCGTTGTCTACGGCATTGGTCACTTCGTGTTTGTCCAGTTCGGACACCACGTCGAATGAGGGCATGGGTTTCCTCCAGATAGACGGCGCGCCAGGGATCACGAACCGGGCACACCAGGCTTGACGGTTAAAAAACCTGGCCATTATATAGCCGTAGATACAAACACTGTCCGGCCATCTACCGGGCCCATGCGATTTTCCTAGCGAGCCTGACCATGCCCAACCCCACCCTCAGCATCCTGGTCGTGGATGACGCCAAGTTTTCCAGCGCCATTATCGGCCGCGCGCTGAGTCAGGCTGGCTATCAGGACGTGCGCTTCGCCAATAGCGCGGCCGAAGCCCTGAAACAGCTCGAACAGCGTCCGGCCAGCGTAGTGCTCGCCGACTGGCTGATGCCCGAAATGGACGGCCTCGAGCTGACCGGACATGTGCGTCAGCTCGATGAAATGACCGACCACTACACCTACATCATCCTGCTGACCGGCAAGGAAGGCGGCAACGTCCTCGCCGAGGCCTTCGACCGTGGCGTCGACGACTTCATCAACAAGGCCTCGATGCATGCCCAGTTGGTGCCGCGCGTATATGCCGCCGACCGCCTGTGCAACACCTTGCAGCGCCTGCTGAATGAAAACCGCATGCTCACCAGCAATATCGCCAGCCTCGAACAGCGCAACCTGGTCGACCCGCTCACAGGCCTGGGCAACTCGCGCCACCTGAAACAGAAATTGATCGATTGCCTGCGCCAGATCGAGTCCCGCGGCGGCGCCCTGTGCTATCTGCTGATCGGCCTACAAACCAATCCGCCTCCGTCCACCAAGATCCACGACGAGCTGCTGCATGGCGTGGCCAGACGCCTGCAGCAGCTGGTACGGCCACTGGATGTGCTGGTCGCGCTCGACGACAGCCACTTCGTCATGGTCACCCTGCTGGACAGCCTGCAGGAATGCTCGCCGAGCAGCTTCAAGCGCCTGCACGAAGGGCTCAACCTCAAGGCCTTCAAGACTAGTGAAGGCTTTATCAGCATCAAGGCCGGCATCTGTCTGGTCGGTCTCGACGCGCGCGCACTGCCGATCGAACCGCTGACGATCATCGAGCACGCGGCCAAGCTGCTGCCCGAGGCCCATGCCAGTGGACGAGTCGCGGCGATGCGCTTGCCGCTGCCGCACTGAGCCCGCCGATGTGGCATATCCTCGGCGCCGGCAGCCTGGGCAGTCTCTGGGCCACGCGCCTGGCCCGGGGCGGTGCGTCGGTACAATTGCTGCTGCGTGATGCCGAACGTCTCAGCGCCTACCAGCGTGCCGGCGGCCTGACCCTGGTCGAGCACGACCGTAGCCAACTCTTTCCACTGCCGGCGCAAACCCTCGACGATGCCACGCCGATCCGACGCCTGTTGCTGGCCTGCAAGGCCTATGACGCCGAAGCTGCGGCGGCCCAGATTGCCCCACGCCTGACACCCGGGGCCGAGGTGATACTGCTGCAGAACGGCCTGGGTAGCCAGGATGCGGTCGCACAACGGCTGCCCGGCGTTCGCTGCATCCTCGCCTCGAGCACCGAAGGTGCGTTCCGCGACCAGGACTTCCGCGTCGTGTTCGCCGGCCACGGGCACACCTGGCTGGGTGATCCCCTAGACCTCAGCCCACCCGCCTGGCTCGACGACCTCACACGCGGCGGTATCGCCCATGACTGGAGCCTGGATATTCTCGGACGTCTGTGGCGCAAACTGGCGCTCAATTGTGCGATCAATCCACTGACGGTGCTCTACGACTGCCGCAACGGCGCCCTCAGCGCCCACCCCGCCGAACTGGCAACGCTCTGTGCGGAACTCTGCGAGCTGCTGCGAACCTGCGGCCAGCCCGACGCTGCCGAAGGGCTGCATGACGATGTGCTGCGCATCATCCAGGCGACGGCGTCGAACTACTCCTCGATGCACCAGGACGTGGTCCATGGGCGGCGTACTGAAATCGCCTACCTGCTCGGTTACGCCTGCGCCGCCGCACAACGTCACCGCTGCGTGCTGCCGCACCTAAGCAGCCTGCAGCAGCGTTTGCTCGACTATCTGGACGCACGTGGATTGCCCAGCCACTGAGCCGGCGTTACCCTGCTCGCACACACGTTAGAGCGGCTCTGTCCCCATGCTGTTGCGCCAACGCATCGAAAACCTGCCGGTCGGCCGCAAGCTGCTGGTCGCGCTCCTGGTATTGCTGGCGGCGGTACTGGTGGTCGCCAATCTGGCATTCATCAGCGCGGCCTACTGGATCTCCCAACAAAGCGTGGCGCCCCAGGCCCTGCACACCCTTGGCCGACTGATCGCCAGCCCGCAGCTGAGCCAGCCGGCGCTCACCTCACCGAGTGCCGCCAAAGAGCTGCTGAAACGCCTGGACGACTATGCGCCACTCCGCGCGGCCGTGGTCTACGACAGCAACGGCATCAGCATCGCGCAGCTGCAACGCGGCGAGGAGCTGCCCTTGCCGTCGCGTATCGAACTGGTGGCCAACTGGCGTCACAGCGAATTCCGCATCAACAAGCTGATCGAGCTGCCGCAGCCGTCCGGTCCGCCCGGACATCTGCTGCTGGTGGCGTCCAGCGAGCTGCCCGGCGCGTTTTACACCGGCACCCTGAGTGCGAGCCTGGTGATCCTCGCATTCAGCGTGGTGCTCTGGCTGATCGTCTCGCGGCAGGTGCGCCGTCTGATAACCCGACCGATCCGCCGCCTGGAGGAACTCTCGCGCCAGGTCACCCGCGAGGAAAACTATTCGCTGCGCGCGCGCCGCGGCAACCGCGACGAGATCGGCAGCCTGGCCGATGCCTTCAACACCATGCTGATCAGGATCGAAGCTCGCGAGCAACAGCTCAAGCGAGCCCGCGACGATGCCCAGGACGCATTCGACCATGCGCAGAACCTGGCCGAGGAAACCCGCCACTTCAACCGCAAGCTGGAACTCGAAGTCCAGGTGCGCGGCAAGATCGAGAAGAAGCTCACCGGCTTTCAGAAGTACCTCAACAGCATCATCGACTCCATGCCTTCGGCGCTGATCGCATTGGACGAGCAGTTGTACGTGACCCAATGGAACCAGGAGGCCACCGCGCTTTCCGGCACGCGCCTGGAACAGGCGCTGAACCAACCGGTTTTCCTCGCCTTTCCACCGCTGAAACCCTTTCTCGCGCAGATCAATCGCAGCATCGAGAAACACAAGGTCGAAAAAATCGAACGGGTCACCTGGAGCAAGGACGGCGAGCCCCGCCACTATGCCCTGACGTTCTACCCGCTGGTGGGCGGCAGCGGGCGCGGCGCGGTGATCCGGATCGACGACATCACCCAGCGCCTGAACCTCGAAGAGATGATGGTGCAATCGGAGAAAATGCTCTCGGTCGGCGGCTTGGCGGCCGGCATGGCCCACGAAATCAACAACCCGCTCGGCGCCATCCTGCACAACGTGCAGAACATCAGGCGGCGCCTATCCTCCGACCTGGAAAAGAACCGCGCGTACGCCGAGCAGATCGGCGTGTGTCTGCAAGCGATCGACGACTACCTGCAGGCCCGTGAAATTCCGCAACTGCTCGATGGCATCCAGCAAGCCGGTACCCGCGCGGCGAAGATAGTCAGCCATATGCTCAACTTCAGCCGCATGAGCAATCGCCAGCTGGCACCCTGCCTGCTCCCGGCAGTGATCGACCAGGCGCTGGAGATCGCCAGCAACGACTTCGACCTGACGGAAAGTTTCGACTTCAAGAGCCTGCAGATCATCCGCGAATTCGACCCCACGCTCGGCCCGGTGCCCGGCACCGCCAACGAGCTGGAGCAGGTGCTGCTGAACCTGCTGAAGAATGCCGCCCAGGCGATCCACCAGCGCAATGACGACACCCCGGGGCAAATCACCCTGCGCACCCACCGCGGTAAACACTGGGCGGAAATCCAGGTCCAGGACAATGGCCTGGGCATGCCCGAATCGGTGCGCAAGCGCATCTTCGACCCGTTCTTCACCACCAAGGAAGTCGGCGAAGGCACCGGCCTCGGCCTTTCGGTCTCGTATTTCATCATCACCAACAACCACAAGGGACAAATGGAGGTGCAGTCCACTCCGGGCCAGGGCACCTGCTTTATCCTGCGCCTGCCATTGGCTGTCGCCCCTCCTGAAACAGGTCTCTGAACATGGCTTATCGACTCTCGAAAATTTACACCCGCACTGGCGATACCGGCGAAACCGGCCTGGCCGACGGCCGCCGGGTGGCCAAGGATCATCCCCGGGTGGACGCCATGGGCGAGCTGGATACGCTCAACAGCCACCTCGGATTGCTGCTCGCCGAACTTGCCGAGCAGCGCAGCAGCTGCCCCGGCCTCGACGAGGTGATCACGGTACTCGCGCCCTGCCAGCATCGTTTGTTCGACTTCGGCGGCGAGCTGGCGATGCCCGAGTACCAGGCCTTGCAGGCCACGGAGATCGAGCGTTTGGAAGCCGCGATCGACCGCTGGAACGAAGAAGTCGGGCCGCTGGAAAACTTCATCCTGCCCGGCGGCTCGCGCCTGATCGCACAGGCCCATGTCTGCCGCAGCCTGGCCCGCGCGGCCGAGCGGCGCTGCCAGCAACTCAACGCAGCCGAGCCCATCCGTGGCGTCGGCCTGGCTTACGTCAACCGCCTGTCCGACCTGCTGTTCGTCGCCGCCCGGTTGATCGCCAAGCGCCAGGGTATCGATGAAGTGCTGTGGCAGGCGGCACCGAAGCCGCAAGCGTAGCCCGTAGATCCCACGGTCACCCGCAGGCCTGCATGCAATCACTTAGGTTGGAATGCAGAGAAACTCTGAACAAGCCCATCCCGTAGCCCGGATAAGCCTTGGCGCAATCCGGGAGCGGCGTCAGACCCGATATCCATCCCCGGATTTCATCCGGGCTATGAGAGCAGACTCAGGCGGCTCTCGAAGTGTCTCTGTTCACCGCTCAGCGGATCGATAAAGCTCAGGCCCTGGGCCAGCAGCTTGAGCGGCTTGTCGTAGTCGTCAGGGGCATCGGGGCCTTCGCTGACCTCGGGATAGAAGGGGTCGTTGAGGATGGCTGCGCCCAGGGCGGCCATATGCACGCGCAACTGATGCTTCTTGCCGGTAACCGGGTACAGGCCGTAGAGCCAGTGCTCGCCGAGTTGCCGCGCCACTTCGATGCGCGTCTCGGTATTCGCCACGCCCGCCACCTCCCGCATACGGAAAAATGGTTCGCCGGCTTCCAGGCGGGTCGCACGCAGCTGGGGAAAGCCCAGTTCAGGCAAGGCTGGCGCCAGCGCCTCGTAGCGCTTATGCATCTGCCGCTCGCGAAACAACGCCTGGTAAAGGCCACGGCTCTGCGGGTTAGTGGAAAACAGCACCAGCCCGGCGGTGTGCCGATCGATGCGGTGCAGCGGCACCAGGTCGGCATTGCCCAGGCGCTTGGCCAGGCGCGCCTGCAAGGTCTGCTCGACATACTCGCCGGCCGGCATCACCGGTAGAAAATGCGGTTTGTCGGCCACCAGCAGGTGCTCGTCGATATGCAGGATGTTCTCGACAAAGGGGATCGGCGTCTCCGCTGCAACCTCGCGAAAATAGTGGACCTTGAGCCCGGCCCGATAGGGGCTGTCGGCACTCAGGGGCTGCCCCTGCGCATCGAGTACCCGGCCGCGGGCAAAACGCTCGAGCCACTGCTCACGAGCGATAGCCGGGAAATGCGCGCACAGGCAAGCGAGCACCGTAGTCCAGTCGCCCTGGGGTAGGTGCAAGGTGCTGGGACGCATGTTGGACGGGGAACGGGCGGATACGGACATAACGGCACTCGCGGCGGCAGAGGCCTATTAGGCCGTAGCCGCCTGGCGGCAGTCAAAGTATCGCGGGACCAGGCACCGGCCAGACTGGGCCGGTGAGCGTAAGGGAAAGGCCGCGCCCCACTAGAGCAGAATCACCGCCCAGACCACGGCGATCAGAGTCAAGGCGACCATCTGCGCCGCGCTGCCAAGATCCTTGGCCTGCTTCGACAAAGGATGCAATTCGAGGGAGATACGGTCGATCGCCGCTTCGATCGCCGAGTTGAGCAACTCAACGATCAATGCCAGCAAGCACACCGCGATCAGCACCGCGCGTTCGACCCTGCCGACAGCCAGGTAGCACGCCAGCGGAATCAGCAGCCCATTGAGCAGCAGCAACTGGCGGAACGCCGCCTCGCCCTTGAACGCCGCCAACAACCCGGCCCAGGAATAGGCGCCGGCCTGCAGGACACGGCGCAAGCCGGTCTTGCCCTTCAGCGCCGAGGCGTCCGCGCTTGCCGCCAATGAATCGGATGTCATAAAGGGGACTCGATAAACAAAACGTCAGTCGACCAGCGAGCAGCCCGCCCGCTCCATTCGCAATCCGCGCCACCTTAGCGGCGGTGCCATCATGGCGCCGTGAAGAAGAGGTGAAAGAAGCGTGAAGCGACGCGGCTTGACGTTTTTTTCACACGTGCACGACAACTCCCTCACGCTTTTGCGGACAGACTGCAACGCACTCACCGAAGCGCTCGCCAGTGCCGGGCCCGACCTTTCCAGGCGCCTTGCCGCGGCGGCCTTATTGCCAGGATCGCGCCCGCCTGCACCGGTAGCGGGCGGCGCGCTCAACCTCAAGGGATACAACCTATGCCAAACAGTGCATTGCCCGCCTCGCGGCCCTATAACTTCTACCTGGGATTCGGCGTCCCGGTGGCGATCATGCTGCTATTACTGCTGCTGGATCCGACCACCATCGACTTCGCCATCGCCCATTGGGCCTATGACCCGCAGAGCGGCTTTATCGGCCGCCACAGTAGCTTTCTCGAAGACATCCTGCATGACCGCGCCAAGCAGGTGGTAATCACTATTGGCGTACTGGCGATTGTCGGCTTCGTTTTCAGCCTGTTGGTAAAGCCCTGGCGCCAATGGCGCCGGCCGCTCGGCTACCTGGTATTGGCAATGGGCATATCGAGTTCCTTCGTAACGCCGCTGAAAGCCTTGACCGCCGTGCATTGCCCCTGGAGCCTCACTGAGTTCGGCGGCCAGGAAACCTATACGCCACTGCTCAGCGAGCGAGCGCCGACGGCCAAACCCGGTCGTTGCTGGCCTGGCGGCCATGCCACCGCCGGTTTCTCATTCTTCGCGCTGTTCTTCGTGCTGCGCGATCGGCGCCCGCGCCTGGCAAAAGCCGCGCTGGGCCTGGCACTGACCCTGGGCCTGGTGTTCTCGGTGGGACGTATGTTGCAGGGCGCGCATTTTCTCTCGCACAACCTGTGGACGGCGCTGTTCGACTGGATGATCAGCCTCGGCTGTTACCGCCTGCTGCTGTACCGGCCGGCGGCCGTCCCCGCCCACGAGCAACCGGCGTCGGCGGCGCTGGAGATGCCCACCCAGTAGACGAGCGCGACCGGATCAACCCGGCCAGAATGCGCGAATACCCGCTACACCCTGGGCCCCGCTGGCCCAGGCCCTGGCGGTATCCGCCGGGCCGAGGCCACCAAGCAGGTAGGCCGGGGCGTTGAAGCCTTGCAGCAGTTCCGTGGCGCGCTCCCAGCCGAGCGGGCTGGCCTGCGGATGACTGCGTGTCGCTTGCAGTGGCGACAGCGTGACGAAATCCACCCCCAGCCGCGCGGCCATCGCCAATTCGTCGGCTGCATGGCAGGACGCCGCCAACCAGCGATCCCCAGGAATCGGTCGTGGCCCGCCGGCCAATTCGCGCAGTTGCCGGGATGTCAGGTGCCAGCCCGCGGTAGGGAAATCCTCCAGCCATTGCAGTGGCCCCTTGAGCAGCAGTTGCGCGCGTCCCCCAGCCAATTCCAGGACCTGCTCAGCCAAGCCGCGATACTGCCTGGCGTCGAGTTGCGGCGCGCGCAATTGCAGCAGACTCGCCCCCTGATCCAACGCGGTGCGGATACCATCGAGCAGGGTGAGCGGCTCGGACACATCCGGGGTGATCAGGTAACGCTCGGGTAAACGCGCCGCCGCGACGATCGGCCGATTGGCCGCCGGAAATGCATATTCGCTCAACCGCCAGGGCTCGACCCAGGCCAACGGCTGCCCCTCGGCACCATGCGCTTCGCCGTGAAACGCCGAGACGTCCCAGACATCCAGCAGCACCTGCTTGTCCGGGTAGTCGTGCCGCACCTGGATCAGCGGCCGCGCGGCGCTGGGCACGATGCCCAGCTCCTCCTGCAGCTCGCGGGCGAGCGCCTGCTCGACCGCCTCGCCCGCCTCGACCTTGCCGCCGGGGAATTCCCAGAGACCGCCCTGGTGCTGATCCGCCGCCCGCCGGGCGATCAGAATGCGGCCATCGGCACCGCGAATCACCGCCGCGGCCACATGAATGCGCTTCACCCTAGGCTTCCGCCAGCGCGGCCTGGTACCAGCGCTGAAAAGCCGGCCACTGGTAAATGGTCTCGACATAGGCCGCCGCAGCCTCGGGCAGCTCCACGCGGTAACTGCGCAGGCGCGCGGCTATGGGGGCGAAAAATGCATCGGCGATGCTGGCATGACCGAACAGGAAGGGGCCGTCCTGACCGAAGCCGGCACGGCACTCGGCCCACAGCGCGCAGATGCGCCGGATATCGTTCTGGGCATCGGCGGGAACAGCGGTCAGCGCCTGATCGCGCTTGAGGTCCATCGGCAGGTGCGTGCGCAGGGCGACGAAACCGCTGTGCATTTCCGCACAGGCGCTACGCGCCAACGCCCGGGCGTACTGCCCGCGTGGCCATAGGTGCGCCTCGGGGAAGCGCTCGGCAAGGTACTCGGCGATCGCCAGGCTGTCCCAGACCGGGCCTTCTTCGGTCTTCAGCACCGGCACCTTGCCGGTCGGACCATGGGCCAAGAGACGTGCATGGCTGTCTGCCTGATAAAGCGGCACGAGCAATTCCTCGTAGGCCGCGCCACTGAGTTCAAGCGCCAACCAGCCGCGTAGCGACCAGGACGAATAATTTTTATTGCCGATGACCAGTGCCAGTGACATGGGGCGCTCCTTGCTATGAATGAGGGAAGGTCGACTGACAGTAAAAGGCGCCCACACGAATAGCAATTCCGCTTGCGCATGGGGCTATAAGCGAGGGGAATAGCTACAAGGCGGGTGGCCGTCCCCTGCAAGCCGCGAGCGAGCGGCGTGACGCCCAGTGGACGACACAGCTGTTCGCTCTTAATTGCGGCTTGAGGCTTGCGGCTGCTTCAGGTGCGGTACTCGGCGTTGATCTTCACGTACTCGTGGGACAGGTCCGTGGTCCAGATCGTTTCGCTGCATGCGCCGCGGCCCAGCTCGATACGGATGGTGATTTCCGCCTCAGCCATCACCGCCGCGCCCTGCTCTTCGGTGTAGCTGGCGGCGCGACAGCCGCCGCGAGCGATGCATACGTCGCCGAGGAACACGTCGATCTTGCTGACATCCAGCTGCGCCACGCCGGCACGGCCAACGGCCGCGAGAATGCGCCCCCAGTTCGGATCGGAGGCGAACAGTGCGGTCTTGATCAGCGGTGAGTGGGCCACCGCGTAACCGACACCCAGGCACTCCTGATGGGTAGCGCCGCCGTTGACCTGCACGGTGACGAACTTGGTCGCGCCTTCGCCGTCGCGCACGATGGCCTGGGCCACTTCCATGCACACCGAGAACACCGCCTCCTTGAGTTTGGCGAACAGGTCACCGCTGGCCTGGGTGATTTCCGGCAGCGCCGCCTGGCCGGTGGCGATCAGCATGCAGCAATCGTTGGTCGAGGTGTCGCCATCAATAGTGATGCGGTTGAACGACTTGTTCGCCGCATCGCGCAGCAGATCCTGCAACACCGCCTGGGAGACCTTGGCGTCGGTGGCGATATAACCGAGCATGGTCGCCATATTCGGCTTGATCATCCCGGCGCCTTTGGATATCCCGGTGACGGTGACGGTGACGCCGTCGTGCACGAACTGGCGGCTGGCGCCCTTGGGCAGCGTGTCGGTGGTCATGATGCCGGTCGCGGCTTCGGCCCAATGGTTCTCCGAAAGATCGTCGATAGCGGCCTGCAAGGCGCCTTCGATCTTCTCCACGGGCAGCGGCTCGCCGATCACCCCGGTGGAAAACGGCAGCACCGCGCCTTCATCCACGCCGGCCAGCCGCGCCAGCGCCGCACAGGTGCGCGTGGCATTCTGCAAACCCGGCTCGCCGGTGCCAGCGTTGGCGTTGCCGGTGTTGGTCAACAGGTAGCGCACACTGCCGAGTACACGCTTCTTGGCCAGAATAACCGGTGCCGCGCAGAACGCGTTGAGGGTGAACACACCGGCCACGCTTGATCCTTCGGCGCAGCGCATCACCACCACATCCTTTCGGCCCGGGCGCTTGATACCCGCCGAAGCGATACCCAATTCAAAACCTGGAACCGGGTGCAGAGTAGACAGCGGGCCAAGACCAACAGCCATGGAAATGCTCCTTAGGTGAACGACTGATCGCGAAGGTAAAACGCCGCGAACGGCTAAGCCATTCGCGGCGTTGTTGAAAGCATGTGAAGCATAGCCTGTAGATCGGCGCCTGAGCAGCGCGATTTTCAGCTATTCCGTCGGCGGCGATACTCAGATCGACCGCCCAACGGACGCTGGGTTCAGGTCACCTGGCCATGGCAATGCTTGTATTTCTTTCCGGAGCCACATGGGCAAGGCTCGTTACGGCCAATTTTCTGCTCGGTGCGCACCGGTGCGGTCGCAATCGCCACATCGGCATCACCCTCTGCGCCACCGGCATCTTGCGACTGCGCCAGCGCCGAGGCCTCGGCATGCTGGAACTGCATACGCTCGGCCATCGCTTCGGCTTCGCGACGCAGGCGAGCCTCTTCCTCGGCCGGGTCCTCGCGGCGCACCTGAACGTGCGAGAGCACGCGAATGGTGTCGCGCTTGATCGAATCCAGCAGTTCCTGGAACAGGGTGAAGGATTCGCGCTTGTACTCCTGCTTGGGGTTCTTCTGCGCGTAACCGCGCAGGTGAATGCCGTGGCGCAGGTGGTCCATGGTCGACAGATGGTCTTTCCACAGGTCGTCGAGCACGCGCAGCAGAATCTGCTTCTCGAAGGTGCGCAACGCCTCGGCGCTGGCCATGTCTTCCTTCTCGTTGTAGGCGGCGACCAGTTCTTCGAGGATGCGCTCGCGCAGTGTCTCTTCGTAGAGCTTATGGTCGTCGTCGAGCCATTGCTGAATCGGCAACTTGATATTGAAGCCACTGGCCAGGGCATCTTCCAGACCGGCGATATCCCACTGCTCGGGCAAGGACTGCGGCGCGATGTACTCGTTGATGGTGCCGTCGAGCACTTCGCGGCGGAAATCGGCGATGGTCTCGCCGATATCGTCGGCGGCCAGCAGGGTGTTGCGCATGTGATAGATCACCTTGCGCTGCTCGTTGGCCACGTCGTCGAATTCCAGCAACTGCTTACGCATATCGAAGTTGCGGCCTTCGACCTTGCGCTGGGCTTTTTCGATGGCGTTGGTCACCATGCGGTGCTCGATCGCCTCGCCGGCTTCCATACCCAGAGCCTTCATGAAGTTCTTCACCCGATCCGAGGCGAAGATACGCATCAGGCTGTCTTCCAGCGACAGGTAGAAACGGCTGGAACCCGGGTCGCCCTGACGGCCGGAACGACCGCGCAGCTGGTTGTCGATACGCCGCGATTCATGACGCTCGGAGGCGATCACATGCAGGCCGCCGGCCTCGATGACCTGTTGATGGCGGCGCTGCCATTCGGCCTTGATCTGCGCGATCTGCTCGTCGGAAGGGTTTTCCAACGCAGCCACTTCGACTTCCCAGTTACCGCCGAGCAGGATGTCGGTACCGCGACCGGCCATGTTGGTGGCGATGGTCAGCGCACCCGGACGACCCGCCTGGGCGATGATCTCGGCTTCCTTCTCGTGGAACTTGGCGTTGAGCACCTTGTGCTCGATGCCTTCTTTTTCCAAGAGTTTGGAAACGTATTCGGAGCTCTCGATGGTCGCGGTACCGACCAGGATCGGCCGGCCCTGGGCCAGGCAATCCTTGATGTCGGTGATGATGGCCGCGTACTTCTCTTCCTGGGTCAGGTAGACCAGGTCGTTGAAATCCTTACGCGCCATTACCCGGTTGGTCGGGATCACGATCACCGCCAGGCCGTAGATCTGGTGGAATTCGAAGGCTTCGGTATCGGCCGTACCGGTCATCCCGGACAGCTTGGTGTAGAGACGGAAGTAGTTCTGGAAGGTGGTCGAGGCCAGGGTCTGGCTTTCCGCCTGAATCGGCAGCGCCTCTTTCGCCTCGATCGCCTGGTGCAGGCCCTCGGATAGACGACGACCCGGCATGGTACGACCAGTGTGCTCGTCGATCAGCAGCACTTGATTGTTCTGCACGATGTATTCGACGTTGCGATGGAACAGCTTGTGCGCGCGCAAGGCGGAATACACGTGGGTCAGCAGACCCAGGTTATGCGCCGAGTAGAGACTTTCGCCTTCGGCCAGCAGGCCGACCTCGGTGAGAATTTCCTCGACGAACTGGTGGCCGGCTTCGTTCAATTCGACCTGACGAGCTTTCTCGTCGATCTTGAAATGGCCTTCCTGGGTGACCACGCCTTCCTCTTCCTCGATGTGCTGCTTGAGGCGTGGGATCAGCTTGTTGATTTCGGTGTACAGCCTGGAGCTGTCTTCGGCCTGGCCGGAGATGATCAACGGGGTACGGGCTTCGTCGATGAGGATCGAGTCCACTTCGTCGATCACCGCAAAATTCAGTTCGCGCTGGAATTTTTCATCCAGGCTAAAGGCCATGTTGTCGCGCAGGTAATCGAAACCGAATTCATTGTTGGTGCCGTAGGTGATATCGGCGGCATAAGCCGCACGCTTTTCTTCCGGCGGCATAAAGGGCGTGACGATACCGACCGTCATGCCGAGGAACTCGTACAACGGGCGCATCCAGTTGGCGTCGCGACGGGCCAGGTAGTCGTTGACGGTTACCACATGCACGCCCTTGCCGGACAGCGCATTGAGGTACACCGCCAGGGTCGCCACCAGGGTCTTGCCTTCACCGGTGCGCATCTCGGCGATCTTGCCTTCATGCAGGGTCATGCCGCCGATCAGCTGCACATCGAAGTGGCGCATCCCCATCACCCGCTTACCCGCTTCACGGGCTACAGCGAAGGCTTCCGCGAGGATCTGATCGAGGGTTTCACCTTGCGCCAGGCGGGCTTTGAATTCATCGGTCTTGGCACGCAGTTGTTCATCCGAGAGCGCAAGCATCTGCTCCTCGAAGGCGTTGACGGCTTGCACCGTCTTGAGCATGCGCTTGACCTCACGCTCGTTCTTGCTTCCAAAGAATTTTTTCAACAAAGGCGCAAACATATCGACAGGTTCTTCCACGCGTGATGGATGGAGGACAACTCAAAAAGTCGCCTGTGCAGCCCTGATGGCTGCGTGCAAAGGGGGCATTCTACCCGGAAACGACGATGATGAAAGCGACGTTATCGGGCTGAGCGAAAATGCAGCGGGCGCCGACCGGCAGAGATCCACCGGACAAACGCGAACAACAAGGGACACAACAGACGACGACGGAGCATGACGCAAACGCGGCATTCCCCGCCAGCGAAACAGCACGCATACGACCCGCCGAATAACCCAGCAGGCACTTGAGCAGTCTCCGATATGAAGTGCATGGAAAACGATGAGTGAACGCTGTTATTCGATGCCGCTGACCCGGGCGATAAAGCTCGCCGGGTTGACTGGACGACCATTCTTGATCACTTCGAAATGCACGTGATAGCCGGTGGCGCGCCCAGTACGCCCGACCCGCGCGATGGTCTGACCGTGCTGCACCAGGTCGCCGATCTGCACCAGATTGCTCTGATTGTGCGCGTAGAGCGTGACATAGCCATCGGCATGGCTGATTTCGATGGTATTGCCATAGCCGGTCTTTCTGCCGGCAAAGGTCACCACACCGGCGCCGACCGCAACCACGTCGCTGCCGGCCTTGGCCGCGAAATCGATGCCAGCATGCTGGGTGTTGCGCCCTGTCAGCGGGTGCACCCTGATGCCGAACGGCGAGGAAATATAGCCCTGACGCACCGGCATCCCGGACAGGTATTCAGCCTCGCTCAAGCGGCGCTCGCCGATCACTTGCTCCAGTTCTTCGAGCAGTTGCTCGCGGCTGTCCAGGCGCAGGCTGAGTTGATCCAGCGCATCCATGAAGGGCGGCGGCGCGTAGGCCGCGTCGCCGGTCAAATCCTCGGCACCGCCCTGACCCACGTTCAGGGAAAAATCAAACTCGTCGGAGTCCAGATCGGCCAGCTCGGTCAGGCGTTCGCCGAGCGCATCGAGCCGGGTCAGACGGGCCTGTAACTCAGCGACATGGGCAGCGAAGGCATCCAGTTGGCGCTGCGAGTCGAGCCGCAAGGCCCCAACCTCGGCGCGCTGCTGATCGTCAAGCATGCGGTTCAACTGCACATCGACCGTGCGCCCCGCGCCATAGGGTGCCCACCATGCGCCGAAAGCCATGCCACCGGCGAGAGAAAGACCGATCAGCACCAGCATGGCGACCAACAACCAGCGCAAATCGAGACTGAGGGTGCGGGCAGCGCCATGGCGCCGGCTGAGTAAAATGATGTGCATGGATTCTCCCTTGGGTGGAAGCCAAGGCAGTAGCAGGGATTCTGCTACCATGGCGGCTCCACTTTGTCAGGCGTCCTGCCATGTCATTTCGTCCGTTGCCAGCTAAGGCGTCCGCCGCGCTAATGCGCGAAGCGAAGCCGCTCAAAGCGCTGTTCAATCAGGCTCAACGCCTCGATCACCTGCAACGCTCGCTGGAAAGCCAACTACAACCCGCCGCTCGCGAACACTGTCATGTCGCTTCCTGGCGCGAGGGCTGCCTACTGCTAATCGTCACCGACGGCCACTGGGCCACCCGCCTGCGCTATCAACAAAAACGCCTGCTCAGGCAACTGCAAACCCTCGAAGAGTTTGCGACCTTAACGAAAATCCTGTTCAAGGTACAACCGCCAACCGTCGAAAGACGTGGAACTAGTCACAGTATCCATCTGTCCAATAGCGCCGCCGAGAACATCCAGGCAACTGCCGAGAGTGTTAGCGACCCCAAATTGCGCGCGGCGCTCGAGCGCCTGGCCAAGCACCGCAAACCCAGCGAATAAAGCGCCACCCAGCTGGCTTTCAGCAATTTTCCGGCAGAAAAAAACAGGCCACCCGAAGGTGGCCTGAAGAAAACTCGGAGAGGGTTAAACCGCTGCTACCGGGCGCATATAGGAAATGGGTGCGGTATTCGGGTCATCGAAGGTGACCACTTCCCATGCGTCGGTCTGCTCGATCAACGCGCGCAGCAGGCGGTTGTTCAGGGCATGCCCCGATTTGAAACCTTTGAATTCGCCAATCAAGCTGTTGCCCAGCAGATACAGATCGCCGATGGCGTCGAGAATCTTGTGTTTGACGAATTCGTCCTCGTAACGCAGGCCGTCTTCGTTCAATACGCGGAATTCGTCGACCACAATGGCGTTATCCACACTGCCGCCGAGCGCAAGGTTCTGCGAACGCAGGAACTCGATATCACGCATGAACCCGAAGGTACGTGCGCGGCTGACTTCCTTGACGAAGGAGGTGCTGGAAAAATCGACACTGGCCGACTGGGTGCGGTTGCGGAACACCGGATGATCGAAGTCGATCTCGAAGGTCACCTTGAAGCCCTCGAAGGGGACGAAGGTGGCGCGCTTGTCGCCCTCCTCGACCGTCACTTCACGGGTGATCCGGATGAACTTCTTGTGGGCGTCCTGCTCTTGCAGCCCGGCAGATTGAATCAGGAACACGAAAGGACCGGCGCTGCCGTCCATGATCGGCACTTCGGATGCGGAGAGTTCGACGTAGGCGTTATCGATGCCCAGGCCTGCCATGGCCGAAAGCAGGTGCTCTACCGTATCCACCTTGACATCACCATTGACCAGCGTGGTCGACATGGTGGTTTCGCCGACATTGCCCGCTCGCGCGGGGATTTCCACGACAGGGTCAAGGTCGGTGCGACAGAACACGATACCGGTGTCCACGGGTGCCGGCTTCAGGGTCAGGTAAACCTTCTCCCCGGAATGCAGGCCAACGCCAGTGGCGCGGATGATGTTCTTCAAGGTGCGTTGTCTGATCATGGCTTGGCCGCTATAGCGCTAGTTGCGAATTGTTTTCAACAATGGCCGGCGATAATAGCAGAACCGGCCTTTGCTGAACACCAATCACCCCCATAGCCTCGATACCTTCTATCAATCGGCCTGACGACGCAGGAAGGCCGGGATGTCCAGATAATCGAGATCGTCCTGCGGATTCAGCTTAGCGGCAGTAGCGCCACCGCCGTGGCTTTGACGCTGAACAGTGGGGCGTTCGTAGTCCTTGTAATTGACACTCTGCTCACTGCGCGCCGGTGCTGCAGGCGAGGTTGTGACAGCGCTGGCAACCTGCACGGTGTTGTCGATAACCTTGACTGGCTTCTCGATTTTCGCACCCAGGCCGGTAGCCACTACGGTGACGTGCAATTCATCGCGCATATCGGGATCAATAACAGTGCCCACTTTGACGGTGGCGTGCTCGGATGCAAATTGTTCGATGATGTTGCCGACATCCGAATACTCACCCAGCGACAGGTCTGGGCCTGCAGTGATATTCACTAGGATGCCGCGTGCGCCCTGAAGGTTCACATCTTCGAGCAACGGATTGCGAATCGCCGCTTCGGTGGCTTCGCGAGCACGGTTCGGACCACTGGCGCAACCAGTGCCCATCATCGCCATACCCATTTCGCTCATCACGGTTTTCACGTCGGCGAAGTCGACGTTGATCATGCCCGGACGCTTGATAATGTCGGAAATACCACGCACCGCACCGGCCAGCACATCATCCGCCTTGGCGAAGGCCGACAGCAGGCTTGCGTCCTTGCCGAGGATGGTCAGCAGTTTCTCGTTGGGGATGGTGATCAGCGAGTCGACGCTTTCCGCCAACGCGCGAATACCTTCCTCGGCGATCTGCATACGCTTACGCCCTTCGAACGGGAACGGACGGGTCACCACCGCGACGGTGAGGATGCCCATTTCCTTGGCCACCTGGGCGATCACAGGAGCCGCGCCGGTGCCAGTGCCGCCACCCATGCCGGTGGTGATGAAGACCATATCGGTGCCTTGCAGCACTTCGGCGATGCGCTCGCGATCTTCCATCGCGGCCTGACGGCCGACGTCCGGATTGGCGCCCGCGCCCAGGCCCTTGGTCACGCCGGTGCCGAGTTGCAGGATGGTGCGTGCGCCGATGTTCTTCAGCGCCTGCGCATCGGTGTTGGCGCAGATGAACTCAACGCCTTCGATGTTGTTTTTCGCCATGTGGTTGACCGCGTTGCCGCCGCCGCCACCGACTCCGATGACCTTGATTACAGCACTCTGTGGTGCGCTATCTACGAGTTCGAACATTTCCCCTCTCCTTTATTACTTGGGTTGTAACGCCTACTGCATTGCTCGGGTTCGAATCAGAAGTTGCCTTGTACCCAGCGCTTCAAGCGCTCGAGCACGGGCACCTTCGATTCATCGTTGAAATTGCTGATTGCCGACATGGAGACGCCGTCGGTCTGCTTCTGCAGGCCGTACAGCAACAACCCCACGCCGGTGGAATAAATCGGATTGCGCACCACGTCGGCCAAGCCCTTGACGCTCTGCGGCATGCCCAGACGCACCGGCATATGGAAGATTTCCTCGGCCAGCTCGACCGCACCTTCCATCTTCGAGGTACCGCCGGTGAGCACGATCCCGGCCGGGATCAGGTCTTCGTAGCCGCTGCGGCGCAGCTCGGCCTGGATCAGCGTGAACAGTTCGTCGTAGCGCGGCTCGACCACCTCGGCCAGGGACTGGCGCGACAGATCGCGCGGCGGCCGGTCGCCGACGCTCGGCACCTTGATGGTTTCGCCGGCGCCGGCCAGTTTGGCCAGGGCGCAGGCATAACGAATCTTGATTTCCTCGGCGTACTGGGTCGGCGTACGCAGGGCCATGGCGATGTCGTTGGTGACCTGATCGCCGGCAATCGGAATCACCGCCGTATGACGGATTGCGCCCTCGGTGAAAATGCAGATATCGGTGGTGCCGCCGCCGATGTCGACCAGGCAAACGCCCAGCTCTTTCTCGTCGTCGGTCAGTACCGCATAAGCCGAGGCCAGTTGTTCGAGGATGATGTCGTCGACTTCCAGGCCGCAGCGGCGCACACATTTCTCGATGTTCTGCGCCGCGTTCACCGCGCAGGTCACCACATGCACCTTGGCTTCCAGGCGCACGCCGGACATGCCCAAAGGCTCACGCACACCTTCCTGGTTATCGATCACGTAATCCTGCGGCAGCGTGTGCAACACCCGCTGATCGGCCGGGATCGCCACGGCCTGAGCGGCGTCGAGCACGCGTTCGAGGTCCGCGGGGCTGACTTCGCGGTCGCGGATGGCGACTATGCCGTGGCTGTTGAGGCTACGGATATGGTTACCGGCGACGCCGACGAACGCCGAATGGATCCGGCATCCGGCCATCAACTGCGCTTCCTCGACCGCGCGCTGGATCGATTGCACGGTGGATTCGATATTCACCACCACGCCCTTTTTCAGGCCGCGTGACGGGTGGGTGCCGATGCCGACAATTTCCAATTGGCCATCGGCGGTCAACTCGCCTACCAGCGCCACCACCTTGGAGGTACCGATATCGAGGCCGACGATCATCTTGCCGCTCTGCACGTTTGCCATGGGTCCTGCCTTCTCCTGATTCACTGCACGACAGCGGTATCAGCCGCCGTGGACGCGGGCGGCTCACGCCATGCCACGGCCAGGCCGTTGGCATAACGCAGATCGATCCGCGCGATATTCGCTTGCTGCTCTTTCAGCGCCTTTTCGTAGATCACACTCAGGCGCCGCATTTTTTCCACCAGATGGTCGCGGCCGAGCAACAGCTCGACACCCTGCCCGGTGGAGAGAAACCAACTGCCGCGCTCACGCAACTCCAGGCGCACCACGGTAAAACCCATCGGCCGCAGCAACTGGCTGAGCACCTGGTACTGCTGCATCACCTGCTGCTGCGCGCGCTTGGGGCCATACAACTGCGGCAGGTGCTGATAATTCGCCAGTTCGCTCGGCGCGAATGCCTGGCCCTGGTTGTTCAGCAGCGACTCGTCGCCCCAGCGCGCGATCGGCAGCTGCTCCTCCAGCTTCACCACCACCTGATCCGGCCATACGCGACGGACCTGAGCGTTGGCGATCCAGGGCATCTGCTCCAGCTCGTTGCGCATGCCAACCAGATCGACACTGAAAAAACTCGCGGCGACAAACGGCTCGATACGCTGCTGCACCGCCTGCTGGCTGATATAGCTGAGGTCGCCCTCGACGCTAACCTTGGCGATCGGCCGATCGGCATAGGGCATCAACCGTTGCGCCAGGTCATAGGCGCCATAGCCGAGGGCGAGCAGCAGCAACGGCCAGGTGATGCGCTTGAGCCAGGCGCCCATCCCAGTAATCCGCGGTTTGGCCAGCCACACCCGCGTGCCTATCGGCTCCTTCGCCACCAAACGGCTGGCGCCACGCGGCACAGGCTTGCCGCGCACCGGTGCGCGAGCAGATCCTGGCTGGTGACGCAGCGTGGCGACCATGGCTTAACCCCTTGCCTCTAGGCTGTCGGCAAGAATCGCCAGGACCAGTTGCGGGAAATCCAGACCGGCCGCCCGTGCAGCCATCGGCACCAGGCTGTGGTCGGTCATGCCCGGTACGGTATTGACTTCCAGCAGCCAGAATTGGCCGGCGGCGTCCTGCATCACATCCACCCGCGCCCAGCCCTGGGTGCCGACGGCTTCGCAGGCGCGCGCGCACAGAATTTTCAACTCGTCTTCCTTGGCCGCATCCAGGCCGCAGGGAATGCGGTACTGGGTGTCATTGGCCAGGTACTTGGCGTCGTAATCGTAGAAACTGTGCGGCGTTCCCAGGCCGATGGGCGGCAGTACCTGGCCGCGCAAGGTGGCGACGGTATATTCCGGGCCCTGGATCCATTGCTCGACCAGCACCTGCGAATCGTACTGGCTGGCGTCCTGCCAGGCGGCGATCAGCTCGTCCAGCGTCGCCACCTTGGCCATGCCGATGCTCGACCCCTCGTGGGCCGGCTTGACGATCAACGGGAAGCCCAGCTCGCTCGCCGCGGCCTGGCAATCCTCTTTGGACGCCAAGGCCGCATGCCGCGGTGTCGGCAGACCGAGGCTCTGCCAGACCTGCTTGGTGCGCAATTTGTCCATGGCCAGGGCCGACGCCAGGATGCCGCTGCCGGTGTAAGGGATGCCGGCGCATTCAAGCAGGCCCTGCATGCTGCCGTCTTCGCCGCCACGGCCGTGCAGCACGATAAAGGCGCGATCGATCTTCTCGGCCAGCAGGCGTTGCAGGAAGTCGTCGCCGACATCGATGCCGAATGCATCCACGCCGGCCGTTTGCAGTGCCTGCAGCACCGCGTTGCCGGATTTCAGCGACACCTCGCGCTCCGCGCTCTTGCCACCGAACAGCACCGCGACCCGCCCGAAAGCGCTGACCGGCAGCTGCGTTTTCATGCTTTCCGCACTCATTTCGATTTACCTTCGGTGGCGGCGAACAACGCGCTCTGCAGCAGTTGCGGAGCAACCCCGCCGATATCCCCGGCGCCCTGGCACAGCAGAATGTCGCCAGCGCGCAACAGCGGCTTGATCAACGGCGCCAACTCGACGCCACGCTCGATATAGATGGGATCAATCTGTCCACGCTGGCGGATGCTGTGGCACAGGTGCTTGCTGTCGGCACCGGGGATCGGCTCCTCGCCGGCGGGATAGACTTCCATCAGCAGCAGCACATTGGCGTCGGCCAGAACCTGTACGAAATCCTCGTACAGATCGCGGGTACGGCTGAACCGGTGCGGCTGGTAAACCATCACCAGACGCCGCTCGGGCCAGCCGCCGCGCACGGCCTTGATCACCGCCGCGACTTCGCGCGGGTGGTGGCCGTAATCGTCGACCAGCATCACGCTGCCACCGTCGACCGGCAGTTCGCCGTAGACCTGGAAGCGCCGACCGACGCCCTGAAAACCCGACAACCCCTGAACGATGGCCTCGTCGCTGATGCCTTCGTCGCTGGCGATGGCAATGGTCGCCAGCGCGTTCAGCACGTTGTGATTGCCCGGCATGTTGACCGACACGTCCAGCGGTTCGCGATCACGACGCAACACGGTGAAGAAGGTCTGCATACCCTGCTGGCGTACGTTGATCGCGCGCACATCGGCGCCTTCGTCGAAGCCATAGGTCAGGGTCGGGCGCGCCACCTGAGGCAGGATCTCGCGCACGATCGGGTCGTCCACGCACATCACTGCCAGACCATAGAACGGCAGGTTATGGAGGAATTCGATGAAGGTCTTCTTCAGCTTGCTGAAGTCGCCGCCATAGGTGCTCATGTGGTCCATGTCGATATTGGTGACCACCGCGACCATCGGCTGCAGGTGCAGGAAGCTGGCGTCGCTCTCGTCGGCTTCGGCGATCAGGTAACGACTGGTGCCGAGCTGGGCATTGGTGCCGGCGGCATTCAAACGGCCGCCGATGACGAAGGTCGGGTCCAGGCCGCCGGCGGCGAATACCGAAGCCAGCAGGCTGGTAGTGGTGGTCTTGCCATGGGTGCCGGCGACCGCAACGCCGTGCCGATAGCGCATCAACTCGGCAAGCATTTCAGCCCGCGGCACCACTGGAATACGGCGTTCCAGGGCGGTGGCGACTTCCGGGTTGGCGGTGTTGATGGCGCTCGAGACGACCAGCACATCGGCGCTCTCGGCGTTTCTGGCATGGTGACCGATATAGATTCGCGCGCCGAATTTCTCCAGTCGCTCGGTGACCGCAGACCCTTTGAGGTCCGAGCCGGAAACCTGATAGCCGAGGTTAAGCAGCACTTCGGCAATACCGCACATACCGGCGCCACCGATACCAACGAAGTGGATACGACGGATACGGCGCATTTCCGGCTGCGGATAGGCTTTCTTGCTCTCAACCACGGGCCACCTCCAGGCAAATATCGACAACGGTGCGGGTTGCGTCGGGTTTGGCCAGGCGACGCGCGGTGCTGGCCATGTTGTTGAGTCGTTCGGGATGCATCAAAACCTCGGTCAGCTGCGCGGCCAGCGTGGCGGCGTCAGTGGAACGTTGCGGCAGGAGCACCGCGGCGCCCTCCCGGGCTAAATAGTCGGCGTTATGCGTCTGGTGATCGTCGATCGCGTGCGGCAGCGGCAGCAGAAATGCCGGCAGGCCGGCGGCGGCCAGTTCGCTGACGGTCAGCGCACCAGAGCGGCAGACCACCAGGTCGGCCCAGGCATAGGCGCGGGCCATGTCCTTGATAAAGGGCGCGACCTGCGCTTCGACGCCAGCTGCGGCGTAGCGTTCAGTAGTCACCTCGGCATGCTGCTTGCCTGCCTGGTGGAACACCTCGGGCCGCAACGCCGGCGCAACCAATGCCAGGGCCTCGGGCAACAGTTTGTTCAAGGGTTCGGCACCGAGGCTGCCGCCAAGCACCAGCAGCCGCGCCTGGCGCTTGCCTAGGGCATCGCGCGGGGTTTCCAGGAACAGCTCTTCGCGCACCGGGTTGCCGGTGGTGCGACGCTTGTCGCTGGCGCCGAAGGTATTCGGGAAGGCCTCGCAAACCCGGTTGGCGAATGGCGCCAGGCTGCGGTTGGCGGTGCCGGCCACGGCGTTCTGCTCATGAATGATCAGGGGCGCACCGCTCATTCGTGCCGCCAGCCCGCCCGGGCCGGTGACGTAGCCGCCCATGCCGAGCACGCAGACCGGCTGCAGTTCGCGCATCAGCTTACGCGCCTGCAGCAGCGCCTTGAGCAACTGGAACGGTGCCTTGAGCAGCGACAGCTTGCCCTTGCCGCGCAGGCCGCTGACGTCGATCAGGTGCAACGGCAAGCCCGCCGCCGGCACCAGTTCATTCTCGATGCCGCGCGGCGTGCCCAGCCAATGCACGCTGTAGCCGCGCGCCTTGAACTCGCGCGCACAGGCCAGCGCCGGGAACACGTGCCCGCCGGTGCCGCCAGCCATGATCAGCACATTACCGCGCATACCGGGGCTCCTTGGCGTTGCCGCCCTCGACGAAATCGGACTCGTCGAACGCGACGTCTTCGCTGCCCAGCTCGGTGCGACGCTCCCATTCGATGCGCAGCAGCAATGCCAGGCTGACACAGCAGATCACCAACGAGCTGCCGCCATAACTGAGAAATGGCAGAGTCAGGCCCTTGGTCGGCAGCAAGCCGACGTTCACGCCGATATTGATCAGAATCTGCCCGATCCACAGGAAGGCCAGACCATAGGCGACATAGGCGGAGAACAACTGCTTGGCCCGCTCGGCCCACAAGCCGATATACAACGCCCGCACGCCGACGAACACGAACAGCGCGACGGTCAGTAGCGCGCCGACCAGACCGAGTTCCTCGGCGAGTACGGCGAAGACGAAGTCGGTATGCGCTTCCGGCAGATAGAACTGCTTCTGGATGCTGTTACCCAGGCCAACGCCAAACCACTCGCCGCGGCCAAAGGCGATCAACGCCTGGGTCAACTGATAGCCGGAACCGAACTGATCGGCCCAGGGGTCGGTAAAGGTGATCAGGCGCTGCAGGCGGTATTCCTGGGTCTGCACCAGGATGAACACCGCGGCGACGGCCAGCGCGACCATCAGACCGAAGCGCAGCAGACCGACGCCGCCGAGGAACAGCATGGCCGCCGCCGCCCCCATCATCACCACGGTAGCGCCGAAGTCCGGCTCCAGCAGCAGCAGACCGGCCATCGGCAGCAGCACCACGAAAGGTTTGAAGAAGCCGGCCCAGCTCTCGCGCACTTCTTCCTGGCGACGTACCAGGTAGCCGGCGAGATAGATCACGACAAACACCTTGGCGATTTCCGAGGGCTGTACGTTGAACGCACCAAAGCCGATCCAGCGCGACGACCCGTTCACTTCGCGCCCGATGCCCGGCAATAACACCGCCACCAGCAGGACGAACGCCGCAAGCAAGAACAAGCCGCCGAGCCGCTGCCAGACGCGGATCGGAATCAGCAGCACCAGCCCGGCCGCCCCCAGACCTATCAGCAGGTAAATCAGATGACGGGTCATGTGGTACAGGGTATTGCCGGTATTCAGCGCCGCCACTTCGGACGACGCCGAAGTGATCATCACCAAGCCCAGGCCGAGCAGTGCCAGGCAGCCGGCCAGCATGGGGAAATCCAGGTCCAGGCCAGAACGACCGAACAGTGGCGATGGGTAGCGACGCAGTAAGGCGAGCATCAGGCGAGCGCCTCCACTGCTTGCGCGAACAACCGCCCGCGCTCTTCGAAATTCTTGAACATATCCAGGCTGGCACAGGCCGGCGAGAGCAATACCGCATCGCCCGGCTGCGCCTGCTCGGCAGCGCGGAGCACCGCCTCTTCCAGCGTGTTCACGCGGATCAGCGGCACTGCATCGCCGAGCGCTGCGGCCAGGCGCTCGGCATCGCGACCGAGCAACACCACGGCGCGGCAAAACTTCGCCACAGGCGCGCGCAGCGCGGAGAAATCGGCGCCCTTGCCGTCGCCACCGGCGATCAGCACCAGTTGCCCCGCGATATCCGCGCCCAGGCCTTCGATTGCCGCCAGCGCCGCGCCGACATTGGTGGCCTTGGAATCGTCGTAATAGGCGACACCTTCGCGCTCGCCGACCCATTGGCAGCGATGCGCGAGGCCAGCGAAACGCTTCAGGGTTTCCACCATCGGCTCGAACGGCAGACCCACGGCATGGCCCAGGGCCAGGGCCGCCAGGGCGTTGGATTGATTATGCGCACCGCGGATTTTCAGTTCGCGCACCGGCAACAGCGCATCGAACTGGAAGCCCAGGTATTTTTCGCCATTTTCTTCGATCAGGCCGAAGCGCTTGAAGTCCGCTTTGCCCAGGCCGAAGTACCAGCACGGCAAATCGTCGGCCACCAGCGGCCGCGACAGCGCATCGTCGCGATTGACCACTACCTGCCGTGCGCCGCGGAAGATCCGGTGCTTGGCCAGGTGGTAGGCCGGCAAGTCGGCGTAGCGATCCATGTGGTCTTCGCTGATGTTCAGGCAGGTCGCCACTTCGGCATTCAACTGATCGGTGGTTTCCAGTTGGAAGCTCGACAGCTCCATCACGTACAGCTCGACGTCATCATCGAGCAAGTCGAGCGCCGGAGTACCCAGATTGCCGCCGACCGCGACCTTCTTGCCGGCCGCCGCGGCCATTTCGCCGACCAGGGTGGTCACCGTGCTCTTCGCATTGGAGCCGGTGATGGCGATGATCGGCGCCTTGGCATAGCGGGCGAACAGATCGATATCGCCGGACAGCCGCACGCCACGCTGGGCCGCCTGCTGCAACGCCGGGGTGGCGATGGCCAGGCCCGGGCTGACCAGCAATTCGCTGGCGCGGCAGAGGAAATCCACATCCAGTTCGCCGCAGCGCACTTCCACCTGCGGGAACTGTTCGCGCAAGGTGGCGAGTTCCGGCGGGTTGGCACGGGTGTCGACCACGGCAAAGGGCAAGCCCTGACGCGCGAGGAAGCGCACCAGGGACATGCCGCTCTTGCCGAGGCCGACAACGATGCGGAAGTGGTCAGAAGCGATCAGGCTCATGCTTTCCTCAACGCAGTTTCAAAGTGGCAAGGCCGACCAGCACCAGAATCACCGTGATGATCCAGAAACGCACGATCACGCGCGGCTCGGGCCAGCCCTTGAGTTCGAAGTGGTGGTGAATCGGCGCCATGCGGAATACCCGCTTGCCGGTCAACTTGAAGGACGCGACCTGGATGATCACCGACAGGGTTTCCATGACGAACACCCCGCCCATGATGAACAGCACCACTTCCTGACGGACGATCACCGCGATGGTGCCCAGGGCCGCGCCCAAAGCCAGCGCGCCGACGTCGCCCATGAAGACTTGCGCCGGGTAGGTGTTGAACCACAAAAAGCCCAAACCGGCGCCGACCAGCGCGGCGCAAAACACGATCAGCTCGCCGGCGCCCGGCAGGTAGGGAATGAACAGGTATTCGGCGAACTTAACGTTGCCCGACAGGTAACAGAAGATCCCCAGGGCGCCGCCGACCATTACCGTCGGCAGAATCGCCAGGCCGTCGAGGCCGTCGGTGAGGTTGACCGCATTGCTCGAACCGACGATGACGAAATAGGTCAGCACCACGAAACCGAAACCGAGCGGGATGCCCACATCCTTCAACAGCGGCAGGATCAGGGTGGTTTCCGCCGGGGTCTGCGCAGTCATATATAGGAATACCGCGGCGCCCAGGCCGAACACCGATTGCCAGAAATACTTCCAGCGGCTCGGCAGCCCCCTGGAGTCCTTCTCGATCACCTTGCGGTAATCATCGACCCAGCCGATGGCGCCGAACAGCAGCGTCACCGCGAGCACCACCCAGACATAGCGGTTGTTCAGGTCGGCCCAGAGCAGGGTGCTGACCGCGATTGCGGAAAGAATCAGCGCGCCACCCATGGTCGGCGTGCCCTTTTTCGACAGGTGCGATTGCGGACCATCGTTGCGGACCGACTGGCCGATCTGGCGGATCTGCAGGGTACGGATCATCCAGGGCCCCAGCCACAGCGCCAGCGCCAGCGCGGTCAGCACCCCGAGAATGCCGCGCAAGGTCAGGTACTGAAAGACCGCAAAGCCTTTGTAGAACTGTTGCAGGTACTCCGCCAACAGCAGCAACATTTAGTGATTCTCCCCGGAAGTGCCACAAAGCGCTGCCACGACTTTTTCCATCGCGGCGCTGCGTGAGCCTTTTATTAGAATGGTGGTGTCGCCTTGTTCATGGCGTAACGCCTCGATCAGGCTGGCCTGATCGGCGAAATGCCGAGCGCCGCTACCGAATGCAGCCACCGCATGAGCCATCAGCGGGCCAACGGCATAGAGCGCGTCGACCTTGCCGACGGCATAGCTGCCAACATCTCGATGGCCTTGCTCGGCCCAGGCGCCCAACTCGCCGATATCGCCCAGTACCAGTACCCGCCGCCCGTCAAAGCCGGTGAGGATATCGATAGCCGCGCAAACCGACGTCGGGTTGGCGTTGTAGCTGTCATCGATGACCCGTGCGCCACTGCTGGCCAACTGCGCGACGGTGCGTCCCTTGACCGGCTGCAGCAGCTCCAGGCCGCTCTTGATGTCGAGCAGCGGAACGTTCAGTGCATGGGCGGCGGCGGCGGCGGCCAGCGCATTGGCGACATTATGTTCGCCCAGAAGGTTGAGCTGGATGCGCGCCTGGCCCTGCGCGCAATGCAGGGTGAAGGCAGGACAGCCGCGCGCATCGCGGGCCAGGTCGCTGGCATGGAAGTCCGCCGCCGAGTCATGCAGGGCGAAGCTCGATACCTGACGACCGGCCGCGCGTTGCTGCCAGGTGGCGAACGCCTTGTCGTCGAGATTGAGAATGGCCACACCGTCGTGGCCCAGCCCTTCGAGGATCTCGCCCTTGGCCTGGACGATCTTCTCCGGCCCGCCGAACTCGCCGACGTGGGCGGTACCGGCATTGTTGATAATGGCCACCTGCGGTTTGGCCAGGCTGACGGTGTAGGCGATTTCGCCGACATGATTGGCGCCCAGTTCCACTACCGCGGCGACATGCTCGGGCGCCAACTGCAACAGGGTCAGGGGCGCACCGAGATCATTATTGAGGTTGCCACGGGTGGCCAGCACCGCACCGTGCAAGCCGACCCGCAGAATGCTCGCGAGCATTTCCTTGACCGTGGTCTTGCCACTGGAACCGGTAATCGCCACCAGCGGCCCACCGAATGCCTGGCGATTGAGCGCACCCAGCTGTCCCAGCGCCAGACGAGTGTCGCCCACCAGCAGCTGCGGCAGCGCCACGTCCGCCACCTCGCGCTCGACCAGGGCGGCGACGGCGCCGCGTGCGGCAACCTCGGCCAGGTAGTCATGGCCATCGAAGCGCGGGCCGCTGAGCGCGATGAACAGCTGCCCCGGCTGAATCGCCCGGCTGTCGGTGCCGACCGCGTCGAAGGTGCGATCCTCGCCAATCAGGCGGGCATTCAGCGGCGCGCAGACTTCGCTCAAACGCAGGGCCTTAAGCATGCTTCACCGTCCATTCGGCCAGCGCCTTGGCGGCCTCGACCAGATCGGAGAATGGCTGACGCTCACCATTGATCTCCTGATAGTCCTCATGCCCCTTACCGGCCAGCACCAGCACATCGTCGGCATTGGCGCTGGCGATCAACTGGGCGATGGCCTGACCGCGACCATGGATGAACTGCACCTGGTCGGCGTCGCCGAAGCCAGCGCGGATATCGCTGAATATCTGCTGCGGCGACTCACTACGCGGGTTGTCGTCGGTCACCAGCACGCCATCGGCAAGACGCTCGACTACCGCCGCCATCAGCGGACGCTTGCCGCTATCACGGTCGCCGCCACAGCCGAACAGGCACAGCAGGCGCCCCTCGACATGCGGGCGCAATGCCTCGAGAACTTTTTCCAGCGCATCCGGGGTATGCGCGTAGTCGACCACCACCAGCGGTTTGCCGGCGCCGCCCAAACGCTGCATGCGCCCGACGGGCCCCTGCAGCTGCGGCATGACCGCGAGAATTTCGTCGAGCGGGTAATCCATCCCGAGCAGGGCGCCGACCACCGCCAGCAGGTTGCTCAGGTTGAAGCGGCCGAGCAACGAACTGCGCAGGCTGCGTTCGCCTTGCGGAGTTACCAGCGTGGCGAGCACACCCTGCTCGTCGAATCGCGCCTCGCGGCAATACAGATAGGCGCTGCGATCCTCCAGGCTGTAGCCGATCACGCGCGATGGATGTGCCTGCGCGGCAAGTTCACGGCCAAAGGCGTCGTCCAGGTTCAGCACCCGGCAGCGCAGCCCGGGCCAGGCGAACAGACGGGCTTTCGCCTCGCCATAGGCCTGCATCGAGCCGTGATAGTCGAGATGATCGCGCGACAGATTGGTCAATACCGCCACATCGTAGTCCAGCGCCGCCACGCGCCCCTGATGCAGGCCATGGGAGGAAACCTCCATCGCCACCGCACGTGCACCGGCTTTCTTCATCTCGGCCAGGCAGGCCTGCACGCCGATCGGGTCCGGGGTGGTGTGACGTCCCAGGGCCAGGGCGTTGTAAAAACCGTTGCCGAGGGTGCCGATGATGCCGCAGCGCTCGCCAAGCAGATCCAGAGCCTGGGCCAGCAATTGGCTAACACTGGTCTTGCCGTTGGTGCCGGTGATACCGATCAGGTGCAGGCCGCGACTCGGCTCGCCATAAAAACGCCCGGCAATCGCCGAAAGCTGACTGGCCAACCCCTTGATCGCGACCAGCTCCGCACTGGCGGCAGTCATCGCACTGGCCCCTTCGGCTTCATAGGCAACCGCGGCGGCGCCACGTGCCACCGCATCGGCGATGTGCACCCGGCCGTCCTGCTGGGTGCCGGGCACGGCCAGGAACAAGTCGCCGGGGCGTACCTTGCGGCTGTCCAGGGTCAGCTCGCGAATCAGCGTCGAGCTCGCCGCTTCCGGCAGCAATTGGTTCAGGGGCATCGGCATCAACTACGCCCTCCATTAGTGGTTTCGACCGCGGCGGTTTGCGACTCGCTGGCCTCTGGCAGGTTGTCCGGCACCACATTCATCAGGCGCAACGCACCGGCCATTACCTTGCCGAATACCGGCGCGGAAACCAGGCCGCCGTAATAGCCACCCTTGCTCGGCTCGTCGATCACGATGGCCACGGCGATGCGCGGATCGTTCATAGGCCCGAAACCGGCGAACAGCGAGCGATAGGCGTTGTCGCGGTAGCCACGGCTGCCCACCGACACCTTGCGCGCCGTGCCGCTCTTGCCGGCCACGTGGTAACCGGGAACCTTGGCGCGGAATACGCCGCCTGGCGCCTCGATGACCTGCTGCAACATGCCCTGGATGGTTTTCGCCACCGCCTCGGGAATCACCTGTACCGAATCCGGCGCGCGGTCCACCCGCACCATCGACAACGGCACGCTGCGCCCGGAGTTGGCCAGCACGGAATAGGCATGCGCCAGCTGCACCGCGGTCACGGACAGACCGTAGCCGTAGGACAGCGTCGCCGTCTCGGCCTTGCGCCACTCACGGTAATTCGGCAGGTTGCCGACCCGCTCGCCTGGGAAACCCAGGCCGGTATCCTGACCGAAGCCGACCTGTTGCATGACCGTGTGGATGGATTCGCCGCCGATATCGAAGGCGACCTTGCTCATACCGACGTTGCTCGACTTGATCAGGATGCCGGTCAGATCGAGCACGCCGCCGTCGACATGGGACACGTCGCGGATGGTATAGCGACCGATCTGCAGGGTGCCCGAGGCGACGTCAACCTTGTCACTGGGCTTCCAGCGCCCGCTTTCCAGGGCCGCGCTCATCGAAAAGGGCTTCATTGTCGAACCCGGCTCGAACACGTCGATCATTGCCCGGTTGCGCATCGCGGCGGGCTGCAGGCTCTTGCGATTGTTGGGGTTGTAGGTTGGCTGGTTGACCATCGCCAGCACTTCGCCGGTTTTCACGTCGACCATTACCAGGCTGCCGGCCTTGGCACCGAATTCGACCAGGGCGTTACGCAGCTCGCGATGGGCGAGATATTGCAGGCGCAAATCGATCGACAGCGCCAAGGCCTTGCCGGCTTTGGCGTTCTGCGTCACCTGCACATCCTTGATCAGCCGGCCGCGCCGGTCCTTGAGTACCTGACGCTTGCCCGGCACGCCCGCCAGCCAGTCCTCGAAGGCCAGTTCCATGCCTTCGCGACCGCGGTCGTCGATATCGGTAAAGCCGACCACATGCGCCGCCACTTCGCCGGCCGGGTAGAAGCGCCGGAATTCCTCGATGGCGTACACACCCGGCACTTTGAGGTCGAGCACGCGCTGCCCCTGCTCCGGGGTCAGGCCACGCACCAGGTACATGAATTCGCGCTCAGCATTGGCCTGCAGGCGCTCGGCGAAGCTTTTCGGCTCCTGCCCGAGCGCGGCCGCCAATGCCGACCACTGACCTTTAGCCGCCTGCAACTCTTTGCCATTGGCCCACAGGGTGGTGACCGGCGTACTGACCGCCAACGGCTCGGCATTACGATCGGTAATCAGACCGCGATGTGCCGGGATCGGAATGTGCCGCACGCTGCGGGCGTCACCATGAGCCTTGAGAAAATCATGATCGACCACTTGCAGGTCGACGATACGCCAGGCAATCGCACCGACCATCAGCGCCAGAAGCAGCAGCACCAGACGGAAACGCCACGGGTAAAGTGCGCCTTCGAGCCCGATCATGGCGTCACCATACGGACTTCGCCGGCGTCGGGAACGCGCATCTTCAGCTGTTCGCTGGCCAGCACTTCGATTCGGTTATGTGCAGTCCAGGTGCTTTGCTCAAGCACCAGACGTCCCCATTCGGCCATGGCTTTATCGCGGTAACTCAACTCGGCATAAAGGCCATTGAGCAACTGCCGATTCCAATGCGCACAGTAGGAAACCGACAGCGCGGAAGCCAGCACCGCCAGAAACAGCACCAGTATCAACAGACTGCCGCGTGGCAGCGGCTTGGCGAATACCGCGCTCATCGAAGCTTCTCCGCAACCCGCATCACCGCACTGCGCGAACGCGGGTTGGCCTTGAGCTCGGCCTCGGAAGCGAACTGCGCCTTACCGATCAGCTTCAGACGCGGCTCGAAGGCTTTCGGAATGATCGGCAGATTACGCGGCAGCTTGTCCTGTTCGCCCTTGGCATGTTTGCGCATAAAGAGTTTGACGATGCGGTCTTCCAGGGAGTGGAAACTGATCACCACCAGGCGACCGCCGACTTCGAGGGCTTCCAGCGCTGCATCCAGGCCGCGCTCCAGATCACCCAACTCGTTGTTGATATGAATACGCAGCCCCTGGAACGCACGGGTCGCTGGATTCTTGCCCTTCTCCCAGGCCGGATTGGCGACGGTCAGCACCTGTGCCAGATCGGCGGTGCGCTCGAACGGCTGCTCGGCACGACGCAGGACAACGGCGCGAGCCATGCGTTTGGCGAAACGCTCCTCGCCGTACTCCTTGAATACCCGGGCGATTTCCTCCTCCGGGGCGCTGGCGATCCACTGCGCCGCACTGAGCCCACGGGTCGGATCCATACGCATATCCAGCGGACCGTCGTTGAGGAAACTGAAACCGCGGGCGGCATCGTCCAGCTGCGGCGAGGACACGCCCAGATCGAGAAGAATGCCGTTGACCCGCCCCGCCAGACCGCGGACAACGATCTCCTCGCCAAGTTCCGCAAAACTACGCTGCACAACGACAAAGCGGCCGTCTTCGGCCGCTAGCGCTTCACCCGTCGCAATCGCTAAGGGATCTTTATCGAATCCCAACAAGTGACCATCCGGCCCGAGCTTCTGCAATATCAGCCGGCTATGCCCGCCGCGCCCGAAGGTGCCATCCAGGTAGCAGCCATCGGGCCGCACGGCGAGGCCTTCAACGGCTTCGTCGAGTAGCACGGTTATATGGCGAAAGCTGCCGGTCATAGTCACAGGATCAGGTCACGTAGATCGTCGGAAAGGGCGCCCGGTTGCTTGATGGCCGCCAGATCGGCGTCCGCCACAGCATTCCAGGCATCTTCATCCCACAATTGAAATTTATTGAGTTGGCCGACCAACATCGCGCGCTTATCCAACTTGGCGTATTCGCGCAGACGCGGCGGCACCAGGAAACGACCGCTGGCATCCAGCTCGAGGTCGACGGCATTGCCGATCAGCAAACGTTGCAAGCGGCGGTTTTCTTCGCGGAAGGACGCCAGCTCGCGCAATTTGGCTTCGATCAACTCCCACTCGGCCAGCGGATAGACACATAAGCAGGGGTCGATCGCATCGATGGTCACGATAAGCTGGCCGGCACAACGCGAAACGAGCTCGTCACGATACCGACTCGGCATCGCGAGGCGCCCTTTGGCGTCGAGACTGATGGCGTTAGCTCCGCGAAACACGATCGCGTTTCCCCTTTTATTAGCTATCCATGCCCAAAAAAACCCACTTCATGCCACTTTTTACCACTCGCGCACACTATAGGAACGCACCCACCCCACCGTCAAGGCGCCCAAAGCGGGAAAAACCCTTATAGAACGGAGATTTAGCGATACAAGCGGAAGAAGAAACGACAAACGGAGGGGGTACCGGCAAGGCAAAGCGAAGCAACACAATATGCTGCACTTCAAACTTAAAGTGATTTCTTAAGAGTAAGATTTTTTCGGTATTAGAAAGCGGGGGATGAAAGTGAAGCGGATCACAGAAGAAAGGTGGAGAGCCGATCTGTAAGCCGGGTTCTGTCGAGGACAGTCATTCCTCTACGACGTACATCACTGCACGTCTTTAGCAACCTACCCGGTTCCAGCGCGGGCCACGCCAATGGAACCCTATTTGGTCTTGCTCCGAGTGGGGTTTGCCTAGCCACGGACTGTTACCAGCCGTGCGGTGCGCTCTTACCGCACCTTTTCACCCTTACCGGCGCTTGCGCGCTTAGGCGGTTATTTTCTGTGGCACTTTCCGTAGGCTCACGCCCCCCAGGCATTACCTGGCACTCCGCCCTATGGAGCCCGGACTTTCCTCCCCCGCGTCCCGCAGAACGAAACACGGCAGCGACTGTCCGATCGACTCTCCGCCGGCAAGGTTAACGGCAGCGCCCTCGAAGAACAAGCTCAAGCGTCGTTTTGCCGCTCCAGCGCCACCTGATAAAGCAGATTCTTGCGCACCCCGGTGATTTCCGCCGCCAGTGCCGCAGCGCGCTTGAGCGGCATTTCCCGCAATAGCAGGTCGAGCACCCGCAGCGCCTCGGCACTGACCGCAGCCTCGCCTTCCGGCGCTTCCCAGCCGGCCACCAGCACCACGCACTCGCCGCGCTGCTGGTTACCATCTGCCGCTACCCAGGCGCTTAGCTCCGCCAGCGGCAGACCCTTGAGCGTCTCGAAAGTCTTACTGATCTCCCGGGCCAGCAATGCCGGGCGCTGATCACCGAACACCGCCTGCATATCCTGCAGGCACTCGAGAATGCGGTGCGGCGCCTCATAGAAAATCAGCGTTCGCGGCTCTTCCTTCACCTGCTCCAGGCGCCCGCGGCGGCCCGCTGCCTTGGCCGGCAGAAAGCCTTCGAAGATGAAGCGATCGGAAGGCAAGCCGGCTGCCGACAACGCTGCGATCAATGCGCAAGCCCCTGGCACCGGCACAACCGCAATACCGGCGGCCCGCGCCTGACGCACCAGGTGATAGCCCGGATCGGAAATCAGCGGCGTTCCGGCGTCGGAGATCAGCGCAACATCCTCGCCGGCCTGCAAGCGCGCGAGAAAGCGCCCGCCCTGAACGCGCTCGTTGTGCTCATGACAGGCCGCCAGCGGCGTACCTATACCGAAATGCTGCATCAGTCGCGCGGAGTGACGGGTGTCCTCGGCAGCGATCAAGGCGACATCGCGCAGAACTTTCAGGGCGCGCGCACTGATGTCATCGAGGTTACCGATGGGCGTGGCCACCACATAAAGCGTGCCGGGAGCAGTATTCGGAGCACCGGAAGCGGTCACAGCAAAACCTCTTGAAGAGCCAAAGCGCGCATTGTAGCCGGTCTGGCCCGGACAGCGCTCGGGCAGTACGAGATGACCGGGCGAAGCCGCCTCTCACGACCGCGCAACGACCGGCCCCGCGTCAATCCCGACAAACCGTGAACAGGTTCTGGCCCGCGAGATCGCAACGACCTTCAGCCGCGGGGTACAATTCCCGCTCATTTGATCAAGTATCAGGAACGCTTACATGATCGTTGTTCGCACGCGCCCACTTTCCGTGCTTTGCCTCGCCGGCCTACTCACCGCCTGCGCCGGCTCGCCCTCCTCCAATCTGGGCGAACTGCCGCGCACCCCACAAGCCAGCGTCGAGCAGATGCTGCAACAAGCAGGCGACAGCCAGCCCGAACAGGCCGCCCTGCTGCGCCTCTCCGCCGCCGACCAGGCCTACCAGCAGAACGACATCGGCCGCGCGACGCGGATTCTCGAGCAGGTGCAGATTGACAGCCTGAAACCGGCGCAACAGATCTATGCCAACACGCTGATCGCCGAACTCGCCCTGGCCCGCAACAAGCCCAAGGCCGCCTTGCGCGCCCTCAGCCACCCTAGCCTGCTGCGCCTCGGCGAACTGCCGGTGGAGCAGCAAATCCGCACCCAGCTGACGCGCGCCGCCGCCCTGCAAGCGAATGGACAGATCCTCGACGCCGCCCGCGAGCGGGTGTTCATCGCCCCATTGCTGAGCGGCGCGGCTGCGACACAGAACCACGAAACCATCTGGGAACTGGTCGCCAGCCTGCCACTGGAACAGCTGCAGGATGGCTCCGGCAGCGACATGTCCGGCTGGCTGACGCTGGCGCGCACCACCAAAACCGCCGGCACCCTGGAACAGCAACAAGCCGCCATCGATAGCTGGCGCATGCAGCACCCCGACCACCCAGCCGCCCGGCAATTGCCGCAGCCCCTGGCCAAACTGCAGGCATTGGCCAGCGAGCCATTGACCGAAGTCGCCCTGCTGCTGCCGCAGGAAGGCCAATTGGCAGGCGTCGCGCGCGCCCTGCGCGACGGTTTCCTTGCCGCCTACTATCAGGCCGAGCAAAGCGGTCAGAAACCGCCGCACGTCCGCTTCTACGACAGCTCGCAGCTGACCTCCCTCGATGATTTTTACCGCCAGGCCAAGACCGACGGCGTGCAGCTGGTGATCGGGCCACTGGAGAAGCCGCTGGTCAAGCAACTCAGCGATCGCGAACAGCTACCGATCACCACGCTGGCCCTGAACTACAGCGAAGCGGGCCAGGAAGGTCCGGCCCAGCTGTTCCAGTTCGGCCTCGCCGCCGAAGACGAAGCCCGCGAAGTGGCACGCCGCGCCTGGGCCGACGGCATGCGCCGGGCGGTAGCCCTGGTGCCTCGCGGCGATTGGGGCGACAGAGTCCTGGATGCCTTCCGGCAAGCCTGGCAAGCCCAGGGAGGCAGCCTTATCGCCGCCGAACATGTCGATCAGCCGGTGGAACTGGCCAAACAGATCGCCAACCTGTTCCAGCTGCGGGAAAGCGAAGCACGCACCAACCGACTGAAGAACACTCTGGGCGTCCCTGTAGCCAGCCAACCCGCACGGCGCCAGGATGTCGATTTCATCTTCCTCGCCGCCACGCCGCAACAGGCCCAGCAGATCAAGCCGACCCTGGCGTTCCAATATGCCGGCGACGTTCCGGTCTATGCCAC
Organism: uncultured Pseudomonas sp.; assembly: GCF_946885955.1. Next base: position 45,871 of record NZ_CAMPHI010000001.1, read on the forward strand.
GTCGCACCTGTACACCGGCGCGCTCAGCCAGGCGCAATACCAGGACATGGACGGCATCCTGTTCTGCGAAACCCCCTGGCTGCTCGATAGCCAGGAACCGCTGCGCCAGCAGGTCAGCAGCCAATGGCCCCAGGCTGCCGGCAGCCTCGGCCGCCTGTATGCAATGGGCGCCGACGCCTTTCGCCTGGCACCGCGCCTGACCCAATTGAAGGCGCTACCCGATACGCAGATCGACGGCCTGTCCGGCAGCCTGAGCCTGAACCCGGCTCAGCGTATCGAACGGCAACTGCCCTGGGCGATGTTCCACGACGGCCAGGTACAGCGCCTGGCAGAAACGCCCAATTGATCGAGCGCGGCAGCACCCAGGACAGCGGCTCGGCCGCCGAGGCCCTGGCCCGGCGCCACCTGGAGCAGGAAGGCCTGCGCCTACTGGCGCAGAACTGGAGCTGCAAGCGTGGTGAGCTCGATCTGGTCATGCTCGATCGCGATACAGTAGTATTCGTCGAAGTTCGCTACCGTCGACATCAAGCCTGGGGCGGCGCTGCAGAAAGCGTCGACGCGCGCAAGCGCCAGAAGCTGACCCTCGCCGCCCAGCACTTTTTGCAACAGGAATCGCGCTGGGCCAGCCACCCCTGCCGCTTTGACGTGATAGCCATCAGCGCCAACGGCAATCACCCACCGCAACTGAACTGGATTCAAAACGCCTTTGATACCTGAACAGGCGCCCCACTGAAGGTTATATCTCCGATGGACATGCAAGCCCGCATACGTCAGTTGTTCCAAGCCAGCATCGAAACCAAGCAACAGGCCATGGACGTGCTCATCCCGTTCATCGAGCAAGGCAGCCAGGCCATGGTTCACGCCCTGCTCAACGAAGGCAAGATTCTCACCTGCGGCAACGGCGGCTCGGCCGGCGACGCCCAGCACTTTTCCTCCGAACTGCTCAACCGCTTCGAGCGCGAGCGCCCGAGCCTGCCGGCGATCGCCCTGACCACCGACAGCTCGACCATTACCTCGATCGCCAACGACTACAGCTACAACGAGGTGTTTTCCAAGCAGATCCGCGCCCTGGGCCAGCCCGGCGACGTACTGCTGGCGATTTCCACCAGCGGCAACTCGGCCAACGTGATCCAGGCGATCCAGGCCGCCCACGATCGTGAAATGACCGTAGTCGCGCTCACCGGTCGCGACGGCGGCGGCATGGCATCGCTGCTGCTGCCGGAAGACGTTGAGATCCGCGTCCCCTCGAAAGTCACCGCGCGCATTCAGGAAGTCCACCTGCTGGCCATTCACTGCCTGTGCGACCTCATCGACAGCCAACTATTCGGGAGTGAAGAATGACCCGCATCTCGCTGCTTCTCTTAACCCTGGCGCTGAGCCTGGGCCTCGCCGGCTGCGGTAGCCGCAGCATCGGCAATAAGATCGACGACCAGTTCATCGCCCCGGAAGTCGAGGCGAATATCGCCCGCGCCCACGCCGATCTGACCAGCCCTACCTCGCATATCGTCGTCACCAGCTACAACGGCGTCGTCCTGCTGGCCGGGCAAACTCCTCGCAGCGAGCTGAAGGCCTCGGCCGAACAGGCGGCGCGCCGGGTCCAGGGCGTCAGCAAGGTGCACAACGAACTGCAGGTACTGCAGCCCACCTCGCTACTGGCGCGCAGCAACGACTCGCTGCTGACCACCAAGATCAAGGCGCAGATGGTCGCAGACGCTACCGTACCCGGCACCCGTATCAAGGTGGTGACGGAGAACGGCATCGTCTACCTGCTCGGCCTGGTTTCACGCCAGGAAGCCACCAGTGCAACCAATCTGGTTCAGAGCGTCGGCGGCGTGCAGAAGATCGTCAAGCTGTTCCAATATACGAACTAGCCGCAGCTGCGTGCTGCGAGCAAAGTGAACAAAAACGCAGGGCGCCATAGGCGCCCTGTGTTTTACTTGAAGCTTGTGGCTTCCGGCCTGAAGCCAAGCATCACTTGACCACTTTCAAACTAGGCCGACCGCTGGGACGCGGCGGCTCGTCGTCCGGCGGCCCCTGCTCGTCAGGCTCCTCATTGCCGGCCACCGGCGCTTCCAGATCGAAGACCATGCCCTGGCCATTCTCCCGGGCATAGATTGCCAATACCGCGACAGCGGGCACATAGAGGCTGTGCGCTATGCCCCCGAAGCGCCCCTCGAAGCTCACCGCTTCGTTATCCATATGCAGATGACGCACGGCGCTGGGCGATACGTTGAGCACGATCTGCCCATCGCTGGCGAATCCGGGCGGCACCTGCACGCCGGCATATTCGGCATTGACCAGAAGATGGGGGGTGCAATCGTTATCGACGATCCACTCGTAGAGCGAGCGAATCAGATAGGGACGACTGGAGTTCATCAAAGCCTCCTCAAGCTTTACCGAGCCGTTCGAACCGGGCGAGCAGCGGCGCCATAGGCGCTAAACACAAGCGCCGGAGCAGCGACGATGCCACTTGGCGCCCACAACACATGCATGCTCGCGGAGATCGGTAGTAACCGAACACCACGGTTCTCTGCGGCTATTAGCGCATATCGCGCTCAACAGGGGAAAGACTAGCCTGAAAGGCCTCACGAGCGAACTGACGATCCATATAGTCGAGCAACGGCTTGGCGGCTTTCGGTAACTCGATACCCAAAACCGGCAAGCGCCAGAGAATCGGCAGCAGGCAACAATCGACCAGACTCAACTCCTCACTGAGGAAATAAGCCTTGTCGGCAAACAGTGGTGAAACGCCGGTCAGGCTCTCACGCAACTCCTTGCGCGCCAGCGCACGGGCCGGCTCCTTGCTACGCGAATCGAGAATCTGATCGACCAACTTGCACCAGTCCCGCTGAATCCGATGGATCAACAGACGACTATTGGCACGAGCCACCGGATACACCGGCAACAATGGCGGATGCGGATAACGCTCATCCAGGTATTCCATCACCACCGTCGACTCGTACAGCGCAAGATCGCGGTCCACCAGGGTCGGCAGGCTGGCGTAAGGATTGACCTCCAGCAGCCGCGGCGGGCAATTGCCACCCGTCACATTGATGATCTCGGCGCTGACACCCTTCTCGGCGAGCACGATGCGTACGCGGTGGGAATAGTGGTCGGCGGGGTCGGAGTAACAGGCCAACCGATTGGTCACGCCCATGGCGGTCCTCCTCGCTTATTTAAGTTATTCGGAAGCAGAAAAACTGCGCGCCCAACAGGGCGCGCAGATCAACAGCGAAGGGAAGCGACGATTTAATGCACGTCCTTCCAGTATTCGCGTTTGAGCAGGTAGGCAAACACGAAGAAGAACGCCAGGTACAACAGAACGTAGGTACCGATACGCTCGCTTTTCAGCTTGACCGGGTTGGCCGAGTAGGCAAGGAAGGTAACCAGGTTCTTGATCTTCTCATCGAACTCTTCCTCGCTCAGCGACCCCGATTTCGGCTCGATGGTCAGCTGATCGCAGGCTTCGTGAGTGATCGGCGTACCGGTCAGCGGGTCGAACAGCTTCTTGCCGTGCTCAACCACCTGTACCTGCTTGCAACCGATGTACTGATGCCCTTGCAGGCCAGCCAACACGTTAGGCATGCCCACATTGGGGAAGACCATGTTGTTGGAGCCCAGCGGCCGGGTCGGATCGGCGTAGAAGGTACGCAGGTAGGTGTACAACCAGTCGGTACCACGCACGCGAGCAACCAGGGTCAGATCCGGCGGTGCAGCACCGAACCAGGTCTTGGCATTCTCGGGCTTCATGCCGATCTTCATGTGATCGCCGATCTTGGCATCGCTGAACACCACGTTATCCAACATGATTTCGTGCGGGATGCCCAGGTCGTCGGCAACACGCTCATAGCGCTGGAACTTGGCGCTATGGCAGCCCATGCAGTAGTTGGCAAACGTGTGCAAGCCGTCCTGCAGGGCAACCTTGTCGGTCAGATCGATATCGACTTCATCCAGATGCACGCCAGCTTCGTTAGCAAAGGCAAAGGCTGGCAGCGCAGCAATAACAAACGCAGCAAATAGCTTTTTCATCAGCCCGTCACCCTTTCCGGAACCGGTTTGGTTTTTTCCATCCTGGTGTAGAACGGCATCAGGATGAAATACGCGAAGTACAGGAAGGTACAAACCTGCGACAGCAACGTACGACCCGGAGTCGGCGCCAGCACACCCAGCACGCCCAGGATGACGAAAGACACGCAGAACACCAGCAGCCAGATCTTGCTCAGCCAACCTTTGTAACGCATCGACTTGACCGGGCTACGGTCCAGCCACGGCAGGACGAACAGGATGGCGATGGCAGCCCCCATGGCGATAACACCCATGAGCTTGTCCGGAATCGCCCGCAAAATTGCGTAGAACGGAGTGAAGTACCAGACCGGCGCGATGTGCGCAGGAGTCTTGAACGGGTTGGCGACTTCGAAGTTCGGCTTCTCGAGGAAGTAACCACCCATTTCAGGGAAGAAGAACACCACGAAGCAGAAGATGAACAGGAACACCACCACACCGACAATGTCTTTCACGGTGTAATAGGGATGGAAAGGAATGCCGTCGAGCGGAATGCCGTTTTCATCTTTCTTCTTCTTGATCTCAACGCCGTCGGGGTTGTTCGAACCGACTTCGTGCAGCGCCAGGATATGCAGCACCACCAGCCCCAGAATCACGATCGGCAACGCCACCACGTGCAGGGCGAAGAAGCGGTTCAGGGTAATCCCCGAAATCAGGTAGTCACCGCGAATCCACTGGGTCAGGTCGCCACCGATCACCGGAATGGCGCCGAACAGCGAGATGATCACCTGGGCACCCCAGTAGGACATCTGGCCCCACGGCAGCAGGTAGCCCATGAAGGCCTCTGCCATCAGCATCAGATAGATCAGCATGCCGAAGATCCACACCAGCTCGCGCGGTTTCTGGTAGGAGCCGTAGAGCAGACCGCGGAACATGTGCAGATAGACCACGATGAAGAATGCCGAAGCACCCGTCGAGTGCAGCAGACGCAGAATCCAGCCGAATTCGACGTCACGCATGATGTATTCGACCGAGGCGAATGCCTCTTCGGCCGACGGGTTGTAGCTCATGGTCAGCCAGACACCGGTGACGATCTGGTTGACCAGCACCAGCAATGCCAGGGAGCCGAAAAAGTAGAAGAAGTTGAAATTCTTCGGTGCGTAATACTTGCTCAGATGGTCTTCCCACATCTTGGTGGCGGGGAAGCGCGCATCCACCCATTCCATGAACTTACTCATCATGCTTGCTCCTGGTCCACACCGATGACGATGACGTCATCCGTCTCGTATGTGTGCGGTGGCACCGGCAGGTTCAAGGGCGCAGGTTGCGCTTTGTAGACCCGGCCAGCGAGGTCATAGCGGGAACCATGGCAAGGGCAGAAATACCCTCCCACCCATTCGGCCCCGAGGTCGGCGGGCGCTACTTCAGGACGGAACGTTGGCGAGCAACCCAGGTGCGTGCACAACCCCACCAGCAGCAGCAGCTCCGGTCTGATCGAGCGTACGTGAGGATCGACATACCCTGGCTGGACCGACTTTTTCGACTCGGGGTCGGCCAGTCGCTCTTCGATCTTCACCAGATTCTTCAGGATTTCCTCAGTACGACGCACGATGAATACGGGTTGCCCCCTCCATTCGGCGACCATCTGCTGGCCAGGCTCGACCTTGCTCACGTTCACCTTCACAGGCGCACCGGCAGCTTTAGCCTTGGCACTCGGGAACCATGACCCCACGAACGGGACCGCGGCACCCACCGCTCCAGCAGCGCCCACCACAGAGGTGGCTGCTACCAAGAAGCGACGCCGGCCTGCATTCACGCCGTCATTGCTCATTCAGTCGTCTCCCATCAGCTTTATGGCCTGTTGGTCAGGCCTCTACTAAGTAAATTTCGAGTCGCGCAAAAAATTCGCCAAATGGTAATGAAAAGCCCCTTTTCTGACAAGGTAATTACCCCGCCGATAAAGGCTTAACACCGCGCAGGGCGCGGGACTCAACACTGCGGCATAACACCGCAGGGCATTCTTACGCCCATAAAAAACGCCCAGTTCCGCTAGGAAACTGGGCGTTTTTGAACGCAGATAGCGAATTAACGCTTGGAGTACTGCGGACGCTTACGCGCTTTACGCAGACCAACCTTCTTACGTTCAACTTCACGAGCATCGCGAGTCACGAAGCCGGCCTTGCGCAGGGCAGGACGCAGAGCTTCGTCGTAGTCCATCAGAGCACGAGTGATGCCGTGACGGATTGCACCGGCCTGGCCACTCACGCCGCCACCGATAACGGTGACGTAGACGTCGAACTTCTCGGTCATCTCAACCAGTTCCAGCGGCTGACGAACTACCATGCGGGCAGTTTCGCGACCGAAGAAACCGTCGAGAGTACGGTTATTGATGGAGATCTTGCCAGTACCGGCACGCAGGAAAACGCGAGCGGTTGCAGTCTTGCGACGGCCAGTGCCGTAATTTTGAGTCGCCGACATAATGAACTATTCCGTTAAATCTTCAGTTCTTGGGGCTGCTGAGCAGTGTGTGGGTGGGCAGCGCCCGCATACACCTTCAGCTTACGATACATGTCGCGACCCAGCGGATTCTTCGGCAGCATGCCTTTAACCGCGGTCTCGATCACACGCTCAGGCGCCTTGGCGATCAACTTTTCGAAGTTGATCGACTTGATGCCGCCCGGAAAACCGGAGTGAGAGTAGTACATCTTGTCGGTGGTCTTGGCACCGGTCACACGTACCTGCTCGGCATTGATCACAACGATGTAATCACCGGTGTCGACGTGCGGAGTGTATTCAGGCTTGTGCTTGCCACGCAGACGGCTGGCGATTTCAGTAGCCAGACGACCCAGGGTCTGACCTGCAGCGTCGACGACGAACCAGTCGCGCTTTACTGTTTCAGGTTTAGCAGTAAAAGTTTTCATTCTTTATAGCCTCAGGGGCCGCCCTGATAAATAAGACGGCGGATCTTACTGAATAGTGCGTACTTTGACAAGGTCAAAGGCAGCCGCAAACAGGCGCTATCGGGGGCTCGGGTCAGCGCGTCCGTCATACGGCAAGATTCTTCGGCAGGCGGCGCATCACTTCCACTGCAGAAAGAGGTGCGCAATTATGCAGATTGCGAAAATAAATACAACCTGATTGTATGGCCGTTTACCGAAGGAGCTCGAAATGGATTATCGCCAACTAGGCCGGACGGATTTGCAGGTCAGTGCCTTATGCCTCGGCAGCATGACCTGGGGTGAGCAAAACAGCGCCGACGACGCCTTCGCCCAGATCGAACGCAGCAAGGCCGCGGGGGTGAATTTCATCGACACCGCCGAAATGTACCCGGTGCCGCCGCGCGCCGAGACTTACAGCACCACTGAGCAAATCATCGGCGACTACTTCGCCAAGCACGGCGACCGGGCCGACTGGGTGCTGGCGAGCAAGGTCGCCGGGCCGGGCAACGGCATCGACTACATCCGCGGTGGTCAGCTCAAGCACAACCGCGCGCACATCACCGCCGCGCTGGACGCCAGCCTCAAACGTTTGCGCACCGATTGGATCGATCTGTATCAACTGCACTGGCCGGAGCGGCCGACCAACTTCTTCGGCCAGCTCGGCTACAAACACCGCGACAGCGACTTCACACCGCTGGAAGAAACCCTCGAAGTGCTCGACGAACAGGTCAGGGCCGGCAAAATCCGCCATATCGGCCTGTCCAACGAAACACCCTGGGGCACCCTGAAATTCCTGCAACTGGCCGAACAGCGCAACTGGTCGCGCGCCGTGTCGATTCAGAACCCCTACAACCTGCTCAACCGCAGCTTCGAGGTGGGTCTGGCGGAAATCGCGATCCGCGAAGACTGCGGCCTGCTGGCATATTCGCCCCTGGCGTTCGGCATGCTCTCGGGCAAGTACGAGGGCGGCGCACGTCCGGCCAATGCGCGCATCAGCCTGTTCAGCCGCTTCGCTCGCTACACCAACCCACAAGCCGAAGCGGCCTGCTCGCACTATGTGGCCCTGGCCCGCGAGCACGGCCTCGATCCAGCGCAAATGGCTTTGGCATTCGTCACCGCGCAACCCTTCGTGACCAGCAATATCATCGGCGCCACCACGCTCGAACAGCTGGACAGCAACCTGGCCAGCGCACAACTACGACTCTCCGATGAAGTCCTCGCCGGAATCGAGGCCATTCATACCCGACAACCCAACCCCGCGCCCTAGGGTCTGTTGCCGCTTCAGAACAAGGGCTGCTGACCGCCACGGCTATCGCGCCGCGATGCCAGGCGGTCGGCCAGCCGGGTCGGCTCGGGCAGGCGGTAATGACGCACGCAAGCCATCACCAAATCCGGCGCACGCTCAAGACTCACGCGATGGCCCGGCGAGACGATCAACGGTCGCACGCCGCGCTTGCTGCGCAGCACCCATCCGATTGTCCGGCCGTCTCGATCAAGCAAAGGCACCCGCGCCCCGCGCTGCTCCTGTAGCTGAGCATGGCTGCCGGTAAGGATTTTCTTGGCCACGCCGATGCTTGGCAGACCGCTCACCACGCCCAGATGCGCGGCAATCCCCAGACCCCGCGGATGGGCGATGCCGTGGCCATCGACGAACACCAGATCGGGCTCACGGGGCAATCCCGCCAATGCCTGCAGCAATGCCGGCAATTCGCGAAAAGACAGCAGACCCGGCACATAAGGCATGCGCGTAGGGATACGTGCCACGCACTCGGCCAACGGCTCGAGGGTCAGTGCGTCGAGCAAAACCGCTGCCGCCCGGGTGATCGAACCATCCTCCTCGAAGCCGACATCGACACCGGCGAAGCGTTGCAAAGGCGGGTAGTCGTCTTCCAGCCGCACCCGTTCGGCCAGGCGCGTCTGCAGGGTCCGGGCAGCGGCTACGCTGCCGTCCCAGCCAGCGAATGGTTCCGCGGCGAGCTCACTCAAAGACTTCATGACATCCTCCAGGCATTTGTCTGTTGGAGCGCCATGGCATTGCGCAAGTTCGCCGCCGGAACAGCGGCGTCTTCGGCGGTTACAGCGAGCGGGCGATGATTTCCTTCATGATTTCATTGGTACCGGCATATATCCGCTGCACCCGGGCATCGGCCCAGGCCCGCGCCACCGGATATTCCCACATGAAACCGTAACCGCCGTGCAGCTGCACGCACTCATCGAGCACCTTGCATTGCAGGTCGGTACCCCAGTACTTGAGCATGGCCGCGGTCGGCACATCCAGCTTGCCCTGCAGGTGCAGCTCCAGGCAGCGGTCGACGAATACCCGGCCGACCTGGATTTCGGTCGCCATCTCGGCCAGCTTGAAGCGGGTGTTCTGAAAGTCCGCAATGGCCTTGCCGAACGCTTTGCGCTCGCGGGTGTACTCCAGCGTCCACTTCAGTGCAGCCTCGGCCGAAACCAGCGCCCCGATGCCCACGGTCAAACGTTCCTGAGGCAGTTCCTGCATCAGATAAGCGAAGCCCATACCGGCCTGCCCGAGCAGGTTTTCCTTGGGCACCCGCACATCCTGGAAAAACAGCTCGGAGGTGTCCTGGGCCTTCATACCGACCTTCTCCAGGCGCTTGCCCTTGGCAAAACCCGGCGAGTCGGCCTCGACCAGAAACAGACTGGTGCCCTTGGCGCCGGCCTTGGGATCGGTCTTGGCCACCACTATCACCAGATCGGCCAGGTAGCCGTTGGTGATAAAGGTCTTGGAGCCGTTGATCACGTACTCGTCGCCCTCCAGCACCGCGGTGGTTTTCACCCCCTGCAGGTCGGAGCCCGCACCCGGCTCGGTCATCGCAATCGCGGTGACCATCTCGCCGGAGACCAGCTTCGGCAGGTACTTGTGCTTCAGCGCTTCGGAACCGTAATGCAGGATATAGGGCGCGACTATGTCCGAATGCAGGGAGAAGCCGATGCCGGTCAACCCCAGACGCCCGACCTCCTCGATCACCACGGCGCTGTAGAGAAAATCCGCGGACATGCCGCCGTACTCTTCAGGAATGTGCGAGCAAAGCATGCCCGCCTCGCCGGCCTTGTTCCATAAAGCGCGATCGATATGACCATCCTTCTCCCACTGCTGATGGAAGGGCACCGCCTCCTGTTCGAGAAACTTGCGCACACTGTCGCGAAAGAGCTCGTGCTCGGGACTGAACAACGTTCTGGGAATCATGCTGGCACCTGGGCTGGAGATAGGACGCGAGATAACGACTTTAACCAAGCAAACGCTTGGTTACACTGGACACAAACGCCAAAAAATAAGACGATCCAGCCGTATCTTGACCGCTTTCCCACCTCAATCAGCCAAGCGCGTCGCCCATGCCATTTCCGTACGTCCTCAGCCAGGAAGAACAACGATGACCACAGCTCTCAAGCGTGTAAGCATTCTGGCCACTGACGGCGTATTCGCCTCCACCCTGATGCAGGCCAAGGATTTCTTCCATATGGCCAGCCTGCGCTATGGCAAACAGCAGGGCATTGGCCTGGCGCCGGCTTTCGAGATCAACCTGGTCAGCCCGGACGGCCAGCCGGTGAGCAGCTTCAGCGGTGTACGGGTACCGGTGGACGGTGCGCTGGATGTCGCCGACCTGATCATCCTGCCGGCGTTCTGGGACGACTTCGACGCCCTCAGCCAGCGCCATCCCCAGGTACCCAGCTGGCTGAAGGACAGCCACGCCAAAGGCAGCGCGATCTGTGGCGAAGCCACCGGGGTGTTCTGGATGGCCGAGGCCGGGCTGCTCGACGGCAAGGAAGCGACCACCTACTGGCGCTTTTTCAACGAGTTTGCCGAGCGTTTCCCCAGGGTGCTGCTCAATCAGGAAAAGCATCTATCGGATGCCGATAACCTCTACTGCGCTGGCGGCGTCACCTCGGCCTGCGACCTGTATATCTACCTGATCGAGCGCTTCTGCGGCGCCGGCGTCGCCCAGGGCGTGGCCCGCGACATTCTCTACGAAGTGCAGCGCAATTACGCACCGGGACGCATCGGCTTCGGCGGCCAGAAGCTGCATCACGACATGACCGTGCTGCAAATCCAGCAATGGCTGGAGGATCACTTCGCCGATAAATTCCGCTTCGAAGACGTCGCCCGTGAACACAGCATGAGCATTCGCAATTTCATGCGCCGCTTCCAGGCGGCCACCGGCGACAAGCCACTGCATTACCTGCAACGCCTGCGCATCGAAACCGCCAAGGGCATGCTCAGCGCCACCCGCAAAAGCATCAAGACCATCAGTTACGAGGTGGGCTACGACGACGCCAGCTTCTTCGCCCGCCTGTTCCGCCAGCACACCGAGCTATCGCCCAATCAGTACCGCCGACAGTTCCAACACAAGGACGGCCCGGTCTAAGAACGTACAGCTTGAAGCTGCTTTTTAAGGCTTATGCGGACGCGACAGGAACTCATGGGACTGCATTTCCAGCAGGCGGCTGAGGGTACGCTGGAACTCGAAGTTCAGGCGGCCGCCGCTGTAGAGGTCCTTGAGTTCGACCTCGGCGGAGATGATCAGCTTGACGTTGCGGTCGTAGAACTCGTCGACCAGGTTGATGAAACGCCGCGCCATATCTTCCTTGTCCACGCTCATCTGCTCGACATTGGCCAGCAATACCGCGTGGAAGATCTTGCCTAGTTCGATGTAGTCGTTCTGGCTGCGCGGGCCGTCGCACAGCTCGCGAAAATCGAACCAGGCCACGTCGTCGCCAACCTTGCGCGCGACTATGGCGCGGTTCTCGATCATCAGCGGCTCGTTCTCCTGCACCGAGCAGTGCTCGGGCAGCAGGCTGCTGAAACTGCGTTGCAGGCTTTGCTCCGCCTCGGCATCCAGCGGCCAGTGGAACAACTCGGCCTGCTCCAGCGCGCGCAGCCGGTAGTCGATGCCGCTGTCGACATTGACGATCTCGGTGTGCTCCTTGAGCAATGCGATCGCCGGCAGGAAACGCGCGCGCTGCAAGCCATCGCGATACAAGCCGTCGGGCACGATATTGGAAGTCGCGACCAGGCTCACACCGTTCTTGAACAGCTCGTCCAACAGAGTGGCGAGGATCATCGCATCGGTGATATCGGAGACGAAGAACTCATCGAAGCAGATCACCCGGGCCTCGTCGGCGAAACGCTTGCCGATGATGGTCAGCGGGTTCTTTTCGCCCTTGAGGGTCTTCAGCTCCTCGTGCACACGCTTCATAAAGCGGTGAAAGTGCGTACGCACCTTCTTCTCGAACGGCAACGCATCGAAGAAGGTGTCGACCAGATAAGTCTTGCCGCGGCCGACGCCGCCCCAGAAATACAGGCCCTTGACCGGTCCTTGGGGCTTTCTGGCGAACAGCTTGCCGAACAGCCCGGGACGCTCGCCCTCGCTTGCCACCAGATCGTCGTACAGGCGCTGCAAATGGCGCACTGCCGTTTCCTGGGCCGCATCGTGGAAGAAGTCGGGGCGTTTGAGATCGGCTTGGTAGCGTTCTAGTGGAGTCATGATGGGTGAGCCGGGCCAGTAAAACGGGGGCGTCACTTTAGCGACGCCCCCGCGGATTGGCAATCACCGCTATGCAGGGCAAGGGACCGGAACGCCTGGGATGCAGCGTTATTCATTGCCGGACGGCATAGGTATCGCTGCGCTCAGGTCATTCCGCGGTGCCTCCCGACCTCGCCTACGCTGCCGCCAGCTCGGCAATCGCCTCTCGCAGGCGCAACATGGCCGCCTCCAGCTCCTCCGGCTCGGCATACGCCGGGCTATCGGCCAGGCATTCACCATCCAGCCACAGGGTGAACTGCTCGCCCTCGTCGGCACGCAACTCCAATGCATCGGCGCCGTTGGCGATCAGCCGCTGGCTGATGCTGCCGGCAGCCTTGGGGTCGCTGAAGGGGCGCGACAACAGCAACTGCTCGCCATCGGCGGCGAGAAAGCGGAAGCGGAAGCTGCCATCCTGCTCGCGGAAACTGACGAAACGCGCGCTCTTGGCGGCTTTCTTCTTGCCCCCTGCGCTACCCGCCGCCTGGCTGCGGAACGAGCGCAGGCCAACGGCCTCACGCAGCTCGCCGAGAAACGGCGTGGCGATCTTGCGCGCCTTGGCGGCGCCATCGAGCAGGATGTCTTCCAGCTCGCCCGGCTTTTCGATCAGGGCGTGATAGCGTTCGCGCGCCTCGCCCAATTCGGCCTCGATCAGTTGACACAGACGCTGCTTCGCTTCGCCCCAGGCCAGCCCGGCGATCAGCTCGGCGCGGAAATCCGCCTGCTGGGTCGGCGCGGCGAATGCCTGATAGAGGGTGAACAGGTGCGAGTTGTCCGGGTCTTTGGGCTCGCCGGGCAACTTGGAGTCGGTAACGATCCGCGCCACGGCGTCCTTGAGCTGCTTGCTGTTGCCGAACAACGGGATGGTGTTGTCGTAGCTCTTGCTCATCTTGCGCCCGTCGAGGCCCGGCAGGGTCGCGACGTCTTCCTCGATCACCGCTTCCGGCAGGACGAACAGCTCCTTGCCCTGACCGAACAGGTGATTGAAGCGCTGGGCGATGTCGCGAGCCATTTCCACGTGCTGGATCTGATCACGGCCGACCGGCACCTTGTGCGCGTTGAACATCAGGATGTCCGCGGCCATCAGCACCGGGTAGCTGAACAGGCCCATGGTGATGCCCGCATCGGGGTCTTCGCCCTGCTCGACATTCTTGTCCACCGAGGCCTTGTAGGCGTGGGCGCGGTTGAGCAGGCCCTTGCCGGCGACACAGGTGAGCAACCAGCACAGCTCGGGGATCTCCGGGATATCCGACTGGCGATAGAAGGTCGCCTTGTTCACATCCAGGCCGCAGGCCAGCCAGGTGGCGGCGATTTCCAGGCGCGAACGCTGGATACGCGCCGGCTCGTCGCACTTGATCAGCGCATGGTAGTCGGCGAGGAAGTAGAACGAATCCGCATCGGCCGCGCGACTGGCGACGATGGCGGGACGAATCGCACCCGCGTAGTTGCCGAGGTGCGGGGTGCCGGTGGTGGTGATGCCGGTAAGGATACGAGTGGTCATGGCGTTCGCTTGTTAGACGGAATCAGAGACGCGGCAACAGCAGATCCTTGAGATCCGTGAGTTTGCCGTGAAAAAAGTGCCCGCATTCTGCCACTTTCAGCAGCTCATGGGCACGCCCCAGGCCGGCGGACCAGGCATAAACCGCCTGCGGGTCTATCACTTCGTCGTCCTCGGGCTGGATCACTACCAGCGGGCAACGCTGTGCCGGTGGGCTTTCCGTGGTCAAGCGCTGTACCGCAGGCGCCACCATGATCAGTTGCGCCAGCTCTATTTCCTGGTTTTCCAGACGCCCGCCAAGGCTGGCGGCGACGAAGCCACCGAAGGAAAAGCCGAGCAGGGTCAACGGTAACTGCGGGTAGCGTGCGCGCAGCCAATGCGCCACCGCTTCGGCATCGTCGACCTCGCCGCTGGCCATATCATGGCTGCCGGCGCTGCTGCCGACACCACGGTAATTGAAACGCAACGTGGCCAGGCCGGCATCGCGCGCAGTGCGCTGCAAGGTCGAGACGACCTTGTTGAGCATGGTCCCGCCCTGCACCGGATTGGGATGGCAGATCAGCGCAACGCCGCGCGCCTCGGGTACATCGAGCGACAGGGCTTGCAGCGGCCCGCAGGGGCCTTCGATAAATACTGGGGTTTCGCGGGTGAGCAACGGGGAACTCCGTGACCTCTCAGAGGATCGACTCGTCTAGCTGACAGCCTGCGCCCTAGATACTCTTTGCGGTATACAGCGCAGGTTCGAGCCGTTAACGTAAAGCAAAGCCGTTTAGAGAGGAAGGACTCGTGGAACAGACGCTCACAGCCTGGTTACTACCGGCCGTTACCCTGGTAGCCGGTATTGCCATTGGCTTCCTGATCGCCCGCCTGGCGCCCAACGCGGCTCCCAACCGCACCCAGCGCCAATTGGACGAAATGCAGGAACGCTTCGACGCCTACCAGAGCGAAGTGGTCAGCCATTTCAACACCACCGCCAACATGGTGAAAAAACTCACGCAGAGCTATCAGGACGTGCAAGAACACCTGTCCGACGGCGCCAACCGCCTGGCCCTGGACGAATTGACCCGCCAGCGCCTGCTCGCCACCCTGCATGCCGACGATGGCGGCGAAAAACGCGAACGCCTGACACCACCGAAGAACAACGAAATGCCCAAGGACTACGCGCCGAAAAGCGCGGACGTGCCCGGCATGCTCGATGAAAGCTATGGATTGAAGAACAAGCGCTAGGCTGCGGAAAGTCGGCGTGCCGGAGTCCAGCATGTCGGCTATCCGGTCGGGTAACCTGGCCGATCAATGCCACTGAGGATCGCCGACACGCCGGACCGCAGCAAGCGGGCTCCTACAGACAACAAAAAGCCCCGCTGATCAGCGGGGCTTTTTGTTGTGCGAGTAACGGTTTAGATCGCGCCGCGCTCGCGCAGCAGCGCCAACACCAGCTTGACGCCCTCATCCACCGATACGCTTTGCGTGTCGATCACCAGATCGGCATTCTGCGGCACATCGTACGGGAAGGACTCGCCCGGAATGTTATCGCCGCCAGCGGCATACAACCCCTGCGGATCGCGCTCGGCACATACCTGCGGCGACGCCTGCACGTAGACGGTGAGCAGGCGCTCGCCACCGATCAACGCCTTGGCCTGTTCGCGGCCTTCGGCATCCGGGGCGACGAACGCCGCCAGGGTCAGCAGACCGGCCTCGTTGAACTGCCGCGCGACGTGGGCGGCACGACGCCAGTTCTCGGTACGCCCGGCACGGTCCTGCGGGAGGCCCTTATTGAGGTCATGACGCAGGTTCTGGCCGTCCAGTACATAGACCGCACGCCCCATATCGAACAGCTTGCGCTCCACGGCGTAGGCCAGGGTGCTTTTGCCGGCGCCCGACAGACCACTGAACAACACGGTGGCCGGCTGCTGACCAAAGCGCGCAGCGCGCTCTTCGGTGGACACATGGGCGAGCTTGCCGTGGTGCCCGTCGTTACGCTGGGCGCCGACCGGATCAGCGATGATCATGCCGGCGCCGACAGTGCCGTTGGTCAGCCGGTCGATGACGATAAAGGCGCCGGTGGTGCGGTTATGGGCGTAGCCATCGAGAGCGATGGGCGCATCCAGGGCGACCCGCACCTGGCCGATTTCGTTGAGCTGCAAGCTGCTCGCCGGACCATGTTCAAGGGTGTTCACATCGACGCGATGGGCAATGCTGGCGATCGAGCCCGGCACATAGCTGGTGGCGCGCTTGATGTCGTATTTCTTGCCCGGCAGCATCGGCTCCTCACTCATCCACACCAGCATGGCGTCGAAGCTGTCGCTGATCTGCGGGCGGCTATCGGCGTGCACCAGCATGTCGCCGCGGGACACGTCGATCTCGTCTTCCAGGGTCAGGGTCACGGCCTGGCCCGGGCCAGCGTGCTCCAGCTCGCCTTCGAAGGTGACGATGGACTTGATCTTGCTGCCCTTGCCCGACGGCAGGGCCACCACTTCGTCGCCCTTGCGCACGATGCCGCTGGCCAGGGTGCCGGCGAAACCGCGGAAGTTCAGGTTCGGACGGTTGACGTACTGCACCGGGAAGCGCAAATCGGTGAAGTTGCGATCACCAGCCACTTCCACGGTTTCGAGGATTTCCATCAGCGACTGGCCGTCGTACCAAGGCGAACGCTCGCTCTTGTTGACCACGTTATCGCCCTTGAGCGCCGACATCGGCACAAAGTGCAACGAACTCGGCTTGAGCGCGATACCTTCGGCGAACTTCAGGTAATCGGCCTTGATCTGCTCGAACACGCCCTGATCGAAGTCCTTCAGGTCCATCTTGTTGATGGCCACGACTATGTGCTTGATCCCCAGCAGGCTGGCGATAAAGCTGTGGCGCTTGGTCTGCGTCTGCACGCCGTAACGGGCGTCGATCAGAATGATCGCCAGGTCGCAAGTGGAGGCGCCGGTCGCCATGTTGCGGGTGTACTGCTCATGGCCGGGGGTGTCGGCGATGATGAACTTGCGCTTGGCGGTACTGAAGTAACGATAGGCCACATCGATGGTGATGCCCTGTTCGCGCTCGGCCTGCAGGCCATCGACCAGCAGCGCCAGATCGACCTCTTCACCAGTGGTGCCGGACTTTTTCGAGTCGCGGGTGATGGCTTCCATATGATCTTCGTAGATCATTTTGGAGTCATGGAGCAAACGCCCGATCAGCGTGCTCTTGCCGTCGTCGACGTTGCCGCAGGTGAGAAAGCGCAGCAGTTCTTTGCGTTCGTGCTGGGCCAGGTAAGCGAGGATGTCTTCGCTGATCAATTCGGACTGGTGCGACATCTTAAAAATACCCCTGACGTTTTTTCTCTTCCATCGAACCGGCAGCATCGTGGTCGATGACACGCCCCTGACGCTCGGACGTTCGAGTCAGGAGCATTTCCTGAATGATGTCGGTCAGGCTGGTGGCCGTGGACTCCACCGCACCGGTCAGCGGGTAGCAGCCGAGCGTACGGAAACGCACCATCTTCTTGGTGATGCGCGCCTTCTCTTCATCCGAGAGGTGCTCGAGGATGCGATCGTCGTCGATCATGATCAGGGTGCCGTTCTTCTCGATCACTTCACGCTCGGCGGCGAAGTACAGCGGCACGATCGGGATCTGCTCCAGATAGATGTATTGCCAGATATCCAGCTCGGTCCAGTTGGACAGCGGGAACACGCGGATCGACTCGCCCTTCTTGACCTTGCCGTTGTAGACGTTCCACAACTCGGGACGCTGATTCTTCGGGTCCCAGCGGTGCTTGCTGTCGCGGAAGGAGTAGACGCGCTCCTTGGCGCGGGACTTCTCCTCGTCGCGGCGGGCGCCACCGAAGGCCGCATCGAAACCGTATTTATCCAGGGCCTGCTTCAGGCCTTCGGTCTTCATCACGTCGGTGTGCTTGGCGCTACCGTAGGTGAAGGGGTTCATGTCCTGCGCCACGCCATCGGGGTTGATGTGGGTGATCAGGTCCAGGCCGTACTCGTTGACCATTTTCTCGCGGAAGCGGTACATCTCCTGAAACTTCCAGCGGGTGTCAACGTGCATCACCGGGAACGGCAGCTTGCCCGGAAAGAACGCCTTGCGTGCCAGGTGCAGCATCACGGCGGAGTCTTTACCGATGGAATAGAGCATTACCGGGTTGTCGAATTCGGCGGCCACTTCACGAATGATGTGGATACTTTCCGCCTCCAGCTGTTTCAGGTGGGTCAGTTTATCGAGCATGGCTACTCACGGTTTGCTGTGTAATTGGGCCGGCGGGCCGTGGACGAGCGCGCACTCTAGCACAGCACCCGCTTCTATTCAGGAGGCTATCTAGACCGAAACGATCTAGCTTTATATCGGCCGAACACCAGGTTCCCGGCGCGCCCGGGTCGATATATCTAGATTGGATTCGGGCAGTCGATAAACAGGTGTTCGAGGGCGAAGTGTCGCGCCAGATAATCGCCCAGCGCCCGCACGCCGTAGCGTTCGGTGGCGTGGTGGCCGGCGGCGATAAAACTGATGCCGTTTTCCCTGGCACTGTGGAACGTCTGCTCGGAAGCCTCGCCAGTCAGGTAGAGGTCAACCCCGGCGGCAATGGCCTGGTCGATATAGCCCTGACCGCCCCCCGTGCACCAACCGATACGTCGAATCATCTCGCCGCCATCGACCACCAGCGGTTCGCGCCCCAGGACATCGCGCACCCGCCGGGCGAAATCGGCGGCGCTCATGGCTTCGCCAAGCGAGCCGACCAGACCGACGGTACGCGGATTATCCGGTTCCAGCGGACCTTCGACGGTAATATCCAACTGCGCGGCCAGTTGCACGTTATTGCCCACCTCAGGGTGCAGATCGAGGGGAAGATGGTACGCCAACAGGCTGATATCGTTGGTCAGCAAGGTTTTCAGGCGCCGTTGCTTCATTCCGATGACACAGGGGTTCTCGCCCTTCCAGAAATAGCCATGGTGCACCAGCAGCACATCGGCCTCGGCCTCGACTGCGGCGTCGATCAGCGCCTGGCTGGCGGTTACCCCGCTGACGATCCGCCGTACCTGAGGCCGCCCCTCGACCTGCAGGCCGTTGGGGCAGTAGTCGGCGACTCGTGCGATGTCCAGGTAACGGTCGGCCTCTTCCTGCAAAGTTGTGAGGGCAATAGCCATTGTTATTCCTCAAAC
The DNA here is from genome assembly GCF_946885955.1 of uncultured Pseudomonas sp. Next base: position 65,003 of record NZ_CAMPHI010000001.1, read on the forward strand.
GTTGGTACAGACCGCTGCTTTATTGCTACACGGCCTTCTATAATGGCGCACCTTAAGGGCCCCACCCGGCCCTCGCAACCCTCAGGATTCGATTGATGCTCAAGGCCCTGCGTTTTCTCGGCTGGCCCCTGCTGGTAGGCGTATTGCTCGCGTTGCTGGTCATCCAGTATTACCCACAATGGGTCGGTATGCCGGCCCATGACGTGCAGCTGCGCCAGGCGCCAGCCTATCAGGGCAACCAGGAAGGCCCGGTGTCCTATGCCCGCGCCGTGGATACCGCCTCCCCCGCGGTGGCCAACCTTTACAGCACCAAGTTCGCCAACAAACCTTCCCACCCGCTGTTCGAAGATCCGCAGTTCCGCAAGTTCTTCGGCGATAACCTGCCCAAGCAGCGGCGCATGGAGTCCAGCCTCGGCTCGGCGGTGATCATGAGCTCGGAAGGCTACCTGCTGACCAACAACCATGTAGTCAGCGGTGCCGACCAGATCGTGGTGGCACTCAAGGACGGCCGCGAAACCTTGGCGCGAATTATCGGCAGCGACCCGGAAACCGATCTCGCGGTGCTCAAGATCGACCTGGAAAACCTGCCGGCAATTACCCTGGGCCGTTCGGACAACATCCGTATCGGCGACGTTACCCTGGCCATCGGCAACCCGTTCGGCGTCGGCCAGACGGTGACCATGGGCATCATCAGCGCCACTGGGCGTAATCAGCTGGGCCTCAATACCTACGAGGATTTCATCCAGACCGATGCAGCGATCAACCCCGGCAATTCCGGCGGCGCCCTGATCGACGCCTACGGCAACCTGGTCGGCATCAACACCGCGATTTTCTCCCGCTCCGGTGGTTCGCAAGGGATCGGCTTCGCCATCCCGGTCAAGCTGGCGCTGGAGGTCATGCGTGCAATCATCGAGAACGGTCAGGTGATCCGGGGTTGGCTGGGCATCGAAGTACAACCGCTGACCCCGGAACTGGCGGAATCCTTTGGCCTGGAAGGCAATCCGGGGATCGTCGTCGCCGGCATCTACCGTGACGGCCCGGCGCAGAAGGCCGGCCTGCAACCAGGCGATCTGATCCTCAATATCGATGGCCAGCCCGCCGGCGACGGGCGCCGCTCGATGAACCAGGTGGCACAGGCCAAGCCGGGCGAGCGGGTCCATATCGAAATCATGCGTAACGGCAAGCGCATGGACCTGACCGCGGAGATTGGCGTGCGACCGCCCGCCAACGACACCGAACGCAAATAGCGCCGCACCCGGACGGGATTTCGTCCAGGCATAAAAAAGCCGCAGCCGGGCGATCCCGCTGCGGCTTTTTCAATGGCGCCCTACAGGTCCTGCAGCGCGTCCAGCAGTGCCTGATTCTGCTCCGGCGCGCCGATGCTGATGCGCAGGAACTGATCGATGCGCGCCTGCTTGAAATGCCGCACTATCACGCCCTGCTCGCGCAGGCCGGCAGCCAGGGTCGCGGCATCCTTGTGCGGGTGGCGGGCGAAGACGAAGTTGGCGGCCGAAGGCAGTACCTCGAAGCCCAACGCCTGCAGACCGGCCACGACCGCTTCGCGGCTGTCGATGACCTGACGGCAGGTCTGCTCGAAATAGGCGCGATCCTCGAATGCCGCGGCTGCCCCAGCAATCGCCAGGCGATCCAGCGGGTAGGAGTTGAAGCTGTTCTTGATCCGCTCCAGCGCCTCGATCAGGTCCGGGTGGCCGACGGCGAAACCGACCCGCAGGCCAGCCAGCGAGCGCGACTTGGACAGCGTCTGGCTGACCAGCAGATTCGGGTACCTATCCACCAGAGCGATGGCACTCTGGCCACCGAAGTCGATATAGGCCTCGTCCACCAGCACCACCGAATCCGGGTTGGCCGCCAGCAAGCGCTCGATGGCATCCAGCGCCAGCACGCAACCGGTCGGCGCGTTGGGGTTGGGGAAGACGATGCCGCCGTTGGGCCGCGCATAGTCTTCGACGCGAATCTGGAACTGCTCATCCAGCGCTATCTGCTCGCAGGCAATGCCATACAGGCCGCAATACACCGGGTAGAAGCTGTAACTGATATCCGGGAACAGCAGCGGCTTGTCGTGCTGGAACAGACCGTGGAAGGCATGCGCCAGGACTTCGTCGGAGCCGTTGCCGACGAACACCTGGGCGGGCTGCACCCCATAGTAGTCGGCTACCGCCTGCTTGAGGCGCTCGCCATTGGGATCCGGGTACAGGCGCAGGTTGTCGTTGAGCTCCGCCTGCATCGCGGCCAGCGCCTTGGGCGACGGACCATAGGGGTTTTCATTGGTATTGAGCTTGACCAGCTTGGCCAGCTTCGGCTGCTCACCCGGCACATAGGGCACCAGGTCTTTGACGAAGGGGCTCCAGAATTTGCTCATCTGCCCTTCTCTCCTCGAAATGCGTGGGGTACGTCGGCGCACCCAGGGTAATCAGAAGGTGCGCGCGGCGCACCCTACCTCATTTGATGCGGTATTCGGCGCTTTGTGCGTGGGCGGTCAGCGACTCGCCGCGGGCCAGCACCGATGCGGTCTTGCCCAGTTCGGAGGCACCCGCGGCCGAGCAATGGATGATCGACGAGCGCTTCTGGAAGTCGTAAACACCCAGCGGCGAGGAATAGCGCGCGGTACCGGACGTCGGCAATACGTGGTTCGGCCCAGCGCAATAGTCGCCCAAGGCCTCGGCGGTGTAACGGCCCATAAAGATCGCCCCGGCATGACGAATCTGCGGCAAATATTGCTCGGGGTTTTCCACCGAAAGCTCCAGGTGTTCCGGCGCGATACGGTTGGCCACCTCGATGGCCTGCGCCATATCGGCGACCTGGATCAGCGCGCCACGGGCTTCGAGGGACGCACGAATGATTTCGGCGCGCTCCATGGTCGGCAGCAATCTGGCGATGCTAGCGGCGACGCGATCGAGAAACGCAGCATCCGGGCTGAGCAGAATCGACTGGGCATCCTCGTCGTGCTCGGCCTGGGAGAACAGGTCCATGGCGATCCAGTCCGGGTCGGTCTGGCCGTCGCACACCACCAGGATTTCCGAGGGTCCGGCGATCATGTCGATGCCGACCTTGCCGAACACATGGCGCTTGGCGGTGGCGACATAGATGTTGCCGGGGCCGACGATCTTGTCCACCGGCGGCACGCTTTCTGTGCCATAGGCCAGCGCCGCGACGGCCTGGGCGCCGCCGATGGTGAACACCCGGTCGACTCCGGAGATGCAGGCGGCGGCCAGCACCAGCTCGTTGAGCTCGCCGCGCGGGGTCGGCACCACCATCACCACTTCCGGCACCCCAGCAACCTTGGCCGGAATCGCGTTCATCAACACCGAGGATGGATAAGACGCCTTACCGCCAGGCACGTAGAGACCGGCGCGATCCAGCGGCGTGACCTTCTGCCCGAGCACCGTGCCATCGGCCTCGGTGTAGCTCCAGGAGTCCTGCTTCTGCTTTTCGTGGTAGCTGCGCACGCGCTCGGCGGCGATTTCCAGCGCCTCGCGCTGCTCCGCGGTAATGCGGCTCAGGGCCAATTCCAGGCGTTCGCGCGGCAGGATCAGGTCGGCCATGCCGGCAACTTCCAGACCGTCGAACTTCTGGGTGAACTCAACCAGGGCGGCATCGCCGCGCTCGCGCACGGCCTTGATGATGTCCAGCACGCGCTGGTTGACCGCATCGTCCGAGACGCTTTCCCAGCTCAGCAGATGATCCAGATGACGAGCGAAATCCTGGTCAGCGGCATTGAGTCGGCGGATGGCGATAGGTGCGGTCATAGCGGGCCTCGTAATTGGCAAATGCTCAGGCGCCCGTAGAGTACCAGCCGCTCCGCGCGGGCACCTGAGAATTCTGGCTATGACACGGATAGGCATGCGCGACCTATTGCCGCGCGGAAGGTCTTAGCTGGGATGTCGCGACTCGACCGCTTCGCGCAGGGTCTCGATCAGCGCCTGAATGCGCGCGTGCTGCATCTTCATCGACGCCTTGTTGACGATCAGCCGTGAGCTGATGTGGGCGATCAGCTCCTGAGCTTCAAGACCGTTGGCGCGCAGGGTGTTGCCGGTGTCGACCACGTCGATGATCTTGTCGGACAAGCCCACCAGCGGCCCCAGTTCCATCGAGCCGTAGAGCTTGATGATGTCGACCTGGCGACCCTGCTCGGCGTAATAGCGCTTGGCTACGTTGACGAACTTGGTGGCCACACGCAGCCGGCCCTTGGGCTCGGGAGCACCGACCGCACCGGCGGTCATCAGCTTGCAGCGGGCGATACGCAGATCCAGCGGCTCGTACAAACCCTGGCCGCCGTACTCCATCAACACATCCTTGCCGGCCACGCCGAGATCGGCGGCGCCGTGCTCGACATAGGTCGGCACATCGGTGGCGCGGACGATCAGCAGGCGCACATCGTCCAGGGTGGTCGGAATGATCAGCTTGCGGCTTTTATCCGGGTTTTCGGTCGGCTCGATACCCGCCGCCGCGAGCAGCGGCAGGGTGTCGTCGAGAATCCGGCCTTTGGAAAGCGCGATAGTCAGCATGGTATCAACCCGGAACGCGGCGGATTTTCGCGCCGAGCAGTTGTAGTTTTTCCTCGATGCATTCGTAACCACGGTCGATGTGGTAGATGCGATCGATCAGGGTGTCGCCCTCGGCGACCAGCGCCGCGATCACCAGGCTGGCCGAGGCGCGCAGGTCAGTGGCCATCACTGGCGCGCCCTTGAGCGTCTCGCTACCGGTGACGATGGCGGTGTTGCCTTCGACAAGAATGTGCGCGCCCATGCGGATCATTTCATGCACGTGCATGAAGCGGTTCTCGAACACGGTTTCGATCACCGTGCCGGTGCCCTCGGCAATCGCGTTGAGAGCGATGAACTGGGCCTGCATATCGGTCGGAAACGCCGGATAAGGTGCGGTGCGCACGTTCACCGCTTTTGGCCGCTTGCCCTTCATGTCCAGCTCGATCCAGTCGGCGCCAGTGGTGATTTCCGCGCCGGCTTCCTGCAGTTTGGACAGCACCGCTTCCAGGGTGGTCGGATCGGTGTCTTTCAACTTGACCCGACCGCCGGTAGCGGCAGCGGCCACCAGATAAGTGCCGGTTTCGATACGGTCGGGCATCACACTGAAGCGCGCGCCGCCGAGGCGTTCGACGCCATCGATGGTGATGGTGTCGGTGCCGGCACCGGAAATCTTCGCGCCCATGGCGATCAGGCAGTTGGCCAGGTCCACCACTTCAGGTTCGCGCGCGGCGTTTTCCAACACGCTACGGCCCTTGGCCAGGGTGGCGGCCATCATGATGTTTTCGGTACCGGTCACACTCACGGTATCGAAGAAGAAATGCGCACCGCGCAAACCGCCTTCCGGCGCCTTGGCCTTGATATAGCCGCCTTCGACATCGATGATCGCGCCCATGGCTTCAAGACCACGGATGTGCAGGTCGACCGGACGCGAGCCGATCGCGCAACCGCCGGGCAGCGCCACTTCGGCCTCGCCGAAGCGCGCGACCATGGGGCCGAGCACCAGGATCGAGGCGCGCATGGTCTTGACCAGCTCATAAGGCGCGACCAGGGTCTTGATCGCCCGCGCATCCACTTCCACGCTGAGCTTCTCGTCGATGATCGGCTCGATGCCCATGCGCCCGAACAGCTCGATCATGGTGGTGATGTCGTGCAGGTGCGGCAGGTTGCAGATGGTGATGGGCGCGTCGCCCAGCAGGGTCGCGGCGAGAATCGGCAGGGCAGAGTTCTTCGCCCCGGAGATGCGGATTTCGCCATCGAGGCGCACGCCGCCGGTAATAATCAGTTTGTCCATGATTCTCTCGGTTTAGGAGCGCGCAGCCCAATCGGCACGGCTGAAGAATTTCATGCTCACGGCATGGATGCTGCCATCGGCGATCCAGGCGTTCAGGTGGGCGTAAATCTGCTGCTGGCGCTTGACCGGGCTGAGACCGGCCAGTTCGTCACTGATGAGGCTCAATTGAAAGTTGCAGCCTTCGCCTTCAACTTCTACCTGGGTGTTCGGCAATTTAGCCTCCAGGAGGCTTTTTACTTCTAAGGCCTGCATGCTCAACCTCGGATCAATGCATGGATTAACGACAGCAGAGCGGGGCAACCTGTCGGAATGTTAGTCGGCCTAAGCGGATCAGCCTAACCGGCTTCCGCGGCCTGCGGGGCGAGCATCATACAAAAAAAGCCCCGCACCTGCGAACCCCGCATGGTGATAGGCCGACCAAGCACGGCGAGCGCAAGGGCTCAGGACTCGAGCGGCAGCAGCTCGAGCAGCTCGCAGACGCCAGCGATGCCGCGCATATCCTCGGGCAGATTCTTTACCGTCAGGGTTTTACCCGCGGCACTCGCGTCACGCATAAACGCCAACAACAGTGCCAGACCGACGCTACTGGATTTCTTCACGCCCTCACAATCGACCGTGCAGACCGAGGCCTGACTGGCGCCGATCAGGTGCGCGCCCTGCTCACGCAACTCCGGACCGCTCAGGTAATCGAGCACGCCGAGTAACTGGAAAGCACCCGGCGCCTGCTCGACGATACTCGCCCGACTCACGACTCGCCCTTGGTTTCGCGGGCCTTGGCCACGGTTTCCGCCCAGGTGGCGATAACCTTGTCCAGATCGTTGCTGTGGTTTTGCATGGACTGCGCGAACTGGTCGCGGAACAGCTTGCCGACATTGATGCCATTGATGATCACATTGCGCATCTTCCAGGTGCCGCCGTCGTTGACCATGGTGTAGGACAGCGGATAGACGACGCCCTTGCCATCGGTGATTTCCATATTGACCGCGGCACGCTTCGGATCCTGAGCACCGCTGGCCGGCAGCACGCGGATGTCCTGATTGTTGTATTCGAGCAAGGCATTACCGTAGAACTGCATCAGGCTACGCTTGAAGTTTTCCTGAAAGCGCTCCATCTGCTCCGGCGTGGCCTGGCGCGAATAGCGCACCGTCATGACGCCGCGGGAAATACCGTCGACATCCACCACGGGGCCGAGAATATCGTTCAACGCTTGATAAAAAGCCCCCGGGTCGCTGCGATAGCGCTCTTTATTGGCTTTCAAATCCGCCAGCAGCGCGTCGGTGGTTTGTTGCACGACCTCATGGGCCGCCGGGGCGGCGACGGCCAGCAACGGCAGTGCGGCCAGCAGCACCAATAAACTGTTACGCAGCGATTTAATCATTGTCCGCATCCTCATCATTTGGCCTGGTCTTTATTGACCGAATTGAGCAGGAATTTACCGATCAGATCTTCCAGCACCAGCGACGACTGGGTGTCGTAGATGGTACCGCCATCTTCGAGCACCTCCTCCTCGCCGCCAACACTGATGCCGATGTACTTCTCGCCGAGCAGCCCGGCGGTAAGCACCGAGGCGGTGGAATCGAGCGGCAGGTTGTTCACGTCCTTGTCGAGCGCCATGGTCACGCGACCGGTGTAGCTGTCGCGATCCAGATCAATCGCCGTCACCTTGCCGATGGTCACGCCGGCCATGGTTACCTTGGCCCTGACGGTCAGACCGGCAATGTTGTCGAAATGAGCATAAACCTTATAGGTGCCATCGCTGTCGCCCATCGTCAGGCCGCTGACACGCAGCGCCAACAGCAACAGGGCCAGCAACCCTGCCAGCAGGAACAGGCCGACACCAACTTCCAGGGTGCGGTTTTGCATCATCAGAAGTCTCCAAACATCAAAGCGGTCAAAATAAAGTCCAGCCCCAGCACCGAGAGCGAGGCATAGACAACGGTACGCGTTGTGGCACGACTGATGCCTTCCGAAGTCGGCTCGCAGTCATAACCTTGAAATACCGCGATCCAGGTCACCACGAAGGCGAAAACGATGCTCTTGATCACACCGTTGAGCACGTCTTCGCGGAAATAAACGCTGCTTTGCATATTGGCCCAGAACGAGCCCTCGTATACCCCGAGCCAGTCCACGGCGACCATCGCTGCGCCCCAGATACCGACCACGCTGAAGATCATCGCCAACAGCGGCATCGAGATGAAACCGGCCCACAAACGCGGCGCAACGATGTATTTCAGCGGGTCGACGCCGATCATTTCCAGACTGGACAGCTGTTCGGTGGACTTCATATTGCCGATCTCGGCGGTCAACGCCGAACCGGCGCGCCCGGCGAACAACAGCGCGGTCACCACCGGACCCAGTTCGCGCAACAGGGTCAGGGCGACCATCTGCCCGACCGCTTGCTCGGAGCCGTACTTGGCCAGAATGCTGAAGCCCTGCAGGGACAGCACCATGCCGATGAAAATCCCCGAGACCACGATGATCGCCAGAGACATCACGCCAACCGCGTAAAGCTGCTTGGTCAACAACTGCCAGGAATGACCGGTGGTGCCGCGGCCGAAAATCGCGCGCAGCAGGAACACGAACGAGCGCCCGAGCGTAGCGACCACATCGATCCCCGCACGACCGAACAGGCGAACCCGCTCGACTGCAGATACCTTGCGCATCAGCGCCCTCCCAATAAATCGTCGCGGTAACTCGCCGCGGGATAGTGAAACGGCACTGGTCCGTCCGGAGTGCCCTGCATGAACTGGCGCACCCGCGGGTTTTGCGAATTCATCAGCTCGTCCGGCGTACCCTGCCCGAGTACCTGGGTATCGCCGACGATGTACAGGTAATCGGCGATACTCGCGGTTTCCGCCAGATCATGGGAGACGACGATGCTGGTGATGCCCAACGCATCGTTGAGCAGGCGGATCAGACGCACCAGCACGCCCATGGCGATCGGGTCCTGACCAACGAAGGGTTCGTCATACATGAGAATCTGCGGATCGAGGGCAATCGCCCGAGCCAGCGCAACCCGGCGCTTCATACCGCCCGACAGCTCATCCGGCATCAAGTCGACAGCGCCACGCAAACCAACGGCCTGCAGCTTCATCAGTACAATGTCGCGGATCATTTCGTCGGGCAGCTGGGTGTGCACGCGCAGGGGAAACGCGACGTTTTCGAATACATCCAGATCGGTGAACAGCGCACCACTCTGGAACAGCACGCCCATCTGCTTGCGCATATCGAACAGCTCGCCACGCGACAGGGTCGGCAGATTCTGCTGATTGACCCAGACTTCGCCCTTGCTGGGCCTGAGTTCGGCGGCGATCAGGCGCAGCAGGGTGGTCTTGCCGCAGCCGGACGGGCCCATGATCCCGGTGACTTTGCCGCGCGGGATGGACAGATCGATATTGTCAAAAATTGCGCGGTCGCCACGCTTGAAACTGACGCCTTTCAGCTCGACTGCAAACTGTTTGTCGGCGCTCATCTGGACTCCTTGCTTAACGCTTCCCTGGAAGACGCATCGCCCCAGGAAAAGGGCACTGCCATATGCACCTTGGCGAAAATGGCCGCGCACTATAGCACTGAGCAATTGCCGCACCAAAGGTCGAAGATGTGACAAACCGCGATTGTTCGAGCATGCGCAAGTAATGAGCGGAGGATTGACAGGTGAGCCCGAGCGCCTTTCCCGCTATAATCGCCGCCTTTTTAATCATCATGTCCTTACCAGCTATCAAGAAGCCATTCAGATGACCCAGGCCAGTGAATTGATCAAATCGGCGCAACGCACCATTCGCCTTGAACTGGAGGCCGTAGAAGAGTTGCTGCAGCGCATCGATGGCGACTTCATCCGCGCCTGCGAACTGATTCTGGCCAGCAAGGGCCGCGTGGTGGTGGTCGGCATGGGCAAATCAGGGCATGTTGGCAACAAGATCGCCGCCACCCTGGCCAGTACCGGCACCACTGCGTTTTTCGTCCATCCGGCAGAAGCCAGCCACGGCGACATGGGCATGATCACCCGCGACGACGTGGTGCTGGCCCTGTCCAACTCGGGCTCGACCGCGGAAATCGTCACCCTGCTGCCGCTGATCAAGCGCTTGGGCATCACCCTGATCAGCATGACCGGCAACCCGGACTCGCCGCTGGCCAAAGCCGCCGAGGTCAACCTCGACGCCCGCGTTTCCCAGGAGGCCTGCCCGCTGAACCTGGCACCGACCTCTTCCACCACCGTTTCCCTGGTGCTGGGCGATGCCCTGGCCATCGCCCTGCTCGAAGCCCGCGGTTTCACCGCCGAAGACTTCGCCTTCTCCCACCCCGGCGGCGCTCTGGGCCGACGCCTGCTGCTGAAGGTGGAGAACGTCATGCATGCCGGTGACAGCCTGCCGACCGTGCAGCGCGGTACCGCATTGCGCGAGGCGCTTCTGGAAATGACCGAAAAAGGCCTGGGCATGACCGTGGTGATGGATGAGCACAAGCGTCTGGCCGGAGTGTTCACCGACGGCGACCTGCGCCGCGCGCTGGACCGCGGGGTCGATGTGCGCCAGGCGACCATCGACGAAGTGATGACCGTACACGGCAAAGTCGCCCGCGCCGAAATGCTCGCCGCCGAGGCGCTGAAAATAATGGAAGACCACAAGATCAGTTCTCTGGTGGTCATCGACGATGACGAACGGCCGGTCGGTGCACTGAACATGCACGACCTGCTCCGCGCCGGAGTGATGTAAATGGACGCAATCAGTGCCGACCTGCAACAACGCGCGCAAGCCATCAAGCTGGCGATTTTCGACGTCGACGGCGTACTCACCGACGGCAAGCTCTACTTCCTGGTCGACGGTAGCGAATTCAAGACCTTCAACACGCTCGACGGCCACGGCATCAAGATGCTCATCGCCTCGGGTGTGCGCACCGCCATTATCAGCGGCCGCAAGACCCCGGTGGTCGAGCGCCGCGCGCAGAACCTCGGCATCCAGCACCTGTATCAGGGCCGCGAAGACAAGCTCGTGGTGCTCGACGAGCTTCTTGGCGAACTGGGCCTAGACTATCAACACGTCGCCTACCTCGGAGACGACCTGCCGGACCTTCCAGTGATCCGCAGGGTCGGCCTGGGCATGGCGGTCGCCAGCGCCGACAGCTTCGTTCGCCAGCACGCCCATGCGGTCACCCGAGCGCGCGGCGGAGAAGGCGCGGCGCGTGAGTTCTGCGAGCTGATCATGCGTGCCCAGGGCAACCTCGACGCTGCACAGTCCGCCTATCTATAAGAGCCTCTCATGCTGCGTAAACTTCTCACATTCGCACTGTTCACAATCGCCGCCGCGCTTCTGGTGGCGGTGGGCTATTGGAATATCAGCCCCGAAAGCTTCGCCGAACACCCCGCTAAAACGGGCAACGAAAACCCCATCGACTTCTATGTGCTCAATGCCAACACCGTGCAATACCAGCAAGATGGCAAAGTGCACTACCGTATGAAGGCAACCAAGGTCGAGCACGTCAAAGCCAGCGACGTCACCCTGCTGACCAGCCCGAATATGGATTTGTACCGCGGCACCGAGCTGCCCTGGAAAGTCCGTAGCGAGCGCGGCGAAGTCACCCCCAAGGGCACCGAAGTGGAATTGATCGACAAGGTGCGCGTCGAGCGTGTCGACGCCAAGGGCCGCCCGACGATCCTCACCACCAGTCGCCTGACGGTATTTCCCGAGAAGGAATATGCGCAGACCAAGCAAGCCGTTAGAATCGACGCCGCCAATGGGGTCACCACGGCACAAGGAATGAAAGCGTATTTGAATGACGGCAGGATGCTCCTGCTGTCCAACGTAAGAGGCCAGCATGAGGTTCGTTAAAACCTTCCCCCTTCTGCTCAGCTTGGGCATCGCGCTCGGAAGCGCTACCGCCTGGGCATTGCCAAGCGATCGCGAGCAGCCGATCCGAGTACAGGCGGATACCGCGGAACTCGACGACAAACAAGGCGTGGCGGTCTATCGCGGCGACGTCGTGATCACCCAAGGCACCCTGAAGATCACCGGCGACAAGGTGACCATCACGCAAAATGCCCAGGGCGATATCGAGGTATTCACCGCCGTCGGCAAACCGGCCTACTACGAACAAAAGCCGGCTCCGGACAAGCAGATCGTCAAGGCCTACGGCCTGACCATCCAGTATTTCGCCGCCAACGAGCGCATCGTATTGATCGACCAGGCCAAGGTCATTCAGGAAGGCAACACCTTCCAGGGCGAGAAGATCGTCTATGACACCCAGCGCCAGATCGTCAACGCCGGTCGCGCCAATGGGGTCAACGTCACCACGCCACGCCCGCGTATCGACATGGTAATCAAGCCGAAAAACCCTCCAGCCGAACAGCAGGCCCAGTAGCAATGGCAACTTTGAGAGCCCAGCACCTGGCAAAGAGCTACAAAGGCCGACAGGTCGTTCGCGATGTCAGCCTGAGCATTGACAGCGGCCAGATCGTCGGCCTGCTTGGCCCTAACGGCGCCGGCAAAACCACCTGTTTCTACATGATCGTCGGCCTGGTACAGGCCGATCAGGGCCGCGTTCTGATCGACGACCACGACGTCAGCCATCAACCCATGCATGGCCGCGCCCGCGCAGGGATCGGTTACCTGCCGCAGGAAGCCTCGATCTTTCGCAAGCTCAGCGTCGCCGACAACATCATGGCCATTCTGGAAACGCGCAAGAATCTCGACCGGGCCGCACGCCGCAAGGAGCTGGAAAGCCTGCTGCAGGAATTCCATATCAGCCATATCCGCGACAACCTCGGCATGAGCCTGTCCGGTGGCGAGCGGCGCCGCGTGGAAATTGCCCGCGCCTTGGCCACCGCACCGAAATTCATCCTGCTCGACGAACCCTTCGCCGGCGTCGATCCGATTTCGGTCGGCGATATCAAGCAGATCATTCATCACCTCAAGGCCAAGGGGATCGGCGTATTGATCACCGACCACAATGTGCGCGAGACCCTGGATATCTGCGAAACCGCCTATATTGTGAATGACGGCCAATTGATCGCCGAGGGCGGTGCAGAAGCCATTCTGGCGAACCAGACGGTCAAAGAAGTTTACCTGGGGCATGAATTCCGCTTGTAACAGCGGTTTTTCTTAGCCAAACAGCCGCTAGCGCTAGGCAACTCACTAAAGATCAGGCATATAATTTGCTTCCTAGTGGCGTTTCGGCGCCCTGTAGTGGATTGCACATAGACGCCGGTAAATAAGGTCTGCAATGAAACCATCGCTAGTCCTGAGAATGGGCCAGCAGCTGACGATGACCCCGCAGCTGCAACAGGCCATCCGCCTACTCCAACTGTCCACCCTGGATCTGCAACAGGAAATCCAGGAGGCGTTGGAGTCCAATCCAATGCTCGAGCGTCAGGAAGACGGCGAAGATTACGATAATTCGGACCCCATGGCCGATGGCGCCGAAAGCAACTCGAACACGGAGCAGCAGGCCGAAACACCGTTTCAGGAAACCACCTACCAGGAAAACACGCAAACCGTGGACAACCTGGAAGATGGCGACTGGGGCGAGCGCATCCCCAACGAACTGCCGGTCGATACCGCCTGGGAAGACATTTACCAAACCAGCGCCAGCAGCCTGCCGAGCAGCAGCGACGATGACGACTGGGATTTCACCACCCGCACCTCCAGCGGCGAAAGCCTGCAAAGCCACATGCTCTGGCAGCTCAACCTGGCGCCGATGTCGGACAAGGACCGGCTGATCGCGGTCACCCTGATCGACTGCATCAACGAACAGGGTTATCTGGAAGAAACCCTGGAAGAAGTCCTCGAAGCCTTTGACCCGGATCTGGACATCGAACTGGACGAGGTCGAAGCCGTACTGCATCGCATCCAGCAGTTCGAGCCGGCCGGAATAGCCGCGCGCAACCTGGGCGAATGCCTGCTCCTGCAACTGCGCCAGTTACCGGCAAAAACCCCATGGTTGAGCGAAGCGCAGCGCCTGGCCAGCGATTACCTCGACTTGCTCGGCGGGCGTGATTACAGCCAGCTGATGCGACGCATGCGGCTCAAGGAAGACGAACTGCGCCAGGTCATCGAGCTGATCCAGAGCCTCAACCCGCGCCCCGGCTCGCAAATCGAATCCAGCGAGCCGGAATACGTGGTGCCCGACGTTATCGTGCGCAAGCACAACGACCGCTGGCTGGTGGAATTGAACCAGGAAGCCATGCCGCGCCTGCGGGTCAATGCGCAGTACGCCGGCTTCGTCAAACGCGCCGACTCCAGCGTCGACAACACCTTCATGCGCAATCAGTTGCAGGAGGCCCGCTGGTTCATCAAGAGCCTGCAGAGCCGCAACGAGACGCTGATGAAGGTCGCCACGCAGATCGTCGAGCATCAGCGCGGCTTCCTCGATTATGGCGATGAAGCGATGAAACCGCTGGTACTGCACGATATCGCCGAGGCGGTGGGTATGCACGAGTCGACCATTTCGCGCGTCACCACGCAGAAATTCATGCACACCCCGCGCGGTATCTACGAGCTGAAATACTTCTTCTCCAGCCATGTCAGCACCGCGGAAGGCGGCGAATGCTCGTCGACCGCGATCCGCGCGATCATCAAAAAACTGGTTGCCGCGGAAAATGCAAAAAAGCCGTTGAGCGACAGCAAGATCGCTGGTTTACTGGAGGCACAAGGCATCCAAGTAGCTCGCCGCACAGTCGCCAAGTACCGCGAATCCCTCGGTATCGCGCCCTCCAGCGAACGCAAGCGATTGATGTAGGCAGCACGACATGGAAGATCGATAACACCGCATATCCGGCTCCGTATTTCGCCGAAAGCAGCCATACTGCCAATAAGCCGATTACGCCAGTGCCAGGCTCAGGTCGTTAGAGTCTTCCACGCCCCAGTGTTCCGGTGGCAGGCCGTTGGCCTGTCTCTCATGCACGGCAACAAGGAGAATGCGGTATGCAAGTCAACATCAGTGGACACCAGCTGGATGTGACCGACGCCCTGCGCGACTACATCGACGAAAAACTCGGCCGATTGGAGCGCCACTTCGACAAGATCACCAATGTGCAGGTCATTATGGAGGTCGAGAAGCTCAAGCAGAAAATCGAAGCCACCCTGCACATTGCCGGCGGCGAAGTCGTCGCCAACGCGGAACATGACGACATGTACGCCGCCATTGATTTACTGACCGACAAACTCGACCGACAACTCATCAAGCACAAGGAAAAGCAGCTCGACCGTCAGCAGGGCGCAATGGCCCGCTGACATCGCCTACCTCCTATGATCCGACTTGAAAATATCCTGACCCCCGGCCGTTCCCTGGTGAACGTGCCGGGCGGCAGTAAAAAACGCGTCCTCGAACAAATTGCCAATCTGGTCGCGCACGAGCTGCCCGATCTCGATGGCCAGGACATCTTTGAAAGCCTTATAGCCCGCGAAAAGCTCGGCTCGACCGGTTTCGGCAACGGCATCGCCATTCCCCACTGCCGCTTGCCTGGCTGCAACGCACCCATCAGTGCGGTGCTGAGACTGGATGCGGCGGTCGACTTCGACGCCATCGACGGCGCCCCGGTGGATCTGCTGTTCGTGCTGTTGGTACCGGAAGCGGCCACCGACGAGCACCTCGAGCTACTCCGTCAGATCGCCAGCATGCTCGATCGCAGCGATGTGCGCGAACGCCTGCGCCAAGCCCCGGACAGCGAGGCTCTGTATCAGGTGGTGGTGGATACGCAAAGCCAACTCAATCGGGCCTGACCCATGCGTTTGATCATCGTCAGCGGTCGCTCCGGCTCCGGCAAAAGCACCGCCCTCGATGTGCTGGAAGACAACGGCTTTTATTGTATCGACAACCTGCCCGCCGGCCTGCTGCCAGAGCTTGCCGAGCGCACCCTGCTGCACACCGAAGCGCTGCTGCCGCAAGTTGCGGTATCGATCGACGCACGCAACCTGCCCAGCCAGCTCAAACGCTTTCCAACGCTGCTCGACGAAGTGCGGGCGCGCCACATCAAATGCGATGTGATTTATCTGGATGCCGACGAAGAGACGTTGCTCAAGCGCTTTTCCGAAACCCGCAGACGCCATCCGCTGACCAATGAAAACCGCTCGCTGGCCGAGGCGATCGCCGACGAAAGCCTGCTGCTCGGTCCTATCATCGATCTGGCTGACCTGAAGATCGATACCACTCATCTCAACCTGTATCAGTTGCGCGACAGCCTGAAACTACGACTGCTCAACCAGCCCGAACCGGGCACGGCGTTTCTGGTCGAGTCGTTTGGCTTCAAGCGTGGCATGCCGGTGGATGCCGACCTGGTGTTCGATGTGCGTTGCCTGCCCAACCCCTACTGGAAACCGGATCTACGCGACTTTTCGGGGCTCGATCAGCCGGTGGTCGACTACCTCTCGGCCCAGGCCGATGTCGAGGAGATGTATCAGGACGTCTTCGCCTACCTGACGAAATGGCTGCCGCGCTTCGCCGCCAGCAACCGCGCCTATGTCACCATTGCGATTGGCTGTACCGGCGGGCACCACCGCTCCGTATACCTGGCCAACCGACTGGGCGAAGCCCTCAAACCCCTATTGAAGAACGTCCAGGTTCGCCACCGCGACTTGAGTTAAGGAATTGCGCGATGCCCTCCTGTGAAATCACCATCATCAACAAACTCGGGCTGCATGCACGCGCAGCCGCCAAGTTTGTCGGCGTGGCCGGGCAGTTTCCCTGTCAGGTCAAAGTAGGTCGTAGCCCGGAAAGCCTGGTGGACGGCAAAAGCATCATGGCGGTAATGATGCTCGCGGCCGGCAAAGGCACAGCCATCCACCTGCATACCGATGGCGAACGGGAAGAGGATGCGCTGAGTGCGCTGATCGAACTGATCAACAACTACTTCGACGAAGGCGAGTAGGCGCAATAACCCGTAGGGTGCGCCGTGCGCACCACTGACTTAAAAGCCTGGTGCGCGCGGCGCACCCTACGCAAGCTGACGAAACAATAGCCCTAGCTACCCGCCACCGTCATCCGCTCGATCAGCACCGAACCGGTGCGGATATTGCTGCGCAGCTCCAGATCGCTTCCAACGGCGACTATCTGCTTGAACATATCGCGCATATTGCCGGCGATAGTCACTTCCTGCACCGGGAACTGAATCTCGCCGTTTTCCACCCAATAGCCGCCGGCTCCGCGTGAATAATCGCCGGTAACCATATTCAGGCCCTGCCCCATCAATTCGGTCACCAATAGGCCGCGCCCCATGCGCTTGATCAGCGCTTGCTGATCTTCGCTGCCATGGCTGACGAACAGGTTGTGCACGCCGCCGGCGTTGGCCGTACTGGGCATGCCCAGTTTGCGTCCGGAATAGGTGCCGAGAACGTAAGACAGCAACTCCCCGCGCTCGACGAAGTGTTTGGCATAGGTCGCCAGGCCATCGCCATCGAAGGTGGCGCTACCCAGCGCGCGAGGAATATGCGGACGCTCATCCAGGCTCAACCACTCGGGAAACAATTGCTGCCCCAGGGTGTCCTCGAGAAACGACGACTTGCGGTACAGGTTGCCGCCGGAAATCGCCGCGAGAAAGCTGCCGAACAAGCCGGTGGCCAACTCGGCGGAAAACAGCACCGGCACTTCACAGGTCGGTACCGGACGCGCGCCGAGGCGGCTGACCGCGCGTTCGGCGGCACGTTGGCCGATACCGACGGCATCGGCCAACAACTCGCCTTGGCGATTGACGTCGTACCAGTAATCGCGCTGCATCTGCCCGCCGGCTTCGGCAATCATCACGCAGCTCAGGCTGTGCCGGGTGCTGGCGTAACCGCCGATAAAGCCGTGACTGTTGCCGTAAACCCGGCAACCCTGGTGCGTATTGAGCGTGGTGCCGTCGGCATTCTTGATCCGCTTGTCCGCAGCAAAGGCCGCGGCTTCGCAGCGCAGGGCCTGCTCGATGGCCTGTTCCGGGCTGATCGCCCAGGCATGGTAAAGATCCAGATCGGCCAGATCGCGGGCCATCAGCGCCGCATCGGCGAGCCCTGCGGACTCGTCTTCAGACGCATGCTTGGCAATCGCCAGGGCCGCTGCCACGGTTTCGCGAATCGCCGCATCGCCGCTCGCCGAGGTACTCGCCGAACCCTTGCGCTGGCCGACATACAGGGTGATGCCGAAGCCCTGATCGCGATTGAACTCGACGGTTTCCACCTCACCCTGACGCACCGTGGTGGACAAACCCTGCTCAGCCGATACCGCGACCTCGCAGGCGCTGGCGCCCTGCTTTTTCGCTTCGGCGATAATCTGTTCGACCTGGGCCTGCAAGAAAGGCACGGCCTGAGGACCAACGCTATCTACTGCACTCATAAAAACTCCTGAACAATTATCGGCACGATGACGGCACTGGCGCCGAACGCTGCAATTGGAAACTTGCTGCTATCATGACGGCGTTTTCCATTGGACCACCTTCATGTCTGAATACCTTGACGACTTCTCCGGCGAGAAGAGCAAAACCCAGGTCAAACGCGAGCTGCATGCCCTGCAAGAACTGGGTCAGCGCCTGACCACCTTGAAACCCGACCTGCTGAACAAGCTGCCGCTGACCGACGAACTGCGTCGTGCCCTGGCCGAAGCGCCCAAGCACACCGCCAACGCCGCGAAAAAACGCCACGTCCAGTTCATCGGGCGCCTGATGCGCGATCAGGACACCGACGCCATCCTCACCCTGCTCGACCAACTCGACGCCTCCACCCGTCAGTACAACGAGCGCTTCCACAATCTGGAGCGCTGGCGCGACCGGCTGATCACCGGCACCGACGAAACGCTGGAAGCCTTTGTCGGCGACTATCCCGACGCCGACCGGCAACACCTGCGCCAGCTGATTCGCCAGGCCCAGCATGAACTGGCGCAGAACAAGGCGCCGGCCGCCTCACGCAAAATCTTCAAATACATCCGCGAACTCGACGAAACCCAGCGCGGGTTGCGCTAAAGCAGCCACAGGCTTCAAGCCGCAAGCAAGAGCAAGGCGGTTTTTCCCTTGCAGCTTGTGGCTTGCAGCGCTTGGCATGCTTCATGCCGTGCCGCCCACGGTAATCGCATCGATCTTCAATGTCGGCTGACCAACGCCTACCGGCACCGACTGACCGTCCTTGCCGCAGGTGCCAACGCCGCTGTCCAGAGCCAGGTCGTTGCCGACCATCGACACCTTGCTCATCGCCTCCGGGCCGTTGCCGATCAGCGTCGCGCCCTTGACCGGCGCGGTGATCTTGCCGTCCTCGATCAGGTAGGCCTCGCTGGTGGAGAAGACGAACTTGCCGCTGGTGATATCCACCTGGCCACCGCCCAGGTTGGCGCAATAGATGCCCTTCTTCACCGAGCGGATGATTTCTTCCGGGTCGCTTTCGCCGGCCAGCATGTAGGTATTGGTCATGCGCGGCATCGGCAGGTGCGCATAGGACTCGCGACGGCCGTTGCCGGTGCAGGCCACGCCCATCAGGCGGGCATTCAGCTTGTCCTGCATATAGCCCTTGAGCACGCCGTTCTCGATCAGCGTGGTGCACTGGGTCGGCGTGCCTTCGTCGTCGATGCTCAGGGAGCCGCGGCGCTCGGCCAGGGTGCCGTCGTCGACGATGGTGCACAGGCTGGAGGCGACCTTCTCGCCCATGCGTCCGCTGTAGGCCGAGCTGCCCTTGCGGTTGAAATCGCCTTCCAGACCGTGGCCGACCGCCTCGTGCAGCAACACGCCGGACCAGCCGGCGCCCATCACCACCGGCATGCTGCCGGCCGGCGCGGGTATCGCCTCGAGATTGACCAGGGCCTGGCGCAACGCCTCGCGGGCATAGCCCATAGCGCGGTCTTCCCGCATGAAATAGCGGTAATCGGTACGCCCGCCGCCGCCCTGGCCGCCGCGTTCGCGCCGACCGTTCTGCTCGACTATGACACTGACGTTGAAACGCACCAGCGGCCTGATATCCGCGGCCAGGCTGCCATCGACGGCGGCAACCATGACCCGGTCCCACACCCCGGCAAGGCTCACAGTCACCTGTTTGATCCGCGGATCGAGGGCGCGGGTGGCCTGGTCGACCTGCTTCAGCAATTCAACCTTTTCCGCCCGCCCGATCACGTCCAACGGGTTGTCGTGTCCATACAGCGCGGTCACCGCCGGGCTGCTGAAGGCCCGGACCTGACCATTCTGTCCGGCGCGGGCAATCGAGCGCGCGGCCTGCGCGGCCTGCGCCAAGGCGTCGGCGGTGATCGCATTGCTGTAGGCGAAACCGGTTTTCTCGCCGGACTGGGCGCGCACGCCAACGCCCTGATCGAGGTGGAAACTGCCCTCCTTGACGATGCCGTCCTCCAGCACCCAGGTCTCGGAAACCTGGCTTTGAAAATACAGATCGGCGGCATCGATACCCGGGCCGGCCAGATCGCCCAACACCCCGGGCAGTTGCTCGATACTCAAGCCACCGGGGCCCAGCAGGTGCTCGCTAACCGACAACAACATCTCGCTCATGGCTGCTTTATCCCGTTCATTTGCGTTCTATATCGGGCAGCCGCGGCTCGGCTGCTGCGAAAAATCGTTTGTGCTGCGCCACCGGCATGCGCTGGCGAATGGCTGCTTGCTCCAGCGGGTCGCGCACTGCCTGTAGGCAACCTTCGCCCTGCGCCTGCTCCGCCAGCACCCGCCCCCAGGGGTCAATGATCGCCGAATGGCCGAACGTCTCGCGTCCACCCGGGTGGCTGCCACCTTGGCCCGCGGCGAGGACATAGCACTGGGTTTCGATGGCCCGCGCGCGGGTCAGTACCTGCCAGTGCGCGGCGCCGGTTACCGCGGTAAAGGCCGCCGGAATACTGATCAACTCGGCACCAGCCTCACGCAAGGCGCCATAGAGTTCAGGAAAGCGCAGGTCATAGCACACCGTCAAACCCAAACGACCCAACGGCGTGTCGGCCACCACCAGTCGATCGCCGTGGGCGAAGTCATCGGACTCGCGGTAACGGCCGTGGCTGTCGGCGACATCCACATCGAACAGGTGCAGCTTGTCGTAACGCGCCGCCTGCTGCCCCTCGGCATCGATCAGCAGGCTGCAGGCATGGGCTTTGGCGTCGGGCCGGCCTTGCGGCGGCAAGGGTAAGGTGCCGGCGACTATCCATAAACCGAGGTCACGGGCGGTCTGCTTCAGCCACGGCAGAATCGGCCCTTCGCCCAGGGCTTCGCGGCGGCCCAGCTCGGCCAGATCGCGACGGCCCATGGCGGCGAAGTTTTCCGGCAGCACCGCCAGCCGCGCGCCACCGGCGGCGGCCTGCTCCAGCAGCGCTGCGGCTTGGCGTAAGTTGGCCAGTACATCGTCCTGGCTGACCATTTGAATCACGGCTACGTTCATGGCATCTCATTGACGAAAAGACGATAACGGCGCGAGCAGAGAATTGCGCCACGCCCCAGCCTATAACTTATTTGGGCTTTTCGAAGGGTTTATCGAAGCTGATCTGCGGATCCGACAACGACCCTTTGACGTCGTACTGCACGCTGGCGAAGCGCGCGATCCGATCACCGAGCAGTTTGTCCGCAACGAACAGCGCGCCGCCTATCGCCGGCGCCCCGACAATCAGCGCGGCCAGCGGCAGGTTGTTGCTGACCGGTAGGGTCACCAGCAGCTTGGCATCGATCATCTGATCGGCCATATCGAGGGTACCGTTGAGTTCGAGGTTGCTCGACGGGCCGGTCAGGGTGATCGGCTCACGCGTGGTGAACACGCCTTTCTCGGCGACCAGCAGCCCCTTGACCCGATCGTAGCTCAGCCCCTTGCCGAGCAGGTCGGAAAAGTCCAGGCGCAGCCGGCGACCGATCGAGTTGAAGTTGAGCAGGCCGAACACTCGCAGTGCCGACGCAGGCCCCTGCACCTCGGAGAATTGCCCCTTGCGCATGCTCGCATCCATGCTGCCGGTAAAGCGCTTCATGCTGGCCCAGGCCGGCGAGCCCGGCCAGTTGCCGTCGACATCTAGGTGGAAACTTTCACTGCTGGCGGTCGGGGAATAGTCCCAGGCCAACAATACATCCGCCAGGTCCTCGCCCTGCAAGCGCCCCTTGTACCAGCTGCTGGTCGCACCCGGAGCGCCCTGCCAACCGCCGCTACCACTCAGGTGCAGGCCTTTGAGGTTGAGATCCAGTTCATTGAAGGCCACGCCCTGGGCATCCGGTCTGATCTTCAGCGACCAGGCGCCCAGCGCTTCGGCGCCCTGCATGACCTTGGCGATGTGCACGTCCAACGCCGGGATGCGCCGGGGATCGACATCGCGCAACGGGTCTGGCTTCTCCTCCTCCACCGCCGCCGGCGCCTTGTCGGGCGAGCTGAAACGTGGCTCCGCGGCGGGGAAACGCAGGTAGTCGAGATCGACCGCAATCGGCGCCGCCAGTGCATCCGGCAGGTTGATCCGGCCTTTCAGGCGCTCGCTATCCAGCGTCAGGGCCCACATCGCCGGCGCCCGCTGCAGCTGCAGCGAGAGGTTGTCGAGGGTATTGCCAAAGCCGATAAAGCGCGCAATCTCCAGCTGCGCATCGCGAAACAGCTGCTGCGCATCCTCGTGCGGCACGCTGGCGTAGGGTTTCAGCGCGGCCTGCCAGGCGTCCCAATCCAGTTCCGTCAGGCGCCCACGCACGCGCAGCCCGGCTTCGCTGGGCAGGGACGCCGCACCGCCGCCCAGGCGCAGTTCGCCGCGACCTGTAGCCAACTCACCCGGCGCTGCGGCGAACGACAGGCTGGCCAGTTCAGCGTAATCCAACCAGTAACGGCGCTCCTTTCCACCGAGGCTCATGCGCCACTGCGCCGTGCGTTCGGCATTCGCGGCCTTGCCGAACGGCGCCGGCAGCTCTACGGCAAGCCCCTTCAGGTTGGAGTCCACGCGAAGCTGGCTATCGATGCCATCCAGGGTCAGCCGCAGGTCGTAGGGCAGGATGCCCTGCAGCGGCACGGCTTGGGTGACGCCAAGCCAGGCCGTCAGCTCGGCCAGTGGCATCTGGCCGCGCGCTTCGATAACACTGCGCGCCTGCCCGCCGCTGCCTGTCGCACGGGCCTTGCCGCGCAGCGCGTGGCCAAGCGCTCGGGCACGAATATCTTCGGCGCTCAAGCCCAGGGCCGTGTCGTAGCGGAACGCGCCGCTCAGCTGGCTGAGTTCCAGGGTGGGGTTACTCAACTTGAGCCGTGCGCCATTGGCGCTGAAATCCACCACCACCCGCGGCGCCGGCCCCTTGTGCAGCGGTATGTCGAGGTCCAGGCTTGCGTCAAGCGCGCCCTCGCCTTCCCAGCCGGCGAAGATCGGCGCCGTGCCTATGGGGGCCTCCTGGAGAATCTTCAGCGCGTCGCCAACGCTGCTGTTCAGCTGGCCCTTGAGCAGCAAATGCACGGGCTGGTCCGGCAAGGTCGCCACGTCGGCCCGGGTAGGACCGATCTGGCTGTCGAGCAAACGCCCGTGGGCCAGCCGCACCCGCACCCCGCTGCTCTCAATCAACACCTCGCCGCGGCCTTCGCGCAAGCTCGGCCAACCGGGCTGGAAGGCCAACTCGGCGTCTTCCACATCGAAATACAGGCTCAGGTTGCGGGCATTGTGCGGCGCGCCCTTGTTCAACGAGCCCTGATACTGGAAATAGCCCTGATTGACCTTGCCGCCGCGGATCGCGGTTTTCAGCCAGCTGGCCAGAGGCTCGCTCAACCCCGGCGAACGGGTCGGCAGGTACTTCTCGGTGTAACGCGCATCGCCGTTACGCAGGCCGACGCGCAGATCCATGTAATCTTCCGCGTCCTCGGCATGACGCAAGCGAATCAGGAAGTCGCCAGCGATATCACCCTCCTCGCCGGCCAGTTGCAAATAGGGGCTGCGCAGGGTGAAGGCTTGATCGTCGAGTTGCCAGTTCAGCCGCGCATGGGCCTGGCGATACCGCCAAGGTTTCGGAAACAACGTTTCCAGATGCAGCGAGAAGTTTTCCGTGGCCAGGCGCAGTTCGCCCTGGGCCAAGTCGCCACTCAGGCTACCCGTGACATTTTCCACCGCTGGCGACGCGTGAAAAGCGGCGAAACCGATGCCCTCCAGATTGCCGGAAAACTGCAGGCGCGTCGGCCCTTCGCGTTGTGGCCAGTAATCCAGCAGCAGGTTGCTCAGGGCGCCGTGGGGCTTCAGCTCACCGACTATCGCGGCGGCTTTTTCCGGCAAGGGTGCCACGGCTTCGATCAAGGGCAGCAGCGGCGCCAGGTCCAGGCGGTCGGCGCCCAACCGCCATTGTCCTTCACGCTCGGCGCTCTCGATAACATGAGTCAAGCTCAGCTGCGCCTGGCCCCAGCGTGTCTCGCCCTGGCTGAACGCCAGGTCGTCCAGCAGCAGTTCCACGCCCTGCTCGGTACGCTGGAAATAGGCGCTGAGCGCGACGTCGTCCAGCTCGGTGGCGGCGCGCTCGGCATAGGCGCCCTTGATTTCAGGGGCATGCAGACGCCCTACCGCGCGCTGCAAAGCGGAGTCGGCCCAGGTCAGCCAGACTTCACCCCCTGCCTGCAGGCGGTCCAGCCGCCATTCGCGGGTAAGGCGCGAGGGTAACCAGCGCGCCCAATCGGTCTGCGGCAGGCTCAGGTAAACATCGGCCTGCGCCTGCCGCCAGCTTTCGGAACGCACGCGGCTGCGCACCTGCAGGGCCAGCGGCTGACCATCGGGCAGCAGCAGGCGACCGTCCAGGCGCTGGCGGGTTTCGCCGTTGCGCAGCGACAGATTGACATAGGACAGGCTCAGCGCCGGCTGCTGCCAGGCCTGCAGCGTCACCTGGCTATTGAGCAGCGACAGCCGCTTGATCGCCTGCGCCTGTTGCAAGACCCGGCCGATATCCAGGCTCGCCGAGTCGCGGCGCCGCGGCAACCCCTCGAGCGCCCAGCCACCCTGTTCGTCCTGCAGCAGGCTCAGGTGCAAGCCTTCAAGCTCCAGCCGAGCAATGCGCGGCTGACGGGCGATCAGGCTGGCAAGCACATCGGGAACCACCCGCAGCTGATCCAGGTGCATGGCGCCATCGCCCTCGCCGATCTGCACGTCATGGGCGATCAGCAGCGGTGAAAAAGCCGCCCAACTGCCCTCCAGAGTGCCAATCGTGACGGACATGCCGAGTGCGGCCACGGCCTTGTCCTCGGCCTCCAGGCGATACTCGCCGACCAGCGGCACCAGCTCGCGCCCCAGGCTGACATACAGCGCCGACAGCACCAGGCCGAGAGCACACAGACCCAAGGTCCTGCGCAGTGTGACCACGAAAAAACGCCCCAAGGCTTCCATTCAACTCAACCTTTGCCGGACCCCGGACGCGTCATAGCAGGACCACATCGTATTGCTCCTGGGAGTACATGGTCTCCACCTGGAACTTGATGGTGCGCCCGATAAAAGCCTCCAGATCGGCGACATTGCCCGACTCCTCGTCGAGCAGACGATCGACCACCTTCTGGTTGGCCAGCACACGATAGCCTTCGGCCTGATAGGCGCGGGCCTCACGCAGGATCTCGCGGAAGATCTCGTAGCAGGTGGTTTCCGCGGTTTTCATCTTGCCGCGGCCCTGGCAGCAGGCGCACGGCTCGCACAACACCTGCTCGAGGCTCTCGCGGGTGCGCTTGCGGGTCATCTGCACCAGGCCCAACTCGGTGATACCGATGATATTGGTCTTGGCATGGTCGCGTTCGAGCTGTTTTTCCAGGGTGCGCAGTACCTGGCGCTGGTGCTCCTGGTCTTCCATATCGATGAAGTCGATGATGATGATGCCGCCGATATTGCGCAGGCGTAGCTGCCGACCGATGGCGGTGGCCGCTTCCAGGTTGGTTTTGAAGATGGTCTCTTCGAGCGTGCGATGACCGACGAAGGCACCGGTGTTGACGTCGATGGTGGTCATCGCCTCGGCCGGGTCGACCACCAGGTAACCGCCGGACTTGAGCGGCACTTTGCGCTCCAGGGCCCGCTGGATTTCGTCTTCGACGCCATGCAGGTCGAAAATGGGGCGCTCGCCGGGATAGTGCTCCAGGCGGTCGGCGATTTCCGGCATCAGCTCGGAGATGAACTGGGCGATCTTCTGATAGGTTTCCCGCGAGTCGACGCGAATCTTCTCGGTGCGCCCGCTGACCAGGTCACGTAGCGTACGCATGGCCAGGCTGAGGTCCTCGTAGATCACCGAGGGCGCCGGTGCGGTCTTGATCTGTGCGGCGATCTGGTCCCACAAGCGGCGCAGATAACGGATATCGGCGAGGATCTCATCGGCGCCGGCACCATCGGCGGCGGTGCGCAGGATAAAACCGCCACTCTCTTCGATGCCCTCGGCGGCGACGCAGTCGGCCACCACCTGCTTGAGCCGTTCGCGCTCGGCCTCGTCTTCGATTCTCAGGGAAATACCGACGTGGCTGCTACGCGGCATGTACACCAGGTAACGCGAAGGAATCGACAGCTGCGTGGTCAGGCGCGCGCCCTTGGTGCCGATCGGGTCCTTGGTCACCTGCACCACCAGGGCCTGGCCTTCATGCACCAGGGCGCTGATGCTTTCCACCGCGCTGCCTTCGCGGCTGGAGATTTCCGAGGCATGAATAAAGGCCGCGCGCTCCAGACCGATATCGACGAAGGCCGCCTGCATGCCCGGCAGTACCCGCACCACCTTGCCTTTGTAGATATTGCCGGCAATCCCGCGTTTCTGCGTGCGTTCGACGTGCACTTCCTGCAATACGCCGTTTTCCACCACTGCCACGCGTGATTCCATGGGCGTGATATTGATCAGAACTTCTTCACTCATGCGTCCATCTCTTCGGAGATGAAGCTGCTAGCGGGGTGGCTGAAGCGATCAGCGATAGCATCCATTCACCCGCGGCTGACAACCTCTTGACTGTGGACTGGCAATTGCCAGCACGGAATAGCGAATTCTGCGAGCAGTTCGGCGGTTTCGCACAGCGGCAACCCCACCACAGCCGAATAGCTGCCTTGCAATTGACTGACGAACACCGCCGCCAATCCCTGAATAGCATAACTGCCAGCCTTGTCCCGTGGCTCACCCGTCGCCCAGTAGGCATCGATTTCGGCGGTCGTCAGCTGACGGAAGCGCACCTGGCTGGCGACCACGCAGGTGCGCAGTTTGTCCGCCGCGACCAGCGCCACTGCGGTCAACACCTGATGCTCTCGGCCGGACAGTGCGCTCAGCGTGGCCACGGCCTCATCGCGGCTCGCCGGCTTGCCAAGAATCCGCCCATCGAGCACAACGGCGGTATCGGCGCCGAGCACCACGGCATCCGTCGAGGGTTCCAGCAAGGCCAGACCGGCCTGCGCCTTCTCGCGGGCCAGGCGCTCTACATAGGCGCGCGGCGCCTCGTCCGGCAGCAGATTTTCATCGATGGGGGCGGTTAGTGTCGTGAAGGGCAGCCCAATCTGGGTCAAGAGTTCGCGGCGCCGCGGGGAACCGGAAGCCAGGTAAAGCGTGGCCATGCAGACCTCTCCCAATTCGGATGGTGGCGAGGGCAGCCCCTGCCGGACGCTTGAGCGCAGGGCTCAACGGTCCGAGCTATCGCTCGATTAATTAACGCTCATGCGCTGGTGCACGCCGCGCAGGATCACGCAGACCCAGGGCCACAACAGCGCGCTGACCAATGCCGGCAGGATAAACGCCAAGGTCGGTGGACGGCTACCGGTCAGCGCGTTCAGCCACAGCTGGACCAACTGGGCCAGGCCGAACACCACCAGCAGCACGGTACTCTGTTGCCACATGGGAAACATGCGCAGACGTTGATGCAGGGTCATCACCAGAAAGGTGATCAGGGTCAGGATCAGTGCATTCTGCCCGAGCAACGAGCCATTCAGCACATCGGCGAGCAGGCCCACGCACCAGGCGGTGGCCATGCCGACTCGATGCGGCAAGGCCAATATCCAGTAGGTCAGGAACAGCGCCAACCACAGCGGCCGCCCGATCTCCATGAACCGCGGCATGCTCGCCACGCTGAACAACAGCGCCACGGCCAGGCTCAACCAGATCACCCAGACATTACGCGCACGCACGGCGATCATTGCCCACCCTCCTGGTTATCGGTCGCAGTTGCTGGCGCGCTGTCGGCGGCCTGCCGCGCCTGCTCCAGCGCCTTGCGGTCGGCCGCTTCCTGGGCCTGCGCCGAGTCGGTGGCGCGCTGTTCCGGGCTGCGCGGGTCGGTGAACACCAGCAGCATGTAGCGGGTGCGGTTGAGGTTGGCGGTCGGCGTCGCGCGAACGATGGCGAACGGCTGGCCGGAGTCGTGAATCACCTCGGTGACCGTGGCCACCGGGTAGCCCGAGGGGAAGCGCTGGCCCAGCCCCGAGCTGACCAGCAAATCGCCTTCTTTGATATCCGCGGTATCGGCCACATGGCGCAATTCCAGGCGCTCCGGGTTACCGGTACCGCTGGCGATGGCGCGCAAGCCGTTGCGATTGACCTGTACCGGAATGCTGTGGGTGGTGTCGGTCAACAGCAACACCCGCGAGGTATAGGGCATCACCTCGACCACCTGGCCCATCAGGCCGCGCGCGTCCAGCACCGGCTGGCCGAGCAGCACACCGTCCTTGCTGCCCTTGTCGATCAGGATTCGGTGGGTGAAGGGGTTGGGGTCGATACCGATCAATTCGGTGGCGAGCACGTCGTCGTCGACCAGCGCGGAGGAGTTGAGCAGCTCGCGCAGGCGCACGTTCTGTTCGGTCAATGCGGCGAGCTTCTGCAAGCGACGCTGCATCATCAGCTGCTCTGCCTTGAGCCGTTCGTTCTCGGCGGTCAGTTCGCTGCGCGAACTCAGCTCCTCGGTCGCGCTCTCCCAAAGCGTCACCGGCAAGCGCCCGAGCCAGTAGATGGGTTCGACAATCAAACCCAACTGGCTGCGCAGCGGTTTTAGCACGGCAAAACGCGCATCCACCACCATCAACCCAGCCGAAAGCACGGCGAGCACCAGCAGACGCACACCGAGCGAAGGACCTTTGGCAAATAGCGGTTTAATGGCGAGCTCCTCGCAGCGGCAAGCTTCGAGCTGTCAGCGACAAGCTGAAGCGGGGCACTGGTCGTCCAACCTTGCAGCTTCTGGCTTGTCGCTTGCGGCTTATTCCGAGGACAGCAGATCCATAGTGTGGCGATCCATCATTTCCAGGGCCTTGCCGCCGCCGCGGGCGACGCAGGTCAGCGGGTCTTCGGCGACGATCACCGGCAGGCCGGTTTCCTGGGCCAGCAGCTTGTCCAGATCGCGCAGCAGCGCGCCACCACCGGTCAGCACCAGGCCACGCTCGGCGATATCCGACGCCAGCTCGGGCGGCGATTGCTCCAGCGCGCTTTTCACCGCCTGGACGATGGTCGCCAGGGATTCCTGCAGCGCTTCGAGCACTTCGTTGGAATTCAGGGTGAAGCTGCGCGGCACGCCTTCGGCCAGATTACGACCGCGAACGTCGACTTCGCGTACTTCGCCGCCGGCATAGGCGGTGCCGATTTCCTGCTTGATCCGCTCGGCGGTGGATTCGCCGATCAGCGAACCGTAGTTGCGGCGCACGTAGGTGATGATGGCTTCGTCGAAACGGTCGCCGCCAACCCGTACGGATTCGGCATAGACCACGCCATTGAGGGAGATCAGCGCGATCTCGGTGGTGCCGCCGCCGATATCGACGACCATCGAACCGCGGGCTTCTTCGACCGGCAAGCCGGCACCGATGGCCGCAGCCATCGGTTCTTCGATCAGGAACACTTCGCGGGCACCGGCGCCGAGGGCCGATTCGCGGATGGCGCGGCGCTCGACCTGGGTGGACTTGCACGGCACGCAAATCAGCACACGTGGCGAAGGCTGCAGGAAGCTGTTTTCGTGAACCTTGTTGATGAAGTACTGAAGCATTTTTTCGCAGACGCTGAAGTCGGCGATGACGCCATCCTTCATCGGGCGGATTGCCGCGATATTGCCGGGAGTACGGCCGAGCATGCGTTTTGCTTCGGTGCCGACGGCAACGACGCTCTTCTGATTACCGTGGGTACGAATGGCTACTACGGAGGGCTCGTTCAGCACGATGCCGCGGTCGCGTACATAAATCAGGGTATTGGCGGTGCCCAGGTCAATCGAAAGATCGCTGGAAAACATGCCACGCAGTTTTTTGAACATGGGGAAGGGACCCTAGACAACGCGTAGGTAAAGGCAACACGCGGGTAACGCGCAGATAAAAAGTGCGGCAAACTCTAACAACGGCAGGGATTTTGAGCAAGGCGCCAATATGGTAGATTGCCGGTTTTTACGGGCTTCTGGGGGCCTGTCACGCTTGATCGCTGCCTGCAGTCGATCAGCGGGAAGTTCGACAGATCGCCAGGCCTATTCAACGCGGCCTTTGACCGCCTGTTCATGGCTTACGTTCCCGGTATGACCGGCGTAAAGCCACCCTTTGCACTGACTCCCTCTGACTTGGAGAACCCCAATGGCGCTTGACCGCTCCGACGTGGAGAAAATCGCCCATCTGGCCCGACTGGGTGTGAACGACGACGACATTCCGCGCACCACCGAGGCACTCAACAGCATTCTCGGCCTGGTCGACCAGATGCAGGCGGTCGACACCGACGGCATCGAACCCCTGGCCCACCCGCTGGAAGCTACCCAGCGTCTGCGCGCCGACGTGGTGACCGAAGAAAATCATCGCGACGCCTACCAAGCCATCGCCCCGGCCGTGGAAGACGGCCTGTATCTGGTTCCCAAGGTGATTGAGTAATGCATCGACTGACCCTGGCGGAAATCGCCCGCGCCCTGAGCGCCAAACAATTCTCCGCGGTGGAGCTGACCCGTGAACTGCTGGCGCGCATCGAGCGACTCGACCCGCAGCTCAACAGCTTTATCAGCGTCACCGAAGAACTGGCCCTGAGCCAGGCCGCGGCCGCCGACGCCCGCCGCGCCGCCGGCGAAAACGGCGCCCTGCTCGGCGCGCCGATCGGCCACAAGGATCTGTTTTGCACCAAGGATGTGCTGACCAGCTGCGGCTCGAAGATCCTCACCGGTTTCAAGGCGCCCTACGACGCCACCGTGGTCGAGAAACTCGCCGCCGCCGGCAGCGTGACCCTGGGCAAGCTGAACATGGACGAATTCGCCATGGGCTCGGCCAACGAGTCGAGCCACTACGGCCCGGTGAAAAACCCCTGGGATCTGACCCGCGTACCGGGTGGCTCCTCGGGCGGCTCGGCGGCGGCAATCGCCGCGGGCCTGCTGCCGGCCGCCACCGGCACCGACACCGGCGGCTCGATCCGCCAGCCGGCGGCGCTGACCAACCTCACCGGGATCAAGCCGACCTACGGCCGTGTCTCGCGCTGGGGCATGATTGCCTACGCCTCGAGCCTCGATCAGGGCGGTCCATTGGCGCGCACCGCCGAAGACTGCGCACTGATGCTGCAAGCCATGGCAGGCTTCGACCCCAAGGACTCCACCAGCGTCGACCAACCGGTGGACGACTACCTGGCCAGCCTGAGCCAGCCGCTGAACGGCCTGCGCATCGGTCTACCCAAGGAATACTTCGGCAGCGGCCTCGACAGCCGTATCGCCGATACGGTGATGGCGGCGGTCGAGGAGCTGAAAAAACTCGGCGCGACCATCAAGGAAATCAGCCTGCCGAACATGCAGCATGCAATTCCTGCTTATTACGTGATCGCACCGGCAGAGGCCAGTTCCAACCTGTCGCGCTTCGACGGCGTGCGCTTCGGCTACCGCTGCGAAAACCCGGTCAACCTCGAAGACCTGTACAAGCGCTCCCGTGGCGAAGGCTTCGGCGCCGAGGTCAAACGCCGCATTATGGTCGGCACCTACGCGCTATCCGCCGGTTACTACGACGCCTATTACCTCAAGGCGCAGAAGGTTCGCCGGTTGATCAAGAACGACTTCGTCGCCGCTTTCAACGATGTCGACGTGATTCTCGGCCCCACCACACCGAACCTGGCCTGGAAGCTCGGCGAGAAGAACCACGATCCGGTCGCCGCCTACCTTGAAGACATCTACACCATCACCGCCAACCTCGCCGGCATCCCCGGCCTGTCGATGCCGGCCGGCTTCGTCGATGGTTTGCCGGTGGGTGTACAACTGCTCGCCCCTTACTTCCAGGAAGGCCGCCTGCTCAACGTCGCCCACCAGTACCAACAGGTCACTGACTGGCACACACAAGCTCCGGCTGGATTCTGAGGACGACACGCATGCAATGGGAAACCGTAATCGGGCTGGAAATCCACGCCCAGCTCAGCACCCAATCGAAGATTTTTTCCGCCAGCGCCATCGCCTTCGGCGCCGAGCCCAATACCCAGGCCAGCCTGATCGACCTCGGCATGCCCGGCACCCTGCCGGTGCTGAATGCCGAAGCGGTGCGCATGGCCTGCAAGTTCGGCCTGGCGATCGATGCGCATATCGCGCCGCAGAACGTCTTCGCCCGTAAGAACTACTTCTACCCGGACCTGCCCAAGGGCTACCAGACCAGCCAGATGGATCACCCCATCGTCGGCAAGGGCTTCCTCGACATCACCCTGGAAGACGGCACCAGCAAGCGCATCGGCATCACCCGCGCGCATCTGGAAGAAGACGCCGGCAAGAGCCTGCACGAAGACTTCCATGGGATGAGCGGCATCGACCTCAACCGCGCCGGCACGCCGCTGCTGGAGATCGTTTCCGAGCCGGATATCCGCTCGGCCAAGGAAGCCGTGGCCTATGTCAAAGCCATCCATGCCCTGGTGCGCTACCTGGGCATCTGCGACGGCAATATGGCCGAAGGCTCGCTGCGCTGCGACTGCAACGTCTCGGTACGGCCGAAGGGCCAGGCCGAATTTGGCACCCGCGCCGAGATCAAGAACGTCAACTCCTTCCGTTTTATCGAGAAGGCGATCAACCACGAAGTGCAGCGGCAGATCGAGCTGATCGAGGACGGCGGCAAGGTGGTGCAGGAAACCCGCCTGTACGACCCGAACAAGGACCAGACCCGCTCCATGCGCAGCAAGGAAGAAGCCAACGATTACCGTTACTTCCCCTGCCCGGATCTGCTGCCGGTGGTGATCGAGCAAAGCTTCCTCGACGAAATCCGCGCCAGCCTGCCGGAATTGCCGGTACAGAAGCGCGAGCGTTTCGAAAGCCAGTTCGGCCTATCCGCCTACGACGCCAACGTACTGGCCGCCAGTCGCGAACTGGCCGACTACTTCGAGGCGGTCAACGGCGTGTGCGGCGATGCCAAGCTGGCGGCCAACTGGGTGATGGGCGAACTGTCCAGCCTGCTCAACAAGGACAACCTGGAAATCGAGCAGTCGCCAGTGTCCGCCGAGCAGCTGGGCGGGATGATCCTGCGGATCAAGGACAACACCATCAGCGGCAAGATCGCCAAGATGGTCTTCGAGGCCCTCGCCGCTGGCGAAGGCGCGAGCGCCGATGAAGTGATCGAGAGCAAGGGCCTCAAGCAGGTCACCGACTCCGGCGCCATCGAGGCGATGCTCGACGAAGTGCTGGCGGCCAACGCCGAGCAGGTCGAACAGTACCGTGCCAGCGACGAAGCCAAGCGCGGCAAGATGTTCGGCTTCTTCGTCGGCCAGGCGATGAAGGCCTCGAAAGGCAAGGCCAACCCCGGCCAGGTGAACGAACTGCTGAAGAAAAAACTCGAAGGCTGAGCCTTCCAATGGCACCGATCGACGCCGGGCTTGCCCGGCGTTCGTCTATCAGGAGGATCGGCGATGCTTACTCGTAGCCCGGACGCAATCCGGCAACAAGCGAACCCCCGGATTGCATCCGGGCTACGGAGATTCACGTCACTGCGCCATGGCCTGATCCTGGCTGCCCTATCAACCCTGCTCGCCGGTTGCGCCAGCCCAGGTCGGATCGACCTGCAGGGTTACCGCGCCGAGGGGCTGGCGTCCTACTACGGCGCCAGGCATCACGGCAGAAAAACCGCCAGCGGCGAGCGCTTCGACCAGCATGCCCTGACCGCTGCGCACCGCAGCCTGCCGTTCGGCAGCCGGGTACAGGTGACCAACCTGGGTAATGGCAAAAGCGTGGTGGTGCGCATCAATGACCGCGGCCCTTATGCCAGAGGCCGGATCATCGACCTCTCGCAAAAGGCCGCCGAACAACTCGACATGCTGCGCGATGGCGTGGCGCGGGTGCGCGTGGAGCAATTGGCCGAGTGAACACAGCCGTTTACAAAGAACCCGCAGACTCCGCTGCTCACCCGCTGGCATACCGCGTGCCGTTGATTAAACTAGCCGCACTTTTTTGGAGCCCTAAGCAATGACCCTGATGACCCTTGTCTACCTGCTCGCCGGCCTGGTGCTACTGGTGGCCGGCGCCGAAGTGCTGGTGCGCGGCGCGGCAAAACTGGCGGCGCAATTCGGCATTCCACCGCTGGTGATCGGCCTGACCGTGGTTGCCTTCGGCACCAGCGCGCCGGAAACCGCGGTCAGCGTACAAGCCGCATTCAACAACAGCGGCGACCTGGCCATTGGTAACGTGATCGGCAGCAATATCGCCAACGTGCTGCTGATTCTCGGCATGACCGCCCTGGTCGCGCCGCTGATCGTCTCGCGCCAACTGATTCGCCTGGATGTGCCGATCATGATCGGCGCCAGCCTGGTGGTTTATGCCCTGGCTTGGGACGGCAGCCTCAGCCGACTCGACGGCGCCCTGCTGTTCGCTGGCGTCCTCGGCTACACCACGTTTCTGATCATCAGTAGCCGCAAGGATAAAACCGCAGCCGCGGACGACGAATTCGCCAAGGAGTTCGGCCTCGACGAGGCGCCCAAGCCCCACGCCACAGCGATCAATCTGGGCTTGCTGATCGCCGGTCTGGTGCTGCTGGTGGCCGGTTCCAATTTTCTCGTCGAAGGCGCGGTCGGCCTGGCGCGGGCCCTCGGCCTGTCGGAACTGGTGATCGGCCTGACCGTGGTCGCCATCGGCACCTCGCTGCCCGAGCTGGCTACCTCGATCATGGCGGCCATCAAGGGCGAGCGCGATATCGCCGTGGGCAATATCGTCGGCAGTAACATCTTCAACCTGCTCTGCGTGCTGGGCCTCGCCTCGCTGGTATCGCCGAGCGCTATCCCGGTAGCGGCCAACGCCCTGGCCTTCGACTTCCCGGTAATGATTGCGGTCGCCGTGGCCTGCCTGCCGATCTTCTTCTCCGGCTACCGGATCAACCGCTGGGAGGGCCTGCTGTTCCTCGCCTACTACCTGGCTTACACCGCCTACCTGGTGCTCTCCTCCACCGGCCGGCCGTTCGCCGCGGTATTCGGCGATGCCTTGCTCGGCTATGCGCTGCCGCTGACCGCGGTGACCCTGGTGATCATTGCGGGCCGGTCCTGGCATAGGCATCGCCAAGCCTGAACCCAGCCCCGGAGAAGCCCATGAGCGATACCCACAAAGATGGCCTGCAGGTGCGCCGCGAGGTCATGGGCGATGCCTTCGTCGACCGCGCCCTGGACACCGCCACGGACTTCACCCAGCCGCTGCAAGACTTCGTCAATGCGCACGCCTGGGGCGCGGTATGGACCCGCGAAGGGCTGGACCGCAGGACGCGGAGCCTGATCACCCTGACGGCACTGACTGCACTGAAGTGCCCGCAGGAGCTCAAGGGCCATGTGCGCGGCGCGTTGAACAATGGCTGCACACTCGAGGAAATCCGCGAAACCCTGCTGCACTGCGCGGTCTATGCCGGGGTGCCGGCGGCCATCGACGCGTTTCGCGCGGCGCAGGAGGCGATCGCGGCCTGGCAGACCGACAACCCGGAAACGAAGTGATCCGGCTCACAGTTCGGCATTGACGCATCAAGATCGTCGAGCCGACATAGTGGCCAATTGGGCATAATGCCCCCCATTTTTCGTTACATTCGGTTCGCAGGCGCAAAGCCCGCCATACCACCAGCAAGGATGCTCATGTTCAGCTCGATGAAACGGATCAGCCGTCGCGTATTGGCAGTGTTCGCCCTGGCTTTCTTCGCCATCTTCCGCCTGTTTCGCTGGCTCCTGGCCGCTTTGGTCGGCCGCTGGCAGCCGCCATTCTGGCTGCGCAAGCTCTGTCAGGGCCTGTGCGCAACAGGTCGCTGGCTGCGCGCCCGACCGAAGCAGACGGCCCTGACCCTTGCCGGCCTGGCCGTGCTCGGCGGTGCCGGCGGCTATGCCTGGCACTGGTATCAGAACCTGCCGGTTCCCCATACGGTGGCGTATTCGGTGCATCAGCCGAAACTCACCCTATACGGCCGCAACGAGCCGCGCATCGACACCCTGCGAGTGGACTTCGCCGAATCCAGCGCGCCGCTGGAAGCTATCGGCCAACCGATCACAGCCGGCATCGGCATGACGCCCGAGTTGGCGGGCACCTGGCACTGGGCCGACGATCACAACCTGACTTTCACCCCGGCTGGTGACTGGCCGATCGACCAGGCCTACCACGTCGTGCTCGATCAGGAACGACTGCTGGCCGACGGCGTATTGCTCCAGAACTACGAATTCGATTTCCGCACCCAGCCGTTCAGCGCCACGCTGGCCCAGCGCGAGCTGTATCAGGACCCGGTAGTGCCGAGCCTGAAGAAGCTGGTGGCGACCTTTCGCTTCTCCCACCCGGTGGACGAGGACTCCTTCCGCCAACGCGTGTCGGTGGAGCTGGAGCGCGGCCTGGAATACCGCGACAAGGACCAGCCGTCGACCCCGGTCGTCCGTTTCAGCAAAAACCGTCTGAGGGCCTTCGTACACTCCGCGCCGCTGGCCACCCCACTGGAAAGCGCCACCGTAAGCCTTGGGGTAGAGAAAGGCATCAAGGCTAGCGACGGCGGCAACGCAACCAGCCAGAGTCTCTACACCTCGGCCACCGTACCCGGGCGCTACCGCCTGAGCTTTGGCAGCAGCGACATTCAGTTCGTCGACGACGAACGCGGCGACCCCGAGCCGGTGCTGATGTTCACCAGCTCCAGCGCAGTCAGCGACGAAGCCATCGCCGACCAGGTGCAGGCCTGGCTGCTGCCCGCGCGCAACCCGAACAACGGCGACTATTGGGGGGAGGATCTGGTCACCGAGGAAATCCTGGCCAAGTCCGAACGCCTGAAGCTGAGCCACATTCCCAGCATCGAGCCGCTGAACAGCCTGCACGCCTTCAAGTTCAAGGCCGCTCCCGGTCGCTACCTGTACGTGAAAGTGGCGGCCAGGGTCGAAGCGGTCGGCGGCTATCTGGCCAAGGATCCGACCTACAGCCTGGTGCGCATGCCGGCCTACCCGCGCGCGTTGCGCTTTCTCTCCGATGGCACCCTGCTCAGCCTCGGCGGCGAGCAGCAGCTCGGCTTCATGGCCCGCGGCGTGGCCGGCGCGCAGGTGGAAATCGCCCGTCTGCTGCCGAACCAATTGCACCACCTGATCGACCAGAACAGCGGCAGTTTCGCCCGACCAAGCTTTTCCAACGACTATTTCGACCGCCTGGTCGAGCGCATGGACCTGCAACTGCCGCTGAACGCCGACGACCCGGCGAAAACCCAGTACGGCCACGTCGACCTGGCGCCCTACCTGACCGCCAAGGACGGCCG
Source organism: uncultured Pseudomonas sp. (assembly GCF_946885955.1). The sequence goes on from NZ_CAMPHI010000001.1 coordinate 102,257, forward strand.
CCACGGCATCTTCGTGATCAAGCTCAGCGCCCAGGACAACCCGAGCCGGCAGACCTTCGATTACTACTACGACGATAACCCGACCAACGACCTGCGCTTCGTCGTGGTGACTGACCTCGGCATCATCGCCAAGCGCAGCAGCGACGGCAGCCACGACCTGTTCGTGCAATCGCTGAGCAACAGCGGGCCGGTGGCCGGCGCCACGGTCGAGGTGATCGGCCGCAACGGCCTGCCGGTGATCAGCGGCCAGACCGACGAGAACGGTCAGGCCCACTTCGCCAAGCTCGATGAATTACAGCGCGAGAAGACTCCGCTGATGTACGTGGTCAGCTACGGCAGTGACCAGTCCTTCCTGCCGGTGGCGCGCAACCAGCACCGCCTCGACCTGTCGCGCTTCGACATTGGCGGCGAATACGACGGCGGCGTGCCGGACCGCCTCAGCGCCTACCTGTTCAGCGACCGCGGCCTGTATCGTCCCGGCGAAACCGCCCACTTGGGCATGATCGTGCGTAGCGCCGACTGGCGCGGACAGCTGCGCGGCCTGCCGGTGGAGCTGGATATCCGCGACCCGCGCGGCCAGAGCGTGCTGCGCCAGTCGCTGAAGCTCTCTGCCAGCGGCTTCGAGACCCTCGATTTCACCAGCAGCGAAGCGGCACCAGCCGGCACCTACAGTGCCACCCTGCGTCTGATCGACGACAACGGCCGCCGCAGCGAACTGGGCAGCACCGAATTCAAGGTGCGTGACTTCGAACCGGACCGCATGAAGGTCAAGGTCAGCCTGGCCGAGAAGCCGGTGAAAGGCTGGATCGCCCCTACCGCCGTGCAAGCTCGGCTGAAAGCCATGCACCTGTTCGGCGCACCGGCCAGCGATCGTCGGGTAACCGCCGAGATGACCCTATCGCCGGCCTATGCGGCGTTCGATGGCTACGGCGACTATCGCTTCCGCCTCAACAACTCGCTCGGCGACAACAGCACCGAAGAACTGGAAGAAAGCCAGACCGACGCCGACGGCGAAACCAGCTTCGACCTGCGGCTGAATCGCTTCGCTTCCAGCACCTACCGCCTTACCCTGCTGGCGCGGGTGTTCGAGGCCGAAGGCGGACGTAACGTCGCCGCCCAGAGTAGCCTGATGGTCTCCTCCGCGCCCTGGCTGGTGGGGGTCAAGAGCGTCGACTCGCTGAGCTACGTGAGCAAGGGCGCCAAGCGCGAGGTGCACTGGCTGGCCATCGGCCCCGACCTCGCGCCGCTGGCGGTGGACGGCCTGACCACCGAGTTGACCGAGCACCGCTACGTGTCGGTGTTGGTCAAGCAGGCCAACGGCACCTACAAGTACGAATCACGAATCAAGGACCTGCCGCTGGGCAGCCAGCCGCTGAGCATCGCCGCTGGCGGTAGCATGCAGACGCTGGTCACCAGCGAGCCGGGCGATTTCACCCTGACCCTCAAGGCCGCCGACGGCACGCCGCTGAATCAAGTGCACTACAGCGTCGCCGGGCGCGGCAACGCCAGCCGTTCGCTGGAGCGCAACGCCGAACTGCAACTGCGCCTGAACAAGGCCAGCTATGCCGAGGGCGACGAGATCGAGATCAGCATCCGCGCGCCCTACACCGGTGCCGGCCTGATCACCATCGAGCGCGACAAGGTCTACGCCCACCAGTGGTTCCATGCCGACAGCACCAGCAGCGTGCAGCGCATCCGCCTGCCCGAGGGTCTGGAGGGCAACGCCTATGTGAACGTGCAGTTCGTCCGCGACAGCGCCTCGCCCGAGGTCTACATGAGCCCGCTGTCCTATGGCGTGGCGGCGTTCGCCATCGACCTCGATCGACGCCGCATTCCCTTGCGCATCGAGGCAGCCGAACACATCGAGCCAGGCCAGACCCTGCAGATTACCGTGCACAGCGACCACCCCGGCCGCGCCGTGGTCTACGCGGTGGACGAGGGCATCCTGCAGGTCGCCCGCTACCAGACGCCGGACCCGCTCAAGCAGTTCTTCCGCAAGCGGGCCCTGGAAGTGCAGACCAGCCAGATCCTCGATTTGCTGCTCCCGGAATTCAGCCGTCTGTTGCAAGCCGCGGCGCCCGGGGGCGACGGCGAGGACATGCTCGCCGCGCACCTCAACCCGTTCAAGCGCAAACGCAAGCTGCCGGTGGCCTGGTGGTCCGGGCTGATCGACCTGCCGGAAGGCGAGACCACGCTGACTTACGAGGTGCCGGACAGCTTCAACGGCAAACTGCACCTGTTCGCCGTGGCGGTGGACGACAGCCGCATCGGCGTCGCCGAGGCGAACAGCGAAGTGCGCGGCCCGCTGGTGATCACCCCCAACGTGCCGGCCTTCGTCGCGCCGGGCGATGTGTTCAAGGTCAGCGCCGGGGTGTTCAACAACCTGCCCCACGAGGCCAAGCTCACTTTCACCCTGGAAACCAGCGCCGGCCTGAAGGTCGAGGCCATCGACCAGCCCGAGCTGACACTGGCGCCACGCCGCGAAGGTGTGGTGGAAGTCAGCCTGCGTGCCCTGGAGACCCTCGGTTCGGCGGACATGCGCTTCGTCGCCACCCTGGCTGACGGCAAGCGCGTGCAGATCGCCGAAACCACTTCGGTACGACCGCTGATCGAGCGCCGCGTGGCCCTGCAACTGGGCCGCTTCACCAGCTCCAGCCATGAGGTGCCGGTCAGCCGCGATCTCTACCCCGAACTGCGCGACGTGCAGTTCGGCGCCAGCGGCTCACCGCTGGCCTGGGCCAACGGCCTGGAAAGCTACCTGAACAACTATGGCTACAGCTGCACCGAGCAACTGGTCTCCAAGGCCATGCCGGCGCTGGTCTGGGGCAGCTCCGCCGAGGGCGTCACCCCCGAGGCGCTGCCGGCCTTCGAGAGCGCCGTGCGCATCCTGCGCCAGCGGCAGACACTCAGTGGCGGCTTCGGCCTGTGGGCCGCCAACCCGGAGGTGGTGCCGTTCGCCAGCCTGTACGCCACCGACTTCCTGATCGAGGCCAAGGAGCGCAACTATCCGGTACCGGGCGACCTGCTCACCCGCGCCAACGGCTACCTCTCGGAGCAGGCCAACGGCCCCAGCGAAGGCCTTGCCGAGCTGCGCGAACGGGCCTACGCCGCCTACCTGCTGACTCGCCAGGGCGTGATCACCAGCGGCGCGCTGGCGGATATCCGCGAGCGCTACGAGACCTACCACAGCCGTAACTGGCAGCAGGACATCGGCGCCGCCTACCTCGCCGCCAGCTACAAGTTGCTGAAGCAGGACAAGCAGGCGGACAAACTGTTCGAGCAGCAGGTCTGGCGCACCGTCGAGAAGGGCTGGACCAGCTACGGGCTGTACTACGACCCGCTGGTACACGACGCCGAGCACCTGCGCCTGCTGGCCAAGCACTTCCCGGAACGCCTCGACGAAGTGCCGCTGGAACTGCTCGACAGCCTCGGCGAGCGCCTCAGCGAACAGCGCTACAACTCGCTGTCCGCCGCCCTGCTGCTGCGCGCCCTGGACAGCTATGGCGAACGCGCCGAACAGGACCTCGACCTGCGCACCAGTGCCTGGCTCGGCAAACAGAACGAACAGCCGCTGGCGCTGAGCGGCAAGCCACCGCGCACGCCGGTGTCGGCGGCGACCAAGATGCTGCTGTTGCGCAAGGGCGGCGACGCCCCGGCGTTCTACATGCTCAGCGAAGCCGGCTACGACCGCGGCACGCCGGACAAGACGATCAGCGACGGCCTGGAAGCCGTGCACGACTACCTCGACCTGGACGGCAAGCCGGTGCAGCGGGTCAAGGTCGGCGACGAGTTCCTGGTACGCCTGCGCCTGCGCGCCAAGGAGCACGACCAGGTGCGTCAGGTGGCGGTGGTCGACCTGCTGCCAGGCGGTGTCGAGCCGGTCTACAAGCAACCGGCACTCAGCGACGATGAAAGCGAAGACGAGGCACCGAGTTGGCAGCCGCCGGTGGGTGAGCCGGACATGAGCGATTGGCACCCGGACTTCGCCGACGTGCGCGACGACCGCGTGGTGCTCTACGGCACCGTCTACCGCAATGCCGCGACCTTCACCTACCGCGTGCGCGCCACCAACGCCGGCACCTTCGGCACGCCGCCGGCCTACGCCGAAGGCATGTACGACAGCCGCCTGCAGGCCCGCGGCAAGGCCGGCACACTGGAAATCGTCAAACCCTGAAGTGCTGGCCGGATGCGCGCATCCGGCCAGCGGTGAGCACCCGAGCCCATGGCCAAAACCCGACTGAAACACTGGCTGTATGGGCTCGGCGCCATCGCAATGCTGCTCGTGGCCCTGCGCCTGTGGCCCCATGAGCCACTGCGCGAAGCGGCGCCGCTGTCGCGCATGGTGCTGGCGGAGAATGGCGAGCTGTTGCGCCTGACCCTTGCCGCGGACGGGCAGTACCGCCAGTGGACGCCCTTGGAGCAGATCGCCCCGGCGATGATCGAGGCCCTGCTACTCAAGGAAGACCGCAATTTCTACTACCACCCCGGCGTCAATCCCGCTGCGCTGCTGCGCGCGGCCACCGCCACCTACAGCGGCGGCATGCGCCAGGGCGGTTCGACCCTGAGCATGCAGTTGGCGCGGCGCCTGTACGGCCTGAACTCGCGGCGCATTCCCGGCAAGTTGCAGCAGATCGTCCTGGCGCTATGGATCGAGGCGCGGCATAGCAAGCACGACATTCTCGAGGCCTATCTCAACCTGGCGCCGATGGGCGGCAATATCGAAGGGGTGGCGGCGGCCAGCCGCATCTATTTCGACAAGCCGGCGGACCGGCTGTCCCTCAGCGAGGCCCTGGCGTTGGCGGTGATTCCCCAGCAGCCGGGGCGTCGAGGGCATTTCGGCCCCTCACTGCAGAAGGCCCGCGCGCGCCTGCAAGCGAACTGGCTCGCCGAATACCCGGACGACCCGCGCAATGCGGGCCTGCTGGACTTGCCGCTGAGCGCCAGAACCCGCCAGCAACTGCCATTTCGCGCGCCGCACCTCGCCGAGCAGCTGCTTGCCAGCCACCCGGGCACTGCACTGCTCAGCACTCTCGACTTGCCGCTACAGGGGCTGCTGGAACGGCTGGTCACGCAGTACCTCGACGAACACCGCCGCGAGGGCCTGCACAACGCCGTGGTCATGCTGGTGGACAGCCGCGACCAGGCGGTGAAGGCGCTGATCGGCTCGGCCGATTATTCTTCGCCGTCGATCCATGGCCAGGTCAACGGCACCCAGGCCCGCCGTTCGCCGGGCTCGACGCTCAAGCCGTTTCTCTATGGCCTGGCCCTGGACCAGGGGCTGATCCATCCGCTGAGCATTCTCAAGGACGCGCCCAGCGCATTCGGTGCCTTCCAGCCGGAGAATTTCGACGGCAAGTTCGCCGGCCCGCTGAGCGCCCAGGACGCGCTGGTGCGCAGCCGCAACGTACCGGCGGTGTGGCTGGCCAGCCGCCTCGCCGAGCCTTCGCTGTACGGGCTGCTGAAGAAGGCCGGCGTGCAGCGCCTGCGCGAGCGCGGCCACTACGGCCTGGCGCTGGCTCTCGGCGGCGGCGAGCTGACCCCGGCCGAATTGGCCCGGCTCTACCTGATGCTGGCCGGCGACGGCCGCCTGCGCGCGCTGCGCTATACCCGCGACGATCCAGCCGTTACCGGCCCGCAGCTGCTGTCCCCGCAGGCCGCTTTCATGGTGCGCGACATGCTGCGGCACAACCCGCGCCCGGATGGCCTGCCGCCAGATGCCCGCGGGCGCGACTGGCCGGTGGCGTGGAAGACCGGCACCTCCTGGGGCTTCCATGACGCCTGGAGCGCGGGCCTGGTCGGCCCCTATGTGCTGGTGGTCTGGGTCGGCAACTTCGATGGCCAGCCCAACCCGGCTTTCGTCGGCCTGAAAACCGCCGCGCCGCTATTCTTCCGCATCGCCGACGCGCTACCCCTGGCGCAGCCCAGCGTCCGGGCAGCGCCGGACAAACCACCGGCCGGCGTGGCCCGCGTCGAGGTCTGCGCCGCCTCCGGCGAGCTGCCCAACCGCTGGTGCCCACAGACGCGCAAGACCTGGTATATGCCCGGCGTTTCACCGATTCGCGTGTCCACTCTGCATCGCCCGGTGATGGTCGATCGACGCACCGGCCAGGCCGCCTGCCCACCCTACGATCCGGCGCATACCGAACTACGCGTCTACGAATTCTGGCCGACCGATCTGCAACGTCTGTTCAGCGCCGCGGGCCTGCCCCGGCGAACGCCGCCGGAACTACCGAGTGATTGCCAGGCGGCTGCAGCCGTCGACGAACACGATGCGCCGCGCTTCACCTCGCCGCTGACCCAGGTGACCTACAGCCTGCGTCTGTCGCAACCGGACGAACGCATCGCCCTGAGCGCCACGGCAGCCAGCGATGCGCGCACGCTCTACTGGTTCGCCGACCAGACCCTGCTCGGCCAGAGTTCGCCACAGGCGGGGATGAGCTGGCGGCCGCCACGGGCCGGGCAATACCACCTGCGCGTCAGCGACGACCAGGGCCGCGGCAGCAGCCGTATACTGCGGGTCGAGTTCCTGCCCTGATCAGCTCCAGCCGAGCCACTGCAGCAGGAACAACCCGAGGTTGATCGTCACCACCCCGGCTAGGGTGGTGATGATGATTATTGCCGCCGCCAGTTGGTGATTGCCGTTTACCGCGCGCGCCATGACGAAGCTGGCCGCGGCGGTCGGGCTGGCGAAATAAAGGAACAGAATCCCCAGATCGGCACCGCGAAAGCCGCAGAGCCACGCCCCCAGCGTCGCCAGCAGCGGCAACCAGACCATTTTCATCAGGCTTGAGCTGATCGCCATCGCGCTGCTCAGGCGCAACGCGGCCAGCGACAGGGTGCCACCGATGCAGATCAGCGCCAGCGGCAGGGTCATTTGCGCGAAGTAACGCGCCGACACCAGCAACCACTCCGGCAACGCAATCTGCCAATAAGCGAACGGCACGGCCAGCAGCACGCCGATAATCAGCGGGTTGCTGACGACGCTCTTGCAGATCGCTCCCGGACCGGCCGGGGTGTCGGCGCTGTAGATCGCCAGAACAATGGCCGACAGCACGTTGTAGCAAAGGATCACCACCCCGGCGAGGATACTGCCCACCGCCAATCCGTAGTCGCCGTACATGCTGGTGGCGAGCGCCAGGCCGACGATCCCGTTGTTGCCGCGAAAGGCGCCCTGGGTGTAGATGCCGCGATCCGCCGAAGGGCAGCGCAAAATCGCCCAGCCCCAGGCCAGCAAGAAGCTGACCAGCGTCGCCAGGGCGAAGTAGCCGAGCAGCGCCGGTTGCAGCGCGGTGCTCAGGTCCGCCTTGATGATGCCGAGAAACAGCAGGGTCGGCATGGTCCCGCGAAATACCAGGGACGAAGCCGTATTGACGAATGCCGTGTCGATCCAGCCCAGGCGCTTGAGCGCCACGCCAACGAACAGCATGGCGAATACCGGCGCGGTGATGGCGAGGGTTTGCTGAACGACGGCGAGCATGGCGGCCCCTGGCGAGCGATTACTTAGGGGGCTAATCATAGCAACAGAGGAGATACGACAACCTAGCAGTATCTGCGTCAAAGCTGGGCGCTGATCGGAATGGCGTGGCGATGCGATTCCGGATGCATCCGGGCCAGCAGAGCGCGCAACCCCGTAGCCTGGATAAGCGCAGCGCAAGCCGGGGCCGGCTCCACACTCCTAACCCGGCTTGTTCGGGCTGCGAGGTAGGCTTTGGAGCGCCTTGCGAATGCTTCAGCGCCGTACCGGGCGCTTCTGCAGTTTGCGCTGCAGGGTACGCCGGTGCATGCCCAAGGCGCGGGCGGTGGCGGAGATGTTGCCTTCGTGTTCGGCCAGCACGCGCTGGATATGCTCCCATTGCAGGCGGTCCACCGACATCGGGTTTTCCGGCACCAGGGTGTCCAGGTCGGCATGCTGGGTCAGCAGCGCGGCGAGTACGTCGTCGGCGTCGGCCGGCTTGCACAGGTAGTTGCAGGCGCCGCGCTTGATCGCCTCGACGGCGGTGGCGATGCTCGAATAACCGGTGAGGATCACCACGCGCATTTCGGCATCCAGTTCCAGAAGCTTGGGCAACAACACCAGGCCCGAATCGCCCTCCATCTTCAGGTCGAGCACGGCGTAATCCGGCAGGTCCTGTTCGGCCAGCGCCAGGCCCTCCTCGGCGGAGCCCGCGGTGGAGACACGCAAGCCGCGCCGGCTCATGGCCCGCGCCATGACACGGGTGAAGGTCGGGTCGTCATCGACCAGCAGCAGGTGCGGTTGCTCTTCACCTTCGAACAGGGATTCCGCTTCTTCAGTCATCGTCAACTCCTCTTACGGGCATACCGCCCTCAACCCTCGCCGCCACTCATCAGGCACGGGCATAAGCGCGCGGCAGCTTCAGCTCGGTGAGCGTGCCGCCCTCTTCGTGGTTATACAACTTTACCGACCCGCCGGCACGGTTGACGCTGGCCTGGCTGAGAAACAGGCCCAGGCCGAACCCCTTGCCCTTGGTGGTGAAGAATGGCCGACCCAACTGCTCGGCGATGGCCAGGGGCACGCCGGCGCCAAAATCGCGGATGCTCAGGCGCAGCCACTGGTGGTCCCAATCGAGGCGGATGTCGAGGTTCTCCGGACAGGCGTCGGCGGCATTGTTGAGCAGGTTGAGCAGCGCCTGGGTCAGGTCCGGCGGCGGCATGATCCGCGGCGCGGCCCCCAGGCCCAGGCATTGATAACGGTAGCTGGCTTCCGGACGCATCAGATGCCAGCGATTGAGGGTGGTCTCCAGCCATTCGACGCAGGGCTGCTCGACCACCGCCTGACGCCGCTCGGCCTCGGCGGCGCGCACCAGATGCTGCAGGGTTTCCTTGCACAGCTTGACCTGTTCCTGCAGCACCGCCAGATCCTCCTGCAGGGTCGGGTCGTTGTGCTCGCGGCGCAACTCCTTGATCAGCACACTCATGGTCGCCAGCGGCGTACCCAATTCGTGGGCGGCACCCGCGGCCTGGGTGGCGACGGCGAGCAGCTGCTGATCGCGCAGGCCCTCCTCGCGGCGCTCGGCGCGCAGCTGTTCCTGGCGGCGCAACTCCTCGGCCATCTTCGCGACGAAGAAGGTGATCAGCCCCGCGGCCAGGGCAAAGCTCAACCACATGCCGTAGATCAGCAGGCTTTCGCGCTGCCCGGGCAATTGCAGCGGGTGCGACCAGACCAGCAGCACGGTATAGCCGGTCAGGGCCAAACCGGAGAGGACGATGGTGTAGAACCAGGGCAGCGTCGCCGCGGCGATGGTCAGCGGCACCAGGTAATAGGAGACGAAGGGGTTGGTCGAGCCGCCGGAAAAATACAGCAGCACGCTATGAATGATCAGGTCGAAGCCCAGTTGCGCCGCATATTCCTGCTCAGTGACCGGCCAGGGGCCGCCCAGCCGCAACGCGGTCAGCACGCACAGCACCAGCGAAATCGCCAGGGTGATGCTCAGCTCCAACCAGGGCAGCGGCAACGCCCCCGAATTGTAGGCAAGCCCCACCGAACCGGCCTGGGCGGCCAGCACCACGATGCGGATCAGGGTAAGACGCCATAGGTTTTGCCGGCTGGCCGATAACAGCTGCACGGGTGCGAGCATGGGCTCTCCAAAAAAACTCGTTTTGCCGAGCCCGGCGAGTATAACCAAGGCTTGGCCCGATCGGCTGCGGCAACTGGCCGCAGGTGAACGGACAGTATTTTGCGCGGGGGCCTGTAGCGCCTGGCAGGCACTTCATGACCGAAGGGAGTCGACCAGGCGAATAATTTTCAACGGCCTGTTAACCCCAATGGTCCGATGCCTTCGTCTACCCTCTGCAACAGACCGCACCGAGCGTGCCCACTCCAACCAAGGAATCTCTCATGCAACCATTATCCCGTCTCGCCAGCGCCCTCGTCATCGGCGCCGCCGCTCTGCTCAGCCTCAGCGCCCAGGCCGACGAAGCTCGTTACAACCAGGTCGCGTTGCGCGCCGAAGTCAGCCATGAAATCAACCACGACCTGATGCACGTGACCCTCTACAGCGAAGCGCAGAACAGCGACCCGGCAACACTTGCCGCCGATATCACCCACACCCTCAACCAGGCGCTCGGTCAGGCCCGCCTGGTCAAGGGCGTGTCGGTCGCGCTCGGCAGCCGCAACAGCTACCCGGTGTACGACGACAAGGGCGAGGGGATTACCGCCTGGCGCGAGCGCGGTGAAATCCGCCTGGAAAGCGCCGACTTCGCCGCGCTGTCGAAACTGACCGGCGAGTTGCTCGCGGAGATGAAAATGGGCGGCATGGACTTCAGCCTGGCGCCGTCCACTCGCAAGACCGAGGAAGACGCCCTGATCAAGGAAGCGGTGAACGCCTTCAAGGCCCGCGCGCAACTGGCCACCGAGGCCCTCGGCGGCAGCGGCTACAAGCTGGTCAGCCTGAATCTGAACAGCGGCGGCTTTCAACCGCCGATGCCGATGCGCATGGCCAAAGGCATGGCGCTGATGGAGGCCTCGGCGACTCCGGAAATCGAAGGTGGCAGCAGCCACGTCACGGTCAGTGCCGACGGCATGATCGAAGTACAAATGCCCTGATTTGCATCGACCACGCACCTTCGGGGCGCACGGCAAAACGGTCGGGGCGCTATTGTCTCGACCTATCAAAAAATAAATCAATTAAAATCATATACTTACGTATTAAACAGAAAGTTCGCCAGGGATTATCACGAAAATCCATGGCGAATCATAAAACTTGTTTATTCGGACAGGAAATTCGGATGTTAATTGCAGATTTGCGACATTCACGGACAAACTCGTCACAGCTTCTACACTGATCGCCAGCAGATGACTTGCGCTCGGCACAGGCCCTGCATAGTTTGTTTCGGGTTCGGCCCACAAGGCCGGTCCTCGACGATAATGACAACAACCTGAGGCCATCATGCGCAAACACGCCGTCATTCCGTTTATCTTCACTGCTGGGCTGATCGCCAGCACCCCCTTCGCCCACGCCGCCAGCAACCTGGTGTTCTGTTCCGAAGGCAGCCCCGCCGGCTTCGATCCGGGCCTGTACACCACCGGCACCGACTTCGACGCCGCCGCGGAAACCGTATTCAACCGCCTGAGCCAGTTCGAGCGTGGCGGCACCGCGGTCATTCCCGGCCTGGCGGAGAAATGGGACATCACCGAGGACGGCCTGAACTACACCTTCCACCTGCGTCCCGGGGTGAAGTTCCACACCACCGACTACTTCAAGCCGACGCGCACCTTCAATGCCGACGATGTGTTGTTCACCTTCCAGCGCATGCTCGACAAGGACCACCCGTTCCGTAAGGCCTACCCGACCGAGTTCCCCTATTTCACCGATATGGGCATGGACGCGAATATCGCCAAGATCGAGAAGCTCGACGACATGACCGTCAAGTTCACCCTCAACGAGGTGGACGCCGCGTTTATCCAGAACCTGGCGATGAGCTTCGCCTCGATCCAGTCGGCCGAATACGCCGATCAGTTGCTCAAGGCCGGCAAGGCCGCGGATATCAACCAGAAGCCGATCGGCACCGGCCCGTTCGTGTTCAAGCGCTATCAGAAGGATTCGCAGATCCGCTTCACCGGCAACAAGGAATACTGGAACCCCGACGACGTGAAGATCGACAACCTGATCTTCGCCATCAACACCGACGCCTCGGTGCGCATGCAGAAGCTCAAGGCCGGCGAATGCCAGGTCACGCTGTTCCCGCGCCCGGCCGATCTCGAGTCGCTGCAGAAGGATCCGAACATCAACATGCCGTCGCAGCCGGGTTTCAACGATGGCTATATCGCCTACAACGTCACCCATCCGCCGCTGGATAAACTGGAAGTACGCCAGGCCCTGGACATGGCGGTGAACAAGCAGGCGATCCTCGACGCGGTCTACCAGAGCGCCGGCCAGTTGGCCGTCAACGGCATGCCGCCGACCCAGTGGTCCTACAACGACAGCATCAAGGACGCCGGCTACAACCCGGAAAAAGCCAAGGAGCTGCTCAAGGCCGCTGGCGTCAAGGAAGGCACCGAGATCACCCTGTGGGCCATGCCGGTGCAGCGCCCGTACAACCCCAATGCCAAGCTGATGGCCGAGATCCTTCAGGCCGACTGGGCCAAGGTAGGCATCAAGGCGAAGATCGTCACCTACGAGTGGGGCGAGTACCTCAAGCGCTCCAAGGCCGGCGAACACGACGCCATGCTGATCGGCTGGAGCGGCGACAACGGTGATCCGGACAACTGGCTCGGCACCCTGTACGGCTGCGACGCGGTCGATGGCAACAACTTCTCCAAATGGTGCGATGCCGACTACGACAAGCTGATCAAGGCCGCCAAGCGCACCACCGATGTGGCCGAGCGCACCGAGCTGTACAAGCAGGCCCAGGTGATCCTCAAGCGCGAAGTGCCGATCACCCCGATCGCCCACTCCACCGTCTACCAACCGATGCGCAAGAACGTGCAGGATTTCAAAATCAGCCCGTTCGCGCTCAATTCGTTCTACGGCGTCAGCGTCAAGTAGCAATCCACGGTCCGTTGAAAACGTAGGCGAGGCAGGCAAGACAAGGCAAAAACAGGCGAGGAAGCGGAGTTTACTGCTGTAAATGAGCATTCCGAGCCTGTTTTTAACGCCGTATTGCCAACGCAGGTAGTTCTTCAACGGACTGTTAGAGGTGTTGCCGGGCGAGTTACCCACCCATCCGGCAACCGGGCAACGGCGGCCTATCCGGTCGCCGCCTGCACGTACCGACCCACCTGAAGGATTCGCCGATGCCACGACGCACGCAATTGCCTTTGGTTTCACTGCTGCTGGCCAGCAGTCTGATCTGCACCCTGCCGGTGCAGGCAACCGCTAACAACCTGGTGGTATGTACCGAAGCCAGCCCCGAGGGCTTCGACATCGTCCAGTACACCGCCGCAACCACCGCCGATGCCTCGGCGGAAACCGTATTCGACCGTCTGGTGCGTTTCGCACCCGGCAGCACCGAGGTGGTGCCGGCCCTCGCCGAACGCTGGGAAATCTCGCCCGACGGCCTGAGCTACACCTTTCACCTGCGCCAGAACGTGCAGTTTCACCGCACCGCCTGGTTCACCCCGAGCCGCCCGCTGAACGCCGACGACGTGCTCTGGAGCCTGCAGCGCCAGCTCGATCCCGGCCATCCATGGCACCGCCTGTCGCTGCGCGGCTTTCCCTACGCCGAAGCGATGGCCATGGCCGCGCTGATCGAGCGTGTCGACAAGCTCGACGAACAGCGCGTGCGCATCGTCCTCAGGCATCCCGAGGCGCCCTTCCTCGCCGACCTGGCCATGGGCTTCGCCTCGATCTATTCCGCCGAGTACGCCGCGCAATTGCAGGCCGCCGGGAAGACCGAGCAACTCAACCGCCTGCCGATCGGCACCGGGCCTTTCGTCTTCGAGCGCTATGCCAAGGATGCCCAGGTGCGCTTCCACGGCAACCCGGACTACTGGGACGGCGCACCGGCGATCGACAAGCTGATCCTGGCGATCACCCCCGAGCCCAATGTGCGCCAGCAGAAACTCAGGGCCGGTGACTGCCAGATCGCCCTGTACCCGCGACCGGTGGACATCCCGGCGCTGAAGGCCGAGCCAACCGTGCAGGTGCTCGAACTCGACTCGCTGCTCACCGCCTATATCGGCATCAACATCCGCCACCCACCGCTGGATGATGCACGCGTACGCCAGGCGCTCAACCTGGCCTTCGACAAGGCTGCCTACATCCGCACCCAGTTCGGCGAGGGCGGCGCCAGCCCGGCTGTCGCCCCCTACCCGCCGACGCTCTGGGGCCACGACCCGCAATTGCAGGACTGGCCTTACGACCCTCAACGTGCGCGCCAGTTGCTGCGCCAGGCCGGCCACGGCGACGGTCTGAAACTGTCCATCTGGACCCGTCCCGGTGGCGGCCCGACCAATCCCAACCCGGGCATCGGCGCGCAGATGCTGCAGGCCGACCTGGCGGCCATCGGCATCCAGGCCGATATCCGCGTGTTCGAGTGGGGCGAGCTGATCAAACGGGCGAAGAACGGCGAACACGACCTGGTGTTCATGGGCTGGGCCGGCGACAACGGTGACCCGGACAACTTCCTCACGCCGAACCTGTCCTGTGCCGCCGCCGAGTCAGGCGAAAACCAGGCCGGCTGGTGCAATCCGGCTTTCGACCGTTTGCTCGAGCAGGCCCGTCGAGTCGCGGACCAGACGCAGCGCGCCGCGCTCTATCGCCAGGCCCTGGCGATCTTCCACGAGCAAGCGCCCTGGATCCCCCTGGCCCACCCCAAGCAATTCAGCGCCCTGCGCGCCGAGGTGCGCGGTTTCCAGCTGAGCCCCATGGGTTCGAACAATTTTTCCAAGGTGAAATTAGACCCATAGCCCCGGCGCATGACCGCGCCAGCACAGACGAGCCCCCGGATTGCATCCGGGCTACGCAAGACCAGAACAGCGCCGGGCCACGCAGCCCGACGCACCGATCCAACCGTTGGAGTACTGATAACCCATGTTGTCCTTTATCGCTCGACGCCTGGGGCTGTTGATCCCCACTTTCTTCGGCGTCACCCTGCTGACGTTCGCGCTGATCCGCATGATCCCCGGCGACCCGGTGGAGGTGATGATGGGTGAGCGCCGGGTCGACCCCGAAATGCACGCCCAGGCCATGGAGCGCCTGGGCCTGAACAAGCCGCTGTACGCGCAGTACATCGACTACATCGGCCAACTGGCCACGGGCGACCTCGGTGAATCGCTGCGCACCCGCACCAGTGTCTGGAAGGAATTTCTCACCCTGTTTCCCGCCACCCTCGAATTGTCGCTGGCCGCTCTGCTGTTCGCCGGCAGTCTCGGCCTGGTCGCCGGGGTGATCGCGGCGCTGAAGCGAGGCTCGCTGTTCGACCACGGGGTAATGGGCATCTCGCTGGCGGGCTACTCGATGCCGATTTTCTGGTGGGGCCTGCTGCTGATCATGTTCTTCTCCGTGGGCCTGGGCTGGACCCCGGTGTCCGGACGCATCGACCTGCTTTACGACATAGAGCCACGCACCGGTTTCATGCTGATCGACAGCCTGCTCAGCGACGAGGAAGGCGCCTTCGTCGATGCCCTGCAGCACCTGATCCTGCCGGCCATCGTGCTCGGCACCATCCCGCTCGCGGTAATCGCCAGGATGACCCGCTCGGCGATGCTCGAAGTGCTACGCGAAGATTACGTGCGCACCGCGCGGGCCAAGGGTCTGTCGCCGGCCAGGGTGGTATTCGTGCATGGCCTGCGCAATGCGCTGATCCCGGTGCTGACGGTGTTCGGCCTGCAGGTCGGCACCCTGCTGGCGGGCGCCGTATTGACCGAAACGATCTTCTCCTGGCCGGGCATCGGCAAATGGCTGATCGAGTCGATCGGCGCGCGCGACTACCCGGTGGTGCAGAACGGCATCCTGCTGATCGCCTGCCTGGTGATCCTGGTCAACTTCGTCGTGGACATTCTCTACGGCCTCGCCAATCCACGCATTCGCCATCAGCGCTAACAAGGAGCTCGCCATGTCCCTGCAGCAACCAACCGCCCCCGTAGCCGGGGTTGAGCGCAGCGATACCCAGGACGCCATCCGCCGGGTGTCGCTGCGCTCGACCCGGGCTACCGCCACTCCGTTATCCACCATCCAAAACAAGGGCGCACGAGCATGACGTCGATCACCACGCCTCTCGACCAGAGCCTGCTCTACCCCTCGCCGCTCAAGGAGTTCTGGCAGGCCTTCGCCCACAACAAGGGCGCCGTGGCCGGCCTGGGCTTCATGCTGCTGGTGATCTTCTGCGCGCTGTTCGCCCCCTGGGTCGCGCCGCACAACCCCAGCGAACAGTTCCGCGACTTCCTCCTGACCCCGCCGGTCTGGCTCGAAGGCGGCCAGGCGCAGTTCCTCCTCGGCACCGACGAGCTGGGCCGCGACCTGCTCTCGCGGCTGATGCACGGGGCGCGCCTGTCGCTGCTGATCGGTCTGTCCTCGGTGTTGATGTCGCTGATCCCGGGGATTCTCCTGGGCCTGGTCGCGGGCTTCTTCCCGCGCCTGCTCGGCCCCTCGATCATGCGTCTGATGGATGTGATGCTGGCCCTGCCGTCGCTGCTGCTGGCGGTGGCGATCGTCGCGATCCTCGGCCCGGGGTTGATCAACACGGTGATCGCCATCGCCGTGGTGTCGCTGCCCTCCTATGTGCGCCTGACCCGCGCCGCGGTGATGGGCGAGCTGAACCGCGACTACGTCACGGCCGCGCGCCTGGCCGGCGCCGGCCTGCTGCGCCTGATGTTCGTCACCGTGCTGCCGAACTGCATGGCGCCGCTGATCGTGCAGGCCACCCTGAGTTTTTCCTCGGCGATTCTCGATGCCGCCGCCCTGGGCTTTCTCGGCCTCGGCGTACAACCGCCGACGCCCGAGTGGGGCACCATGCTGGCATCGGCGCGCGACTATATCGAGCGTGCCTGGTGGGTGGTCTCGCTGCCCGGCCTGACCATCCTGCTCAGCGTGCTGGCGATCAATCTGATGGGCGATGGGCTGCGCGATGCGCTCGACCCGAAACTCAAGAATGCCCAGTAAGGAGCCCGTGATGACCATTCAAGTTACCCAGGTGCGCGCGGCGCACCCTACGCCAATGTCCCGTAGGCTGATGCGGGGCCGCCCAGGCTGCGCGCACCGCCATGGATTGGAGCGCAACGCATGAGCCTTCTCGATATCAAAAACCTCAGCGTGCGCTTCGGTGACGCCAATGCCGTGCCGGTGGTCGACGGCCTCGACCTGCAAGTCGACAAGGGCGAAGTGCTGGCGATCGTTGGCGAGTCCGGCTCCGGCAAATCGGTGACCATGATGGCGCTGATGGGCCTGATCGACGCGCCCGGCATAGTCGCCGCCGACGGCCTGCGCTTCGATGGCACCGACATGCTCAAGCTCAAGGGCCGGCAGCGTCGGCACATCGTCGGCAAGGACCTGTCGATGATCTTCCAGGACCCGATGACCGCCCTCAACCCCAGCTATACCGTGGGCTTCCAGATCGAGGAAGTGCTGCACCAGCACCTCGGCCTAAAAGGCAAAGCCGCCCGTCAACGCGCCCTGGAACTGCTCGAACGGGTGGAAATCCCGGCCGCCGCCAGCCGCCTGGGCGCCTACCCGCACCAGCTCTCGGGCGGCATGAGCCAGCGCGTGGCGATTGCCATGGCAATCGCCGCCGAACCGAAACTGCTGATCGCCGACGAGCCGACCACGGCGCTCGACGTGACCATCCAGGCGCAGATCATGGACCTGCTGCTGGGCCTGCAACGCGAGCAGGACATGGCCCTGGTGCTGATCACCCACGACCTCGCGGTAGTCGCCGAAACCGCCCAACGCGTCTGCGTTATGTACGCCGGCCAGGCGGTGGAAATCGGCAGCGTGCCGCAGTTGTTCGACGCCCCGACCCACCCCTATACCGAGGCGCTGCTCAAGGCGATTCCCGAACACAGCCAGGGCGAACGCCGCCTGGCCACCCTGCCCGGCATCGTTCCCGGCCGCTACGACCGCCCGCAGGGTTGCCTGCTGTCGCCGCGCTGCCCCTACGTCCAGGCGCATTGCCGCGAGCAGCGACCCGCGCTCGACACCCACGAACGCGGCGCGGTGCGCTGCTTCTATCCCCTCAACCTGACATCGGAGGTGGCGTGATGGCTGCTGAAAACAGCGTGCTCAGTGCCCGCGACCTGGCGCGCCATTACCACGTATCGCGCGGCCTGTTCCAACCCAGCGCCCAGGTCCAGGCGCTGAATGGCGTGTCCTTCGAACTTCAGGCAGGCAAGACCCTGGCGGTGGTCGGCGAGTCCGGCTGCGGCAAGTCCACCCTGGCGCGCGCCCTGACCCTGATCGAAGAGCCCAGCGCCGGTTCGCTGCAGATCGCCGGCCAGGAAGTCACCGGGGCCGACAAGGCGCAACGCAAACAGCTGCGCCGCGACGTGCAGATGGTCTTCCAGAACCCCTACGCCTCGCTCAACCCGCGGCAGAAGGTCGGCGATCAATTGGCCGAACCGCTGCTGATCAACACCCAGCTGTCACGCAACGAAAGGCGCGAGCAGGTGCAGGCGATGATGCAGCAGGTCGGCCTGCGTCCCGAGCACTATCAGCGCTACCCGCACATGTTCTCCGGCGGCCAGCGCCAGCGCATCGCCCTGGCCCGGGCGATGATGCTGCAACCCAAGGTGCTGGTGGCGGACGAACCGACCTCGGCGCTCGACGTGTCGATCCAGGCGCAGGTGCTCAACCTGTTCATGGACCTGCAGGAAGAGTTCGACACCGGCTACGTATTCATCTCGCACAACCTCGCGGTGGTGCGCCACGTCGCCGACGACGTGCTGGTGATGTACCTCGGCCGCCCGGTGGAAATGGGCCCCAGCGAACAGATCTACACGCGCCCGCTGCACCCCTACACCCAGGCGCTGCTGTCGGCGACCCCGACCATCCGTCCAGACCCGAGCAAAGCGAAGATCAAGATCGCCGGCGAACTGCCCAACCCGCTGTCCCCGCCCAGCGGCTGCGCCTTCCACCAACGCTGCCCGTACGCCAGCGAACGCTGCAGCGCCGAACGCCCGGAACTGCGCCTGCTCGATGGCAGGCAAGTCGCTTGCCACCATGCGGAGACGATTAACGGGTAGAAATCGCGGCCAAGGCCGCTATTACTACGCCAACGAGCACCTGTAGGAGCGGCCTTGGCCGCGATCCGCAAGCGCTACGAGACAGGCGCTAACGCCCAAAAAACCGATAGAACTCGCGCAGTTCGCTCTGGGTGTCGCTGACGCTGACCGGGGTGAAGCAGAGGTCGTGGTGGGTTGGGCATTGGGCCAGGCGGCTGAGGTCGAGCGGGTGCAGCCAGCCGAGTAGCGGATAACCGCCCATGGTCGGGTGGTCGGCCTGGAGGATGATCGGCTGGCCATCGGGCGGCACCTGGATGGCGCCGCGACTGACGCCCAGCGACCATTGTCGCTTGGGCGCTTGCAGGGCTTCACCGATCAGCCGAGCGCCCATGCGATCGGATTGCGGGCTGAGACGCCAGCTGCGGGCGAAAAAGCCCTGCAGCTGATCCTCGGCAAAGCTGGCCGCGTCGCCGCCGGTGATGACTCGTAGCAATGGCCTGGCCAGGTAGTCGGGCCGATACAGCCAGGGCACGCTGGCCCTGCCCGGGAAATGACCCGAACGGCACCTCAGCAGATCGCCGGCCTCCAGCTTATCGCCACGCCCGTGCAGGCCACCGAGGTTTTCCCGCTGATGGCTGCTGACGCTGCCCAATACCGGCGCCGCGCGAAATCCGCCGGGCACTGCCAGGTAGGCACGCTGGCCGCTACGGGCGAAGCCCAAGCGCAGACGTTGCCCGGCACGTAGCGGCAGGCGCGACCAGCCCGGCAGCGACTCGCCGTCGATGCTCAGCGGCATGTCCGCGCCGCAGCAGGCGACCCAGGTGTCGATCTGCGCCTGTAACTCGACGTCGCCCAGGGCGATTTCCAGCAGCGGCGTGCCCCAGGGGTTGCCCAGCAGGCGGTTGGCCCAGGCCGACGCCTGCAGGTCCAAAGATCCGGCCGGCGACACGCCGAGGTGCTGCCAGCCATGACGGCCGCGGTCCTGCAGCAAACTCAAGGGACCAGGCCTAAGCACCAGCAGCCCTTTCACAAATGTCCACCCTCGGCGCCGAAGCTGCGCTCGTCGATCGCCCGGAAGCGCACCCGGTCGCCCAGTTGCAGAAAGCATGGCGGCTCGCGCCGGGCATCGAACAGCGGCCAGGGGCAATGCCCGAGCAGGTGCCAACCGCCCGGCGAGCTGTGCGGGTAGATCGCCGTCTGCCGCTCGGCGATTGCCAGGCTGCCGGCCGGCACCAGTACCCGCGGAGTGGCCCGACGCGGCAGCGCCAGGGGCGAAGGCAAGTCGCCAAGGTAAGCGAAACCGGGGGCGAAACCGATGGCGCCGACCCGGTACTCGGTACCGACATGCAGGGCGATCACCTCGGCGACGCTGAGCCCACAGAGCCGGGCGACCTCGGGCAGGTCCTCGCCGATATAGCAGATGGGAATTTCATGCAGGCGCCCGAGGGGAGCGGCGCAAGGCTGCTCGATCCATTGTTCGAGCAATGGCGTCAGTCGCGCGGCCAAGGCCTGATGATCGGTGCGGGTGAGGTCGTAATGCAGCGACAGGCTGGTCCAGCCGGGCACCAGGTCGGTAAGCAGCGCCCCCAGCTCCTCGCGAATACGCTCGGCCAGCACGGCGATGCGCGGCGCCAGGGCGGCGTCCGGTTGTTCGGCCAGCACCAGCAACAGGGCTTCGGCGCCGGCCGGTTCGAGACGGATCATGTAGCGTCCAGCATCGCCCGCAAACGCCGCAGCACGGCCAACGACTCGGCATTGTCGCCATGTACGCACAGACTATCGGCGCGCAATTGCAACGGTTTGTCGTCGATATCGGCGAAAGGCTCTCCCTGGGCAATCGCCAGACCCTGGTCGAGAATCCGCTGCGAGTCGCAGTGCACCGCACCGGACAGGCGCCGCGGCGCCAGTTGACCATCGGCCAGGTAGGCGCGATCGGCGAAGGCTTCGAACAGCAGCGGCACATCGGCTTCATCGGCCAGGCGCAGCTCGCGGCTATTGTCGGTCAAGGCCAGAGTCATCAGCGGCAAGCCCTGGCGGTAGCTGGCGCAGGCTTCGAGGACCGCGGCGAACAGGGCATCGTTGCAGACCATTTCGTTGTACAGCGCGCCATGGGGTTTGACGTAGGCCAGGCGGCTGCCGGCGGCGCGGCAAAAAGCGTCCAGCGCACCTATCTGATAGAGCACCACGGCCGTCACCTCGTCGGGCGACAGCGCCATGTGCCGGCGACCGAATCCGAGCAGGTCGGGGTAGGCCGGATGCGCACCAATGCTTACCCCATGCTCCACCGCCAGATCGACGGTGCGTTGCATGGTCATCGGGTCGGAGGCGTGAAAACCGCAAGCCAGGTTGGCTTGATCGATCAACGGCATGGCGTGGGCATCGTCACCCATGCTCCAGACGCCGAAGCTTTCGCCCATATCGCAGTTCAACAGGATTTTTTTCATGGTCCCAAGCTTAGAACCAGAGCCGGGACGACACCAGCCGGATATGACTCGGGGTGGTGGTTTTTTCCAGGGGGGGCGGTAACGCAGCGCTCGGCCCGTAGCCTGGATAAGCCTTGGCGCAATCCGGGATGGCTTACCCCGGATTGCGCTAGTGCTTATTCCGGCCGCGACTCAATAGACATCACGGCGATAACGCCCCTGCTCCAGCAATGCCTCGACCGCCGCGTCGCCCAGCTGCTCACGCAGCACCCGGTCGACGCCGCCGGCCATGCCTTCGAGGCTGCCGCAGACATAGATGGCCGCGCCGCGGGACAACCATGCACGCAGCGGTTCGGCAGCCTCGTTCAGGCAGTCCTGTACGTAGCGCTTGTGCGCCTGGTCGCGGGAGAAGGCCAGGTCCAGGCGCGCCAGTTCGCCGCTGGCCAGCCAGCCCTGTAGCTCGTCCCGGCAATAGAAGTCATGGGCGGCGTTGCGCTCGCCGAACAGCAGCCAGTTATCCCGTTGCCCAGCGCTGACACGGGCCTTGAGCAGGCTGCGCAAACCGGCCAGACCGGTGCCGTTGCCAATCAGGATCAGCGGGCGCTCGTCCGCGGGCAGGTGAAAGGCGCTGTTGCGCCGCACCCGCGCCAACAGCGGCTGCTGCAGGGGCGCGATTTCGCTCAACCAGCCGGAACCAATGGCCAGCGCGCCATCGGCATGCCGTTGTTGGCGCACGATCAACTGCAATACGCCATCGCTGGGCAGGGAAGCGATGGAATAGTCGCGCGGCGCCAAGGGCACCAGGGCATCGAGCAGCCCTTGGGCATGCAGGCCGAGCAGATGGGCGAAGCTCTCCGGCAGCTGCTTGCTCGCCAGGGCCTGACGCAAGGCTTGCCGTATGCCGCCGAATTCGACCGACTCGTCGCCATCCAGGCCGAAGCGTTGCAACCAGGCGCGCACCACCTCGTCAGCCTGGCGCGGCAGCACTTGCAGAATATCGCCGGCCAGCCAGTCGTCGGCCGGCTCGCCGCGCAGGCCGATCAGGAAGGTCGGCGCCCCCTGACTGCCAGGGTTGAGCAGCTCGCGCTGGCACAGCGTCCACACGCCATAGTCTTCTCCCGCCAGCGTTGGCTGGGCGCCGGTCAGGCCGCCGAGCTGACGCTGCCAATCGGCCAGGGCGAGACGATCGCCGGCATCCACCCGCACCGGCTCGAACAGGCTGCGCGCGCCCTGGCGGCCAAGCCAGCCGTGCAGGCGCTCGGCGAAACCGCAGAACTGCCGGTACTGGCGGTCGCCGAGCGCGAGCATGGCATAGCGCAGATTCGGTAGCCCCAGCGCCTCGCCGAGCAGTTTGCGTTCGAAACCGCGGGCGCTGTCCGGCGCCTCGCCGTCGCCGAAGGTACTGACCACGAACAGCGCATGCTGCGCCTCGCCCAGGGTTTGCCGATCGATACGCGCCAGCGGCTCGACCCGCACGCCATGGCCCGCCGCCTGCAGTTGCCCGGCGGTTTGCCAGGCCAGCTGTTCGGCGAAACCGCTCTGGCTGGCAAAACCGATCAGCCAGTCGCGCGCACCCGCGCCCATGGCCGGTAAGGCGTTGCGCGCAGCCAGCGCAGCGCGCTTTTTGCGCCAGCGATCCAGGTACAGCAACCAGCCGGTAACGGCGAACAACGGCATGCTCAGGCTAGCCAGGAACAGCAGAATGCGCCCGGGCAGGCCGAAGTAGCTGCCGACATGCAGGGCGTAGACGCTGGCCAACAACTGATCACCGAACGCCTGCTCGCGGTAGCGCCGATGTTGCCGCGGTGCACCGCTTTGCGCATCCAGCTTGAGTTGGTTGAAGGCGCGCTCATGGGGCGCATCGTCGCGCAGGTATAACACCGTGACCGGCTGCCCGGGCGCTGCCGGCAGGCGCAGGCTGTAGCCGCTAAGCTGCGGCCCGGCGGCCCGCTGCAAGCCGGCCCAAAGCGCCGCAGGGTTCACCAGCGGCGCGCCCTCGCCACTGGCCGGAGCGCCACGACCGCCACGCTCGCGCGGCTTGCCTGCCGCTTCGCTGCCGAGCAGACCGGTGGCGCCGGCGCGGTACCAGTCATAGGACCAATACAGCCCGGTCAAGGCCGCGCAGAGATAGAACGCCAGGCACCAGGTACCGGCCACCGCATGCAAATCCCAGTTGAACGCGCGACCGCGTTTGGCCCAGTCCAGAGTCAGCCAGGTGCGCCAGTTCATGGCCTGGCGCGGCCAGCGCAGGTAGAGGCCCGAGAGGCAGAAGAACAGCAACGCCAGGGTGCTGGCGGCGGTAATCTGCTTGCCGTACTCGCCCATGGCGAGAAAGCGATGCAGCTCCAGCATCAAGTCGAAAAAGCCCTGCCCGCGCGGCTCGCCGAGCAGCTCGCCGCTGTAGGGGTCAAAATAACGCATCGCACCACGACGCTCGCCCGGCAGCGGCGCGAACATCACCTGCCCGGGCGCGTCGGCGGCGGCCTCCACGGTCAGGCGCACCACGCGCTGCCGGCTGACTGCCTCGATCTTCGGCAGCAGCAGATCCGCCGGCAGTACCCCGCCGTCGCGTACCTCGACCCGCAATACCTCGGGGTTGAGCGCGCGCAGCAGTTCACCCTGAAACGAATAGGCCGCACCGGTCAGGCCCATCAGCGCCAACACCAGACCGGCGCTGATGCCGAGCAGCCAATGCAATTGAAAGAGGATTTTCTTGAACACGGAGAATTACCTGCAAGAAGCGACGACCGCCGCGGTTGTCACTGCGGCGCAATTCTATTTGAGAAGCAGTTGCATTTGTTTTCGACGGACGCGGCTTTACTTCTAATTTACACAGGCGCCCTCCCGGCGATCTCGCGAGAAGATGTTGCATCCATGCGCCCAACGCCATCGTAGGGTGCGCCGTGTGCGCACCAAGACTCTGCAGCAGGTGCTGATGCGCGCAGCGCACCCTACTCATTGCCGCCCCTGAGCGGCTGCAGCGCATCCGGCCCGATACAGGACAGATCACGGCAGCCGCTCAAGGCCATGCTGACTTCCAGCTCTTCGCGCAACAGCTTAAGCAGGTGCGCCACGCCCAGCGCGCCGGCCGTGGCCAGGGCATGGATATAGGGCCTGCCGACCAGCACGGCATCGGCGCCCAGGGCCAGGGCCTTGAATACATCGGTGCCGCGCCGAATACCACCGTCCACCAGGATCGGCACCGCTGCGCCCAGTTCCGCGCGGATCGCCGGCAGGGCCTTCGGCGCCGGCCATTGCGAATCCAGCACCCGGCCGCCGTGGTTGGAGACAATGACGCCCGCCGCGCCCGCGTCCATGGCCAGGCGCGCGTCGCCCGGATGCAGAATGCCCTTGAGCAGAATCGGCAAACGGGTCTGTCGGCACAGCCAACGCACATCGTCCCAGGTCGGCGCCATCGCCAGCATGCCGTCGAATACCGCACTGCCGCCCGGCGGCACTTGGGGCAGGACTGGCGGCTCGGCGATATTCACCGCGGCGATGCCTTCCGGCAAGGTGAAGGCCGCGCGTTGTTCGCGATTGCGCAGCCCCGACACCGGCGCGTCCACGGTCAACACCAGGGCGCGATAGCCCGCTGCCTCGGCACGTCGCGCCAAGGCCAGGGTCGCGGGCCCGTCGCCCTGCCAGTACAGCTGGAACCACAGCGGGCCGGGCGCCGCTTCGACGACCTGCTCCAACGGCGTGGAGGCGAACGAGCTGAGCACTGCGCCGCCGCCCATCACCCCGGCCCCCAGCACAGTGGCCAACTCGCCCTCGGCATGAAACAGCTGCTGATAGGCGACCGGAGCCAACAGGATGGGATGCTGCAACTCATCGCCGAGCAATTGGCAGCGGGTATGGCCGCCGCGCAGATCGCGCAGCATGCGCGGCACTATCGCCCAATCGCGCCAGACATCCAGATTGGCCTGGCAGGTCAGCTCATCCGCCGCGCCGCCTTGCAGGTAGGCCAGTGCATTGGCATCCAGGCGTTGCAGGGCATAGCGCTGATAATCGCAGGCGGCGACCAGGTCGGCCGGGATCGCGCTCAGGGGTTCGCACAGGGCCATATCAGTCCGCCCACTGCCGCAGCAGGTTGTGATAGGTGCCGGTCAGGCTCACCACCTCGTCGCTATCGCCCAGATCGCGGCGCAGCTTGAGGATGGTCATGTCCAGATCGAAAAGCATTTTGCGTTGCCAGGCATCGCGCACCCGGCTTTGCGTCCAGAGAAAGGAGGCGATACGCGCGCCGCGGGTGACCGGCTCGACACGGTGCAGGCTGGTTGCGGGATAAATGATCGCATCGCCCGCGTCGAGCTTGATCTCATGCTCGCCATAGGTGTCCTCGATGATCAGTTCGCCGCCGTCGTATTCGTCCGCTTCGCTGAGAAACAGCGTGGTGGAGACATCGGTGCGCACCTGATCATTGCTGAAGCGATCGCGCTGCAGGGCATTGTCCACATGGTTGCCATAACGACCGCCGCCGCTGTAGCAATTGAACATCGGCGGCAGCATATGCCGCGGCAGCACCGCGGCAACGAACAGCGGGTGGCGCGCCAGGGCATCGGCCACGCGCCGCGCCAGCCCGGCGAAGGCCGGCGAATCCGCCGGGAACTGCAGATTCTGTTTGAGGCTCGCCGCCTGCGCGCCGGACGTCTGCACGCCGTCGACCCAGGCATGGGCCGCCAGCTCGGCACGCAGCGCGGCGACTTCCGGTTTACTCAACACTTCGGGGATATGCAGCAGCATCGATATCTCCTTCACAAATACATAACGCAAGAAGCCCGCGCTCGCGCGCAGGCTTCAGGTAGCACGGGTCGCGCCGTCAGAAACTCAGTTCGCTGGTGAGCATCGCCGAGCGCGGCGTACCCAGACGCACCCGCGAGCCGCCGTTGTTCAGGGTTTCGATGTACTCCTCGTCGAACAGGTTATAGACGTTCAGACGCAGGTTGAGGTTGTCGTTGATGCGGTAGGCGGCCATGGCGTCCGCCACCCAGTAGGAGGGGATTTTTGGCATGTTCTGGGTACTCAGATCGGTGCCCGAGGTGATTACCCGGTCCTGCTCGGACACATAGCGCGCGCCGCCGCCCAGGGTCAGGTCGCCCAGGCTATAGGACGTCCACAGGGTCGCGGTGAGGTCCGGCGACCAGCGCACACCGGTATTCTCGGAGGTGACCCCGGTGCTGGCCCTGTGGCTGAGCTGGTCGATCTGCTTGGTCTTCATATGGGCGATACCGGCAGAAACCTGCCAGAAATTGCTCAGCTGGCCGACCAGGCCCAGTTCGACGCCATCGACGCGGGTCTTGCCTTCCTGGAAATAGCGGGCGGCGAATGAATCGTAGCTGACCTGCTTGTCGTTCTCGGTGCGGTACGCGGCCAGGGTCAGCGCCAGGCGATCGTTCAGCAGATCCCACTTGGTACCCAGTTCGATGTGTTCGGTTTGCTGCGGATCCAGACCAACCTGCTCGTTGGACGACGAATCGGCGGCGCTGGCGGCCAGGTTGAAATTGTTGCTCCCCGGCGGAGTCAGCGAGTTGGCATAGGACAGGTAGATGCTGCCGTTTTCCCGCGGCTTGAACAGCACGCCGGCGTTCCAGCTGGTCAGATCGCCCGACTCGTAAGCGCTGCCCGGAACCAGCGCGTTAGCGGACACGGCGGCGCTGTCGGTCTCGGTGCGGAAGTGTTCGAAACGCACGCCGCCATTGAGCGCCCACTGCTCGTTCAGGTGCAGGGTGTCGAAGACATAGAGCGCCGCGGTCTTGGTCTCGCCGTCGGTGTAGGCGCCGGTCTTGTAAGCCTTGCCGAGAGCGTCGTGGGCGCTCGGGTCGTACAGATTGGCGGGCGTGATGATCACCGCCGGATAGACCACGCCGTCGATGGTCTGGGCTTTGGTGTCGTAACCGCGGTTGAGCTGCTTCTCGCTCATCAGCTCTAGGCCCGCGGCCAGCTCGTTGCGCAGGCCGAAGGTGTCGAAGCTGGCGCTCAGGCTGGTCTGGTTAGCGAGAATCTCGTTCTCCTGATCGACCACCTGGAGCCGGCGATCCACGGTCCAGGTCGCAGGATCGGCACTCGGCGCATTGATCGCATTGATGCCGGTGAGGGTGCGGTCGTTGTTGCTGCGGCCCCAGCGCGACAGGTTGCGCAGGGTCAGGGCGTCATTGAGGTCGTGCTCGACCTTGATGGTGAACATGTCGCCATCGATTTTTTCCTGATCGTTTTTCGAGCCGTAATAATTCTCGCTGTCGACCTTGCCGCCGGCATTGATGTCGGCGTTGGCGTTGTAGAAGCCGTGCATGCCGATGGTCGGGATACCGCCGTCCGGGGTGTTGTCCTGGCGTACATGCTGGGAATACAGATAGACCCGGGTCGCCGTATCCAGGCCGAAGGCGATGGAAGGCGCCACGCCGTAGCTGCTGTTGTCGACGTAATCGCGGCCATCGACATCGCCTTCGCGACGCATCAGGTTCAAACGGAAGGCCGAGTTCTCGCCCAGTTGCTGATTGATATCGGCGGTGAGGCTGCTCTTGTTCGCCGTGCCGTAACCGACGGTGGCGAAGATCTCGTCGCTGAGGGTCGGCAGCTTGGAGATCAGGTTGATATAGCCGGACGAGGCGCCGCGACCGATATCGGAACCGGTGGCGCCCTTGACCACTTCGACCTGTTCGAGGTTGAACACATCGCGGCTGACCGCGCCGAGGTCACGCACGCCATCGACGAAGGTCGACTGCTGGGTGGAGAAGCCGCGCATCATGAAGGTGTCGCCGGCCGAGGTGTTGCCGTTCTCGCCCAGCTGCATGGTGATGCCGGGGGTATTGCGCAACGCTTCCATCAGGCTGTTGGCGCCCTGCTCGCGGAGCATTTCCTTCTTGATCACCTGCACGGTCTTCGGCGTATCGAGCAGCGGCTGGGTCAGTTTGCTGTTGGCGCTTTTGTCGGCCTTGTAGGGCACCTCGGCCTTGGAGGTCACGACCATCTCCGGCAGGTTCAACTCGCCCCCCGCCTCTTCCGTCTGGGCAAACGCCATGCCTGGGATAGCGGCGGCGATCAGCGCGGCCAGTTGACTGACTTTTTGATGCTTGCGACTGCGAATGGTCATGCTTATCCCCAACAGAAAAGGTCTCCCTCCTTGCTCGCAAAAGGCGAGCGGCAGAGGAGCGCGGCAGGCGGAACGAATCGGCGCGCATGATAATAGTTGTCAAATACGAATACAATCGATTTAGATTAACCAGCATGGCGATTAGCCACGAGCTACAAACCGACCCTGAACGCAGCCGAACCGAGAGAGCAACCTGGGGAACATGACGATCTGAAAAGGCGCAGCACATGCATCCGCGGCTGAGCGCGGCTTGCAGCGGGAAGAATCAGCGAGCGCGCACGGCGGGGCCACAGGGGCCCGTGCCCGAGGTCTATTGCGAATGGAGGGGAAGGAGATGCAGGTCGGATCGACGACCCAGCTCCTGCATCCGGCCCTTGTTCTCGGCCTGGGATCGCCCTAGCGAACGTAGACCCTATGGGAAATCAGCGCGGGCTGGGGCGGGAGTCGGGCGGCAGGTGCATGGCCTCGATGCGATAGAAAGTCGCCTGCCCACCCTCGGTGGTGTAACCGGTATTGTCCAAGGCATAGACACCGGCCTTGAAATACAGCGGTGTGGTTTTCCATACGGAGTCCAGCCGGCCCACCCAGTTCGCACCGTAGCTGGTGATGCTCAGGGTACCGTGGGGGGTCAGGTGGATGCTGTAGGTAAAGCGCTGATCCAGCGGCACGCCAGTGGCCAGCACCACCTTGAAGGGGTAGGGATCCTTGGGCTTGTTGCGGATCTTGGCCACTACTGCGCCGATGTTGTTCCGGTACTGGTACTCCAACGTCACCAGCGGTGCTGGGCCGTATTTGACATGTACCTGACCAATGATAATGCGCCCACTGGACGGCACCTTGTTGACGCTGAGAGCCGCACGCAGCAGGTTATCCGCAGCGGGGAAATACCAGTTGCGCTGCGAACCGTCGGCATAGCTTTCGCGCAGCTCGGAACGCGGGAACTTGGATTGCAGCGAACTCGAACCGGTCACGGGCGCCCAGAACACCACGCCGCCGTTGGCCGCTCTGAAGTAACTGTCCTGATAGCCTTGCTGCAGCGCGGGGGCTGCAATGGTAGCGGAGGGGATGCCCTCTGGAATGGTGAGATTCCAGGCAGCCATATCGATCATGTTGACGTCCTCTTCCAAGCCCTGGAAGCCAACAACGAAATGGCCAAAAAAGAGCAAAATGCCAGTATTTAAGCGACTATTCGGCGAAAATGCCGCCAATGAATGAAAGCGCGGCCATTATCCCCATAGCCCCGCGCGAAGTTGCGATCTGGAGCACATTTTTCACCTGCAACCCCCATGACAGAGCCATTGCAGATAAACGGTAGGGGTTCAGCGCGCTGGAATCGGCAAGCGATGTTGCTCGTGGCTTAGCCCGAACACGATCATGGCGCGGCGCGTAATCCATCAGGCGATCGACCGCATTGCGCCGATGGCGGCTGCAACCAGTAATGGCTATAGAGCAAAAAAAATGCCGCTCACTTGGCTCAAGTGAGCGGCATTATCGCCGAGGCGGGTTTACCGGTAGCGGCGCTTACAGGTAGTAGGCTTTCAGCGGCGGGAAGCCATTGAACTCCACGGCGCTGTAGCTGGTGGTGTAGGCGCCGGTGGACAGCCAGTACATGCGATCACCGATGGCCAGGTTGAGCGGCAGACCGTACTTGTAGTTCTCGTACATGATGTCGGCGCTGTCGCAGGTCGGGCCGGCGATCACCACCTCTTCCATCTCGCCCTTCTTCTCGGTCCAGATCGGAAACTTGATCGCCTCGCCCATGGTTTCGATCAGGCCGCTGAACATGCCGACGTCGGTATACACCCAACGCTCGACGGCGGTACGCGACTTACGCGCCACCAGCACCACTTCGCTGACCAGGATGCCGGCGTTGGCAATCAGCGAACGGCCCGGCTCGAGGATGATTTCCGGCAGGTCGTCGCCGAAGTCTTCCTTGAGGAAGCGGATGATCTCTTCGGCGTAAGTTTCCAGGCTGTTGGTACGGGTGATGTAGTTGGCCGGGAAGCCGCCGCCCATGTTGATCATCTTCAACTCGATGCCGTCTTCTTCCTTGAGGCGTTCGAAAATCACCTTGACCTTGGCGATCGCCGCATCCCATACCGAGATATCGCGCTGCTGCGAGCCAACGTGGAAGGAGATGCCGTAAGGCACCAGGCCCAGTTGACGGGCGAGGATCAGCAGGTCCATGGCCATGTCGGTCTGGCAACCGAACTTGCGCGACAGCGGCCAGTCGGCGGTGGTCGAACCTTCGGTGAGGATACGCACATAAACCTTCGCACCCGGCGCGGCCTTGGCGATATTGCGCAGGTCGGCTTCCGAGTCGGTGGCGAACAGGCGCACGCCCTTCTCGTAGAAGTAGCGGATGTCCTTGGATTTCTTGATGGTGTTGCCGTAGCTGATACGTTCGGGACCGACGCCGCGGCCCATCACCTTATCCAGTTCGTAGATCGAGGCGATATCGAAGTTGGAGCCCTTGTTCTTCAGCAGATCGATGATCTCGACCGCGGGGTTGGCTTTCACCGCGTAATAGATGCTGGCGAATTCGAAACCTGCACGCAGGTCATCATAGGCTTTGTCGATGATCTGCGTGTCGATCACCACAAACGGGGTTTCATGCTGGCTGGCGAATGCCTTCATCTTCTGGAAGGTTTCGCGCGGGTAATAATCTTCAACCTCAATCGACATGCGAAGGACTCCATTGGCAAAACAAGCAAAGGTGGTTAGGGGGTGCCTTACTAAGTAATAGCAAAGCGCGAACGTCTGATCAGTTTCCCCACTTTGGTTCGCCTACTTCCCAAGGCATGTCGCCGAGTACCAGTGGTCTCTCGTCGTCAGTACTTGAGCCGGATGGATCGTTGCCAGCATGGACGTTCGGCCGCGAACTTTAGGACCAGCAGCCCCCGAGATCAATCAAAAATGCATCGGTTTGGCGTGCTTTTTCCCGAGCGCTCCCAATCGTCTTTTATCCTCAACAAAACGTCCGGAATGCTGCACAAATCGGCACCCCCAAAGACCTTAACTCTATAAATGGACCCCATTTGCCGCTGCGGTGTTCCTGGGACCGAACCAACGCGCCCCGCAATCTCGCCGAGATGGCGGCCTTAGATCAACAGGTCGCTGAACAGTTCTGATTGCAATTGCGAAAAGCGCTGCTTAACTGCTTAGAAAATCGGTACTCCTCCTAATACAAGGAAGTAGACATGCCCCCCATCGTTCGAACCTCGTACCTTGCGATTATTGGCGCCAGCGCGCTGTTGTCGGTTAGCCAAAGCCAGGCCGCCGCGCCGGTTGTGTATATGGACCAGGGTAGCGCCTGGACCGACAGTGACCGGCAGGACTATTACGGCCGCGACCAGGGCTCGCAGATCATGCCGCTGAGCTGGGCGATCGCCCTCAAGCAGCCCGACGGCTCGCCGTTCATGGCTGCCAGCCTGAGCCGCTACGGCTACCTGCCAAACCCGCAGAGCAATCCACCCGGTCTGCCGGTGGGTTTCACCGCCGCCAATAGCAGCGCCGGCCAGCAATTGGGCATGACCTGCTCGGCCTGCCATACCCGCCAGATCGACGTCGACGGCCAGTCCTACCGGATCGACGGCGGCCCGGCGATCAGCGACTTCCAGAGTTTTCTCGCCGACCTGGATACGGCCATGGGCCGGGTACTCGCCGACCAGGCGGTATTTGACGCCTTCGCCGCCTCGGTGCTCGGCACGGTCTCATCGCCTGCGCACAAGGCCGAACTGCGCCTGGCCGTGGAAGACTGGTACCAGCGCTATCACACCCTGATCTCGCGGGCGCTGCCGAAAGAGCCGTGGGGGCCGGCGCGCCTGGATGCGGTGGCGATGATCTTCAACCGCTTGACCGGCCTGGATATCGGCCCGCCACCGTCCTATCTGATTCCGGAAAATATCCGCGAAGCCGTGGCGCCGGTGCGTTATCCCTTCCTGTGGAACGCCTACCGGCAGGACAAGACCCAGTGGCCCGGCTTTGCCGATAACGGCAACGACCTGCTCGGCCTGGCCCGCAACCTCGGCGAGGTCTATGGCGTATTCGCGATGTTCCACCCGAAGAAGGACACCAAGGACCTGCTGAGGATCGACTACCTGTCGACCAACTCGGCAAACTTCTCCGGGCTCGCCGCCCAGGAGAAAAACATCGCCAAGATCGGCCCGCCCAAGTGGCCATGGGCGATTGACCAGGCACTCGCCAAGCAGGGCGAAGTGCTCTACAACCAACCCGAAGCGCAAGGCGGCTGCGCCGACTGCCATGGCATCAAGCGCGGCGCCTTCCGCTCGCTGAGCCACGAAACCTGGGCCACGCCGGTGCAGGACGTCGGCACCGACTCACGCGAGCACGACGTTCTGCAATGGACGGTGAATACCGGCGTGCTCAACGGCGCGAAAATCCCCTTCCTGGAAAAACCCCTGAAACCCACCGACACTGCCTTCAACGTGCTGGGCACCTCGGTGGTGGGTTCGATTCTGCAGCACTACGCGCGGGAGTTCCTCGGCAAAGAGACCATCACCACCACCAATGCCCTCTATATGCCAACCACCGCCCCGCTGAGCGGCGCGTTCCGCTCCACGGCGATCAAACCGAGCGGCGACTTCCCCTACGAAGCACGCGTGCTGCAAGGCATCTGGGCTGCGGCGCCCTACCTGCACAACGGTTCGGTGCCAACCTTGGCCGAACTGCTGAAACCAGCCGCCGAGCGCGTCGCCTCGTTCAAGGTCGGCCCGGCCTACGACATTCAGGCTGTCGGCCTGGCTGCCGAGCAGAGCAAATTCGGTGACTACACCCTCAGCACCACCGACTGCAACGCGCGCAACTCGGGCAACAGCCGCTGTGGTCACGAGTTCGGCACCACGCTGCCGGACGCCGACAAACTGGCCCTGCTGGAGTACCTGAAAACCCTGTAACCTCGCCCGCGCCGGTGGCTCAGACGAGCCGCCGGCCCGCGCTCGCATTCCCTAGGGCGGCACACTCCCGCGCGGCAGATACCAACCGCCCCCTGCTGACGGCAAGCGCCTGCGCCGCACGATTTCCGGCTATAATCGCGACCTTTTGCGGGAGCCAGCCTCCCCTCGATCCGATTCCTGCAGGCACGCACCCATGACCACTCAGGCCGCCGAAGTCGCCAAGCGCCGTACTTTCGCCATTATTTCCCACCCCGACGCCGGTAAAACCACCATTACCGAAAAGCTCCTGCTGATGGGCAAGGCGATTGCCGTGGCCGGCACGGTGAAGTCGCGCAAGTCCGACCGCCATGCCACCTCCGACTGGATGGAGATGGAAAAGCAGCGCGGCATCTCCATCACCACCTCGGTGATGCAGTTCCCCTACCGCGAGCACATGATCAACCTGCTCGACACCCCCGGCCACGAAGACTTCTCGGAAGACACCTACCGCACCCTGACCGCGGTGGACAGTGCGCTGATGGTGCTCGACGGCGGCAAAGGCGTCGAGCCGCGCACCATCGCCCTGATGGACGTGTGCCGGCTGCGCGACACGCCTATCGTCAGCTTCGTCAACAAACTCGACCGCGACATCCGTGACCCGATCGAACTGCTCGACGAGATCGAAGCGGTACTGAAGATCAAGGCCGCGCCCATCACCTGGCCAATCGGTTGCTACCGCGACTTCAAGGGCGTCTACCACCTGGCCGGCGACTACATCATCGTTTACACCCCAGGCCACGGCCATGAGCGCACCGAAACCAAGATCATCGAAAAGCTCGATTCCGATGAAGCCCGCGCCCACCTGGGCGACGAGTACGAGCGCTTTATCGAGCAGCTGGAACTGGTGCAAGGGGCCTGCCACGAGTTCGACCAGGACGAGTTCATGAACGGCCAGCTGACCCCGGTGTTCTTCGGCACCGCCCTGGGCAACTTCGGCGTCGATCACGTGCTCGATGCCGTGGTCGATTGGGCGCCCAAGCCGCTGGCGCGTGTCGCCCACGAGCGCACCGTCGAACCCGTCGAGGAGAAATTCAGTGGCTTTGTGTTCAAGATCCAGGCGAACATGGACCCCAAGCACCGCGACCGCATCGCCTTTATGCGCATCTGCTCGGGCAAGTACAGCCAGGGCATGAAAATGCGCCACGTGCGCACCGGCAAGGACGTGCGTATCGGCGACGCGTTGACCTTCTTCTCCAGCGAGCGCGAGATGCTCGAGGAAGCCTACGCCGGTGACATCATCGGCCTGCACAACCACGGCACCATCCAGATCGGCGATACCTTCACCGAAGGCGAGAGCCTCGGCTTCACCGGTATCCCGCACTTTGCCCCGGAACTGTTCCGCCGCGTGCGCCTGAAAGACCCGCTGAAATCCAAGCAACTTCGCCAAGGCCTGCAGCAGCTCGCCGAAGAAGGCGCGACCCAGGTGTTCTTCCCCGAGCGCAGCAACGACATCATCCTCGGCGCGGTCGGCGTGCTGCAGTTCGATGTGGTCGCCAGCCGCCTGAAAGAGGAATACAAGGTCGAATGCGGCTACGAGCCGATCACCGTCTGGTCCGCACGCTGGATCGAATGCGCCGACAAGAAGAAACTCGAGGAGTTTTCCAACAAGGCGGTGGAAAACCTCGCGCTCGATGGCGGCGGTCACCTGACCTACCTGGCGCCGACGCGGGTCAATCTGAGCCTGATGGAAGAGCGCTGGCCGGATGTGAAATTCAGGGCGACGCGCGAGCACCACTAAAGCTCAGGGTTTTGCCCAATAGCCCACCGGCATGTCCTTCTTCGGACAAGCCGGTTCAGTCCACCAACTCCTTAAGGACAAGGACATGTCCGTTTCGACAAAGCGGTGGCACCTGCTGCTTGTGGGCATTGCATGGCTGATCTCGCCCTGGGCATCCGCAGGCGCGCCGCCTTACGGCATTAACCTAGGCCGCCCTGAACTGGGCAGCAGCCTGATATTTTTTGCCACACTGGCGCTATTCGCCGGCATTTTCGCCTGGAAAGCCTGCCAGTGGGGCAACGCGTCAGAGCAACGGAAAGCGCACACCGACACCGACTCGCGCCAAAAACGATTTCCCTCTATACCTGCTGGCAGCCGCTTTGTTCTGGCGGAGCAGCCCAGCACATCAGCAAGCACCACGCCGTCCGAGCCGCACTCCGATACCGTCTCCACGCGCCGCTTCCGTCCGCCATCGCGAAAGGCAAGAAAACCCAAGCACAGCAAGCGCTGAGCCCGGTGCCACGCTCGCATATGAACACCTAGCCAGGTGCCCCCAAGCGCAGCTTTCCCATGGCTAAAAGCTCACGTATTCTGCGTCTCCGCCTTACAGGGAGTTGCACCATATGCGCACGATGCTCTTCGCCGTTTTAAGCCTGCTCGCCACACACAGCCTGGCCGGGGTGGAAATCCGCCAACCCTACTGGTACGTACAACTGGCCTGCGATGGCTACTCGCAATGCTTTGCCTCCAGCAACGGCGCCTACAGCTCCAACCCGAATGCCGCTCGACGCTTCGACGACCCAGCGAAAGCGCAGCGCTTCGTCGACAGCTTCACCAGCAGCATCCGCGACAAGTCGCCGCACATCGTTCAGGGTTTCGACAGCAAGTGCCTGAGCGACGAGGAGGCACGCCGCCTGCAGCTTTCCGGCGGCCGCTGCCTGCCCTGAACAAGAGCGCGCAATCGGTAGGGGTGCCGCGCGCAACGGGCATCTGCGTCGGATGCTGAATGCCACAGCGTAGGTAGCAGGCACGACGAAAGCAGCCCGCTGGGCTGCTCGTGTAGCGCTTGACCGACATGACGAAAGCTCGCCCCGAGGTCACGCACCGCCGCACGGATCCTCCTGCAAGAGACCGCGAATTTGCCCGGTTCGGTCCGCGTGTCCGCTCAGCACGTTACACTGATACCCCTGAGCCCCCTGCTTTCCTGGGAGACCATGCAAACTCCACCTCTCATCCTTACCCCCACCCAACGCCTGCGTGAGCGTCGCCGGCGTTTGCGCAGCCTGCGCCAGCGCGCCGCATTCTGGCTCGGCGCGCTGCTGGTCGGCCTGATCGCGCTGGCCTTCGCCTGGCTCGCCGACCATGCCTTCGAGCGCTTCGAATGGCTGCTGGAACAAAGCGTCTACTGGCCCTGGCTGGTCACCCCACTGGGCTTCGCCCTGCTCGCCTGGCTGACCCAGGGGTGGTTGAAGGAAGCCAAGGGCAGCGGCATCCCGCAGGTAATCGCCTGCCTGGAGCAGCCGTCGGCACGCATGCGCAACCAACTGCTGGCGGTGCCTGTGGCGATTGCCAAGATGCTGCTGACGGTGGTCGCCCTGCTCTGCGGCGCCTCGGTCGGCCGCGAAGGCCCGACCGTGCACGTGGGCGCGGCGCTGATGTACAACTTCGGCCGGCGCCTCGGCCTGCATGGCCGGCATGCCCTGTCGGGGCTGATCCTCGCCGGCGGCGCAGCCGGCATCGCGGCGGCCTTCAATACCCCGCTGGCCGGTGTGGTATTCGCCATCGAGGAACTCAGCCATCGCATGGAACAAAGCTTTAATGGCCTGATCCTGATGGCCGTACTGATCGGCGGCATGGTCACCCTCGGCCTGCTCGGCCGCTACAGCTATTTCGGCGATCTCAGCGCCAGCCTGCCGCTAAGCAGCGCCTGGCTGGCGGTACTGGCATGCGGCCTGTTCGGTGGCCTGCTCGGTGGTCTCTATTGCCGCCTGGTATTGCCGGCCGGACGTGGCCCGCTGGCCCGCCTCGGTGCCTGGCGCGCACGCCGGCCAGTGCTGTTCGCCGGCGTCTGCGGCCTGGTGCTGGCCTTGCTCGGGATGATCTCCGGGCAACATGTATTCGGTACCGGCTACGCGGAAACCCGTGCACTGCTGGAGGGCCAGCCGCAGACCGACGGGCTGTTCGTGCTGTGGAAGTTCCTCGCCAATGTGGTGTCCTATCTGGCCGGAATTCCCGGCGGCCTGTTCTCGCCATCACTGGCGGTCGGCGCCGGCATGGCGCCGTGGCTGGTCGACTGGGTGCCCGGGATCGACCTGCAGACCGCCGGCCTGCTCGGCATGGCGGCCTATCTAGCCGGGGTAACCCGCACGCCACTGACCGCCACCGTCATCACCATCGAGTTGTCGCACAGCCAGGACATGGCCCTGCCGATCCTCGCCGCCAGCCTGCTGGCCAGCAGTATCTCGGCACGCATCTCGCCGCAGGCCCTGTACCGCGCATTCGCCACGCAACTACTGGACAGCCTCGCACCGCAACGGCAGAAGAGCGCGGCCGCACCGCCTCAAGCCGGGGTTCCAACCACCAGGGACTGAGCCTCGCCGCGCTTGAGCGAGGCGTACACCACGCCGGTCAATAGGCTGCCGGCGACGATCGCCAGCAGGTAGAGCGCGGCATGGTTGATCGCATTGGGAATCAGCAGCACGAACAGACCGCCGTGCGGCGCCATCAGCTTGCAGCCGAAGTACATCGACAACGCGCCGGTCAGGGCGCCGCCGGCGATGCTCGCCGGGATCACTCGCAGCGGGTCCTTGGCGGCGAAGGGGATCGCCCCTTCGGAGATAAAGCACAGCCCCAGCACCCCGGCGGCCTTGCCAGCTTCGCGCTCGCTCTGGGCGAACTTATGCCGGGCCAGCAGGGTCGCGATGGCCATGCCGATCGGCGGCACCATGCCTGCGGCCATCACCGCGGCCATGGGCGCGTAACTCTGCGAGGCGAGCAGGCCGACCGAGAAGGCATAGGCGGCCTTGTTGATCGGCCCGCCGAGGTCGACGCACATCATCGCCCCGAGCAGCAGGCCGAGCATGATCGCGTTGGTGCTGCCCATACCGTCGAGAAACGCGGTCAACCCGCTGAGCAGCCCCGCTACCGGTTTGCCGACCACGTAGATCATGGTCAGGCCGGTAAACAGGCTGGCCAATAGCGGGATGATCAGGATCGGTTTCAACGCCTCGACACTGGCCGGCAACTGCAGCCAGCGATTCAGCCCCCGCGCGGCGTAGCCGGCGAGAAAACCGGCAATGATGCCGCCGATAAAGCCGGCCCCCAGGCTGCCGGCGAGCAGGCCACCGATCATCCCCGGCGCCAATCCGGGGCGATCGGCGATGGAATAGGCGATATAGCCAGCCAATACCGGCACCATCAGTTTGAACGCCGCCTCGCCGCCGATCTGCATCAGCGCCGCCGCCAGACTGCCCTCCTCCTTGAACGCCTCGATGCCGAAGACGAACGACAACGCGATCAGCAACCCGCCGGCCACCACCATCGGCAGCATAAAGGACACGCCGGTGAGCAGGTGCTTGTAGGGCCCGCTCTTCGTGCTCGACTGGCTGGCCGCACCGCCGGCCTGCGCGGCCTCGGCCAGCGGCGCGCCTTCGCGTAGCGCTCGCTCGAGGGTTTGCCGGGGCTGCTTGAGGGCCACGCCGGTGCCGCAGCGGAATACTTTCTTGCCGGCGAAGCGGGCGCTGTCCACCTCGATATCGGCGGCCAGCAGCACCACATCGGCGGCGGCGATGGCGGCATCATCGAGCAGATTGCGCGCGCCGACCGAGCCGCGGGTTTCCACCTGCAGGTCAACGCCCATTTGCTCGGCAGCCTGTTGCAGCGCCTCGGCGGCCATAAAGGTGTGCGCCACGCCGGTTGGGCAGGCGGTCACCGCGACTATCCGTGGGCGCTGAGCGGAGTTGCTCGACGCGGCCTCTTGCAGCACTTCGGCGTGCTCGGCGGCATCGCGCAAGAACTGCTGCGGGTCGGCCAGGGCCTCGGCTGGCGTCGACCGCAGCAGACGCTTGCCGACAAAGCGCTGCAACGACAGCTCGCCGGTCGCGACCACGACCACCAGATCGGCGGCGGCGATTTGCGCCTCGCTCAGCGCAGAGGCATCAGCCGATGTGGCGCTCTCGACGTGAGTGGACCAACCCAGGCGCTGGGCCGCGGCATCCAGCAGGCGCGCACTGAGCACGCTGGTAACCCTGCCATTGGGGCAGGAGGTAATAATCAGCAGTTTCATGTGAGGGACCTCATTATTGTTTTAATCCAGAGGCGCGATGCGCACGCCCGCTTCCAGGCGCGCGAGCTGCTCGCGGTCATGCAGGCCAAAGCCCACCTGGGTCACCGCCTGGGCGGCAATCGCCGTGGCCAGGCGCAGCGTGCGCTCGGCGGGCCAAGCGCTGAGCAGGCCATGCAGGGTCGCCGCCAACAGCGAATCACCTGCGCCCACGGTGCTGACCACCTCGACCGCCGGCGGTACCGCACGCAAGGCGATATCCGCGCCATACCAATCAACACCCGCGGCACCGCGCGACAGCAGCACGTGCTCGACACCCTGCTCGCGCAAGCCTCTGACTGCCGCAACAAGCTCGTCGTCCGACGGCTCGGACAGCTCGCAGGCCTGCGCCAATTCCTCTTCGTTGGGTTTGATCAACCAGGGTTTGGCGGCCAGACCGGCGCGCAGTGCGGTGCCGCTGCTGTCCAGCACCAGCGGCAAGCCCAGGGCCGCGAGCCGACGCAGCAGCAACGTCAACCATTGCGGGCTGACCCCTTGCGGCAGGCTGCCAGCGACCACCACGGCGGCATGGCCAACGGCGATTCGCTCGAGCTGTTCCAGCAATTGTTCTTGATGCTCGGCGCCAACCAGCGGGCCCGGCCCATTGAGGTCGGTGACCCGCCCGCTGCGCTCGGCCAGCTTGATATTGCTGCGGGTCTCGCCCGGCACGCGGATGAAGGCATCGATCAGCCCGCGACGCTGGAACAGCGCCTCGAACGGCGCTGCATTGGCCGCGCCGAGAAAACCGCCGACGGTGACGCTATGGCCCAGATCGGCAAGCACCTGGGCGACGTTCAGGCCCTTTCCCGCGGCATCGCGGCGCATGCCCAGGGTGCGGTTGACCGCGCCCGGCTGCAGGGTGTCGAGGCTTACGGTCAGGTCCAGGGCCGGGTTCAGGGTCAACGTCAGGATCCGCGCCATCACCAGGTCTCCTCGATCAGCCCACGCACCGCTGCCGCGCTCTCCAGGGTCAGCGCCCGTTGCGCCAGGGCCTGGCTGTGGCGCCAATCCAGCTCGCGCACTCGCGCCTTGACCAGGGCAATGGAGCGCGCCGACACGCTCAGTTCATCCACCCCCAGGCCCACCAGCAGCGGCACGGCCAAGGGATCGCCGGCCAGTTCGCCGCATACGCCGACCCACTTGCCATGGGCATGGGCGGCCTCGACGGTCATGCCGATCAGGCGCAACACCGCCGGGTGCAGGCCATCGGCCTGGGCCGAGAGGGTCGGGTGGCCGCGGTCGATGGCCAGGGTGTACTGGGTCAGGTCGTTGGTGCCGATGCTGAAAAAGTCCACCTCGCGGGCCAATACCGGCGCCAGCAGCGCCGCCGAAGGCACCTCGACCATGATCCCGAGCTGCAGATCCGCCACGGGGATTTCCTCGCGCAAGCGCAGGGCCATATCCCGCGCCGCGCGCCATTCCTCAATGTTGCCGACCATCGGGAACATGATCCGCAGCGGCCTGCCGTCCGCAGCCGCCAGCAGTGCACGCAACTGGGTTTCCAGCAGTTGCGGGTGTTGCAGGGTCAGGCGGATACCGCGCACGCCGAGAAACGGATTGTCTTCGGCCGGCATCGGCCAATAGGGCAGCGGCTTGTCGCCGCCGACATCCAGGGTGCGCACCACCAGCGGCCGGCCTTGCAGGGCGTCGAACACCTTGCGGTACTCGGCTTCCTGGGTGGCCTGATCCGGCGCCTGCGGATGGTCCATAAACACCAGCTCGGTACGCAGCAAGCCCACGCCTTCGGCGCCGAGCTCGACCGCAGCGGCGGCGTCGCCGCTTGCGCCGATATTCGCCGCCACTTCCAGCGCATGCCCATCGAGGGTGATCGCGGCCTGCATGCGTTCGGCATGGGCGCGCTCGCGGCGCAGCTGGTTGGCCCGCTGCTCGCGCTGCGCCTGCTGCAGGGTCTGGGCATCGGGCGCCACACGCAGCAGGCCGCGCTCGCCATCGAGCAGCAACAAGGTGCCCTGCTCCAGCGCCAGTACCGCATCACCGGCACCGACCACCGCCGGAATGCCCAGCGCGCGGGCGATGATCGCGCTGTGCGCGGTGGCGCCGCCGCGCGCGCTGAGAATCCCCGCCACACGCCGACGATCGAGGCGGGCCACGTCCGAGGGCGCGGCTTCTTCGAGCACCAAAATATAGGGTTCGTCCGGCTCGGGCGGCGTTGCCACACCGCAGAGCGAGGCCAGCACGCGGCGGCCAATATCGCGTAAATCCGCAGCGCGCTCGGCCAGCAAAGCGTCGTGCAGGGCCTCCTGCTGCGTCGCCGCGATCTCGACTTCGCCGCTCCAGGCGGCCTCCGCGCTCGCTCCCTGGGCGAGGCGCGAATCGACATCCTCGCGCAATGCCGGGTCGCGCAGCATGGCCCGATGGGTAATGAAAATCTCGCGAACGGAGGCATCTGCGGTCGCCTCGACCAGGCGCTGGATATCCGCGTCGACGCTCGCCAGCGCAGCGTCCAGGCGCTCGCGTTCGAGCGCCAGGCCCTGCCCGGTTTGGCTGTAGGTCAGCGTGGGAAGACGACGCACCAGGGCCGGGCCGCTGGCGATACCCGGCGCGGCGGCCACCGCCTGAATCCGCGTGCCGACAGCAGGGGCCTGCAGCGGTGCGACGGCAACCATGGCAGGCACTACGGCACTCGCGGCGGGTAAGGGCTCGACTGTCTCACCGAGGCCGGCGCGCACCGCGGCCTCGACGGCAGTCAGCGCATCACCGGCAATTTCCGGCTCCGCGCTGAATGTCAGCGACTGTCCGCGGCGCGCGCCCAGGGCCAGCAATTTACTCAGGCTTTTGGCCGATACGCCCTGCCCGGGCGTCTCGCTCAAACGCACACGCACCTCACCGGTAAAGCTTTGAGCGAGTTCGCTGAGAATTTTCGCCGGGCGCGCATGCAGGCCATGAGCATTGGCCAGGGTGACCTGCATTGTCGGCCAGTCAGCCGGCACCTCGCCGCCCAGGGCTTCGAGCACGCAGCGGCTGGAACTGGCCTGACTGAAAGTATCGCCACGCCCCTCGATCAACAAATCACACAGACGCTCGAGCAACTGCCGGTGGGCCTCGCCCAGACTGGCCAGGCAGAACAACCCGGTCAACGGCTGCCCCTCATGCTGCAGCGGCTGCGCCGGGGCGACGAAGGCCAACCCGGGGCGCAATACCGCCTGCTCGCTGCTGAGCCACCAGAGGCCATTGCCCAGCGGCAAGGGTGCGCTCTGGGTCAGGCCGTTGGCGAAACCAGCGGCCGCGCAGCCGGCCTTTTTCAACAGGCGCGCACCTTGCCAGAGCAACTCGTCGAAATCCTCTGCGGCGCTATTCAATCCGATCAGTTGTTCGTCCAGCAGCAATGCCTGGGGCGCGCCTTGCAGCAGCGACAGAATCGCCTCGGCATCGCGCGCCTCGCGCAACGCCTGGCTGAGATCGTCTTCGCCGAGGGCTCGGGTCAGCAGCTGTAGCAGATGCAAATGCTCGTCGGATTGGGCGGCGATACCGATGGCCAGATAAACCCGCTGCCCCTCGCCCCACTCCACGCCTTCGGGAAACTGCAACAAGCACACACCGGTGCTGAGCACCTGATCGCGGGTTTGCGGCGTGCCATGGGGAATCGCGATGCCCTGGCCGAGGTAGGTCGAGCCCTGGGCTTCGCGCGCCTGCAGTCCGGCCAGGTATCCGACGCCGGCCCGACCGTCTTGCTGCAGCGCTGCGGCGACCAACTGCAGCGCGGCGTCCTTGTCTATAGCCTGCTGGTTCATGCGGACCTGGGCCACTGTCAATTCGAGCATGCTTCCTCCTGCGGTCCCGGCTCAGGGCCGGATATTGTTGTTAACGACTTTCGCCCTCAGCCGCTGCCAGGGAATGGAGATCGACTCTCCGATATGGCGCCACTTTTATAGACGCAACTTTTGCTGAATCGTTTCACCTAACAAGATTGGCACGTTACGCCATAATGCGTGATCCTTAAAGCCCAACCGTCGGCCAACCCATATCCGAGCAGGAATAACGCCGTGAAACTTAGCGATATCGCCCGCCTCGCGGGCGTTTCCGTCACCACTGCCAGCTACGTGATCAACGGCAAAGCCGCGCAACGGCGGATCAGCGACGCCACGGTGGCGCGGGTGCGCGCAGTGGTCGAACAACACGACTTCCAGCCCGACCCTCAGGCCGCCGGCCTGCGCAGCGGCCAGACGCGTACCCTGGGCTTTATCCTCCCGGACCTGGAAAACCCCAGTTATGCGCGCCTGGCCAAGCGTCTGGAACAGAGCGCCCGCGCCCGTGGCTATCAGTTGCTGATCGCCAGTTCCGACGATCAGCCGGACACAGAGCGCCAATTGCTGCAACTGTTCCGCGCCCGCCGTTGCGACGCCCTGATCGTCGCCAGCTGCCTGCCGGATGACGACGACAGCTACCAGCGCCTGCTCGCCGCCGGCCTGCCGGTGGTCGGGGTCGACCGGGCTCTGGACCCGCAACGCTTCTGCTCGGTGATCAGCGACGACCAGCAAGCCAGCCGGCAACTCACCGCCAGCCTGTTGCAGCCGGCCCCACGGCAGATCGCCCTGCTCGGCGCACGCCCGGAATTGAATATCAGCCAGGCGCGTAACGCCGGCTTTCGCCAGGCCCTGGCCGGCAGCGCCAGTGAACCGCTGCTGGAACAGGGACAAAGCTTCAGCCGCGACTGTGGCCGTCAGTTGATGGATGCGCTGTTGGAGCGCCTGGGCCAGCCGCCGGATGCGCTGCTGACTACCGCCTACGTCCTACTGGAAGGCGTGTTCGATGCGCTCAAGGCCCGCGATCTGCTGCACGGTCCCACGCCCATGGCGCTGGGCACCTTCGGCGACAACCTGCTGCTGGATTTTCTGCCTCTGCCGGTCAACAGCATGGTCCAACAACATGAAGCGATCGCCGAACAGGTGCTGCGACTGGCGCTGGGTGCGGTGGAGAACGACGATTACCATCCCGGCGTCCAGGCCGTGCCGCGCAAGTTCAGGCAGCGGCGCACGGAGTGAGCATGCAACTGATCGACACCCATACCCATCTGGACTTTCCCGAGTTCGACGCCGACCGCGCCGCGGTGCTGGCCAACTGTCGGACGCTGGGCGTGCAGCGCCTGGTGGTGCTCGGAGTGGAACACAGCAATTGGCAACGCGTTTGGGATCTGGTGCAGAACGGCTACCGTCTGTACGCCGCCCTGGGACTGCATCCGGTGTATCTGAACCAGCACCGACCGGAGCATCTGAGCGAGCTGCGCGACTGGCTGGCACGCCTTAGCGGCCAGCCAAAGCTCTG
Source organism: uncultured Pseudomonas sp. (assembly GCF_946885955.1). Next base: position 146,662 of record NZ_CAMPHI010000001.1, read on the forward strand.
CGCCGTCGGCGAGATCGGCCTCGATTACTTTCTCGAAGACCTCGACCGCGAACGCCAGCAGCAGCTGTTCGAGGCCCAGCTCAAACTGGCCGTGGAATTCGAGCTGCCGGCGCTGATCCATGTGCGCCGCGCCCACGCCGCGACCATCGCCACCCTGAAACGCATTGCGCCGAAGCGCGGCGGCATCGTCCATGCCTTCGCCGGCAGCTACGAAGAGGCGCGTGAATACCTCAAGCTCGGCTTCAAACTGGGCCTCGGCGGCGCCCCAACCTGGCCGCAAGCCACACGCCTGCGCCAGGTGATCGCGCGCCTGCCGCTGGAAGCATTGGTTCTGGAAACCGATTCCCCGGACATGGCGCCGTCGATGCACGCCAACCAACGCAACAGCCCGGAATACCTGCCGGATATCTGCGCCAATCTAGCCGAGCTACTGAAGATCGCCCCGCAGCAATTGGCCGCCAGCAGCAGCCGCAACGCCGCCGAGCTGTTCGGCTGGGACATCGAGATAGCGCCTGCAACCTCGTAGATCCTGTAAGGTCTGCGGCCTCGCGGGGTGGACATGCCGAAGGCTTGTCCACCATCCGCATGTCAGCGACGGACAAGGCTGCGCGATATCCGCCCTACCAACGCGCACCTCGTAGCCCGGATGCAATCCGGGGAGCGATGTCGGCCGTTAGACCTTCCCCGGATTTCATCCGGGCTACAAAACTGTAGTCCCACTTGAAAAGCATCGCCGGGACGCCGGATCGCAATAAGCTGGAGCCTGCCCTCACCCGCGGCGAATGCAAGTCCATATGTGCCTGACAAATACGGCTAAAACGACAAGGTCCACCAAACGGCGGGCCTTGTCGGTCATGCAGCTACGGTCAGACGCGGAACGCGCCGATCAACTGCTTCAAGCGCGCGACCAAACCCGACAGCTCGCGGCTGGCCTGCTCGGTATGGCTGGCGCCTTCGGCGGTGCGCTCGCCGGCATGGCTGATTTCGACGATGTTCTGATCGATATCGTGGGCCACGGCCGTCTGCTCCTCGGCAGCGGTGGCGATCTGCTGGTTCTGGTCGACGATCATGCCGACCGCGGCGAGAATATTTTCCAGCGCCAACTGCACCTTGCCCGACTCGCTGACCGTAGAATCGGCCATTTGATGGCTGGTGCCCATCGCCTTGACCGCGGCGCCAACGCCGCCCTGCAACTTGGCGATCATCGACTCGATTTCTTCGGTGGATTGCTGGGTACGCTTGGCCAGATTGCGTACCTCATCGGCGACCACGGCGAAGCCGCGACCCTGCTCGCCCGCCCGCGCCGCCTCGATGGCCGCATTGAGCGCCAGCAGGTTGGTCTGCTCGGCAATGCCCTTGATCACGTCCAGCACCTGGCTGATCGAGGCACTGTCGCTGGCCAGCTTGTTGATCACTTCGACCGACTGATCGATCTCACCCGCCAGGCGCTGAATGCTGCCGACTTGCGATTCGACCAGGGCGCGACCGCTGACGGTTTCCTGATTGACGCTCTGCGCACTTTCCACCGCGGCAGCCGCGCTGCGCGCGACCTCCTGGGCGGTCGCGGACATTTCGTTCATCGCGGTGGCGACCTGTTCGATCTGGCTGCGCTGCCCCGCTACCGCCTGGTTGCTTTCACCGGATATCTGCTCGACCCGATTGGCCTGGTGCTCGACCTCGACCACGGTTTGGCCGACGCGCTCGATTAATTGGTGGATATTTCTCACGGTCTCGTTGAATACCAGGCCCAGCTCGCCCAGCTCATCTTTGCTCAACACCTTGCACTCGACGGTCATGTCGCCCGCCGCCACCTGATTCATCACCTGCCCCAGGCTGCTGAGGGTCGAACGAATCGACACATAAAAACCGCCGTAGAGATAGACGATCAGCAGGAATACCAGCACCAACGCGGCGACCAGCAAGCCGACCTGCGTGCGGTTTTCCTGCAGACGCTCCTGCAACTGCCGTTCGAGCAATACCAACACCGCATCGTTGAACTGATAGGTCTTGTCCATCGACGCGCTGACCTCGTCGTAGAACTGCTGCCAGGGCATATCCAGACTATCGGCGATCACCACCTTGTCTTCGAACAGCCGGCTGCTTTCCTTCAGCGACTCCTGGCTGGCCGCGGCCAGCTTTTCCAGCGCCATGCGGGCTTCCGAACTGCCTCTCAGCGCTTCCTGAATATTCAAACCGTATTCGGCATAACGCTTTTCCAACTCCAGCAGCAGGTCGTCGAACTGGGTGCTGGCCGCGGAGTTGAGAAAGCCCTGAGCCAGGGAATAGGAACCGAGCGCCCGGCCTTCACTCAAAGGCGCGGTGACCTCGGGGGTGGCGCTGGTGATCAGCTCGATCAGCTGACGCACTGCGGACTGTCGATCCTGGCTGAGCCCGGCCTGGCCGGCGACCAGCTTGATAAAGACCTGGGAGCTGCCCAGCAGCTTGTCCGCCAGGATGATTTTGCCTTGCAACAGATTTTCGTTCTTGACCGCCTGCAATTCGGCGATCAATTCATCGCGTTTCTGGTTGAACTCGGCGATCTCTTCATTGCTCTGCACCACAGGCGCTAGGTGCTGCAGATCTTCGCCGATGCTGTTTTGCAGCTTGAGCAGCCGCGCTTCGAGATCGCCCGCCTCGCCGGACTGGCCGATTACCGAGTGAATTTCCACCAGATCGACGAAGTTTTCCAGATTGCGCCGCAACGCCAGGGTTTCGCCGAGCAGGTCGATACTGTCGAGGGCCGCCTGCGTTGCGACATACTGGCGGTAGGAGTCGCGCACCAGATAGAAATTGGTGACGAGCATGGGCAGGAAGAACAGCACGCTAATCAGGCTGAATTTCATGCCGAAGCTGAGGCGATTCATCAGCGCGATGGCCGGATACAACACGGTCTTCACAGGACGTCTCCAATTTTAATTATTGTGGTGTACGCCACAGGCTCGACGAGCGCAGAGAAAGGATCGCAAATGGCACCCATCACATCGCGCCTACACCGACCTGTGGTCGCTGGAATCAGCGTGGCAAATACTCACCCATGGGCCTGACCTATTGCCTGAATCCAGTCGCTTTGCACCCTATATACCGGTTATCGACGCACTTCTCTGTAACTTAAGGTTAAGCATGCATTCACCACTTCGTCTCGGCATTGATCTGGGTGGCACCAAGATCGAAATAATCGGCCTGAAAGGCGGCCGCCAGTACCTCCGCCGACGGGTTGCAACACCGCAAGGCGACTACCCTGAAACCCTAGCAGCGATTGCCCGACTAATCGAAGCCGCAGAGCGCGAACTGGGTGAAACAGGCAGCGTGGGCATCGGCATCCCCGGCAATCGCTCGCCGGATCACGGTCTGATCAAGAACGCCAACTCCACCTGCCTGATCGGCAAGGATTTGCAGAGCGACCTGGAAAGCCGTTTGCAGCGCCCGGTACGCCTGGCGAACGACGCCGACTGCCTGGCCTGGTCGGAAGCCACCGATGGCGCGGGCACCGGAGCGGCGAGCGTATTCGCGGTGATTCTCGGCACGGGCGTCGGCGGCGGGCTGGTTATCCATGGTCGCTTGCTCGGCGGGCCCAATGCCATCGCCGGCGAATGGGGACATAATCCGCTGCCCTGGCGCCGAGCCGAGGACGGCCCGGTGCAGCGCTGTTATTGCGGCCAGGAGGATTGCATCGAAACCTTCCTTTCCGGCCCTGGCTGGGCCAGACGCAGCGCACTGGGCCTGGAAGCTCACGCATTGGTGGCGGCAGCCAATGCCAACGATGGCTTCGCGCAACAAGCGCTGGCGGCGTACTGCGATCAACTGGCCCGCGGCCTGGCCTCGGCGATCAACCTGATCGATCCGGAGGTGATAGTGCTCGGCGGCGGCCTGTCGAATATCCCAGCGCTCTATACCCGGGTTCCGCAGCTGTTGACCCGCTATGTGTTTTCCGACCAGGTCAACACCCGCCTACTGCCTGCGCAGCATGGCGACTCCAGTGGCGTGCGCGGCGCCGCCTGGTTATGGAACGATTAGGACAAGACGAACGCAATGGGCCGCCGCCCATCGCCGGCCATCAGATGAATAAAGTCCAGAACGCAAACACCGCGTACCAGAGCACCGCTGCGCGCACCAGCAACTGCCATAGGCTATCCAGACTGCTCACCCCGTCTTCACCGAGCACCGGAGCGGGGATTTCGCTGGCCGCACGCGCCACATTGATCACCAGCTGCGCGGCGGCGATATCCCAGCTCAGCAACTCGTGCAACAATGCCCGATTGACCCCGACGAAATTGCCGACCAAAGCGAAACTCGCCGCCAGCGCCCGCACCGGCAACCAATCGAGCGCATGGCGCCATTGCACGGCCTGTTCACGCAGCGCCTCCTGCTGGGTATGCTCGGCAAGCAACGCCAACAGCCGATAGGCCAGCGCGGCCAAAGGCCCGAGCAGCGCGTACCAGAAAATCACCGCGAAGAAGCTCTGATAAGCCTGCCAGACCAGATGGCCCTGCACGCTTTGCAATAAGGCCCCCTCTTCTGCCGCCTCCACCGCCAGATCGCGGCGCGCCACCAGATAAGCGGCCTCGGTGTCGCCGCGCCGCCAACTGTCGCGAAACGGCCCCAATGCGGCGAGCAGGTCACCGCGGCCCAAACTGTAGATCACCACCAACAGGTGAACCGGCAACGCCAACCAGCCATAGGCCAGCGGCTCGAGCAGGAGAAGCACCAGCCCGAGCACCAGTAAAGGCACGAGCACCAGCAGCGCCATAGCCAGCCAGGGCCGCGCCTGGCAATCCGGGTGGCTTTCAACCCTGGCCAGTAACCGCAGCCAAGGGCCGTCGAGCTGAATCCTGCTGCGCCAGGCCGAGAATTTTTCCACCCATAGCACCAGCAATAACACCAAAAAACTCATACTCCCTCCTCCCTCGTATGGTGCGTCAGCGCAGCATGCAAGCGCGCCCAGTCGAACGCTGGTCCCGGATCGGTCTTACGCGTCGGCGCGATGTCGCTATGCCCGCAGATACGCTCGGCAGTAATCGCTGGGTAGGCGGCTTGCAGTAAGCCGACCAACTCGATCAATGCCAAATACTGCGCATCGGTGAATGGCAACTCATCGGTGCCCTCCAATTCGATTCCAAGGGAGAAATCATTGCAATTTTCCCGACCGACGAAGCTCGATTGCCCGGCGTGCCATGCGCGCTGCAGACAGGAAACGAATTGAGTGATGAGCCCATCGCGCTCGATCAGAAAGTGCGCCGACACCTGCATGAAGGCGATCTCGGCAAAGTAGGGATGCTCGTCGGCGTCCAGTTGGTTCTGGAAGAACTCCTGCACCTTGCCGGTTCCGAACTGCCCCGGCGGCAGGCTGATATTGTGAATGACCAACAAAGAAATCTCGCCCAGTGGGCGAGCATTGAAGTTGGCAGAGGGACAGTGGTGAATGCCATGACACCAACCACTGGAAGAATCCAACTGCATAAAGGCTCCTTGAATGAGCCTCTACTTTAGCAGCCTGCCGGACATAGCGCTGTGACAACGAGCAGAACCATATTGGCGATCCATTCGCACGCCGCAGACGCAGCGCCGAAGATCGTCACACAGGCTGTATCAGCCGTTCTTGAGCCTGCGCAGGTTGCCGATCACCGACTCCAGAGCTCGATCGAACAACAAGGCATCATCGAGCAGGCGAATTGCACCGCGGCGGAACTCGACTGCCAGCCCCATGCGGGTTTTCTCGAGAACCTTCATGCCGGTGCGATTGACGAAAATGAATTTGCCGGTTGGTTTGATGACTGCCGCCAACTTGCAACGCAGCTTGTGCTCCTCATCCTCCTGAAACTCCACCCAACTGCCGACGCGCAGGCTATCGACCTGCAGCAACGCAGCGTCATCATCCGGCAAACTGATCTCAGGCTCGGCAGAACGGCTTTCACCAGGCGCGACCAGCACGATTTCCTCAACCACCTCGATCATCGCCGGTTCGGCAGCCGCGTCCTCGGGCGGCAACTCGAGCAGCGGCAAGGTAATCTCATCCGCACCGACCTCATCCAGAGTCTCGGCGCTTTCAGGCTGCTCGGCCTGCTGCACAGTTTCCGGTTCAGGTTCAGCGACCCGCTTGAAGCGCTGGAAGGCCTGCACATGCAGGGTTTCCAGGTGACTGAAAAACTCGCTGGTGGAAAACGGATCGAACGCCGCACTGGCCATGCCTTCGCGCAGGGCCTTGAGCAAGCCCGGCACCAGCTCCAGCAGGCGCACCCGGGTTTCCGGGTCATCCCGCGGTTCGACGCTCCAGATCAAATCGTCCATGGTCGCCAAAGCGGTCCGCCACTCCGAGGAATCGACGCCATGCTTGAGGCAAGTGAGCATCAGCACCTTGCTCCAGGCTTCCTGCAGCAAGCGCACCACGACTTCGGGAAGGATCTTGCCCAGCAGCCGCTCATTCAATGCCTGTTCGACCTGGCGGCGCGCCAACTCCGCCCTGGCACTGCCCTCCTCGGCATCGCGGGTACGTTGTTCCAGCAGCTCGCTACGGCGACGCTCATCGCCGGTAAAGGCCATGAAATCGGCCAACAACTCGGAAAAAATCACCGGATCGTCGACAAAGTCGTTGAGCAGGCGCTGCACCACCTGCTCGATCTTCTGATACAGGCTGTCGCGCTGCGCATCGCCCTGGTCGCCCCAACCGAGCGCGGCACTGGCGATCTCATTGAGCAGGCGACGTGCGGGGTGACTACCACGGCTGAAAAACGTCTTGTCCAGCACTGCGACTTTCAGCATGGGAATCTGGATACGACCGATCAATGCCTTCAGCGAGTCCGGCAAGGTACGGTCGTCGAGAATGAACTCGAACAGCATCGACACCAGGTTGATCACATCCTCGTCGACTTCGCCGACCACCCGCGCCTTACCGCTCTTGGCGCTGGCCCGCCCGAGCAACTGCTCGAGTTGCCCGCGCAGATCGAAGACGACATCCGGCTGCGCCGGCGCCCGCTGCTGCATATGCGATAGCAAACGCAACAGATCGTTGCTGGAGATCGGCATGGCTCCGACGGGCTGCTCGCGCCGAGGCAGCGCGGTACCCCGGACTTCCGACAGCAACTCCTGCAACGCCCCAAACACTTCTTGGACGCCGTCATCCGCATATTCGCCATTGTTCATGCCGGGCGCGGAAGACGCCTCACGCGAGCCCTGCGGCGCGGCAGATGAACGATTGGGGTTACGTCTTGCCGGGGTGGATCTCAATTCGGGCAACACGCCAGCGGCAATCAGGCCCTGGTTGGCATTGGCATAGAGCTGATCGAGATCACTCAATACATACTTCTCGAACAACTTGAGGATGATCAGCTTGACCTTGATCTCCACCCCCAGGCTGCTGCATGCATCCATAAAAAACTCGCAGAGCAGCACCGGCCCAAGCGGATTGCTCTTGTCATCGAGTTTCTTGCTGATCATCGCGTTGAGGCGCAAGGTCAGATGCCCAAGCGCCATGCTATCGCGGCTCAGCACCTTGGCGACCATCGCATCGACCGCTACCGACTCTTCCAGAGCGTCGTCCTGGACCAGGGACAAGGTCTCGAACGACACCGCATCCAAGGGCGCCGGCTTGCCGATTTCGTATTGATTGAGCGTGCCAAAGGATTCGAAAATCTTCTGCAGGAAGACCCGCTCGATATTTTTGCGCTTCAAACGCAAGTCGCGCATGGTTTCGAAAAACGCATTCTGCTCGGAGTTACTGGTCGAACGATCAGCCATCTCGAACAGGGTATCGTCGGCATTGTCGAACAGCGCCTGCAGCGACTGCTTGAGCTGCTGCGCGGCTTTATCACGCACCTGAATAAGAGCCACAGGCAACCTTCCTACCGACGAAGTGGGCGATTGTTCAGGCACCGGCTTGATCAGCGGCACCACATTCGCATCGTTCTTCATTACGAGTCTCCTGCAGACTAGCCCTGTTGGGCGAATTTGCCTGCACAGGTCACCTGAGCGTCATCCGCAACGTCAAAGGCATGGCGTCAATGTTTGGATCTAAATGTAAAGCCATTATAGGGATGCGCATACGCCCATCACGCCAGCTTTTCACCTAGACATGACTTACGTCACAGATGTAGCGAACAAGCCTCCGAGCGGCTAGTTCAGTGACCGTCTACGCCATAAAAGATTCAGCCAATTTGACGGTACGCGCGGACTGAGACGGCAAAGCAGCCCACTTAATGCGCCCTGCGGAACGACCGGACGCAATCTCCCTGCAGCAGGCGCTCACTATCCCTATAATCGCGCTACCAGATGAGTGGAGCCCGTTATGCCAAACCTTATCCTCGCCGACCTGACTGCCGAAATCGAAGCCAACGCGCGCCGCGCTCTGGCCGAGGATATAGGTAGCGGCGACATCACCGCACTGCTGATTCCCGCCGAACGCCTGGCCCACGCCACGGTCATCACTCGCGAACCGGCGATTGTCTGCGGTACGGCCTGGGTCGACGCGGTGTTCCGTCAACTCGACCCGAGGGTCGCCGTGCACTGGCAAGTACGCGACGGTGAACGCGCAAGCCCCAACCAAGCCCTATTCCACCTCGAAGGTCCGGCTCGTGCCCTACTCAGCGGCGAACGCAGCGCCCTGAACTTCCTACAAACCCTGTCCGCCGTCGCAACCCGCTGCCAGCACTACGCCGACCTGGTGCAAGGCACGGCGGTGAAGCTGCTCGACACCCGCAAGACCCTTCCGGGCCTGCGCCTGGCGCAGAAGTACGCGGTAACCTGCGGCAGCTGCCACAACCACCGCATCGGCCTGTTTGATGCCTTCCTGATCAAGGAAAACCATATCGCCGCCTGCGGCGGCATCGCCGAAGCCGTACGAACCGCCCACCGCATCGCCCCCGGCAAGCCGGTGGAAGTCGAAGTGGAAAGCCTGGAAGAACTGCGACAAGCCTTGCAGGCCGGTGCCGACATCATCATGCTCGACGAACTAAGCCAGGACGAAATGCGCGAAGCCGTCGCCATCACCCAAGGCCGCGCCAAACTCGAAGCCTCGGGCGGAATCAACGAAAGCACCTTGCGCACTATCGCCGAGACGGGCGTGGATTATATTTCGATTGGTACGCTGACCAAGGATGTGAAGGCGGTGGATTTGTCGATGCGGTTGAGTTTGTAAGGCTTCTCATACCCTGTAGGAGTTTGCCTGCAGCCTGCAACGGAGCGCTGTCGCGCAGCAAACTGTGTAGGAGCCAGCTTGCTGGCGATGCGCTGTCCGGCTAATCGCCGGGGCGCCGAACCGCAGCAAGCCAGCTCCACACCAAGCCTACGACAGACAATCGGGCAATCAGGCCGGTTGCTTAAGGGCGCCAGCCTGTTCCAGGATATTGAAGAACACGGTCTCCAACGAGACCGCCGGCTTCACCGTCAACAGATGCCCACCAACAGCGTTAAGCTGAGCAATAAAAGCGGGCAGCGCCTGCTGGCTAACCTCGCACTCATACTCGCCTTCGCGTAACTGGCGCGCAGCCGACTCAATGGCATGCGCGGCATTGAACCGCACGATCATCTGGTCGGCACGCTCGGCAGCCAATTCACGCGGCGAGCGCACAGTCAGCAACTCGCCCTTATTGATAAAGCCAAAACGATCGGCGATGCGTTCGACGTCGTGCAACACATGAGAAGTAAAGAAAATCGCCCCGCCCTGCTGCTTGAACTCGGTCAGGATATCCACCACATCCTTGCGACCGACCGGATCGAGGCCGGACAGCGGCTCGTCCAGCACCAACAGCTTGGGCTGCACTACCATGGCGTGCGCCAGCGCCACGCGCTGCACCGTGCCTTTGGATAGTTCGCGAATGCGCCGTCTGGCAGACGCCGCAATGGAAAAACGCTCCAGCCACTGCATGCACCAGGCGTCGGTATCCTTGCGTCTGATGCCGTACATGGACAGCCCCATACGGAGGATTTCCAGCGGCGTGAATTGCTCGTAAAGCGCCGGGGACTCGGGTACATAGGCAATGCCTTCACGCGACTCAGGATCGCGCGAGGAGGTGCCATAGAGCGTCACCTCGCCTGAATAGTCGTTGATCAGGTCGAGCATTACCTTAATGGTGGTGGACTTGCCAGCGCCGTTGGGGCCCACAAAGCCGAACACCTCACCCTCGGCCAGACTGAAGCTGACATCGCGCAACGCTTGTACCGATTTGCCCTTGACGCGAAAAGTCTGGCTAACGCCGTGAAACTCCAACGCAGCACTCAAGGCTGATCCTCCATGCCGGCGATCTTCAATTTTTTAAGAATAATGCGTCCATCGCGCAGTTCGTAGCCAAGCCTGAGCGGATCTTCCGGCAAGGCCGGCAATAAGCCGCGCTCGACCAGTTGATCGAGACTATTCAGCGCGCCATTTTCGGCCTCGAAGTGCCGCTGCGCCTCGCGCAATGCCACCAGCCCTTGCAGGCGCACTACTCGCTTGTCGAGCATACCGCGCAGTTTGGGGTCGCTCGCCGCGTCGCGCTGCCTGGTCAGGTAATCCAGGGCTAACTTCTCGTCAGCGAAGGTCTCCGCCTGCAGCATCACCGCCAGCTTACGAAAGCCGGCCGCATTGCCAGTGGCACGCTGCGCCGCCAACTCCAATGCACGACTGGCCTCGGCAATGTCTTTATTGAAGAACGCCTGGTTGAATCCATAGAAAAACGCGGGCAGCTCGTCCCAGAAACGACACTGCATTGCTCGGCGCAACACCTCGGTGCCCTCGCGATCCGCCCCGCCCCAGGCCAGCAGGCCGTTGGCTAGGTAATAGTTATCTTCATGGCAGGGGTTGAGTTCGGCCACCACCTGCTGGGCGCGCACCAGATAGCCGATATCCGCCTGCCCCAACTCCACCCCTGTGGCGGCCAGGCGCATAGTTTCCAGGCTGGCGGCGAGAAAGCGGTCGCCACCAAACAGCACCAGCAGCACCGGCGCGGCAATCACTACCCGCCCTTCTACGACGGGCGCCATCGGCGCAGGCACCTGGGCGCGCCACTGCGAGGCGACAGAGAACAGGCCGAAGCCCAGCAGTGCCAACAACAGGGGCAAGTAACGATGGCCCGGCATGCTCAGGCGAACCGCTTGCGTTGCAGCGCCCAGACCGCCAGCGCCAGCAGGGCGACGGCGTAGGCCAGATTACTTAGCAGCAACCAGGGCCAGTCGGCCGGCAGGAACTCCCATTTGCCGTAGAGCGCCAGCATACGCACGTCCAGCGCGCCGAGATCCGGCAACAAATAGCCCAGCACGCCGAGGCTACTGCGATAACCTTCAGCGTGGCCAACCAGCCCGATATCGCGACCGAGCAACTCGATAATGGTGCCATAGGAACGCGCCACCAGCATAAAGCCGAAGGTGCCGATCAACACAAAGCTCGGCGTAGAGGCGACGACCGCCAGCAGGGCCGCCAGCGCGGCAAGTACCAGCAGGTCGAGGGCCAGAAAGGCGATAGCGATTAGATAAGGCTGCCCCATGGCCACTGGCGTGGCCTGGGGATAGGTACCGCCAATAAAATCCGCCAGCGCCACCTGCAACAACCCCACCGCCAGCAGCACACCCAGCACTATTGCCAGCAGCGCGGCAAAGCGGCCGAGCAATAGGCGGCTGCGCGCGCGCGGGTAGGTCAGCGAGTTAAGGTAATAACGCTTGTCGAATTCCCGCGACAGCAGCTCTTGCGCCAGCAACACGATCAGCAGTGGCAGCAGCAGGCGAATAGTCGAAAAACCCACATCCAGCGCCACGGTCGCCGGCTGTCGAGCACCGAAATAGGCAGACAGAAGCATAGCCAGCGCCACCACTAATACCACGCCGGCCGCCATCCAGGCGGCATTCACCTTAAGCGCCAGGCGCAATGCAATCAGGAAATCGCGAAAGATAGGCATATTGTCAAGGCAGAGTTGGGATTAAATAAAAATCGACATAAGCGAAGAAGGCCAGTCGCCGAATGCATTAATAGAAAAATAACAGCCTGATTTTTCAAGTAAAGGATTGGCTGGAGACCGACATAGTGCTCGGAAAATGACAGAAGCGCCTTTGGCAATTCCATCCTACGATCCGGCATACCGTTACACCACAAAGCGGAACCATCTCACAAGAATTTAAATAACAACTTAACGTTTAGACGCCGACAAAACAGAAATTGCGTTTTTTGAATCAGCTGCAGCACTTAAATCATTCGCTTTAGCTCTAGCCTCCAAAAACAAAGGAGCTGCCAAAGACGCGAGAACGCCAAGGATGGCGATCACAATTAACAATTCAATTAAAGTAAAACCCAGAGAAATTTTCGACACTATTTAGCCCTATATGCCGAAAAGAGGGAGGCGCACCTCCCTCTTTCCGACTGCCTAGAGAGGCAGCGAAAGCATATCCACTACCTCACACAAGCCAGAGATTAGAGGTCTGCTGCGGTAGCTGCTTCAGCAGTAGTGCTGCCTCCAGCGACGCAGTTCGCGGCATTGGTACCAGTAACAGAACCACCCCGAGTGCTAGCAGTAAAGGCCAAACCACCTTGAACGGTAGCCGTACCGACAGTCGGAGCGCTGGCATCTGTGGCAGTGCAACCAGCTGGAGCAGAGGCGCTAGTTGGATCGCAAGCAACCTGCACATTGCCCTTACGACCAGTAGGGTGGCAGGTCGCTACGCCGATCACGTTATCGGTGGTGTTGCAAGCATAAGCACCAAAAACGTTATTGGACAGATTGATAGTCACATCCTCTGACAGCAAGGAACAATCATTACCGGTACCTGCAGTAATTGCGGTACCAGAAGGAATAACAGTGCCCGCATTGTCAGCCGCAAAGGCGCCGCTGACAATACCAACGCTAAGCATTACGCCAAAAATTATCTTTTTCATTAACTTCTCTCCTGAAATTTTTATCAACCCAGCCAATTAAAGCTGGGCCGCACTCATTACAGTAATAGCGTTTTTGGCGTCAGCGTTTGCTGTTGAGTCGTTGGCCTTGGCGCGATATTCGTTAAATTGCGGGATGGCGATGGCTGCAAGAATACCGATAATCGCAATTACAATCATCAGCTCGATCAGGGTAAAACCTTTTTGCTTCTTGAGAGACTTCATGGACAAGCTCCTATGTGGTTAAGGTCAGCGACCTGTTCGTACCAAAGCATTTGCCGTGCCAACACGCCAAGCCCCCTCAAGGACCAGCGCGAACCAATGATCCACTGCTACACACAATTACGCGACACGACAGCATCTGCCGTATTTTGTCACTCTTACTGGACGCGCTTGGGCTGCCTGCCAATTTAAGCTATAAGATTAGGACTCTCATCCCGTGAAAAGCCTTCCTATATATGAGCGACGCACCTAATTTGTCAGGCTTGGCTCGACAGCTGGTCAATGCCGAGCTACTCAGCGACACCGCTGCAGCGCAAGCCCACGCCCAGGCGCTGCGTAATAAAATTCCGCTAGTTTCCTATCTGGTCCAAAACAAGCTGGCCAGTAGCCGTGCCATTGCGGAAATCGCAGCAGAACAGTTCGGCCTGCCATTTTGTGACCTCAGCGCTATTGAAAAGGAAAGCCAACCCCGCGACGTGATCAGCGAAAAGCTGATCCGCCAGCATCGTGCCATTCCGCTTTATCGCAGAGGTAACAAACTGTTTGTCGGGGTATCGGACCCCACCAATCACCAGGCGGTAACCGATATCCAGTTTTCCACCGGCCTTACCACCGAGCCCCTATTGGTCGAAGATGACAAGCTCGGCGATGCCATCGAAAAATTTTTCGACACCGGTACCAGCGGCATGGAGGAGTTGGGCGATGTCGATCTGGACGGTGTCGATATCCAGGCGGTCGATGACGACGCCCAGGCCAACACAGAGGGCAACTCGGCAGACGATGCGCCGGTCGTACGCTTCGTCAATAAGATGCTGCTGGATGCAATTAAATCCGGCTCGTCCGACCTACATTTCGAGCCTTATGAAAAAACCTATCGGGTGCGCTTTCGTACCGATGGCATTCTGCGTGAGATCGCCAGGCCTCCGATCCAGTTGGCGCCTCGTATTTCAGCCCGTCTCAAGGTTATGGCCAGCCTGGATATTTCCGAACGGCGCAAGCCCCAGGACGGGCGCATCAAGATGCGCATCTCGAAAAGTAAATCCATCGACTTTCGCGTCAGTAGTTGCCCGACTCTTTGGGGCGAAAAAATCGTAATGCGGATCCTCGACCCATCGAGTGCGCAGATGGGTATCGATGCCTTGGGCTATGAAGAATCACAAAAAGATCTTTATATGGCAGCGCTTAAACAGCCCCAGGGCATGATTTTGGTGACCGGCCCTACCGGTTCCGGCAAAACCGTATCGCTATATACGGGCCTGAATATCCTCAATACCGTCGATGTAAATATCTCCACCGCCGAAGACCCGGTGGAGATCAATCTGGAAGGTATCAACCAGGTCAACGTCAACCCCAAGCAGGGCATGGACTTCACTGCGGCGCTGAAATCATTCCTGCGCCAGGATCCGGACATCATCATGGTCGGCGAAATCCGCGACCTGGATACCGCCTCCATTGCGATCAAGGCCGCGCAGACCGGGCATATGGTGATGTCGACCCTGCACACCAACAGCGCCGCGGAAACCCTTACTCGCTTGCGCAATATGGGCGTGCCCTCGTTCAATATCGCCACCTCGGTCAACCTGATCATCGCGCAACGCCTGGCGCGCAAGCTGTGCAGCAGCTGCAAGAAGGAGGTTCAGATCCCACGGGAAGCATTGCTCGAAGAAGGCTTCCCGGAAAACAAGATCGGCACCTTCAAGATTTACAGCCCAGTCGGCTGCGAAAATTGCAACGGCGGTTACAAGGGCCGTGTCGGGATTTATGAAGTGGTTAAAAACACGCCGGCCCTGCAACGGATTATCATGGAAGAAGGCAATTCCATTGATATTTCAGTGCAAATGCGTAAGGACGGCTTTAATGATCTGCGCACCTCGGCATTGCTCAAGGCCATGCAGGGCATTACCAGCCTCGAAGAAGTCAACCGTGTGACCAAGGATTAACCCATGGCGGCCAAAGCTCTAAAAACCAGCGTTTTCGTCTGGGAAGGCACCGATAAAAAAGGCGGCAAGATCAAGGGCGAACTGACTGGACAGAATCCGGCCCTGATCAAGGCCCAACTACGAAAGCAGGGCATCAACCCGCTCAAGGTTCGTAAAAAACCTGCCTCGCTGTTTAGTGCCGGCAAAAAGATCAAACCGCTGGATATCGCGCTGTTCACTCGGCAGATGGCGACCATGATGAAGGCAGGGGTGCCGCTACTGCAATCCTTCGACATTATCGGCGAGGGTTTCGAAAATCCCAATATGCGCAAACTGATCGATGAGGTAAAGCAGGAAGTGGCGGCTGGTAACAGCTTCGCGGCATCCTTGCGTAAAAAACCTCAATATTTCGACGACCTTTATTGCAACCTTGTCGACTCCGGCGAGCAATCCGGCGCCTTGGAAACCCTGCTAGACCGGGTCGCCACCTATAAAGAGAAAACCGAAGCCCTTAAGGCCAAGATCAAAAAGGCCATGACCTATCCGATCTCGGTGATAGTCGTGGCCGTAATCGTAACGGCTATCCTGCTAATCAAGGTGGTACCTCAATTCGAAAGCGTTTTTGCCGGTTTCGGTGCAGAGCTACCGGCCTTTACCCAAGTTGTTGTCGGCATGTCGCGCGGCTTGCAGGAGTGGTGGTTTGTATTTATCGGCGTTTTTTTTGCAATTGCCTTCAGCTTTAAGGAGGCTCACAAACGCTCCGAGAAATTTCGCAATTTCCTCGACAGGACACTGCTCAAGGCACCCATTGTTGGCGACATTCTCTACAAGGCCGTAGTGGCCCGCTATGCGCGTACGCTGGCCACTACTTTTGCCGCGGGCGTTCCGCTGGTCGAAGCACTCGATTCTGTCGCAGGCGCTACCGGTAACGTGGTGTTTAGAGATGCCGTAAATAAGATCCGTAACGACGTGTCCTCCGGTAGCCAGTTGAACTTTTCGATGCGTACCACCGGCATATTCCCTAGCATGGCTATCCAGATGACTGCCATTGGCGAGGAGTCCGGCTCGTTGGATGAAATGCTCGATAAGGTCGCAGGTTATTATGAAGATGAAGTCGATAACGCCGTAGACAACCTCACCACCTTGATGGAACCGATGATTATGGCGGTACTGGGTGTCTTGGTTGGCGGCCTGATCATTGCAATGTATCTACCTATCTTCCAGCTGGGCTCGGTGGTTGGTTAATTTATGCTGCTTGAATTTCTGGCCGGCAACTTGCCGGCCTTCGTTTTTTCCTGCCTGATTTTGGGTCTATTAATCGGCAGCTTCCTCAACGTAGTCATTTATCGCCTGCCCAAGATGTTGCAGCGCGACTGGCAAGAGCAGGCGCGCGAGGTGCTTGAACTGCCTGCACAGCCACGCGGGGAGACCTTTAACCTGGTTCTACCCAACTCCAAATGTCCGCACTGCAAGCATGAAATCAGGCCCTGGGAAAACATTCCGGTCATCAGCTACCTGTTTCTGCGTGGTAAATGCTCCAGCTGCAAAACCTCGATCAGCAAGCGTTACCCCTTGGTCGAGCTGAGTTGTGGCTTGCTCTCAGCCTATGTGGCCTGGCATTTCGGTTTTGGCTTGCAGGCTGGCGGTATGTTGCTGCTGACCTGGGGTCTACTGGCGATGAGCTTGATCGATGCCGATCATCAATTGCTGCCCGATATGCTGGTATTGCCGCTGCTGTGGCTGGGCCTGATCGCCAATTACTTCGGCCTGTACACCAGTCTGGGTGATGCGCTCTGGGGTGCGATTGCCGGATATTTGAGCCTGTGGTCGGTCTATTGGTTGTTCAAACTGGTGACCGGCAAGGAAGGCATGGGCTTTGGCGACTTCAAGCTGCTGGCGATGCTCGGCGCCTGGGGCGGATGGCAGGTGTTGCCACTGACCATTCTGTTGTCGTCGCTGGTAGGGGCGGTGCTCGGGCTGATTATGTTGCGCCTGCGTAACGCGGAAACCAGCACGCCGATTCCTTTCGGGCCTTACCTGGCGCTGGCCGGCTGGATCGCCTTGCTCTGGGGCGATCAGATCACCAGCAGCTACCTGCAATTTGCCGGCATGCGCTAGCCACGCAAGAAAGTCACGGAACCCGCCTGCAACGCTTACCGGCAGGCGGGAATCGTAACGTCACACCACCCCGGCATGCCTGCCGCGCACCAGCAACCTCCCCCGGCGTTCGCCAGCAGGCGGACGACTGCACTACAATCGCCGCTCGTTTATAGCCCAACGAGCGGCGAGCTGATGACAAAACCCTGGATTCTTGGCCTTACCGGCGGCATCGGCAGCGGTAAAAGCGCGGTCGCGCAATGCTTTATCGAGCGCGGCGTGCACGTGGTGGATGCCGACCACGCGGCCCGCTGGGTGGTCGAGCCCGGCAAGCCGGCGTTGGCGAAAATCGTCGAGCATTTTGGTTCGGGCGTATTACAAGCGGACGGCCAGTTGGATCGCAGCGCGCTACGTCGCCTGATTTTCGAGAGCGCCGAGCAACGTCAGTGGCTGGAGGCGCTGCTGCACCCATTGATTGGTCAGGAAATCATGCAGAACCTGGCGCAAGCTCAGTCGCCCTATGCCATTCTGGTTTCGCCCTTGCTGGTCGAGTCCGGCCAATACAAGTTGGCGCAACGCGTGCTGGTCGTCGATGCGCCGCCGGAACTGCAGTTACAACGCACCACGCTGCGCGATAATAGTCCCGCCGAGCAGATTCAAGCGATCATGCAGACCCAGGCCAGCCGCGAAGAGCGCCTGCGGCACGCGGATGACATATTGCTCAACGACAAGGACCTGAAGCACCTGGACGCCGAAGTCGAACGACTGCATCAATTTTATCTGACGTTAAGCGGAGGCCAGCCATGAGCCAACCCACCTTAGTGAAATGCCCGACCTGCAGCGCGCCCGTGGAATGGGGCCCGCAAAGCCCCAACCGGCCGTTTTGCTCCGAGCGCTGCAAGCTGATCGACCTGGGCGCCTGGGCGTCGGAAGAGCACGCCATCCCAGGAAACGAACTGGAAGACGAGCTGTTCTCCAGTGATCTGCCGCCACGCCAGCACTGAGTGCGCAGTTCAAACCAGCGTGGGGCCTCCTTGTTTCCACGCAATCAGCCAAACCGAGTGGCGCTTTTGTAGCCTGCAATCCGGGGCCAAGCCTCTGAGGACACCCGGATTGCCGCGCCTATCCCAGCTAGGGTGTTACATTTTCCCGTAGCCAGAGAGCCACTAAGGCCGCATAAAACCGTAATCGCGCTGATCGTCCAGATTCTCCGCGAGAAATTGCAATTCCGCCGCCAGGTCAGCCACCGCACGCTCGTGACTGCTGCGCTGCACCACCGCGCTGAGCAGCGCGCGCAAGGCCAGTGCCGGCTCGAAGCCCAGCTCACACGCCCGTTGTAGGCTCTGTTCGAGCTCGTGTTTGGCCCACTCATGCACACCCATCGCCACCCCTCCACACCTGATCGAAATCTACGCTTAGCCTGCCTGACAGGCCACGCTGCCGCTTGACCTGGATCAACCGGACGCTCCCCATCAAGCCGCGCGCACACCGCTCATCATTGCGGCTTATCGATATCCTTCCAGGGGGCGGACAGATAGCGACTGCGATTGAAGGTCTCCAACCAGTCCGGATAGAACACCACCAGCGCGGTTACCAGCATGCCATTGACAAAAGCCTCGGGAAAAATCACCAACCATAGATATCCGACGAAGTCCCCGAGCCAGAGCGGCATGGGAAATAATCCGTCGACCCACAGCACACCCAGCCCGGCCAGGATGCAGAGCAAGGCAGCCAGGGCCGCCGGGAAAAAACCGCAGAAAAAGATATACACGAACAGATTTCGCGGCTGCGTCCGCTCCACTCGAAGCGAGCAGATTTCGGTAACTGCCACCGGGATCACTATCAGCAACACCCCGTTCACGCCAAGGGCAGCGAGATCCTGGCGCCCCAGCAGCAACATTCCCAATTGCGCGACGAGCCCCGCGATCATCGCCAACGGCCAGTCCAGCAACAGGGTAACCGCCGTCATGCCAATCAAGTGATAGGACAGGCCAGAGGCGAAATCGCGTCGCACCAACCACAAGAGAAACAATGCCAACACAGTCCCGAACAGCAGATGCTGTCGCCGAAAATCGCTAACCAACTCCAGCCAGGGTGCGCGCCATAACGCCCAAAGCAGCAACGGCCCATACAGCAGCCAGCCGATAACCTGGGTGGTGGGTGAGAGCAATTGTGCAGCGATCATCTATTGTCCCCGTCATTAGCAGGCTGTTGAACATGACCTGCTTTGGCGATACAGCGTTAAAAATGCCTTGCACGTGAAGGCGGCACCCAAGCGGCAACCGGATAAAATCCTGCGCCGCGCACTTCCAGCCGGCTCGGCGCGCACGCTAAGCTTGCCCCATGGATGACTCCGACTACTTACGCCTGCTGACGCACCAGGCCGAACAAGCCAATGCGTTCCTGTCCAACGCACGCAAATGGGAACGCGAGCGCTGGGTATGCCAACGCTTGCTGCAAGCGTTGAATGTCAGACACCGCCTCGAAGAATTCGGCGCATCCGAGCAAGAACCGCCAGACGTGGTATTCCGCGAGGCCAACTTCGAAGTCTTCTTCGTTCTGGATCAAGGGCGTCGCCTGAATGACGAATGGCGCGCAGAACTGGATCGTCGCCGCAGCGCCTTCTCGCTCAGCCAGTTGGTACGCCGCGAAGCCAGGCCCAAGCGAATTGGCGCCGCCGAGCTACAGGCCCGCCTGGCGCCGACTTTGCGCAAAAAAGCCCACAATTATATGGAACGCGGCCTCGACCTCAGCGAGCTCGATCTGTTGGCGTTCGTCAGCCTGAAGCGCTCCGTGCTGGATTTCAATAGTCACTTCCCGCCGCCCACCGAATATTTGCGCCAGGGTTGGCGCTCGCTGTCGCTGGTCGGCCCGACGTTCGCCCGAGTACTCTTCGCCCACCCGGACGCACCGACGTTTCTGCGTCACAATCTCGGACGCAGCGTGCTATTCGATGTCGGCATCAGTCTATGATGCTAGCGGTGGCGCGCCGAGCAATACCGCACCAAGTTCGCCTGAACGACAATCCGAACATTGAGCCGCCAACCAGCCCCCAGCTAGAATGCCGCGAATCCGCGGCGCAGTTGAGGGTCCTGCAACTGAGCCGACCTACCGAGGTGTCCATGTCCAGCCGCCTGAGCCCCGACGACCAAAAGCGCGTCGATCAGTACCTGAGCGCCCCACAACACCAAGTCGAACGCCAACCTTTCAGGGTATGGCGTTTGCTGCTGGTGATACTGCTCGCCGTAATCGGCCTGGGCCTGCTGAGCCGTCTTCTGAGTAACCTGGTGCTATGAGCTGCCTCGCGCTCGCCCGGGTGATACTCGCCGCATTTTTTTCAAACCTTGCGAGAATATCCCATGTCCCACCAAATCGTGATCGTCGGCGGCGGCGCCGGCGGCCTGGAGCTCGCTACCCGTCTGGGTAGAACACTGGGCAAACGAGGCCAAGCGCATATCACCCTGGTCGATGCCAACCTGACGCATATCTGGAAACCGTTGCTGCATGAAGTCGCCGCCGGCTCGCTCAACTCCTCGGAAGACGAGCTGAACTACGTAGCCCAGGCAAAATGGAACCATTTCGAGTTTCAGCTCGGCTGCATGTCCGGCCTGGATCGCGCAACACGACGCATTACCCTGGCTGCCGCCTATGACGAGGATGGTGAGTTACTAACCCCGGAGCGCGAGCTGGCCTACGACAGCCTGGTGCTTGCCGTTGGCAGTACCACCAACGATTTCGGCACTCCGGGCGCCGCCGAGCACTGCCTTTTCCTGGATACCCGCGAACAGGCCGAACGCTTCCACCGCCAACTGCTCAGCCATTACCTGCGCGCCCACGCCAGGCAAACCGACAATACCCAATTGATCAACGTGGCGATTGTCGGCGCAGGTGCCACTGGCGTGGAACTGGCCGCCGAGCTGCACCATGCCGCCCATGAACTGGCCGCTTACGGCCTTGACCGTATCCGCCCGGAGAATATGCGCATCACCCTGATCGAGGCTGGCCCACGCGTACTGCCCGCATTGCCCGAACGCATTGGCCTACCGGTGCACAAGACTCTGGAAAAGCTCGGCGTCACCGTACTGACTGGCGCCGCAGTCAGCGAGGTGAGCCGCGACGCATTGCAAACCGCGCAAGGCCAGACCATCCCCGCCAGCCTGAAAGTCTGGGCTGCGGGAATTCGCGCCCCGGCATTTCTCAAGGATCTGGACGGATTGGAAAGCAACCGCATCAATCAATTACAGGTGCGAGCAACCCTGCAAACCACCCGCGACGACAACATCTTCGCCTTTGGCGACTGCGCCGCCTGCCCCCAGCCCGGCCAGGAAGGCCGCAATGTGCCGCCGCGCGCCCAGGCCGCGCACCAACAAGCATCGCTGTTGGCCAAGTCGCTGAAACTGCGTATCGCTGGCCAGCCGCTGCCCGAATACCGTTATCGCGACTATGGCTCGCTGATCTCGTTATCGAGTTTTTCTGCGATCGGCAATCTGATGGGTAACCTGACAGGAAGCGTGATGCTCGAAGGCTGGTTGGCGCGGATGTTCTACGTGTCGCTGTATCGCATGCACCAGATGGCCCTGTACGGCGTGGTGCGCACGCTGCTACTGATGATCGGCGGACATATCGGGCGCAGTACCGAACCACGCCTCAAGCTGCACTGAGCCCTCAAGGGATCCGGGGGCGACCCCGGATTGTGCTGACGTTTATCCAGGTTGCGGATACCGGACAGTGCCGAATCGCAGGCAATAAAAAACCCGCACCAGGCGGGTTTTTTATCATTCAAGCGAACTTGAAATGGTGGGTCGTGTAGGATTCGAACCTACGACCAATTGGTTAAAAGCCAACTGCTCTACCAACTGAGCTAACGACCCGAAAATGGTCGGGGTAGGGGGATTCGAACTCCCGACATCCTGCTCCCAAAGCAGGCGCGCTACCGGACTGCGCTATACCCCGATTAGAAGATTGGCTCCGCGACCAGGACTCGAACCTGGGACCCAATGATTAACAGTCATTTGCTCTACCGACTGAGCTATCGCGGAACTAAGCGCTTCTAAATTCTCATCTACCGGCGTTGGCCTGAGCCGTTTCCCGTATCTGAGGCGCGCCATTTTACGTTTCCACGACGCCCTGTCAAGCCCTTAAATTGCTTTTATGACAATGCTTTGCAGGCACATGGTCGACTGCTATACCTAGCTAACAATTACGCCCTTCTCCGCGCCTCCAGCCTCAGGCTTTCAGCAGGAACGTCCATGAGTGACCAGGACATCCCCAAGGATAATCTCCACCCCGTCAACACGCTGGCCAGTCGTGGCATCCAGCCGCGCTTCAGTGAACTGGCGCAGAGCTGCCGCAAGCTGGGCATGAACCGCCTCGCGGAAAATCTCGCTGGGGTCTTTGCCAAGGTCGATGACGCCCTGTTCGAGTGCGCGGAAAAAGCCGAGAACAACCGGCTGCAGACATTGTTTTTCGACAGCATGCGCGAGATCCGCCAGCAGCGCCCGCAGATCGAACGCAGCTACCATCAGCAGATCGCCCAAAATTTCTCCGAATTTCTCGAAGGCAAACTCAAATCCGCACCAGCGCCCAGCGAGCTCGATGCCGAGCAACTGACGTTGATACAAAACGAGGAATATGAGGAAAGCCTGCAGGTGACCAATATGGTCAGCCGGGTCAAAGCCCGTTGCGCCCAGGCGTTGTTTGCCCTGGACCAACGCCTGGCCGTACTCAACGGCGGCCGCAAGCTCGGCGAGGACACCAACCCGCTGGGCCCGCAAGCGATCGCCCAGGCATTTCGCGCAGCCCTGGCGCCCTGCCCTATCAGCCTACGGATCAAACTGGTTCTCTATGCGCTGTTCGACCAGCAGGTGATGTGCGACCTCGACACCCTCTATAGCGCCTTGAATCAGCGTTTGATCGATGCGGGCGTGCTGCCCAACCTAAAGTACAGCCCGCAGCGCAGCGTCAGCCCGGCAGCCCCGGCTCACCAGACGCCACAATGCGAGCCGGCCGACAGCACGCCAGCGACTGGCAGGAGCGCACAGGGCGACCCAGGAGTGACAGCCGCCGACCTGAACGGCGCGCCACCCAGCGACCCCAATCAATTACTCAGCGGCCTGACCGGCCTGCTCAGCGAACGTCGACAACAGGGTTGCGACGCGCCCCTGCTCGGCGACACCCCCAGTATCGCCAGCTTTGCCCCAGCCGATGCCACCCATACCTATAGCGCCAGCGAGCTGCTGGACGCACTGAACCGCATGCAACAGCGCTCGGCCAGCGAGCTGGCGCAGCGCATGCGCAGTCCTCAGCGGGTCGACGGACTGAAAGCCGACCTGCAACAGCAACTGCAAACTTATGCACAACGACCCGAGCCGCACAAACTTTCCGACCAGGAGGCCGACGTCGTCGATCTGGTCGGCATGCTGTTCGACTTCATTCTGGATGACGAGAACCTGCCGGACAGCTGCAAAACCACCCTCTCACACCTGCATACGCCCTATTTGAAAATCGCCCTGCAGGACAAGGCACTGTTCACCCAGCATCACCATCCAGCTCGGCGTCTGCTCAACGCCCTGGCGCAAGCCGGTGTGCTGTACGGCGCGGACGAAGACGAACGCGGTCTGCTGGCGAAAATACGCTGGGTCGTCGAACGGGTTATCCAGGATTTCAGCGGCGACCTGCAGCTGTTCGACAGCCTGCTGAACGAGTTCAATGAGTTCGTCGCCACCGTAAAGCACAAGGTCGAACTGCGCGAACGTCGCGCGGTGGAAGCCGCCCGGGGGCGCGACAAGCTGCTTGGCGCACGACAGCAGGCGCTGGAAGTCATAGCCCACTGCCTGAGCGAGCGCGACCCGCCGGCAATCATTCGCAATTTCCTCGAGCTGACCTGGGCTGATGTCCTGGTCTTCGTCGCCCTGCGCCATGGCCAGCAAGGCAGCGAATGGCAGCGCGCCTGCGAAGTCGCCGAACAACTGGCCTGGAGCGGCACCGCGCAGGACGAGGCGGGGCGCAAACGTTTGCAGGAATTGCGCGTAGCGCTGCTCGAGGACATACGTCAGGGCCTGCAGTTACTCGGTGGCTACCATGTGGATGGGATTCGTCGCTTGCTGCAGGACCTGGTGGCCTGCCAGCACGCGGTACAAGCGCAACAACCGCAACTGGCCGCCAGGCTCAACCCGAGCCTGCCGCCAAGCCCATTGGGCGCCATGCTTGGCGAAGACGCCGCACTGGCGGCTCCAGCGCCGAAGCGCTCCGGGCTGTCCGCCGGCGCTCAAGCCAGAATCAAGGAACTGGAGCGGCTCGAGTTCGGCACCTGGTTCGAATTCGGCACCGGCACTCAGACCCAAGCGGCGAAACTGTCCTGGTTCAGCCCGACGACGCACAACTACATGTTTGTCGACAATGGCGGCCAGCGCATCGCTGTCAAACCCATCGCCCTGCTGGCCAGCGAGATGGAGCAAGGCCTGGCGCGGATAGTCACCGAACAACAGAACACACCGCTGATGGACCGAGCCCTTTCCACCATCTACCGCGTGCTGCAACGCCTGACCGGGCGTGGCGGCGAAACGAACTAGGAGCCAACATGGATGAACGTCGCCGCCATAACCGCCAGCAAACCGAGCTGCATCTGGAGGTCTTCGAATTGCGCAGCGGCGCGCACCTGGGCCGCGTGGTGGACTTGTCCGAGGATGGCTTCATGCTGTTCAGCAGCACCCCGCAGCAAGCCGACACGGTTATCGAGTGTCGCCTGGTCAGCGAGCAGGTGATTGAGGGCGTCAGCGAGGTCAAGCTCGGCGTCGATTGTCTATGGAGCCGGCCCGGCGCCGACGGTCAGCATTGCTGGGCCGGCTTTCATATCATCGACCTGGCGGAAGATCAGGCCGCAGCGCTGCAGGTACTGCTCAAACACCTGTAAACCGGCGCGCTCGCTCGGCCCCCCTGCACGGGACGCCCCCAAACGCCGAACGCGAATTACCTGCGTGCCGCGGTTATATCGAGCATCGCTGCGCGCGCCCCGGAATTGCGACAACGGCAAAAGCCCCAGCAAACATAAGGCCTGCCGGGGCGCATTCAAGCGAGAAGTTCAGACGAAGGCGATTTCGTCGCCTTCGACCTTGCCGGTCACGGTGCTGCCAGGGGCGAACTTGCCGGCCAGGATCAACTGCGCCAAGGGGTTTTCGATCCAGCGCTGAATCGCCCGCTTGAGCGGTCGCGCGCCATAGACCGGGTCGTACCCCACGGCAATCAGCTTATCCAACGCTTCGTCATCCAGCTCCAAGCTCAGCTCACGCTCGGCCAGACGCTCGCGCAAACGCTGCAACTGGATCTGCGCAATACCAGCGATCTGCTCGCGGGCCAGCGGCTCGAAGATCACCACCTCGTCGATGCGGTTGATGAACTCCGGGCGGAAATGGCTGCCGACCGCATCCATCACCGCCGCACGCTGCGCCTCCTGGTCGCCGACCAGCTCCTGGATCTGCACCGAACCGAGGTTGGAGGTCATCACCAGCACGGTATTCTTGAAGTCCACCGTACGGCCGTGGCTGTCAGTCAGACGGCCGTCTTCCAGGACCTGCAACAACACGTTGAATACATCCGGGTGGGCTTTTTCCACCTCGTCCAGGAGGATCACCGAGTAGGGCTTGCGACGCACCGCTTCGGTCAGGTAACCGCCCTCCTCATAGCCGACATAGCCCGGCGGCGCGCCGATCAGGCGGGCCACCGAATGCTTTTCCATGAATTCGGACATATCGATGCGCACCAAGGCCTCTTCGGTATCGAAAAGAAATTCGGCCAGCGCCTTGCACAACTCGGTCTTGCCGACCCCGGTAGGGCCGAGAAACAGGAACGAACCGCTCGGTCGGTTCGGGTCGGCGAGCCCGGCGCGCGAACGGCGCACCGCGTTGGCCACGGCGACCACCGCCTCGTTCTGCCCGATCACCCGCTGATGCAGCAAGCCTTCCATCTTCAACAGCTTGTCGCGCTCGCCCTCGAGCATCTTCGACACCGGGATGCCGGTCCACTTCGACACCACCTCGGCGATTTCTTCCTCGGTGACCTTGCTGCGCAGTAGTTGATTCTCGGTTTTGCCGTGCTGATCGACCATCTGCAGGCTGCGCTCGAGATCCGGAATGATGCCGTACTGCAGCTCGGCCATGCGATTGAGGTCACCCTTGCGCCGCGCCGCCTCCAGCTCCTGGCGGGCCTGCTCGATCTTCTCCTGGATCTGCGCCGAGCCTTGCACCTCGGCCTTTTCCGACTTCCAGACATCCTCCAGATCGGCGTATTCGCGTTCGAGCCGGGCAATGTCCTCGTTGAGTTTGGCCAGGCGCTTGATCGCCGCCTCGTCGTCTTCTTTCTTCAGTGCCTGGGCCTCGACCTTGAGTTGAATCAGACGTCGCTCCAGGCGATCGAGCACCTCCGGCTTGGAGTCGATTTCCATGCGGATACGACTGGCCGCTTCGTCGATCAGGTCGATGGCCTTGTCCGGCAGCTGGCGGTCGGTGATATAGCGATGGCTGAGTTTGGCCGCAGCGATGATCGCGCCGTCGGTGATCGCTACCTTGTGATGCACCTCGTAGCGCTCCTTGAGACCACGGAGGATAGCGATGGTGTCCTCTTCGCTCGGCTCGTCGACCAGGACCTTCTGGAAGCGTCGCTCCAGCGCCGCGTCCTTCTCGATGTACTGGCGGTATTCGTTGAGCGTGGTGGCGCCGACGCAATGCAGCTCGCCGCGCGCCAGCGACGGCTTGAGCATATTCCCCGCATCCATGGCGCCCTCGGCCTTGCCGGCGCCGACCATGGTATGCAGCTCGTCGATAAACAGGATGATCCGCCCTTCCTGCTTGGACAGCTCGTTGAGCACCGCCTTGAGGCGCTCCTCGAATTCGCCGCGGAACTTGGCGCCGGCAATCAATGCGCCCATATCCAGCGACAGCAGACGCTTGTCGCGCAGGCCATCCGGCACTTCGCCGTTGACGATGCGCTGGGCCAGGCCTTCGGCAATGGCGGTCTTGCCCACCCCGGGCTCGCCGATCAGTACCGGGTTATTCTTGGTGCGCCGTTGCAACACCTGGATGGTGCGACGGATTTCATCGTCGCGGCCGATCACCGGGTCGAGCTTGCCCTCTTCGGCGCGCTTGGTCAGGTCGATGGTGTACTTGTCCAGGGCCTGGCGGTTTTCCTCGACATTGGGATCGTTCACCGCATCGCCGCCGCGCAGGTTGCTCACGGCGTTTTCCAGGGCTTTCTTGCTCACGCCCTGGCCGAGCAGCAATTTGCCCAGCTTGGTGTTCTCGTCCATCGCGGCGAGCAGCACCAACTCGCTGGAAATGAACTGATCGCCCTTCTGTTGCGACAGGCGGTCGGCCTGGTTGAGCAGGCGCGCGAGATCCTGGGACAAATTGACGTCGCCGGTCGGGCTCTGGATCTTCGGCAGGTGATCGAGCTCTTTGCTCAGCGCCTTGCGCAGGCTGTTGATGTCGAAGCCAACCTGCATCAGCAGCGGCTTGATCGAGCCCCCCTGTTGCTCGAGCAACGACTGCATCAGGTGCAGCGGCTCGATGGCGGCATGGTCCATGCCGACCGCCAGAGACTGGGCGTCGGACAGGGCGAGTTGTAACTTGCTGGTTAAACGGTCGATTCGCATTGGGTCATCCTTCCTTTAGAGCAGGCCGGTACGACTAGCAAGCCGTTGAAAAACCACTGCGCTCGGCTATGCGGCATTGAAATCAACTTCGGGCTGCTCATGTACAACCGTACACTCCGCGCCCTCAGCTGATTTCGCCTTGCCTAGCCATCGCTCGCTACGTTTTCAACGGCCTGCTGGAGCGGCATGAGCGAACGCCTCAATGTGCGCACCAACAAAAAGCCTGCGAGATGAAGAGTAGATGAGGCTGATTGTGCGACTTTCAAGTCGACTGGCGTTGATGTAGATCATGCCGGCCGTCTATTGGCGCCTGGCTAACTCAACCAGATCAGGCTGGCGAAGCGGCCGGTTTGCGCAGAGCGACGGTAAGAGTAGAAGCGTGGGTCGCTGTAGGTGCAGCAATCGCCGCCGTAGACCGCATCGACCCCGCGGGCGGCCAGGCGAATACGCGCCAGCTGATAGATATCCGCCATATAGCGACCGGGGTTGAGGCTGGCGCTAAAGGCCTGCTCCGCCTGGGCATGCTGGGCGAGAAAAGCCTCGCGCACCTCGGTGCCGACCTCGAACGCCTGCGGGCCGATCGCCGGGCCGAGCCACACCAGGGTGTCCTCGGGGGCCACTGCCAGCGCATCCAGGGTCGCCTCCAGCACACCCGCCGCCAGCCCGCGCCAGCCGGCATGGGCGGCGGCGACGCGACTGCCGCCGCGGTCGCAGAACAGCGCGGGCAGACAGTCGGCGGTCATCACCGTGCAGGCGATGCCAGGCGTCGCCGTCCAGCTGGCATCGGCTTCGGCAAGCATCTCGGGCAGCGCTTCGACCACGCCGAGGCCATGCACTTGCTGCAACCAGGCTGGCTTGCAGCCAAGCTGACTAACCAGGCGTTGACGATTTTTCTTCACCGCAACGGGATCGTCGCCGACGTGGGTGCCGAGATTCAGGCTGTCGAACGGTGCGACGCTGACGCCGCCTGCGCGCGTGGTGATGCAGGCCTTGACCCTCGCCGGCGCGGGCCAAGCGGGGACGATCCAGTCGTGCGCCAACCCGTTCACCCGATAAACGCCTCGCGATCCTGGCGCAGCAGGGTCAACAGCCAGACGAAATCATCCGGCAGCGGCGACTGCCACTTCATGCGCTCCCCGGTCATCGGGTGATCGAGCTCGAGAAAACGCGCGTGCAGGGCCTGGCGCGGAAACTCCTTGAGGCTTTGCACCATGGTCTGGCTGGCCGCGGGCGGAATACGGAAACGTCCGCTGTAGACGGGATCGCCGACCAGTGGATAACCGATATGACTCATGTGCACGCGGATCTGGTGGGTCCGCCCGGTCTCCAGCTTCACCCGTGCATGGGTGTGCGAACGGAAGCGCTCCAGCACCCGGTAATGACTGACCGCCGGCTTGCCACCATCGCTGACCGCCATACGCTGGCGCTGCGACGAACTACGGCCGATCGGCGCGTTGATCTTGCCGCCCGAGGTGATGACGCCGATCACGATGCATTCGTAGATGCGGCTGACCGTACGTTTTTGCAGCTGATCGACCAGACGGGTTTGCGCTTCGATGGTCTTGGCCACCACCATCAAGCCGGTGGTGTCCTTGTCCAGGCGGTGGACGATACCCGCGCGCGGTACGTTGACGATGTCCGGCACATGGTGCAGCAGCGCATTGAGCAAGGTGCCATCGGCGTGCCCGGCGGCCGGATGCACGACCAGGCCGGCGGGTTTGTCGATCACCAGGATCTGCTCGTCTTCATAGACGATATTTAGGGCGATATCCTGGGCGATCCATTCGCCCTGGGCCTCCTGCTCGGCCTTCAGCGCCAGCAGCGCGCCGCCATGGACGATGTCACGCGGGCGAACGACCGCGCCGTCGACGGTCAGCAAGCCTTCCTTGATCCAGGCGGACAGACGCGAACGCGAATGCTCGGCGAACAGCTGCGCGGCGACTTGATCGAGGCGTTGACCGCCCATCTCGGACGGCACCTCGGCGTTCAGTTCAATGGTCTGGGTATTAATAGAAGGCATGCTCGGCAACGGCGGGACCAGGGGTCGGTGATGGGCAAGGAAAGATCGACAGGCCCTACTTTTGGTTTCGGCTACGCGCTGTGGTTAAATACGGCGTCTTTGCCCCAGGGGTACCGGGGGCGCTCATCATAACAGGACGGCTTTGCTCAAGACAGCCGCCGTCACAGGGACGCAAGCCGCCATGCAAGTGAGACACCTGCTGCTGATCGCCATTCTCGCCCTCACCACTGCCTGCTCGTCGAACGAAGTACTCGACGAGAACCTCAGCGAGACAGAGTTGTACCAGCAGGCGCAGACCGATCTGGACAACAGTAGCTACACCAGCGCCGTGACCAAGCTGAAAGCGCTGGAGTCGCGCTATCCGTTCGGCCGCTACGCCGAGCAGGCTCAACTGGAGCTGATTTACGCCTATTACAAGAACGCCGAGCCGGAAGCCGCACGCTCCGCGGCCGAGCGTTTCATCCGCCTGCACCCGCAGCACCCCAGCGTCGACTATGCCTACTACCTCAAAGGTCTGGCCTCGTTCGACCAGGATCGCGGCCTGATCGCCCGTTTCGTGCCGCTGGACATGACCAAGCGCGACCCGGGCGCCGCCCGCGACTCGTACAACGAGTTCGCCCAACTGACCAGCCGCTACCCGAACAGCCGCTACGCGCCGGACGCCAAGCAGCGCATGATCTACCTGCGCAACCTGCTCGCGGCCTATGAAATCCATGCCGGCTATTACTACCTCAGTCGCCAGGCCTATGTCGCCGCCGCCAACCGTGGGCGCTACGTGGTGGAGAACTTCCAGGGAACCCCATCGGTCGCCGACGGCCTGGCGCTGATGACCGAAGCCTATCAACGCCTGACCCTGGATGAGTTGGCGGCCACCAGCCTGGAAACCTTGAAACTCAACTACCCGGATCATCCGACCCTGGTCGACGGCCAGTTCGTGCCGCGCCAGGAAGAAGCCGACAACCGCTCGTGGCTGGCCAAAGTCACCCTAGGCCTGATTGAAACCGACACACCGCTGCCACCGGGCGAAACCCGCGCCAGCCAGGACGTGATCCGCCAGTATGAAGACGCCGAAGAGCAGATCCCCGACGAACTGCAGCCGGAAAATCAGAACGACGAGGCTGACGCCGACGAAGAAAGCCAGGACGGCGGCCGCTCCTGGTTCAGCTATATGACCTTCGGCCTGTTCGACTGAAGTCCATGGCGTGAAACAGGGAGATCTTCGGGTCTCCCTTTTTTATGCGCGCATACTTCCCCCTACAGGCCAAGCGTAGAGACTGGACAGGCCCAAGAGGGATACACCGCACAGCGTGCCCCTTCGCCGCTGTGCGAGCGGTTATTCCTTGGATAAACTGCGTTAACCTCGCGTCCCTGCATTTATCGATAAGAGAGCGTTATGGGCCTGTTTCGCCTGCTGTTTTTGATTGCCATTGCCGCAGCCGCCTACTGGCTCTGGCGCCGCATAGCCGCGCCGACTCGCCGCCACGACGACGGAAGCGCCGCCCCCATGGTGCGTTGCGCACACTGCGGCGTGCATGTGCCGCGCACCCGCGCGCTGCTTCAGGATGACAACTGGTACTGCAGCCAGGCCCATCTCGAGCAAGGCACCAAACAGCAGTGAATAGCGAAAAACTCGTTCTCGAAGGCCCCAAAGGTCAGCGCATCCTGCGTCTCTATCACCTGTACCGACTGACCATCGGCCTGCTTCTGGTGCTGCTGATCTCCAGCCATCTGCACGAGGACCTGTTGGATCTGGTGCAGCCTGAAATATTTTATTACGGCAGCTGGCTGTATCTGCTACTGAATACCGTACTGAGCCCATTGGTACAGCGTCCACAGCGCCTATTCCCGGTGTTCAGCCTGGCGCTGATCGATGTGGTCCTGCTCTCGGCGCTATTCTATGCCGCCGGCGGCACACCGAGCGGCATCGGCAACCTGCTGATAGTCGCGGTGGCCATCGCCAACTTCCTCCTGCGCGGGCGCATCGGCCTGTTGATCGCCGCAGTCGCGGCCATCGGCCTGATCTACCTGACCTTCTACCTCAGTTTGAATCGACCAGCCGCAGCGGCCCAGTACGTGCAGGCGGGCGCACTGGGCGCGCTGTGCTTCGCCGCCGCGCTGACGGTACAGGCCTTGAGCCGGCGCCTGCAGGTCAGCGAGCGCCTCGCCGAGCAGCGCGCCACCGACGTCGCCAACCTGGAAGCCTTGAACGCGGTGATTCTGCAACGCATGCGCACGGGCATTCTGGTGCTCGACGAGTCGCGGCGCGTGCTGTTGACCAATGAAAGCACCGCTTACCTCTTGGGCAGTGACAGCCTGACCGGCAAGATCCTCGATCCGCATTGCCCGGAACTGGTCAAACGTCTGCAACAGTGGCAGCACAACCCGACCCGCCGCCCGACGAGTCTGCAGGCCTACCCCGAAGGCCCGATGCTGCAGCCGAGCTTCATGAACCTGCAGCGCGGCGAGCAGCAGCACTGCCTGATATTCATCGACAACATCTCGCAAATCGCCCAACAGGCGCAGCAATTGAAACTCGCCTCCCTGGGGCGTCTGACGGCCGGCATCGCCCATGAAATCCGCAATCCGCTCGGGGCGATCAGCCATGCGGCGCAGCTGCTACAGGAGTCGGAAGAGCTACAAGGCCCCGACCAACGCCTGGCGCAGATCATTCAGGATCACTCGCGGCGGATGAACCTGGTGATCGAAAACGTACTGCAGCTCTCGCGCAGGCGTCAGGCCGAACCGCAGCTGCTGGATCTAAAATATTGGCTGCACCGCTTCGCCAGCGAGTTCCGCGCCTCGGCACCGGCCGAACACATGCTGCATCTGGAGACCCGCGGCGGCACTATTCAAACCCGCATGGACCCCCATCAACTGACCCAGGTACTGACCAACCTGGTGCAGAACGGCATGCGTTATAGCGCGCAAAAACACCCACATGGCCAAGTATGGCTAACCTTGTTCCGAGACCCGGAAAGCGACCTGCCGGTATTGGAGGTGCAGGACAACGGCCCCGGCGTGGCACCGGAGCAGCTCCAGCACATCTTCGAGCCGTTCTATACCACGGAAAACCAGGGCACCGGCCTGGGCCTGTACATATCCCGCGAGCTGTGCGAGAGCAATCAGGCCCATCTCGACTACAAACCTCGCGAAGGCGGCGGCAGTTGCTTCCGTATCACCTTCGCCCACCCGCGCAAACTGAGTTGACCATGACCCGCCAGAGAGCCCTGATCGTCGACGACGAGCCCGATATCCGCGAACTCCTGGAAATCACCCTGGGGCGCATGAAGCTCGACACCCGCAGCGCGCGCAACGTCAAGGAAGCGCGCGAATGGCTGGCCAAAGAGCCATTCGACCTGTGCCTGACCGATATGCGCCTGCCCGATGGCACCGGCATGGATCTGGTGCAGCACATCATGCAGCGCCATCCGCAGGTGCCGGTGGCGATGATCACCGCCTACGGCAGCCTGGACACCGCGATCAATGCGCTCAAGGCCGGGGCTTTCGATTTTCTTACCAAACCGGTCGACCTCACCCGCCTGCGCGAGCTGGTCAATTCAGCATTGCGCCTGCATATCGCCGGCAGCGACGACAACACGCCGATGGACAGCCGCCTGCTCGGCGAGTCGCCGCCGATGCGTGCGCTACGCAAGCAGATCCACAAACTCGCACGCAGCCAGGCGCCGGTGTATATCAGCGGCGAATCCGGTAGCGGCAAGGAGCTGGTGGCGCGCCTGATCCACGACCAGGGACCGCGTAGCGAGCAACTGTTCGTACCGGTCAACTGCGGCGCCATTCCCACCGAGCTGATGGAAAGCGAATTCTTCGGCCACAAACGCGGCAGCTTCACCGGCGCCATCGAAGACAAACAGGGACTGTTCCAGGCGGCTAATGGCGGCACCCTGTTCCTCGACGAAGTGGCCGATCTACCGCTGCCGATGCAGGTCAAACTGCTGCGGGCGATTCAGGAAAAGGCCGTACGCGCGGTCGGCGGGCAACAGGAGAACGTGGTGGATGTGCGCATTCTCTGCGCGACCCACAAAGATCTGGCTGCCGAAGTCGCTGCCGGGCGTTTCCGCCAGGACCTGTACTACCGCCTCAACGTCATCGAATTACGCGTTCCGTCCCTGCGCGAACGTCGCGAGGATATCGGCCTGCTCGCCGAAGCGATGCTCAAGCGCCTGGCCGATGGCCCTGGGCTGATGCCGGCCAAGCTCGATCCCGATGCCCTGGAAAAACTCAAAAGTTATCGCTTCCCCGGCAACGTGCGCGAGCTGGAAAACATGCTCGAACGCGCCTATACGCTGTGCGAGGACGACCGGATAAATGCCAGCGACCTGCGCCTGGCCGACAGCTGCAGCCCGGCGGAAAATGGCGAAGCCAGCCTGGCTCAGATCGACGATCTAGAGGACTACCTGGAGAACATCGAGCGCAAGCTGATCATGCAAGCGCTCGAAGAAACCCGCTGGAATCGCACCGCGGCGGCCCAGCGCCTGGGTTTAACCTTTCGCTCGATGCGTTACCGCCTGAAAAAACTCGGTATCGACTAACTCCCCGGCCCTTGCGCAGCCCGGACGCCATCCGGCTTGGAGGGTTGCCTCGCCGGGTTAGAAAACACGCTTTGGTAGGGTGGACATGGCGAAGCCTTGTCCACCATGGGCACCGCGATTGGCGGACAAGCCTGCGGCATATCCACCCTACAGGCCTTAGACCTTGCCCATGAACGCAGGATCTAAAGTCGGCGACAACTCAACGCTAGTGGCTGTGCTCGACGGCCGGCGGGTCTTTTTGCACCGCCACTTCCAATTCGATTACACCAGCCTTTTCGAAGGTCAGCTTCAGCGGAAAGCGCTCCCCGGCCTTGGCCTGCTGCTTCAGGTCGAACAGCATTACGTGATAGCCCATGGGCTCGAAGCGGACCTCGCCAGCAGCCGGGACCACCACGCTCGGCACCTGCTGCATCTTCATAACCCCATCTTCATGCAGGTGCTCGTGAAACTCCGCCTTGCCGGCGACCGGGCTACTCACCTCGAGCAAACGATCCGGGCTATCGGCCGAATTGTGCACGACAAAATAGGCTGCCGCGGTCGGCGCCACTGGCGGCATTTCACGCGACCAGGGATGCTCGATATGCAACTGACCCAGGGTGTAGTCATGGGCATAGGCCGGCAGGCCGGCAGCCAGCGACGCAATCAGCAGCAGGATATTTCTCAACGACATAAGCAGATCTCCATAAGCGGATCGAGTCCGCGGTAAACAACGGTTATCGAATCACTCGGCACACAATCAGGCATTGCTGGCCAGGCGGCGTGGTGCGAGAACGCGCGAAAACAGCCAATCGAGCAGCCCGATCAGAACCAGCGAGGCGCCCACCAGGGGAAAGGCAATGCCCAACAGCACCATGGCCACCACCGCGGTTTTCCAGCGCGGCAGATCATGGCGCAGCGGCGGCACGCCGAAACGCCCCGGCGGACGGCGCATCCACCAAAGCACCAGGCCGCTGACCGCACCGAACAGGATCATCAGGCAGACCAGCAGCATCAGCAGCTGATTGGCCAAACCGAACAGCTTGCCCTCGTGCAGCATCACCCCGGTTTCCACGGTGCGCGCGACCGCGCCGTAATCCTTCCAGCGCACATCGGCGAGCACCGCACCGCTGTATTGATCGAGGTGCAGGGTGGCATCGTTGCGTGGGTCATCGGCGAACAGGGCGATGCTGAACACACCCCGCTCGCCCTTGGGCCAGGTGATGCTGTAACCAGGCTGCACGCCGCGGGCGACGGCACTGTCGACCACCTGTTGCAGGCTGATTTGCCTAGCGGACGACGCCGGCTCGGCCGCCCCGTGCGCGTTGTGCGCTGCGTGCGGATCCGAGGCTGGCAGCGGTGTGGTTTCCACCGCCCAGGCCACGGTCTGCTGGCTGCTGTCATTGAGACTGCCGGCGAGCGTGGCGGATTCAGGCACCTGATCCCACATCGCCGCGGGAAAGTGGTTCCAGGCGCCGGCGAACTGCGCGCCCCAGAACCCGGTCCAGGTCATGCCGCTCAGCAACATGAAAAGCAGCAATAGCGCCCCCCAGAATCCGCTCACCGCATGCAGGTCGCGCCACAGCAGGCGCCCACGCGCGCTCAGGCGCGGCCACAGCACACCGGCACTGCCAGCGCCACGCGGCCACCACAGATACAGGCCGGAGACCACCAGGACGATCCCCCAGCCAGCCGCCAGCTCGATCAGGCGATCGCCGAACGGGCCGATCATCAAGTCGCCATGCAGGGTCCGCACGACGGTCTGCAGGTTGCTGGTCGCATCCTGGCTGCCCAGCAACTCGGCGCGATAGGGGTCGACGAAGACATTCAAGGTCCGCTCGCCGTCGGCGATCAGGAACTGCGCGCTGCGCCCTGCTGCGACCGGTGGCCAATACTGCTTGAGCGTGGCCTGCGGGTAGGCCCGACGCAACGCCTGCAATTGTTGATCAGCGCTGGTTGTCTGCGCGGCAACCGGCACTTCGAGCAGTTCGGCATACATCAGCCGATCCAGCTGCGGTTTGAACAGGTAGATGATCCCGGTCAGCGACAACAGGATCATGAAGGGAATAACGAAGAGCCCGGCATAGAAATGCCAACGCCAGGCCAGGTTATAGAACGACGGGGAGGCTGTTTTCATTGTTCGGTTCCTCGTGCCGCGGTCGACCGGGCGCGCAAGGTGAAGGACGCGGCAGCCGCTGCGGGCCGATAGCGTCCATATCGTTCGAAGTATTCGGCTCCGGGACGGACGGCCGGACAGGCACTCGCCGTCAGCGGGTCGATAACGGGTAACGGAGGCATGGACTTCCCCAAGTCATGTTCTTCGGGCCGGGCGGGCACCGAAAAACCTCGGTTTCATTGGCTGTTAGGTCTGCGGTCACGGCCACGGCCATGGGGGCCTGACGCAGCGAGATTTACGCCAGCAAGGGGGAAGCGCGGGGATTGGCCGAGGGCCAGAGATAGCGGACCGGCAGGCCGACCCGCCCGGGGCGGGGACTGAGTCGCGGTTGGCGCATCGGCAGCAGGCCGAGCAAGCCGAAGAAGGCGGCCAGGGCCAAGCCGACGAAGCTGGAGCACAGCGAACAGGCAAAACCCGTGGCCGGATTGGCGGTCGGTACGCCGCTCCCGGTCAGATCGCCATTCAGGGCGCCGCCCAGCGCACCACCGCAATAGGAACCGTCCAGCCCGCTGAGCTGCATGCCGGCCATCTGGCCATGGCCGATGCTGCAGGCGAGCGCGCTGAGCAGCACGCTGAAGTACAGCATCCAGGCCAGTAATGGGCGATTAGGGCGGGTCAGGTTCATGGCGGCGACTCTAACAGCCGCCGCGGTCGTCGCCAAGCCGGGGAAATATCGCAAACGCAGTTCGCCGGCATGCGCAACCCCGACGGCAATCCGGCCGGCTGCTAGACTCTGTCACTCATGAGCAAGCGGCTGCGCAAAGCGCCCGATTCACCCGCACGCAGGCGACGTTAAGGATGCGATCCGATTTTGTAAGCCCGTTACGCGTAGCCGCCATCTATGCCCTGTTCAGCAGCGCCTGGATCATGGGCAGCGACTACCTGCTGGATGCACTGGGCGGTGACAGCCTGCTGATCAGCCGCCTGCAAACCGTCAAAGGCCTGCTGTTCATTCTGCTCAGCAGCCTGCTGATCCTGTTTCTCAGCTACCGCGATCGCCGCGCGCAGCGGCGTCTGCTCGACGAGCTGAACCACAATACCCGCCTGCTGCAACAAACCCAGCACACCGCCGGCCTGGGTTACTGGCAATACGACGGACGCTTGCACTGGAGCGAGGAGGCGCTGCGACTCTTGGCCCGCCCAACGGAGGACGCCTTCAGCAGCGTCGAGCAACTGCTCGCCTGGCTGCACCCGGCCGAACGCCCCGCCGTGCAGCGCGCCTGGCAGGCCCTGATCGAAGAACGCCAAGCGCTATCGATCAGCGCCCGCCTCTACCTGCCGCAACAACCGCAGTGCAGCTGGGTACTGCTGCGCGCCGAGGTGGATTGCAATGGGCGACTCCTCGGCACCGTACAGGACATCAGCAACCAGAAGCGCGACGAAGCGGCACTGCGCGAAAGCGAACAACGCTTCCGTCAACTCTTCGAGCGCACCCCGCGCATTGCCGTGCAGGGCTACGACCGCGAACGCCGGGTGATCTACTGGAACCAGGCGAGCACACAGCTGTATGGCTACAGCATGCAGGAGGCCATGGGCAAACGCCTGGAAGAACTGATAGTGCCCAAGGCGGGCCGCCCTCATGTCGTCGCGGCGATCAACAGCTGGCTGCTCGGCGGCCCGGCCATCCAGGCGGCCGAAGTGCAACTGCAACGCAAGGACGGCAAGCTGATCTGGGTGTTTTCCAGCCATTCGATGTTGCGCAATACCCGCGACCAGCTGGAGCTGTATTGCATCGACATCGACCTCAGCGAACAAAAGCAGACCTACAACGACCTGCACGCCAGCGAGGAACGTTTTCGCGACCTGGTCGAGCACCTGAACGACGCGATCTTTCTCGCCGACGCCGATGGCCGTCTGACGTTCCATAACCCGGCCTGGGCGCAACTCAGCGGCTTTCAACGCGACGAGAGCCTGGGCCAAGCGCTCGATGGATTCTTCACCGAGCCCGACCGATCAGCCCTCGCCGCGCACATAGCGGCAATCGCCAGCGGCACCCGCAGCAGCCTGCGTGGCGAATTCCAGCTGCGCCGCCGCGACGGCCAGATCCGCCGGGTTGAGCTGCAGCTCAACCATAGCCAGGCCGACAACAGCTTACGCGGGTGCCTGCGCGACATTCACGAGCGCTTCGAGCTGCAACAGTTGCAGGAAGCCCGCAATGACGTGCTCGACGACCTGCTGGCGAGCAGCCCGCTGGCACAGACGCTCGACGATATCAGCGCGCGCTTGCAGGGTCTCAATCCGCATATGCAGGTATCGATCATGCTGCTCGACGAGGCTCGCTGCCTGCACGTGGCCAGCGCCCCGAGCCTGCCCGCCGACTATTGCCAGGCTATCGATGGTATCCAGGCGGCGGCGGAAATCGGCTCCTGCGGGCATGCCGCCTACAGCGGCGAACTGACGATCGCCGAGGACCTCAACCAGCATCCCTATTGGCAAAACTACCGCGAGCTGACCAACCGCGCCGGCCTGCATGCCTGCTGGTCGCTGCCGTTCAAGAACGACCAGGGCCGGGTGCTGGGCACCTTCGGTATCTATTACGATCGGCCTACGCTCCCCAGCGACGCGGATATCGCCCTGGTCACCGAATTCACCCGTCTGGCGAGCCTGGCGGTGCAGCAACAACAGCCGCGTTGAAGCAGGCGAGCGCCTGGCAGGCCGGGTCGGCGTAACGGATTGCCAACTGATCGATCAACGTGCCATGGCGCGGGCACGTCGTTCGGCCCAACGGGTGAACAGTACGCAGGTCACCGCCAGCACCGCACAGGCGAAAATCACCTCGGCCATCGGCCCCGCGCTGCCGTCATGCAACACGCCGACCAGCGATGCGGCGCTGGCGGCGATGCCGAACTGCAGGCTGCCGAGCAAGGCCGAAGCGCTACCGGCCTGACGCCCCTGCCCAGCCATGGCAGAAGCCGAGGAATTGGGCAACAGCACGCCGAGGCAGGCGATGCAGCCGAACAACGGCAACAGCAGCGGCCATAGCGATGCCGGCTGCGCCAGCGCCACCAGCAGCAGGATCAGCGCGAACGACACATAGACCCAGACGATGCGGCGCAGCCAGTAACCTGGGCCATGGCGCGCCACCAGCCAGGCGTTGATCTGAGCCAGAAGGATGAAGCCCAGGGCGTTGGTGCCGAACAACCAACCGAAATGCTCCGGCGGCACCCCGTACAGCTCGATGAACACAAAGGGCGAGCCGGCGATATAGGCGAACATGCCCGCGACGGCGAAGCCACCGGTCAAGGCATAACCAATAAATGGCAGATCGGCGACCAGCCGCAGATAGGCGCGACCGCTCCCGCGCAAGGGGGCGGCGGGTGCGTCCGCCGCCAGGGTTTCCGGCAGCCATACCGCCACACCGATCAGACAGAGCGTGCCGAACAGCGCCAAGCTGATGAAGATCGATGGCCAACCCAGCGTGGTGAGCAACAGACCACCGGCCAGGGGAGCGAGGATCGGCGCCAGGCCCATCACCAGCATCATCTGCGAAAACACCTTGGCCGAGTGGATCGGATCGCACAGGTCGCGCACCACCGCCCGCGACACCACCATCCCGGCACAACCGCCCAGAGCCTGGACGAAGCGTGCCGCGATCAGCCATTCCAGGCTCGGTGCCAGCGCGCACGCCAGCGATGCCAGGGCGAACAGAGAGACCCCGACCAGCAGCGGCGCACGTCGTCCGAAGCGGTCCGCCAGGGGACCGTAGAGCAACTGACCGAAGGCCAGGCCGACGAAATAGGCCGCGAGCGACAGCTGCACGTGCTCCACATCGGTGGCGAATACCCGCGCCAGCGTCGGAAAACTCGGCAGGTAGAAATCGATCGCCAAGGGCCCGAAGGCGCTCAGCGCGCCGAGAATCAGCAAAATGCGTAATGCCATGTCAGTCCTGGTAGTTAAGGGCGCGCCGGGGCCGTTGTAACACGGCTGCAATCCGGGGCAAGCCGGCGCCCGGCAAACCGCTCCCGGATTGCCTCCGGGTTACGGTTTGTGCGGGCCAAGCCATCAAACCGGCTTGGCGTTCTTCTTGCGTCCCTTGCCGAGCTTTTCCGCCAACGACTCCACCAACAGGTAGAACATCGGGATCAGGAAAATCGCCAGCACGGTCGCCGCGATCATGCCGCCGATCACCCCGGTGCCGATCGAATGGCGGCTGGCCGAACCGGCACCGCTGCTGATAGCCAGCGGCACCACGCCGAGGATAAAGGCCAGGGAGGTCATGATGATCGGCCGGAAGCGCAGCCGCGACGCTTGCAGGGCCGACTCGAAAATGCCCATACCCTGCTGGCGGCAAAGCACCGCGAACTCGACGATCAGAATGGCGTTCTTCGCCGCCAGGCCGATCAGGGTGACCAGGCCGACCTGGAAGTACAGGTCGTTCTCCAGCCCGCGCAGCCAGACCGCGAGGATCGCCCCGAAGACCGCAAAGGGCACCGCGGTGACCACGGCCAGCGGCAGGGTCCAGCGCTCGTACTGCGCCGCGAGGATCAGGAACACCATAATCAGACCGAAGACGAACGCCATGCTACCGGAGCCCTGGGTCGCCAGTTCCTGATAGGCCGACCCGGTCCAGCCGATGCTGTAGCCGCTGCCGAGCACTTCGTCGGCGATTTCCTGCACCGCCGCCAGGGCTTGCCCCGAGCTGTAGCCCGGCGCCGGTCCGCCGAGGATCTTCGCCGCCGGGTAGACGTTGAAGCGCGCGTAGGTGTCCGGGCCGAGAATGCGTTTGACCTTGACCAGGCTGGACAACGACACCAGCTCGCCGCTGGCCGAGCGCACATAGACCTGGGCCAGGTCCTCGGGCTTGCGGCGGAACGAGGATTCGGCCTGCAGGCTGACCTGAAAGGTACGGCCATACAGACTGAAGTCGTTGACGTAATAGCTGCCGAACGTCGCCTGCATGGCGGTGAACACATCGTTGATCGGCACGCCGAGGGCACGCGCCTTGGTGCGATCGAGGTCGATGTAATACTGCGGCACGTTGGCGCTGAAGGTGCTGCGCACCCCGGCCAGCTCAGGCCGCTTGGCCGCCGCGGCGAGAAAAGCCTGCACCTTGCTGGCGAGCTGCGCGGTACCGCCACCGCTGCGGTCCTGAATAAAACCTTCGAAGCCGCCGGTGGTGCTCATACCGGTGATCGGCGGCGGATTGAAGCTCAACACCATGCCGTCCTTCTGCGCGGCGCCCATGCCCATGAATTCGCCGGTCAGATTGCGCGCGTCCAGCTCAGGCGTGGTGCGCTCGCTCCAGTCCTTGAGCGGTACGAAGGACACCCCGGCGTTGCTGCGGGTGCCGAAGGTCAGCACGTCGAAGCCGGCGAAGGTGACCACATCCTGCACTGCGGGGTGCGCCATCAGCTGCCGGGTGACATCGCTGGTGAGTTTTTCGGTGCGGGTCAGCGACGCCGCCGGCGGAAGGAAGTAGGCGTTGATCACATAGCCCTGGTCCTCGTTCGGCACCAGGGCGCTGGGGACTCGCCCGAACAACACGACCAGCAGCGCGATCATCGCGCCGAACAGCAGCAGACCGATCGCCGAACGCTTGAGGAAGAATCGCACGCCCGCGGTATAGCCGCTGGTCAAGGTGTCGAAGACCCGGTTGAAGGCTCGGAACGGCGCCGCCGGTTCCTGATGTCCGGGCTTGAGCAGCAAGGCGCAGAGCGCCGGACTCAGGGTCAGCGCGACTATCCCGGAGATCACCACCGACACTGCGATAGTGATGGCGAACTGTTTGTACATCTCACCGGCCAGGCCGCCAAGAAAGCCCACCGGCACAAACACCGCACAGAGCACCAGAACGATCGCGACTATCGGCCCGGTGACTTCCTGCATGGCCTTGATGGTCGCCTCGCGCGGGCCGATTTTCTCGCTGTTCATTACCCGCTCGACGTTCTCGATCACCACGATGGCGTCGTCCACCACGATGCCGATCGCCAGCACCATACCGAACAGGGTCAGCAGGTTGATCGAGAAACCCAACAGGTACATGCCGGCGAACGTGCCGATCAGCGACACCGGAATCGCCAATAACGGGATCAGCGTGGCGCGCCAGTTCTGCAGGAAGATGAACACCACCAGCACCACCAGCACCAGCGCTTCGAAGAAGGTATGGATCACCTCCTTGATCGATACCCGCACGAACTTGGTGGTGTCGTAGGGAATCTTGTAGGTCATGCCGCTGGGGAAGCCCTTGGCCAGGCGATCCAGCGTAGTGCGCACCGCCTCGGCGGTGTCCAGGGCATTGGCGCCGGGCTGCAGATAAACCCCAAAGGCCGCGTTCTGCTGGCCGTTGAGCGAAGTCATCAGCGAGTAGTCCTGGGCGCCCAGTTCGATCCGCGCGACATCCTTGAGCAACAGACTGGCGCCAGTGGCGTCGCTGCGCAGGATGACGTTCTCGAAGGCTTTGGGGTCGGTGAAGCGACCCTGGGTGGTCACCGTGTAGGTGAAATCCTGCTCCTGTTGCAACGGTTGCTGGCCGAAGCTGCCGGCGGCGAACTGCGAGTTCTGCTCGCGTATCGCCGCCACCACATCGGTCGGGGTCAGGTTGTATTGCGCCAATTTATCCGGACGCAACCAGATGCGCATCGAATAGTCTTTCGAGCCGAACTGGCTGACATCGCCGACGCCGGGCAGGCGCTTGAGTTCGTCGATCACGTTGATCAGCGCATAGTTGCTGATATACACCGGGTCGCGCGAGCCGTCCGGGGAGAACAGCGTCACCACCTGGAGGATGTCGGAGGACTTCTTCACCACCTTGACGCCCTGCCGGCGCACTTCCTCCGGCAATTTGGCCAGGGCCGCCTGGACCCGGTTGTTGACGTCGATGGTGGCCTGGTTGGGGTCGCGACCGACCTCGAAATACACCGACAGGCTCATGGCGTTGCCGCCCGAGTTGGATTGCTGGTAGAGCATCCCCTCGACGCCGTTGATCGATTGCTCGAGCGGCGCGGCGACGGTCTCGGCGATCACCTGGGCGCTGGCGCCGGCATAGCTGGCGCTGACCGACACCTGCGGCGGGAGGATCTGCGGGTATTGCGAGATCGGTAGGGTGCG
Source organism: uncultured Pseudomonas sp. (assembly GCF_946885955.1). Next base: position 190,140 of record NZ_CAMPHI010000001.1, read on the forward strand.
CATGGCCATCAGGCCGGCCAGCACGATCACGATGGAAATCACCCCGGCGAACACCGGGCGATCGATAAAGAAGCGTGAGATCACCGGTAACGCTCCTTAAGTCTGCGGGCTGGGCTGGGCGGCATCGACCACCGTGACCGGCGTATCCGGACGCACCTTGGCCAAACCTTCGACGATCACCCGGTCGCCGTCGCTGACGCCCGACTCGATCACCCAGCGCCCGTTGGCCGTGGCGCCGGTGCTGACCTGGCGCGTGCGGGCGATGCCTTCGGCATCGACCACGTAGACAAACGTACCGCCCGGCCCCTGGGCCACCGCGCGCTCGGGCAGGGTAATCGCCTGGTCGCGGGTGAGCCCCGTGAGCTTTACCCGGACGAACTGGCCGGGCAGCAGTTTTTGCTCGGGGTTGGGTACCACGGCGCGAACGCTGACGGTGCCGGTGTTGCGGTCGACCAAGCTATCGGTGAAGTCCACCGTGCCCTGCAAGGGATAGCTGGAACCGTCGCCGAACTCGATCGTCACGTGCATCTTGCCGTCCTCCGGCAGCAGCAGATCGCCGTTTTTCAGGCCGCTACGCACGCCTTCCACATCGGAATCGGGGGCGGCGAAATTGACGTAAAGCGGATCGAGCTGGGTGATCTGACTGAGCAGACTGGCGTTCGGATCACCGGCGACCATCAGGCTGCCTTCGGAAACGGTCTCCTTGCTGGTGATCCCGGAAATCGGCGCCTTGACCGTGCAGTAATCAAGGTCGATCTGCTTGGACTGCACCTCGGCTTCGGCGGCCTGGATATTCGCCTTGCTCTGCTCGAAATTGGAAATCGCGTTGTCCAGCTCGCTCTCGCTGGCGAAGCCCTTCTTCTGCAATTCGCGGATGCGCTTGAGATCGCGCTCGGTCTGCCGGTAGCGCGCCTGTTCCTGCGCCAGCGCGCCCTTGGCCCGGGCCAGCGCCGCCTGATAGGTGCGCGAGTCGATGCGGAACATCACCTGGCCCTGCTTGACGTGACTACCTTCCAGGTAGGTGCGCTCCTGCAGGATGCCGCTGACCTGCGCGCGCACCTGTACCTGGCGAAAACCCGCAGTGCGTGCGGAATACTCGAACACCAGCGGCAAGGGGGCTGCATGGACAGGCTCCACCACCACCTCGGGCGGTGGCATGTCGGCCGCCTGGGCCACGGACAGCAAGCAGGAAAACAGCAACGACCCGCAGGCAGCGGGGAAAAGACGAGGCAAAGGCATGGTGTCTCCGGGACAACGCGAGGCATGACGCTTGAGACGGGCAATGCTAGTTACATACAACACCGTTTGTAAATAGACCCCCAAACGGCAATTCATTACACTTTGTCACCTGAGCCGCGCGCAGGGAGCGCCCGCGACCACCCACCCGCTTGCGAGATCAGGCCACTGTCATGCGCCGCACCAAAGAAGAAGCCGAGCAAACCCGTTGCGCGATCCTTGCGGCCGCGGAAGCCCTGTTTCTGGAAAAAGGCGTCGCCCATACCAGCCTAGAACATATCGCGCGCTGCGCCGGGGTCACGCGCGGCGCGGTCTATTGGCATTTCCAGAACAAGGCCCACCTGTTCCACGAACTGCTCAGCCAGGTCCGCCTGCCGCCCGAACAGCTAGCCGAACGCCTGGCCGGCTGCGCCGGGCGCGATCCTTTATTGAGCCTGCGCGACCTGTGCGTCGATGCGATCGAAAACCTCGCCCGCGACGCGCAGAAGCGCCGGATTTTCACCATCCTGCTGCGCCGCTGCGAGTTCACCGCCGAGCTGCGCGAGGCCGAAGAGCGCCACGAGGCCTTTATCAACCTATTTATTCAGCTGTGCGAACAGCAGTTCGCCCGTGCCGACGTATCCCCGCGCCTGCACACGGGAGTGGAACCACGCCTCGCGGCGCGCAGCCTGCACGCCCTGATCATCGGCCTGTTCCATGACTGGCTGCGCGATCCCGGTCTGTTCGATCCACTGAACGACACCGCGCCCCTGGTCGACGCCTGCTTTCGCGGCTTGATCCGCGACTGGTAGAAGGCGCCATTCAATAACGCACCGCCCCATGCAGGAGCCAGCTGGCTGTGGTTTGGCACTCCGACGCCGCTTTGGTCTGCCGCGACCGCCAGCAAGCTGACTCCTGCAACGGTCGCGTTTTACATGGCGACAGGCAACCGGGGCATAAGCTTTATTACGCCAACCCCGCCCCATAACCCGCCTCGGCAATCGCGACAATCAACTCGTCGCTCGACAGGCTGCTATTCACCCGCACCTCACCGCCGGCCAGTTTGACCTTCACCTCGGCGGCCGGATCGCGCGCGCGCACGGCCTCGGTGACGGCTTTGACACAATGCTCGCATGTCATGCCTAGCACATTGAGCGTATGAACCTGTGGTGCTTGCATCGATAACCTCCTGGGCAATGGGACCCCGGCTGCTGCGCCGGATGGGGCAGTGTCAGGCTTGACCCATGGGTAAGGTCAAGCAATAAAAAGCGCTTGACCTTACCTACGGGTCAAGGTTGATCCTGTGCTGGAATTTGATGGAGAAGCCGTATGACCAGCCTGACCACCTTCGAATTGCCTATCAGGGGCATGACCTGCTCCAGCTGCGCCGGGCGCGTCGAACGCGCCCTGGGCAAGGTAGCCGACGTGCAAAACGTCAGCGTCAACCTGGCCAGCGAGCAGGCGCGTATCGAAGCGCCGCCGGAAAGCCTGGCGCAGTTGCTTGCGGCGGTGCAAGGCGCCGGCTACCAGGTGCCCAGCGAACGCCTGGAACTGGTCATCGACGGCATGACCTGCGCCAGTTGCGTCGGCCGCGTGGAACGCGCCCTGGCGCGACAACCGGGCGTGTTGTCGGCCAGCGTCAACCTGGCCACCGAGCACGCGCAGCTGGAAATTGTCGCCGGCCTCGATCCACAAACGCTGCTGCAAGCGGTCAGCGCGGCGGGTTATTCGGCAAGCCTGGTGAATGACGAGCAGCTCAGCCAATCGAGCGCGGACCGCCATCTGCAACGCGAGCGCTGGACCCTGGCGCTGGCCATGCTGTTAAGTGCGCCGCTGCTGGTGCCGATGCTGCTCGAACCACTGGGCGTGCACTGGATGCTGCCGGCCTGGGTGCAGTTCGCCCTGGCCACCCCGGTGCAGTTCGGCCTCGGCGCTCGCTTCTATCGCGCTGGCTGGCGCGCCTTGCGCGCACACACCGGCAACATGGACCAGCTGGTGGCCATCGGCACCAGCGCCGGTTACGGCCTGAGCCTTTATCAATGGCTGGCCGCCCCTGGCGGCAGCATGCCGCAGCTGTATTTCGAAACCTCGGCGGTGCTCATCACCCTGATCCTGCTCGGCAAATACCTGGAAAGCCGCGCCAAGCGCCAGACCACCAGCGCGATCCGCGCGCTGCAAGCGCTGCGCCCGGATCAGGCGCTACGCCTGAAGGATGGCCAGGAACAACTGGTGGCCCTGAGCGCATTGGCCCTGGGCGATCAGGTGGTGGTCAAACCCGGCGAACGCTTCCCTGTCGACGGCGAGGTGCTCGAGGGCCGCAGCCATGCTGACGAAGCGTTGATCAGCGGCGAAAGCATGCCGCAACCGAAACAAGTGGGCGACCGGGTCACTGCCGGGGCGATCAACGGCGAAGGCCGCCTGCTGGTCGAGACCACCGCCCTGGGTGCGGAAACCGTACTGGCGAAGATCATCCGCCTGGTCGAAGACGCCCAGGCGGCCAAGGCGCCGATTCAGAAACTGGTGGATAAAGTCAGCCTGGTGTTCGTACCGAGCGTGTTGCTGCTGGCCCTGGCCACCCTGATCATCTGGCTGCTGCAGGGCGCGCCGGCGGAAACGGCGTTGCTCAATGCCGTGGCCGTACTGGTGATCGCTTGTCCTTGCGCCCTCGGCCTGGCGACGCCGACCGCGATCATGGCCGGCACCGGCGTCGCCGCGCGCCATGGCATCCTGATCAAGGACGCCGGCGCCCTGGAAGTCGCTCATGGCGTCACCGCCGTAGCCTTCGACAAGACCGGCACCCTGACCTCGGGTAGCCCGAAAATCGTCCACTCGAGCGCGCTCGATGGCGACACCGAGGCGTTGCTGCGACTGGCCGGCGCCTTGCAACGCGGCAGCGAACACCCGCTGGCCAAGGCGGTGCTGGACGCCTGCAACGAACGCCAGCTGCAGCTGCCGGAAGTCAGCGACAGCCAAGCCCTGGCCGGACGCGGCATCGCCGGGCAGATCGACGGGCGACAACTGGCCTTGGGCAACAAGCGCCTGCTCGAGGAGCACTGGCTGCAGAACAGCGTACTGGTCGCCGAAGCCCTGGCCTGGGAGGCAGAGGGCCGCACCCTGTCCTGGCTGATCGAGCAGACGCCCAGCCCCCGCGTACTCGGCCTGTTCGCCTTTGGCGATACGCTCAAGCCCGGCGCCGCGGAAGCCATCGCCCAGCTCAAGGCCTTGGGCATTCGCAGCCACCTGATCAGCGGCGACAACCTCGGCAGCGCCAACGCCGTGGCCGCCGCGCTGGAGATCGACTCGGTGCATGCCCAGGTGCTGCCGGCGGACAAGGCGGCGATCATCGCCGAGCTCAAGCGCGATGCGCGAGTGGCCATGGTCGGCGACGGCATCAACGATGCACCGGCGCTGGCCGCCGCGGATGTCGGTATCGCCATGGGCAGCGGCACCGATGTCGCCATGCATGCCGCCGGGATCACCCTGATGCGCGGCGACCCGCGCCTGGTGCCGGCCGCCCTGGAGATCAGCCGGCGCACCTACGACAAGATCCGCCAGAACCTGTTCTGGGCATTCATCTACAACCTGATCGGCATTCCTCTGGCCGCAGCCGGCCTGCTCAACCCGATGCTCGCCGGCGGCGCCATGGCCGCATCGAGCCTGTGCGTGGTGAGCAACGCCCTGCTGCTCAAGCGCTGGAAGCCGAAGGACTCGCAAACCCTGTAGCCCGGATGCAATCCGGGGGAAATGGCGCCTACACGACCGCTCCCCCGGATTGCATCCGGGCTACGGGACGACATATCCGTAGGAGCGGCCTTGGCCGCGATTCAGACGGCGCGGATCGCGGACAAGTCCGCTCCTACACAACCATTTGGGAGGCCTTATGAATATCGGCCAAGCCGCGCAGAAAACCGGCCTCAGCGCCAAGATGATCCGCTATTACGAAAGCATCGAGTTGCTGCCGGCGGCCGGGCGCACCGACAGCGGCTACCGCCAATACGGCGCCCAGGACCTGCACCGCCTGGCCTTTATCAAACGCGCGCGCGACCTGGGATTTCCGCTCGAGGAAGTGGGTAAATTGCTGACCCTGTGGCAGGACCGGCAACGCGCCAGCGCCGACGTCAAGGCCCTGGCCGCCGGGCATATCGACGCGCTGAACCGAAAGATCGCCGAACTCAGCAGCCTGCGCGACAGCCTGCAGGAGTTGATGACCCACTGCCATGGCGATCAGCGCCCGGACTGCCCGATCCTCAAGGATCTGGAATCGGGCGGCTGTCACTGAAACCCGGTTCGCCATAAATAGAAAACGGAGCCCTGGGGCTCCGTTGTCGTATTGCGTTGGCGCTTACGCCAGCTTCTTGTGCCGCACCCGGTGCGGCTGCGAGGCGGCGTCGCCGAGGCGCTTCTTGCGGTCGGCTTCGTACTCGGTGTAGTTGCCTTCGAAGAACTCGATGTGCGAATCGTCCTCGTAGGCCAGGATGTGCGTGGCCACGCGGTCAAGGAACCAGCGATCGTGGGAGATCACAATGGCCGCGCCGGGGAAGTCGAGCAGCGCTTCTTCCAGCGAACGCAGGGTTTCCACGTCGAGGTCGTTGGACGGTTCGTCGAGCAGCAAGACGTTGGCGCCCTCTTTCAGGGTCAACGCCAGGTGCAGACGGCCGCGCTCACCACCGGAGAGGTCCTTGACGAACTTCTGCTGGTCGCCGCCCTTGAAGTTGAAACGGCCGACATAGGTACGCGACGGCACCTCGTAGTTGCCGATCTTGATCATGTCCGAGCCATCGGACACCGCTTCCCATACGGTCTTGCTGCCGTCCAGGTCCTCGCGGCTCTGGTCGACGCAGGCCAACTGCACGGTTTCGCCGATCTCGATGCTGCCGCCATCCGGCTGTTCCTTGCCCATCAGCATGCGGAACAGCGTCGACTTACCGGCGCCGTTGCCGCCGATCACGCCGACGATGGCGCCCTTGGGCATGCTGAACGACAGGTTGTCGATCAGCGCGCGGTCGCCGTAACCCTTGCTGACGTTGACGAAGTCGATGACCTTGTCGCCCAGGCGCGGGCCGGCCGGGATATAGATTTCGTTGGTTTCGCTGCGCTTCTGGAATTCCTGCGATTGCATTTCCTCGAAGCGCTGCAGACGGGCCTTGGACTTGGACTGGCGGGCCTTGGCGCCTTTGCGCACCCACTCCAGTTCTTCCTTCATGGCCTTCTCGTGGGCCGACTGCTGCTTGGATTCCTGGGCCAGACGATCCGATTTGGCCTCCAGCCAGCCGGAATAGTTGCCCTCGTAAGGAATACCGGCGCCGCGGTCGAGTTCGAGAATCCAGCCGGCGACGTTGTCGAGGAAGTAACGGTCGTGGGTGATCGCCACCACGGTGCCGGGGAAGTCGTGGAGGAAGTGCTCCAGCCAGGCCACCGAGTCGGCGTCCAGGTGGTTGGTCGGTTCGTCCAGCAGCAGCATGTCGGGCGCCGACAGCAGCAAACGGCACAGCGCCACGCGGCGCTTTTCGCCACCGGAGAGCACGGCGACCTTGGCGTCCCAGGCGGGTAGACGCAGGGCATCAGCGGCGACTTCCAGCTGGCGCTCAAGGTTATGCCCGTCGCTGGTTTGCAGAATCGCTTCGAGCTTGGCCTGCTCGGCAGCCAGCTTGTCGAAGTCGGCATCCGGTTCGGCGTAGGCGGCGTACACTTGGTCGAGACGCGCCTGGGCGTCCTTGATCGCGCTGACGGCCTCTTCCACCACTTCGCGCACGGTCTTGCTCGGGTCGAGCTGCGGTTCCTGCGGCAGGTAGCCGACGTTCAGCTCCGGCATCGGACGGGCTTCGCCATCGAACTCGGTGTCGACGCCAGCCATGATCTTCAACAGGGTGGATTTGCCCGAGCCGTTGAGGCCGAGCACGCCGATCTTGGCGCCAGGGAAAAACGACAGGGAAATGTTCTTGAGGATTTCCCGCTTCGGCGGCACTACTTTGCTCAGCCGGTGCATGGTGTATACGTATTGGGCCATGGATAACCTGGGTTGTAATAAGACAAGGGACTGAAACGGCTGACGCCTGTTGCGCGAAAACCTCAAGGGCCGGGAGGTTCGCTTGCGGTGCCTGGCCGGCGGGGTGGCAAGCGGTCGGTGACCCAAGCAGTGGGACACCTGCCCGCTACCCGCGCGCGTGGAGCAAAGCTACCGGAATGCTTGATCCAGGGCAAACAACGCTCGTCGGCCGCACTGGCACTTTGCCACGGTTATGGCATGCTACCGCCCTGCGCGCGCCAGCTACTTATCGCCACCGTTTTACAGTCACCGTTCACGCTCCAATTCCAGGACTTAAGCACGTGCCCACCCCGCCCTCCTCGTCGCCGCGCATCTCGCCCTACTCGCGAGCGGAGCCCCTGCGCGAGCGACGCAAGGGCACCTGGCTGGCGTTGCTGGCATCGGTGCTCGGGCTGTTGCTGCTGACCCTGGTACCGGCCTTCTTGCAACCGAGTCAGCCGCTGGGCTACCGGGCGCTGCTGAGCATCTGCGGCCTGCTGGCGCTGTTCGCCCTCTACCGCCTGCTGCATGACCGGCACCGCCGGCACGAACGCGAAAGCGATACGCAAAGCGCATTGCACCAGGCAATCAGCGCCCTCGGCGCGATCGAAGAGCGGATTATCGTCACCGACCGCCGCGGCCTGTTGAGCTATGCCAACCCTCAGGCCGAGGCCCTGTTTCACCTCGATGCCGCACAGATCCGCGGCGCCAGCCTGCTCGACCTGCTGCCGCATTTCGATCCGCGCCTGCTCGAGACCGACGGCCTGCATCACGAGCACGGTCTCGACCTGCTGGAACTGCAGCTGGACGGCGCTGCGCGCCTGTTCGATATCGTCCGCAGCGACTTGCCAGCGACCGCAGATGGCGACGGCGCCGGCTTCGTCTGGATGTTGCGCGACGTCACCGAGGAACAACACGCCACCCAGGTGTTGCAGGAAACCCGGCGGCGCTATCAGGACATTTTCGAGGGCACCGGCACCGCTCTGTGCGTGCTCGATCTGGCCGCGCTCTACCAGTATCTGCAGCAACAGCAGCTGCCCGACGGCAATGCGTTTGCGCAATGGCTGCAGGGTTCGGCAGAGCGTTTCGAGCTACTCAGCCGACTGGTGAAGATCACCGAAACCAATCAGGTGGCGCTGCGCCTGCTCGGCGTCGAATCCGGCGCCCAGGCCGCCGAACATCTGCTGCGCGGCAGCCAGCCACGCCCCGACGGCTTTCGCCAGCAACTGCTCACCGCCCTGATCGAGGGCGGAAAGTTGCTGGAAATGGAAACCCAGATCACCACCCCGCTGGGGCATGAGCGCCATCTGTGGCTGGTGATGCGCCTGCCGGAGAATCCGCAAGACCTGCATGCCGTGACCCTGAGCATCAGCGACATCACCAGTCGCAAACGCATCGAGCTGTCGCTGATCGAGCGCGAGCGCTTCTGGTCCGACGTCGTGCGCGCGGTGCCCGATACCCTTTATGTGCATGACGTGCCGAACAAGCGCGTGCTGTTCAGCAATCACCGCCTCGGTCCGGATCTGGGCTACAGCAAGGAAGAAATGCTCGCCCTCGGTGACAAGCTCTGGGAAAAGCTCCTGCACCCGGACGACTGGGAACAGTACCGCCGCATGCGTAACCTGCAACAGGTGGTGGCCAAGGATCAGCAGCTGCATTGTCAGCTGCGCTGGCGCCACCGCGACGGCAGCTGGCACTGGTTCGATATCCGCGAGCAGGCGCTGTCCTATGACGAGGCGGGCCGGGTCAGCCGACTGATCGGCGTGGCCAAGGACATCAACGAGCAGATCATCAGCAGCGAATCGCTACGCGCCAGCGAGCAACGCTACCGGCTGCTGGCGGAAAGCATCAGCGACGTGATCTTCTCCACCGATGACAGCCTGCAGCTCAATTACGTCAGCCCGTCGGTGGAGCCGATTCTCGGCTACACCTCGGACTGGGTGCTGGACAATGGTTTCCACAGCCTGGCCACCAACCCGCGGCAACTGGTCGGCATGTACGCCCTGCTGGAGCGCATCCGCCATGCGCTCGACGACCCACAACGCATGGCCGAAATGCGCCAACAGGTTTGCGCGCAGCTGTTCTTCTTCGACGTGCTGCACGCCGACGGCCACAAAATGCCGGTGGAGCTGCGCCTGATCCCCATGTGGGACGAGCAGGAGCGGTTCAAGGGACTGCTCGGCGTCGGCCGTGATATCAGCCTGCAGCGACGCGCGGAAAAAGACCTGCGCATGGCCGCCACGGTATTCGAACACTCCACCGCGGCCATTCTGGTCACCGACCCGGCCGGTTATATCGTCCAGGTCAACGAGGCGTTCTGCCGGGTCAGCGGTTATGCCGCGGCGGAGGTCCTCGATCAACTGCCAACCATGCTGACCGCCGACAAGCAGCAGGCCACGCTGCTGCAATTCATCTTCAAACAGCTCAACCTGCGCGGCAGTTGGGAAGGCGAGCTGTGGCTCAAGCGCAAAAACGCCGAGAGCTTCCCCGCCTGGGTCGGCATCACCGCGATCAAGGACGAAGACGGCGATCTGGTCAGCTATGTATGTTTTTTCAGCGATATCAGCGAGCGCAAGGCCAGTGAGCAGCGTATCCATCGGCTGGCCTACTACGACGCGCTGACCCAGCTGCCCAACCGCACGCTGTTCCAGGACCGCCTGCACACCGCCCTGCAGCAAGGCGAACGGCACAACACCTGGGTCGCCCTGATGTTCCTCGACCTCGACCGCTTCAAGCCGATCAATGACTCACTGGGTCACGCCGCGGGCGACCGCATGCTCAAGGAAGTGGCGATACGCCTGACCGCCTGCGTCGACGCCGACGACACGGTGGCACGTATGGGCGGCGACGAATTCACCCTTCTGCTGCAATCGCAGGCCCTGCGTGAGAGCGCCCTGAACCGCGCCATTCACGTCGGCGAACAGATTCTCGCCAGCCTCTCCGAGCCCTTTATGCTCGAAGGCCGCGAGTTCTTCGTCACCGCCAGCATCGGTATCGCCCTGAGCCCTCAGGACGGCAACGAGCTGAGTCAGTTGATGAAGAACGCCGATACGGCGATGTATCACGCCAAGGAACGCGGCAAGAACAACTTCCAGTTCTACCAGGCCGACATGAACTCCAGCGCCCTGGAGCGCCTGGAACTGGAAGCCGATCTGCGCCATGCCCTGGAACAGAATGAATTCATGCTGTATTACCAGCCGCAGTTCTCCGGCGACGGCAAGCGCCTGACCGGCGCCGAAGCCCTGTTGCGCTGGGAACATCCACGGCGCGGCCTGGTATCGCCGATCGAGTTCATTCCGGTGCTCGAGGAATTGGGTCTGGTGGTGCAGGTCGGCGACTGGGTGCTGCGCGAGTCCTGCCGCCAACTGCGCGAATGGCACCAGGACAAGGTTCGGGTACCGAAGATATCGGTCAACCTGTCGGCCCGGCAGTTCTCCGAGGGCGACCTCGACCGGCGTATCGCCAATATTCTCAAGGACAGCGACATACCCGCCGCCTGCCTGGAACTGGAACTGACCGAGAGCATCCTGATGGAGGATGTGGTCAATGCCATGCAAACCCTGGCCAGCCTCAAACGGCTCGGGGTGTGCATCGCCATCGACGACTTCGGCACCGGCTATTCCTCGCTCAACTACCTCAAGCAGTTCCCCATCGACGTACTGAAGATCGACCGCAGCTTCGTCGACGGCCTGCCCCATGGCGAACAGGACGGCCAGATCGCCCGCGCGATCATCGCCATGGCCCACAGCCTCAACCTGATGGTGATCGCCGAAGGCGTGGAAACCCTGGCTCAGCTGGACTTCCTGCGCGGCCACGATTGCGATGAGGTGCAGGGCTTCCTGCTCGGCCGGCCGATGCCGGCGAATCAGTTCAGCGCCCTGTTCAGCGGCACCGCGCTGTTTATGCTCAGTTAAAGCCTCAAGCGGCAAGCCAATAATCAGCTTGCGGTTTCTGGCTTGCCGCTTGCTCCTTGAATCCCGCTTATCCACCGGATGACCAGGCTTCATATGCCTGTTTATCTCGGATGGGGTAGAATTCGCTCCCTCTTTCTACCGCCCAGCTGATTTTTCTCAGGGGAATGCCATGTTCAGCCGTGATTTGACTATCGCCCGTTATGACGCCGAATTGTTTGCCGCTATGGAGCAAGAAGCCCAGCGTCAGGAACATCATATCGAGCTGATCGCCTCGGAAAACTACACCAGCCCGGCGGTGATGGAAGCCCAGGGTTCGGTGCTGACCAACAAGTACGCCGAAGGCTATCCGGGCAAGCGTTATTACGGCGGCTGCGAATACGTCGACGTCGTCGAGCAGCTGGCCATCGACCGCGCCAAGCAGCTGTTCGGCGCCGACTATGCCAACGTCCAGCCGCACTCCGGTTCGCAAGCCAACAGCGCCGTGTACATGGCTCTGCTGAACACCGGCGACACCGTGCTGGGCATGAGTCTGGCCCACGGCGGTCACCTGACCCACGGCGCCAGCGTCAGCTTCTCCGGCAAGATGTACAACGCCGTGCAGTACGGCATCACCGACGCCGGCCTGATCGACTACGACGAAGTCGAGCGTCTGGCCGTTGAGCACAAGCCGAAGATGATCATCGCCGGCTTCAGCGCCTACTCCCAGGTTCTGGACTTCCCGCGTTTCCGCGCCATCGCCGACAAGGTTGGCGCCTACCTGTTCGTCGACATGGCTCACGTCGCTGGCCTGGTCGCCGCCGGCGTCTACCCGAACCCGGTGCCGTTCGCCGACGTGGTCACCACCACCACCCACAAGACCCTGCGCGGTCCGCGTGGCGGCCTGATCCTGGCGCGCAAGAACGAGGAACTGGAGAAGAAGCTCAACTCCGCAGTCTTCCCCGGCGGCCAAGGTGGCCCGCTGGAGCACGTGATCGCCGGTAAGGCGGTGTGCTTCAAGGAAGCCCTGCAACCCGAGTTCAAGGCTTACCAGCAGCAAGTGATCAAGAACGCCCAGGCGATGGCCGGCGTATTTATCGACAACGGCTTTGAGGTGGTTTCCGGCGGTACCGAGAACCATCTGTTCCTGCTCTCGCTGATCAAGCAGGACATCACCGGTAAAGACGCCGACGCCGCCCTGGGTCGCGCCTTTATCACCGTCAACAAGAACAGCGTACCGAACGACCCGCGCTCGCCGTTCGTCACCTCCGGCCTGCGTATCGGCACCCCGGCCGTGACCACTCGCGGCTTCAAGGAAGACGAGTGTCGCGCGCTGGCTGGCTGGATCTGCGAGATCCTCGCCAACCTGGGCGACGAGTCGGTCGAAGCCCGCATCCGCGAGCAGGTCAAAGCGGTCTGCGCGAAATTCCCGGTGTACGGCAAGTAGCGCGACGCCAGCAGCACTCGAGCCCGCCTTCTGGCGGGCTTTTCATTTGTCGGCAGCGCGCATGGGCATCGCCGCGCTCAATCCAGGCGGTCCAGCCTAGTAGCTGGTTTATACCACTGCCTCGGCGAGGCCTTGGCGAATCATCTGCTCCGGTAGTTGTTCACCAATAAACACCAGCACGCTCTCGCGGGCCTCGTCAGGGCCCCATTCGCTGTCGAAATCGAAACCGTACAGCCGTAGCACGCCCTGGAACACCATGCGGCGTTTCTCGCCGGCAATCGCCAGCACGCCCTTGTAACGCAGTAGCGCGTCGCCGTACTGCTCCAGCAGCGCGCTCATAAAGGCACCGAGCTTGTTGATATCCAGGGCCTGCCGGCTTTTCAACACCAGGGTGCCGATACGATCGACAGCGGTTGTGGGCAGCAACGGCCGGGGCGTCAGTGCCTGGCCGAAATCGGCGTTCAGGTTGAAACCGCGCACGTCGAGCAACTCCGCCAGCGCGATCTGGCCATGCCGAACCACATGGATAGGCGCACGTCGGTTGATACACTGCAAACGCTCGGTCAGCGCCGCGAGGCTCGCCGCATCGACCAGATCGGTCTTGCTCAGCAGAATCCGGTCGGCGAAGCCGACCTGCGCCTGGGCGATGGTTTCCCGCAGATGGCGCTCGGCATTGGCCGCGTCCACCAGGGTGATGATGCCGTCGAGCACATAGCGTTCACACAACGCATCGCCGGCAAAAAAAGTATGGGCCACCGGGCCCGGATCGGCCAGACCGGTGCACTCGATCAGCACGCGGTCGAAGGTCAGTTCGCCACTGTCCAGCCGCTCCAGCAGAAGCAGCAGCGCCTGTTCCAGCTCGACGTGAATGGAGCAGCAGACGCAGCCGTTGGCCAGCGTCACCACCTCTACCGGCTGCGTGCCCAGCAACTGCGCATCGATAGGGGTGTCGCTGAATTCATTTTCGATCACGGCGATTTTCAGGCCATGCTCGGCCTTGAGTACATGGCGCAACAGCGTGGTCTTGCCGGCGCCGAGAAAGCCGCTGAGCACGGTGACGGGGATGGGGTCATGGGGCATACGAACCTTCCTCTGAAATAGCGCCCGCCAGCCACGGGCGCGGCGGCTGTGACTCGCGAAACGGGGCGACAAGCCTCAACAGCAGCGAATCGGCCGACCTTTGCCAGCGCCGTAACGCGCATCCTGGCGCTCGCGAAAAAACGCCTCGTAACTCATCGGCGTCTGCTCGGGATGGGTGTTGCGCATGTGTTCGACATAGGTGTCGTAGTCCGGCATGCCGACCAGCATACGGGCGGCCTGCCCAAGGTATTTGCCCATGCGACTGAGATCGTTGAACACTGCGTTTCTCCTCGAAACCGAGCCCCTACCGGGGCTCGGGATGGCCCGGCGATCACATGTCGGAAACGGGTTCGAACGGCAGCTCCCTGTCGCTGCGCTCCTGCTTGATCCAGGCCGCGCGGCCGACTTTCAGCGAGTAGAACAGGATGCTGAAAACCACCGCCAGGAACAGCACCGTCAGACCGGCATTGGTGTAGGCATTCATGATCACATGCTGCATCTGGTCGATGTTCCTGGCCGGGGCGAGAACCTGACCGGCATCCACCGCCGTGGCGTACTTGTTCGCCAAAGCGAGGAAACCCACCGCCGGGCTGGCGTCGAACAGCTTGATCAGGCTGGCCGCCGTGGTGCAGATCAACAGCCATACCGCCGGCAACAGGGTGACCCAGACGTAACGCTGACGTTTCATCTTGATCAGCACCACACTGCAGAGCATCAAGGCGATACCGGCGAGCATCTGGTTGGAGATACCGAACAGTGGCCACAGCGTATTGATCCCGCCCAGCGGATCGATCACCCCCTGGTACAGCAGGTAGCCCCACAGCGCCACGCAACCTGCGGTGGCCAGTACGTTGGCGCCCCAGGAATCGGTCTTGCGCAGGCTCGGTACAAAGCTGCCCAGCAGGTCCTGCAGCATGAAGCGCCCGGCACGGGTACCGGCATCCACGGCGGTGAGGATGAACAGGGCCTCGAACAGAATCGCGAAGTGGTACCAGAACGCCATGGCGCTCTCACCCGGCAGCACCGCATGGAGAATCTGCGCAATACCCACCGCCAGGGTCGGCGCGCCACCAGCTCGAGACAGAATGGTGGTTTCGCCGATATCACGCGCCACGCTTTCCAGCGTCTCGGGCGTGACGACGAAGCCCCAGCTGCTGACGGTGGAGGCCACGCTGACGGCGTCCGCACCAACTATGGAGGCCGGGCTGTTCATGGCGAAGTAGACGCCCGGATCGATGATCGAGGCGGCGACCATGGCCATGATCGCCACCATCGACTCCATCAGCATGCCGCCATAGCCGATGTAGCGCGCATGGGTTTCGTTGGCCAGCAGCTTGGGCGTGGTGCCCGACGAGATCAGCGCGTGGAAACCCGAGACCGCACCACAGGCGATGGTGATGAACAGGAAGGGGAACAGTGCGCCCTTCCACACCGGCCCGCTGCCATCGGTGAACTGGGTCAGCGCCGGCATCTTCAGCTCCGGCGCCAGGATCAGAATGCCAACCGCCAGCGCGGTGATGGTACCGATCTTGAGAAAGGTCGACAGGTAATCACGCGGCGCCAGAATCAGCCACACAGGCAACACGGCGGCGACGAAGCCGTAACCCACCAGCATCCAGGTGATCTGGATGCCGTTGAAGGTGAACACCTCGGCCCAATACGGATCGGCGGCGACGGCACCACCCAACCAGATCGAGCCCAGCAGCAGCGTCACGCCGATCAGCGAGATTTCGCCGATCCGCCCCGGCCGCAGAAAACGCATGTAGATGCCCATGAACATCGCGATAGGGATGGTCGCCATCACCGTGAACATGCCCCAGGGGCTTGCGGCCAGGGCTTTGACCACGATCAGCGAGAGCACCGCGAGGATGATGATCATGATCAGGAAACAGCCGAATAGCGCGATGGTGCCGGGAATGCTGCCCATTTCCTCGCGCACCATATCGCCCAGTGAACGACCGTCGCGCCGGGTGGAAATGAACAGGACCATGAAATCCTGCACAGCGCCGGCCAGCACAACACCGGCGATCAGCCAGAGCGTACCGGGCAGGTAGCCCATCTGCGCGGCGAGCACCGGCCCGACCAGCGGACCGGCACCGGCGATGGCGGCGAAGTGATGACCGAACAACACGTGTTTATTGGTTGGAACGTAGTCCAGACCATCGTTGTTGAGTACCGCCGGGGTAGCACGGGAGGGGTCCAGCTGCATCACCTTGGTGGCGATGAACAGACTGTAATAACGGTAAGCGACAAGGTAGATGGCGACCGCGGCGACCACGACCCACAAGGCATTGATGGCCTCGCCGCGTTGCAGCGCCACGGTGCCCAGCGCGAACGCGCCCAACATGGCGACAGCGAACCAGGCGATATGACCGGCTAATCGGTTCATTGCGAATCTCCTGCGGCCGGCATTGTCTGCCGACATTCATTGTTATTGTTTGCACTCCATTTACGGAGTTGGCCGACTATCGCCAAATAACGATGAAGCCGAAATTCGCAGAATTACCAGCAGCCGCTGAGTAGTAATACGTGACCCGCAAGGTATTTACCGCATGTGCGTAACCGCTCAAGCCCGGCTTGCGCGACGGGCCAAGCAGCCAACTGCATTCATGCTGGCCATTACCGGCGTAGCGATGGATCTGCCGGTGCGACGAAAGCTGCTCGTACCGGAGAAAAACCTGCAGGGACATACCCATGGACTCGGCCGGCTATTGCGATTACTTTGCAGCCAACCGATTAACCCCCTAAAACTTATATAATCACCACCAACAAATTTTAATTATCAGTACAACCACTTGCTTATTTCCTGCGTATTACTACGCAGCCCATAAAAAACACTAGATACAGTCTTTACCGGGATTAACAAACACTGCAGACTCGGGCCACACCGCCTATAGAGAAGTGCGCACGACTGTCGCCTGCCCGCATGAGCAGCCGTGCGTAACCACGAAGAATATAAAGCGATTACAAGTTACAAACGGCTTTCGCATAAAACAATAAGGAGGTGCAATCATGCACCCGAAAACCCGCGAGAATGCGCTCTTGCTCAATATATTGCCGACCCTGTTCCTGGCGGTTGTTCTGAGCAAACTGTCGTCCATTACCCTTCAACGCGTTGCCGACCGACACTTCAGGCAGAATCGTCAACGCCTTGCCGCCGCGCCGCCAATCATCCATGAGCGCCGCCTGCCCCGCCATCGCCGCCCGAGCCTGTCTCCAGCATTGCCCGCCTGGCGCGTCCACTCGACTCCGCCCCTAAATGCCAGGCCCTGGTTGAACATGCTCTAGCCGCTAGACTTCATACAGCAGCGTCAACCTGAACCTGCTCAGCCCGATCCAAACCCGCAGTAAAAAAAAAGCCGTTTAAAACAATAAGGAGCCGCAGACCATGCGCCCAAAAATTCGTGGAAAAATTCTCCTGCTGAGCATACTTCCGGCGCTGCTGCTGGCCGTCACCCTGAGTGGCCTGTCGGTGGTGATCCTGCACCGCCTCGCCGACGAGCAGGTGAAGGAAACCCGCGAGCGCCTGGTCGCCGATCGACGCCTGGTGCTCGAACAATACGTGCAACTGGCACAGAGCAGCATCGCGCCGCTGTACTCCGCCTCGGCCAAGGGCGACATGGCCGCGCGTGCCGAAGGCATCGAACGGCTCAAGCATCTCGGCTATGGCAAAGACGGCTACTTCTTCGGCTACGACTCGCAGAGCGTGCGGGTGTTCTGGGCGGACAAGGACGTCAAGATCGGCGAGAGCTTTCGCGGTTTCGTCGACGCCAATGGGCTCTATGTGATCAACGAGCTGGTGCGGGTGGCCAAAGACAATACCCATTACCTGAACTACAGCTTCCCGGTGCCCGGGCGAGACGAGAACGTGCCGAAGGTCGGCTATGCCATCTACCTGGATAAGTGGGACCTGATGTATGGCACCGCGGTCAATCTGGATGACATCGAGGCCCAGGTGGCCAAGGTGGCCGGCGAGCTGAATGGGCGTATCGAAACCCTGATCAGCCTGCTGCTCGGGGTAACCCTGGTGCTGCTGACCGTCATCGCCCTGGCCGCGGTATGGTTGGCCAACTCGCTGGTGCGACCGCTGCAGAAGATCAAGGCCAACCTCGACGACATCGCCGCCGGCAGCGGCGACCTGAGTCACCGCCTGACGGTGAACAACGATGACGAACTCGGGCAGTTGGCGAGCTCGTTCAACCGCTTCGTGGACAAGATTCACGCATTGGTGCGGCAAGTTGCCAGCACCACCGGGCCGCTGACCGAACTGGTCGGCAGGATGGCCGATCAGGCCCAGCGCTCCGAACAGGCGATGGCCACGCAGCGACAGGAAACCGACCAGCTCGCCACCGCGATCAACCAGATGTCGGCGGCCTCCCACGAAGTCGCCAGCAGCGCACAGGGCGCGGCGCAAGCGGCGCAGCAGACCGACCAGGAAGGCCAGGCCGCCAAGCGCATGGTCGACCTCACGGTGCAGCGCATCGACACCCTGGTCGACGACATCCGCAGCAGTGGCGTATCGCTCGACAACCTGCAGCAGGACGTGCATTCGATCGTCGGGGTGCTGGGGGTGATCCGCTCGATCGCCGAACAAACCAACCTGCTCGCGCTCAATGCCGCAATCGAGGCGGCGCGGGCCGGCGAAGCCGGACGCGGGTTCGCCGTGGTCGCCGACGAAGTCCGCGCCCTGGCCAGCCGCACGCAGCAAAGCACACTGGAAATCCAGGGTATGATCGACCGCCTGCAGACCGGCACCGCGGACACGGTGAACGCCATGCGCCGCTCCAGCGATGCCGGCCACGCCACCACCGGTCAGGCGACCCAGGCCAGCGAGTCGCTCGCCGCCATTGGCGGGCTGATTGCGACAATCAGCGACATGAATGCGCAGATCGCCAGCGCCGCCGAGCAACAGACGGCGGTATCGGAAGAAATCAACCGCAGCATCCAGCAGATCGCCACAGCGGTGGACAGAGTCGCCGACGAAACCCGACAGGGCGCGCAAACCGCGCTCAGCCTGGCTGAACTCAGCGACAATCTGCGCGCCCTGGTCGGTCAATTCCGTATTTGACCGCCCGGGCCTCGCTCATCACGGGAAGCCCAGTTGGAGCCCGACGACCATGCAACTCAAGCACAAGATAGTCGCGCTCAGCGTGTTGCCGCTGCTGCTGGCCGTAGCGGTGGTCTGCGTGCTGGTGTTCTTCCAGAACCAGCGCCTCGGCGAGCAGCAGGCGCGCCTGATCGAAAACAGCATCCTGGCGAGCAAGCGCGCCGAGCTCAAAAACTACGTCGAGATGGCCCTGAGCATCATTTCGCCACTGTACGAGAGCGGCCGCGACGACGCCGAAATCAAGCAACAGGTGCTGGCCGCGCTGGCCAGGGTGAGCTTCGGCAGCGATGGCTATTTCTTCGTCTACGAAAGCAACGGACGCAACCTGATGCACCCGCGCCAGGGCGAACTGGTCGGCAAGGATCTGTGGAACATGACCGACCCGCGCGGCTTACTGGTGATCCAGGCCCTGCTGAAAAGCGCGCAAAACGGCACCGGCTTCCAGCATTACGCCTGGCAGAAGCCCTCGACCGGCGAGATCACCGACAAGCTCGCCTACGTGGTCATGCTCGACCGTTGGGGCTGGATGATCGGCACCGGGATTTACCTGGAAGATGTCGACAAGGCCATCGACCAGGTGCATGACGAAGTCACCGGCGACATTCACGCGACCATGCTGGCGATCGCGGCGGTGGCACTGGTCGCGGTGTTGCTGGTGTTCGCCGGCGGGCTGGCGCTGAACCTCAGCGAGCACCGCCTGGCCGATCGCAAGCTGCAGCTGCTGACCCAGCGCATCGTCAGCCTGCAGGAAGAAGAACGCTCGCGGGTCTCGCGCGAACTGCACGATGGCATCAGCCAGTTGCTGGTCTCGATCAAGTTCCAGTTCGAACTGGCCAGCCATGAATTGGCGGCGGGTAGCGAAAACGCGGTGCAAACCCTGCAAAAGGGCATCGATCGCCTGGCCGGCGCCATCGGCGAGGTACGGCGGATTTCCCATGATCTGCACCCATCGCTGCTCGACACCCTGGGATTGCCCGCCGCGATTGGCCAGCTGGTCGCCGAATTCGAACAGCGCAGCGGCCTGAAGATCGACTACCGCAACGGCCTCGGCGCTACCCAGCTCAGCGATGGCCTGGCCGTGGCGCTGTTCAGAATCCTCCAGGAGGCACTGACCAATATCGAGCGCCATGCCCATGCCAGCCGGGTACGCATCAGCCTCGACGGCATCGCACATAAGGTACGATTGCGGGTATGCGACGACGGTATCGGCTTCAGCCCGCGACAGCTCGATAAACTCAACGACGGCATCGGCCTGCGTAATATCCGCGAGCGGGTCGAACATTTTGGCGGCCGTTTCAGCCTCACATCGGAGCCAGGCCAGACCGAGATGATGGTCACGCTACCCTCGCAAGGCACATCATCGGCTCCATTGGCGCAACAACCCACATAATAAGAGCCTGCCCATGACTGCTACTGCCCCTCCCATAAGAATCGCCCTGGTCGACGATCATTCCCTGGTGCGCGAAGGCATCCGGGCGCTGCTCGCGGTGCTACCGCATTTCGAAGTGGTCGGCGAGGCGAGCAGCGGTGCGCAAGCGTTCGAGCTGGTACAGCGGGAACAACCCGATATCGTGCTGATGGATATCGGCTTGAAAGACATCAACGGCCTGGAGCTGACCAAACAGCTGCGCCAGCGCTACCCGGCGATCAAAGTGCTGATCCTGAGCATGTACGACAATCAGGAGTATGTCAGCACCTCGCTGGAGGTCGGCGCATGCGGCTATGTGTTGAAAGAGGCCTCGTCGCGCGAGATCGTCACCGCCATCGACGCGATCGCCGCGGGCGGTAGCTACTACAGCGGCGATATCGCGCACAAGCTGGCCAAGCGCGATACCGAGGAAGACGAACTCACCCCGCGCGAGCGCGAGGTACTGTTGATGCTCGCGCAAGGGCTGAACAACAAGAACATGGCGCGCAATCTGCAAATCAGCGTGCGTACCGTGGAAACCCATCGCCTGAGCATCAGACGCAAGCTCAATATCGACAAACCGGCCGATCTGGTAAAACAGGCGATGGCCCACGGCTGGACCCCCGACGAATAACAGGTCGGCGCACACACGGCAGTCTGATCAAGTAATCCGCGCCAGCGCCAGGAGCCTTGGCTATAGTGGATAAAAACGCCCGGGAGTTTGCCGCATGAGCGACACAGGAAACGAACGTAGGCGCTTCCAGCGCATTACCTTCAACGCCCCCACCGAAATCGTCCAGGGCGCTCGTAGCTGGAGCGCCGAACTGCATGACATTTCGCTCAAAGGCCTGCTGGTCAAGCGGCCAGCGCAGTGGAATGGTGACCCCGACCACCCGTACCAGGCCAATATTCATCTGGCCGAGGATGCCTGCGTGAAGATGGAGGTGGTCCTGACCCGCAGCCAAGGCGAATTGCTCGGCTTCGTCTGCCGGCATATCGATCTCGACTCGATCAGCCACCTGCGCCGCCTGGTGGAACTCAACCTGGGCGATGAAAGCCTGCTCGAACGGGAGCTCGCCGCCCTCGGCGATGAGGACTGAGCTGCAAGCTAGACTCGTAGCCCGGATGCAATCCGAGGAGCGATGTAGGCAACACAACCCGTCCCCGGATTGCATCCGGGCTACAAAAGCTTGGCGGGTGCATCCGACCTGAGGGCTAAAACGCACTTTTGTAGGGTGGACATAGCGAAGCCTTGTCCACCGCGGGCGCCGAGATGGCGGCGACTATCGCGGTCAATCCGCACCACGGCTATCAGCCGCTACTCGAACAACGCATCCAGCGCCTGCTCCAGGCGCATTACCGGGATGATCTGCAAACCTGCTGGTGCCTCTTTGGGCGCATTGCCCTTGGGCACGATGGCGCGCTTGAAGCCATGCTTGGCCGCTTCCTTCAGGCGTTCCTGACCGCTGGGCACCGGGCGGATTTCGCCGGACAGCCCCACCTCGCCGAACACCAGCAGGTCATGCGGTAGCGGCTTGTTGCGCAGACTGGAGATCACCGCGGCCATCAGCGCCAGGTCGGAGGCGGTTTCCAGCACCTTGACCCCGCCGACCACGTTGAGGAACACGTCCTGGTCGTAGGTCGGGATACCGCCGTGGCGGTGCAATACCGCCAGGAGCATGGCAAGACGATTCTGATCCAGGCCCAGGGTGACGCGCCGCGGGTTGGCCATATGGCTGGTATCGACCAGCGCCTGCACCTCGACCAACATCGGCCGGGTACCTTCCCAGGTCGCCATCACCACGCTGCCCGGCACCTCCTCCTGGGCTCGGGTGAGGAAGATCGCCGAGGGATTGGTGACCTCCTTCAGGCCCTTGTCGGTCATGCCGAACACGCCCAGTTCGTTGATCGCGCCAAAGCGGTTCTTCACCGCGCGCAACAGGCGCAAACGACCGTCGGACTCGCCCTCGAAATACAGCACGGTATCGACCATGTGTTCGAGTACTCGCG
This sequence comes from uncultured Pseudomonas sp., assembly GCF_946885955.1. Next base: position 212,322 of record NZ_CAMPHI010000001.1, read on the forward strand.
GCCCGGCCAGGGCGCCATCCTTGGTCACATGGCCGACCAGGAAGATCGCCGTACCGCTCTGCTTGGCGAAGCGCACCAGCAGCGCCGCGCTCTCGCGTACCTGGGACACGCCGCCGGGCGCCGAGGACAATTGTTCGGTGAAGATCGTCTGGATCGAGTCGATCACCATCACCTTGGGCTTTTCCAGGCGTGCGGTGGCGATGATGCTTTCGATGCAGGTTTCGGTCATCACCTTGAGTTTGTCTTCCGGCAGGCCCAGGCGACGGGCGCGCATCGCCACCTGCTGCTGGGATTCCTCGCCTGTGACATAGAGCGCGGGAAAGCGCGTGGCGATGTTGCACAGGGTCTGCAACAGGATGGTGGATTTACCGATCCCCGGGTCGCCGCCGATCAGCACCACCGAACCGTCCACCAGGCCACCGCCGAGCACCCGGTCCAGTTCGCCGGATGCGGTGGAGAAGCGCGGCACTTCCTCGACGCTGACTTCGGCCAGGGTCTTGATCTGCGCCTGCTCGCCAGCCCAGCCGGCACGTCCGTTGGGCGTACTGGCCGTGGCTTCGAGCAGGGTTTCCACCAGGGTATTCCAGGCCCCGCACTCGCCGCACTGACCGGCCCATTTGGGGAAGGTCGCGCCGCATTCGGTGCAACCATAGATACGCTTGGCCTTGGCCATCGGCGAGCTCCATCAGACAAAACCCGCATCATAGCCGTTCCGCACGATGCGTCGGCAGTCAGCTCAACCCTGGCAGCAGCCGCAGCATTGTTTGGCCGGCGGAGAGAGACGCTGCGCAAGCTGGTCCTTGAGCGCCACCCGCTCGTGTTTCAGGGCGTTCAGGGCCGACTCGGCCAGCAGTTCGCTACCCTCTTCGATACGGCAGATGCGCTTATCCAGTACTTCGTATGCAGACGCCAGTCGGGCGAATTCGGCGTCGTCCTGGCGCAATTGATGCAGGGTATCGCGCAGTTCGGGGAAATCCTTGACCAGGGGGTGATGTTCGACGTGCATGGGGCGACTCCTGAAAGTTGGTGCATCGAGCCTAAACCAAGCACCGAAGTCACCCCTTGATCAGGGTCAACCGCCAGTGCCGCCCTTCAGTAAATCGGCGATATCGTCCTTGAGCGAGACACGCTGCATCTTCAGACCGAGCAGATGCACTTCATCCATGGCCTGCCGGCCACTCTCCACTTCATAGATGCGTTTATCCAGCGCCTCGTACTCGTCGGCCAGGCGGACGAAGTGCCCGTCCTCCGAGGCCAGAGTCCGAAGCCGTTGTTGGAATTCCGGGAATTCGCGGGTAAGCGGGTGATGCTCCAAAGGCATGGCGGTGTCCTCTTGGTAAAACTGCCTAGAGCCTAGCTCAGTCTGTCGCCAGCGGCAGCTTGCCAGCCGAATGGCCGCCAATACGAGGCAAACGCGACGCCCTGGCCTACACTCAGCCGACCATTCCTACGCAGGCAAACCTCTATGAGCATACTGAGTGAATTCAAGGCTTTCGCCGTCAAGGGCAACGTGGTCGACATGGCCGTGGGCATCATTATCGGTGCCGCCTTTGGCAAAATAGTCTCGTCGTTCGTTGGCGATATCGTGATGCCACCGCTGGGTGTATTGATCGGCGGGGTGGATTTCTCCGACCTGGCCATCGTCCTCAGGGCCGCCACCGAAGAAGCGCCCGCCGTGACCCTGTCCTACGGCAAGTTCATTCAGACGGTGGTCGATTTCCTGATCGTCGCCTTCGCCATTTTCGTCGGGGTCAAGGCGCTCAATCGCCTCAAGCGCGAAGAAGCCGCGGCGCCGAGCCTGCCGCCAGCGCCAAGCCCGGAAGAAGTACTGCTGAGCGAAATTCGCGACCTGCTCAAAGACCAACAGCAACGCCCCTAGCGTTTTTAGCGGCAACTGCGCGTTCTGACGCGGCACACCCGGCCGGCGGCAGTGCCGGCGCCGGGCTCAACAGTGTCTGGCACGCGGTGCCGGCAACCCGGGTGGCCATTGCACCGCCCACCCGAGCCCGAGCCTTGATGACACCAGCGCGGCAGTCGCCGGTCGGCTTGCATGTGCCTCGATTTTTTTCACCTAGACTAACAACAAGCCCATCGGCGGGCGCTCGACTGCGAGCGGGGACGCTTCTCCAGCAATTTCACGCCAGCAGGCCCTTCGGCGATCGTGCCCCAACGGTTCGCCCGGAAAAACCGCAACAGATGATCGAGCAGATCCGCAGCGGCGTCGCCCAAGCGGACCGACACTGACCTGAATGCAAGGCCGACCGATGAGTGACTCAGCAGAAGACGAGCTGTTTTCCTTCGATGACGAAGCCAATGGCGATGACGATCGCGAACTTGGCCCCCGCTGGCACGTCCTGATCGTCGACGACGATCGGGATGTGCACCAATCCACCTGTTTCGCCCTGGCCAATACGGAAATCCTCGACCGCCCATTGAATTTCCTGCATGCCTACTCGGCGGAGCAGGCAATCGATGTACTGAGCGAGCAGCCACAAGTCGCGGTGATTCTGCTGGACGTGGTGATGGAGTCCGAGCATGCCGGGCTGCACCTGGTGCGGCGCATTCGCGAGGACCTGCAGAACAGCGAAGCGCGAATCATCCTGCGCACCGGCCAGCCCGGCTATGCGCCGGAGATGGAGGCGATCCGCGATTACGACATCAACGACTACAAGACCAAGTCCGAGCTGACCCGCAACCGCCTGTACACCGCCCTGACCGCGGCCATCCGCAGCTATGACCAGATCCACACCATCAACACCAGCAGGCGCGGCCTGGGCATGGTGATCCATGCCAGCAGCCACCTGCTCGCGCGCCAGGGCGTCAGCGAGTTCGCCGCCGGCATCATCACCCAGATCTGCGGCTTGTTCGGCCTGCCCCCCGAGGGCGTGGTGTGCGCCTATGATCACCAGGCATCCCCCGCCCACGCCTTGATCGTGGCCGCGGCCGGCAGCCTGACCGACTGCATCGACAAACAGCTCGACCAGTTGCCCAACCAGACTGTCGCCCAGGCGCTATGCCAGACCCTGGATCAGCGCTGCAACCTGTTCGGCAGCCATTCGACCACCCTGTTCTTCCCCGGCCAGGGCCACAATCACATGGCCGCCTACCTGCAAACCGAACGCCCGCTGAGCGAACTGGACCGGCAGCTGCTGGAGGTGTTCTGCAGCAATATCATCGTCACCCTGGACAATGTGCTGCTGCTAAGCCAGCTCAAGGATCACGCCTATAACGACCAGTTGCTGCACATCCCCAACCGCTTGGCGCTGATCAATGCCCTGGATGCCGCCCTGGCCGGCGCCAACCCCGGCGACACCACCCTGGCACTGATCGATATCGATGGTTTCTCCGAGCTCAACGACACCCTCGGGCACCAGCACGGCGATGCGCTCCTTGCCGCGGTGGTCGAGCGTCTGAAGCAGGAATTACCGGCCGGCACCCTGCTGGCCCGGGTCGCGGGCGACGTGTTCGGCATTCTCGCGAGCAACCAGGTGGCCAATGCCGACACCCTCGGCACACTGTTCCGCCGCCCGCTGTGCTTCGCCACGCTCAGTCAGAGCCTGAGTACCACCATAGGCCTGACCTGCCTGGATCAAATCGACGGTAACGGCAGCGAAGCGCTGAAGGCGGCGAATATCGCGCTCAAGCACGGCAAACAGCACGAGCGCGGCCGCATCAGCCATTTCACCCGGGCCATGGAGCAGGAAACCCGCGCCCGCGTACAGCTCTTGCAGGAACTGCGCAACGCGTTCGAACACAAGCATTTGTTCGTCGTCTACCAGCCCCAGGTGTGCCTGGCCACGCGCCGTTTGATCGGCATGGAAGCACTGCTGCGCTGGCGCAAGGACGACGGCCAGTTCGTCTCGCCGGCGCAGTTCATCCCCCTGGCGGAAAGCTCCGGGCTGATCATCGCCCTCGGCGACTGGGTACTGCGCAGCGCCTGCCGCGACCTGCAGCGGATCAACCAGCAGAGCGGCCTGAAGCTGCGCATGGCGGTCAATGTGTCGGTGGTGCAGTTCCGCCAGACCGACTTCCTCGACACGCTGATGCGCGCGCTCAACGACAGCGGCATCGATCCCCGGCTCCTGGAATTGGAAATCACCGAGTCGGTGGCCATGCTCGAAGCCGATTTCATGCTCGACCTGCTCAACCGCATCAAGCAGCTCGGTGTGAGCATCGCCGTCGACGACTTCGGCACCGGTTTTTCCTCGCTCAGCTATCTCGAGCAGCTGAATATCGATCGTCTGAAAATCGACTTCAGTTTCATCCAGCACATGGAGCAGAGCGAGGGCAGCCGGCGCATTGTCGAGACCATCATCAAGCTGGGCCGCGGCCTGCAGCTGGAGCTGATCGCCGAGGGCATCGAACAGCAAAGCCAGGCCAACGTGCTCACACAAATGGGCTGCCATGAAGGCCAGGGCTACCTGTTCGCCAAGCCACTCGAACTGGAGGCGCTGCTCAGCTACATCGGTGCCGAACCCTCTTGAACGCCGCCCGGGCCGATGAGCGCCTTAGCGAGGTTATCCGCCACGACCATGACCAGGATTTTTTTCAACTGCCGAATAAGGCCCGCGCTGATTGTCTGCGCCGGCCTGCTGCTGCTCGCCTGCGATAAGCAGACCAGTGCGCCGCAGCCGATTCGCCTGGGGGTGATCGTCGATATTTCGGGCCCCAGCGCCAGCCTGGGGATAGCCGGGCGCAACGGCATCCAACTGGCCGTTGAACAAGCCAACGCGGCCGGAGGCATCCAGGGCCGCAATATCGAACTGTTGTTTCGCGACGACGCCTCCGACCCCGAGCGCGCCACGCAGGTGGCGCAGGAGCTGATCGACGCCCGGGTGGATGCCGTATTGGGGCCCATGACCAGCACCATCGCCGAACAGCTGGCGCCGCAGTTCACCGCCGCCGGCATCCTGCTGATGGGTGGCACGCCGCTGAGCCCGCTGCTCGCCGGGCGTGATGACCAGTTCTTCCGCATCCTCAGCCACGACAATCCGGACGCCCGCGATATCGCCACCCACCTGCAGCAGCAATACGGGGTGAAGCGGGTCAACGTGATCATCGAACTGAGCAATCACAGCTTCACCCGTCCCTGGCTCGCCGACTTCACCCGCCATCTGCAGGATGCCGGCGGCGGTGTGGATGAGGTGGTGGAATTCAACCGTAACGGCGATACCGATTTCGTCGCCCTGGCGCAACGCGCCCTGGCCAACCAGCCGGCGGCGGTGGTGCTGATCAGCAGCGCCCTGGACACCGCGCTGCTGGCGACCCATTTGCGCCAACGCAGCCCGCAGATCAAGCTCGCCACCCCGGCCTGGGCGGCGGCCGACGCCCTGCTGGAAATGGGCGGGCGAGCGATGGAAGGTATCCTCACAGCCCAGGCGTTTGACCTGAACAATCAGTCGAGCGAGTTTCTCGAGTTCAAGCAGCGCTATCAGGAGCGCTTCTATCAGAGCGTCGATACCGCAGCGGTCACCACCTATAACGCCACCAATGTATTGATTTCCGCGCTGCGCCAACGCCTACCCGGCGAACAACCGAAACAGGTGCTGCTGCGTATCCGTCAGTTCGAAAGCCTGCAGCGACCGATCGTCTTCGACGATTTCGGCGACAGCGACAGCCGTCTCTATCCCATGGTGGTGCGCGATGGTCGCTTCCGCAGCCTCGACTAAGCACCGCCACAGCCGCCCGCTGCTGCTGACCCTGGCCAGCCGCTTCGTGCTGGTCGCGTGCATCCCGGCCCTGATCATCGGCCTGCTGTTTCGTCTGTATTACGAACCCTTGATGCTGCAGGAAGTGGAAACCCGCCAGGGCTTCGCCGCCGACTCGATCGCCAGCCAGCTGGAGCGGCACTTCAGCATCGCCAACCGCGAGCTTGGCTCCCTGGCGCAGTTGTTTCTCAGCAATCCGCAGCTCAGCCCCGAGCAAATCCAGACCCTGCTCGACAGCTATGCCGACACCTCGGATTTCTACGAGGCCATCTACCTCACCGACAGCAGCGGCCGGGTCAATGCCATCGGCCTACCCGCGAACAAGCGCAAATTGCGCCAGAACCTGTTCGGCCTGGATATCTCCGCCCGGGATTTCGTCCGCCAGGCGCAGGCGACCAAGCAAAGCGTGTGGTCCAACAGTTTTCTTTCGACCATCAGCGCGCGTCTGGCCGTCGCCCTCGCCCAGCCGGTGGACCAGCGCACCCTGGTCGGCGAAGTGGCGATCAGCCCGCTGCCCGAGCTGGCGCGCCAGCTGAGCCAGAACGGTAGCCTGCAAATCCGCATCCTCGATCGCCAACACCAATTAATCGCAGACTCCCAGGACACCCAGGTCGTCCAGCAACTCAATCTCGGTCATTTGCAGGTGCTGCGCGACCCTTCGGTGCACAGCTTCAGCCTGGCCGGCGAGCAACTGCTCGGCCTGGTACGTCAGGTCGAAGGCCCGGGTTGGCAGGTGCTGGTGGCGCAACCGCAGCAGGTCGCTCTGGAGCTGATCGAAACCACCTGGCGGCGCATCCTGATCGCCCTCGGCCTGGCCCTGGCCGCAGCCCTGGTGCTTGCCGGCAGCACCAGCTGGTCGCTGGCGCGGCGCATCTCGCAGTTCACCCGCCACGTCGGCGAGATCGCCAACGGCAACTATGACCTGCCGATGGAAAGCAGCCATATCCGCGAGCTGAATACCCTGCGCCGCAGCCTGCAGCGCATGGTTGCGGCCATCCACGAGCGGGAAAAGGCATTGCTCGATACCGCCAAGAGCCTGCACGAAAGCGAGGACCGCCTGCTCGCCACCCTGGAGTACACGCCGAACGTCGCGGTGCGCTGGTTCGATGCCGACGGCCGGGTGCTGCTGTGGAACCATGCCAGCGAAAGCATCTACGGCATCCCGCGGGAAGAAGCCCTGGGCAAGACCCTCGACCAGCTGTTCCACACCCCCGGGCAGCAGGCGATGTTTCTCGCCAGCCTCGCAGAAGCGGCCAAGGGCATCCCGGTCGGCCCCTATCTAAGCGAGTTGAAACTGACTCCGGAGCGGCAGATCTACGTGCTGAGCACCACCTTCAGCATCCCCGCGGCGGATGGTAGCCAGCAGTTCGTCAGCATGGACATCGACGTGACCGAACAGAAGCGCACCGAGCTGGCCTACCGGGAGCTCAACGCCAGCCTCGAACAACGGGTAAACGAACGCACCGAAGCGCTGAGCCAGAGCAACGAGGATTTGAGCAAGGCCATGGGCACCTTGCAGCACGCCCAGAACGAGCTGGTGCAGAGCGAAAAACTCGCCGCCCTGGGCTCGCTGGTCGCCGGCATCGCCCACGAGCTCAACACCCCGGTCGGCAACAGCCTGATGGCCGCCAGCACCCTGGAGGACTACAGCCGCGACATCGCCGCGGCGGTCGATGCCGGTACGCTCAAACGCTCGATGCTCGATCAGTTCCTGCAGGACAACAAGACCGCCACCGATATCCTGGTGCGCAACCTGCGTCGCGCCAGCGAGCTGATCACCAGCTTCAAACAGGTCGCGGTCGATCAGGCCAGCGCCCAGCGACGCACCTTCCAGCTCAGCGAGGTGATCAAGGAAATCCTTATCACCCTGGGGCCGACGCTGAAGAAAACCCCCTTCGTGATCGACAGCAACATCGACGACAGCATCGAACTGGACAGCTACCCCGGTGCCCTCGGCCAGGTGTTGGTGAACCTGATCAACAACGCCCTGATCCACGGTCTCAGCGGCCTGGAGCACGGCAAGATCGGCCTTTACGCCTTCCCCTACGAAAACGGCTGGATCGAACTGACGCTTTCCGACAACGGCCACGGCATCGCCCCCGAACACCTGCCGCGGATCTTCGATCCGTTTTTCACCACCCGCCTGGGCCAGGGCGGCAGCGGGCTGGGTTTGAACATCGTGCACAACCTGGTCACCGGTGTGCTCGGCGGCAAGCTGGAGGTCGCCAGCCAGCTCGGCTGGGGCGTGCGCTTCGTGATCCGCTTGCCGCTATGCGCACCGACCACCGTCGAACCCCAGCCGAATACTTCGGGCGCCGTTGCGTCGGGCACCGCCGCGTCGGACGCCGATACGCCGGACGCCGCTGCACCGAACGCCACCGAGCCGGGCGCCGACGCGCCCGACTCGCCCGATACGCCGCCCACGCCTCACCAGTAATTCTCCACCGCCACCTGGCCCGGCCGGCGGCTCAGGCTCAAGTGCAAATCGCGGTGCTTCAGCAGGGCGCGGGTGTCCTCGATCATCTGCGGATTACCGCAGAGCATCAGCCGCGAATGCTCGGGGCTCAGGGTCAGGCCGGCGGCGCGTTCCAGCTCGCCGCTTTGCAGCAAGGTGGTGATGCGCCCATGCAGACAGCCCGGCGCCCGCTCGCGGGTGAGCAGCGGCAGATAGTGCAGACGATCGACGTATTCGGCCAGGTGCGGCTGCCGGCCCAGCCCCTGGATCAACGGCTGATAGGCCAGCTCGCTGGCGGTGCGAGCGCTATAGACCAGAACGATGCGTTCGAAGCGCTGCCAGGCTTCGAAATCCTGCAGGATCGAAAGAAACGGCGCCAAGCCGGTACCGCTGGCCAGCAGCCACAGGTCGCGGCCGCCAATGAAACGGTCGAGGGTGAGAAAGCCGTACGCCTGCTTGTCGACCAACAGGCTGTCGCCAGCGCGCAGACGGCTCAACTCGGAAGTGAACTCGCCGCCAGGGACCACAATGGAAAAGAACTCCAGAAACTCGTCATGCGGCGCCGAGACCATCGAATAAGGCCGCCAGACTATGCTGCCGTCGGCCTTCTCCACTCCCAGACGGGCGAACTGGCCAGCCTGGAAACGAAACGCCGGGTCCCGCGAACAACGCAGGCTGAACAATGTGTTCGACCAGACCTGGATGGCCGAGAGGGTTTGCCGTGTGTATTTCTCATCGATGGACATACTGGCCCCGAGTTCATGCGGATTGCACAAACCCAGTGTCGCGCAACAGCAGCCGGACAAATACCGGCAAAACCTGGGGATTCTCGATTTCTGGACGGTTAGCCGGTGCAACCTAACGCCATGCTAGCGGCGATTGACCGTCTGCGCGGCACGCAGCATGTCGGCACCGATGCTGGCCTCGTAGTGTTTCCACAGGGGCTGCATGGCGGCGCGCAAAGCGGCGTGTTCTTCCGCTGTCAGGCTGACCAGCTTGGTCTTACCGCCGGCCAGCAGCTGCTCGCGGGCTTTCTGATTGAGCGCCTCGGCGTCCCGGTTCACCGCAAAGGTCACCTCCTGAATTATGGCTTCCAGCTCGGTACGGGTCTTGTACGGGATGCTGTTCCAGAACGTGACATTGCTCACCAGCATGTAATTGAGCGAACCGTGGTTGGTTTCGGTGATAAACGGCTGCACGCTGTCGAGCTTCTGGCTGACGATGTTCGACCAGGGGTTTTCCGCGCCCTGTACCTTGCCGCTTTGCAGCGCCGCGAAGGTTTCGGCAAACGGCATGGCGATGCCACTGGCCGCAACCGCCTTGAACTGCGATTCGAGTACCGTCGATGGTTGAATGCGAAACGCCAGGCCCTTGGCATCGGCCGGCTGGCGCAGCTCACGGGTGGCCGAGAGCTGCTTCATGCCGTTGTTCCAGAACGCCAGACCATAAATGTTCTGCTCGCTCATGGAGCGCAGCAGTTCACGGCTCTTGTCACGTTTCTGGAAACGTTTGACCGCCTCCAGGTCATCGAACAGGAACGGCAAGTCAAACAGCTGCAACTGCTTGGTGTAGGCCTCGAACTTGGACAGTGAAGGCGCCAGCATCTGCACCTGATTGTTACGCAGCGCCTCCAGCTCATCGGCATCGCCAAACAACGCAGAATTCGCATACACCTCAACCGCCACCTCGCCGGCCAGGCGCTCTTCCACCAACTGTTTGAACAACAAGGCCCCCTTGCCCTTGGGGGTGTCCTCAGCCACCACATGGGAGAACTTGATAACGATAGGAGCCTTGCCTTCCGCCAGGGTCGGGCTTGCCGCGACCAGCAACGCGGTGAAGGTTAAAGACAACAGGGACTTGAACATGAACATACCTTTTACAAATAGAACGCCGTGAAGCCTGCATGGGCAGGCCTCATTGAGAGGGGGATGGGTTATGGATGAGCCAGAGGAACACGGGGTCTTGGTCATCAGGCGCTACCAGATCGCAGCCGGGCGCAATGCTCGGGGTCTGGCTATTGTTCGAATACCGACCTTGCTGACTCATCGCTAGCAAGCACGACTGAGCCGATCCGCAAGGGGGCGGCATTCTTCGGTAAAGCACCGCCCGGCACAACCGCGGTTTGCTGAACCAGCTCTCAGTTCCGAGACTTTTCTGGCGCTTGCACCGACAATAGCGACCAACTGCACTTTCTATCGCGCCCCTGCGGCCCGCCACTCGAGTTTTCCATGCCTTTGCTTAGCACCCCGTTCGCCCAACTCGATCTGATTCGCCAACCCGACCAACCGAACGAGCCGTTGCAGGCGTTCGATGCCGCGGACGAATACCTGCTCAACCATCTGTATGAGCAAGGGCTATCGAGCAGCGCGCGGGTATTGGTGCTGAATGACAATTTCGGCGCGCTGGCGGTCAGCCTGTCCGGGCAGGCCAAGATCACCAACAGCGGCGACTCGCACCTCGGCCACCTGGGCTTGCAGATCAACCTGCTGCGCAACCAACTGCCGGCGGATGCCGTAAGTTTTGTGCCGGCCAGCGAAGTCGCCCAGGGGCCTTTCGACCTGGTGCTGATCCGCGTGCCCAAAACCCTGGCGCTGTTGGAAGAACAACTGATCCGCCTGCATGGCCAACTGGCTCATGGCGCCCAGGTGATAGCCGCGGCGATGGTCAAACATTTGCCGCGCGCCGCCGGCGATCTGCTGGAAAAATACATCGGCCCGGTGCAAGCCTCGCTGGCGGTAAAGAAAGCCCGACTGTTGTTCGCCACGCCCGAAACCAAACCTGCCCCGGTATCGCCCTACCCCACGCGCTATCGCCTGGATAAACCGGCACTGGAACTGCTCAACCACGCCAATGTGTTTTGCCGCGAAGACCTGGACATCGGTACCCGCGCCTTCCTCCCGCACCTGCCGAAACACCTGGGACGTATGCGCGTCGCGGACCTCGGCTGCGGTAATGGCGTGCTCGGCATCGCCTACGCTCTCGGTAGCCCTCTGGCCGAACTGACGCTGGTGGATGAATCCTATATGGCGGTGCAATCGGCCCGGGAAAACTGGCGTGCCGCATTCGGCGAACGCCCGGTCGAAATCCGCGCCGGCGACGGCCTGGCCGAACAACCCGAAGATTCCCTCGACCTGGTGCTGTGCAACCCACCGTTCCACCAGCAACAAGTGGTCGGCGACTTCCTCGCCTGGCGCATGTTCCAGCAAGCCCGCGCGGCGCTGGTCAAGGGTGGCGAACTGTGGATCGTCGGCAACCGCCACCTTGGCTACCACGCCAAGCTCAAACGCCTGTTCCGTGGCGTCGAACAGGTCGCCGCGACGCCGAAGTTTGTGGTTTTGAAAGCGATTAAATAGGCACGGCCCGTTATTCACAGGGTGGGTTAGCAAGTCCAGTAGAGGTAGACAGTTTCGGTATGGATCGACTAGCTTCTTAATTTGCTCGCTAAGCCGTTCCAAGAGCGTGGGTTTGCCGTCACCCCTGTCATGTTTCTCTTCGATGCAGTCGCGTTTACCGTTACCATCTTCAATCCGGGCAAGGGCTTAGCCCCCGCAAAGTTTACTTGGCACCTTTCGTATGCAAATGCGAATTTACTTCGCCTAATTAATAAGCACTAAGGAGACGTTAGTGGGCAAGCTGAGCATGAGAACAGCAGCGCTAATCGGAGCATCAATCGGAATTGTCGGAATTTTCACATTACAGGTTGCAACAGCCGATACAACAACAAAGACAGAGTCCGCGCTCTTTAGTGTTCTGCAATTTATTCTGTCTATAGCGTTCGCCTGGATCTTGTCCACTAAATCGAATGAGAAGAATTTTCAAGACTCTCAGAAGAAATTTGCCATTGCTGCATTTAGACGGATTAAGGAGATTGAACGAGCGCTATCGAGGGCACAGCAATTAGTTGTAACTGACAGTGAAGGTAAAGCATCACCTCGAGTAGGACATCATGGTTTGATCGTCAGCCTACTCAGTGCCCAAGACGCTGTTAATTCTTCGATTGCGGATTGGGGGGATGTAATCGGAAGCGAGATTCAAGTGGCCGCAGAGATCGAAAAACTTAAGTCGCTTCGAAAAACCGCTGACAAATTTGAACGTGACTACATCGATAATCTTCGTCGCGAAGTGGCACCGGCAAGCCCAGAGCTGGCACCAAAGATTCAGGCGCTTCAAGAGTCGCTGCCTGGTTCTCTGAAAATAACGGAGTCGCAAGATGCAGATCACCCTGAACTCAAAGCAATCATTCAGCTTCAAAACTTGATGGCCAATGAAGTCATAAAGCTTTATGGATTTTGGACCGAAGACGATTCGTTTTCATCGACCCCAGAAGATTTGAACCCTGGGGACATCGTCTATATCGCAAGGGGTTACACGGAGCACAGATCTGACGTTGTTCTGGCCTACAAACCCGATAAGTCATGGTTTGGCGTGATTACAAATCCTTTTGCCGAGCTGGAACTTGACTATGACAGCTTCACAAATTTGTTTGAACACATGCTTTCGCTTGACCTACGCCCGCCACAATTTGGAGGGCAAATGATTCCGTGCACAGTAATCGCGGTTGGGGAAAAGAACGAGGGTAACGAATGCGAGACACGCAGCTTCGATTTAGCGCTACCAATCACCAACCAGATGCGTAAAAGACTTTCGTCTGATGGTGGGATGAATTGATACCTTTCGGCAGCAGAACGGGGGACAAACTACGATTTTCGCGCTAAAGAAACCATGACCTGTTCTCTATTACTTATTCTTAAAGTCGGAGTCGCGCCATGCCATTCACCGTGCCTTTCAACTTCCACTTTGCCGCTGGTGACTTGATTTACGGACTGGCGCCCGTCCGGCCAAGACTCGTTTTTCATTTCGGGGCGGAAATCATCAACGCGGGCGGTCCCGCAACGGTGGACCAATACCGCGCAAGCAGTATGCAAGGATTGCGCAAGACTGACCGTACAGCATGGAGGCAATTCCTTCGGGATAATGAAGCCCATCAAAAATATAGCCGCTACGCACAGGCGATACGTGGTAACGAGAACGACGAGGACCGATTCGCGACTGTCGTTACCAGCGCCATCCTGCAAAATGCAGCATGGCGTGCCAAGTCGAAATTTGGGATGGAATGGACGCTTCGCAATCATCGCGGGCATATCCACTTCCTGCTTGATGACATCGAGATGGGCGCGGTAGTCACCAAGACACACCATTTCGTAGACGCAGCAGGCACTGTGCTGGCCCAGGATATGCCGACTGGACGCTCGCCCGCCGCGGTGGCGAAGGAGCGCACCATCACACACTCCGAATTGCGTTGGGTCTACCGCAACCGCGGCAACCCACTGGTGCAGGCTGGTGTGCAATTCTGGCGTACCGTGGGAGGTGTGCTCCAACCCTGCGTACCGCCCTGGACCAACATCGCGGCCATGACCACTTTACCATCTGGCGCCGTAGTGACCTGGCGGCATGCCTGGTTCCTGTACCGGCCCACCACCGAGCGCAACGTCTTCTAATACACAGGATGGGTTGAGCGCAGCGATACCCATCAATTCGTTGCCCCTTCCCCCCGTCACACAACTTCCTAGCCTACGGCGTTCCCAACCCCGCCGCCTGCATAAACAGGCGCAGCAACCAGACCACCGCGCCGAGGGCCAGCACGCTGCCGGTCCAGAGCGCCAGGAGCCAGCCGAGGCGTTGCCATAGCGGTTTCTTTTCCGGCATCTCACTCATCCGTGCGCCCTCAATGGTAGCCATCTTCTTCGGTCACCTTGCCGCGGAATACGTAGTAGCTCCAGGCCGTGTAGATCAGGATCAGCGGGATGATCAGCAGCGCGCCGACCAACATGAACGACTGGCTTTGCGGTGGTGCGGCCGCGTCCCAGATCGACACGGATGGCGGAATCACGTTCGGCCACAGGCTGATACCCAGGCCGCCGTAGCCGAGGAAGACCAGCGCCAGGGTCAGCAGAAAGGGCGAGTAGTTGGCGTTGCGCGCGATCGCGCGCAGCAGGGCGACGGTGGCCACCAGCACCAGTAACGGCACCGGCATCAGCAGCAGAATGTTCGGCATGCTGAACCAGCGCTCGGCGATGGCGCTGTGCGCCAGGGGCGTCCAGATGCTGACCGCGGCGGTCACCCCGAGCACCACGAATACCAGGGGCCGGGCGATATCGTGCATCTGCCATTGCAGACGGCCCTGGGTCTTCATGATCAGCCAGGTGCAGCCCAGTAGCGCGTAAGCGGCGATCAGCGCCAGGCCGCAGAACAGCGAGAACGGCGTGAACCAGTCCAGCGAGCCGCCGACGAACACCCGGTCGACCACCTCGAAGCCATCGACATAAGCGCCCAGCGCCACCCCCTGAAAGAAGGTCGCCGCCAGCGAACCGCCGATAAACGCCTTGTCCCAGACGTGGCGGGTCTGCGGTTTGGACTTGAAGCGGAACTCGAAGGCCACGCCACGGAAGATCAGCCCCAGGAGCATGAAGATCAACGGCAGGTAGAGCGCGCTGAGCACCACCGAATAGGCCAGCGGAAAAGCCCCGAACAAGCCCGCGCCACCGAGCACCAGCCAGGTTTCGTTACCGTCCCAGACCGGCGCCACGGTGTTCATCATCACGTCGCGTTCGCGCTCGCTTTTGACGAACGGGAAGAGGATGCCGATGCCCAGGTCGAAGCCGTCCATGACCACGTACATCATGACCCCGAAGGCAATGATCGCCGCCCAAATCAGTGAAAGATCGTAGCCCATGATTATTTCCCCTCACCCAGTTCGTCGCTTTCGCCCGCTTCGAAGCTCTCATCCGCCGCAGACAGCGGTCGCGCCGGCGTGCGCTGTTGACCTGGCCCACCAACGTCGGCCTGCTTGCCCTCGTCGATGAGCGGGCCCCTGCGTACCAGGCGCATCACGTAGCTGATGCCGGCGCCGAACAAGGCGAAATAGACCACCACGAACAGGCCGAGGGTCAGGCTCATCTGCGCGAGGCTATGCCCGGACGAGGCGTCCGCGGTGCGCATCAGGCCGTACACCACCCAGGGCTGGCGACCGACCTCGGTGGTGAACCAGCCGGCGAGAATCGCCAGCACGCCAGACGGCCCCATCCACACCACCAGGTGCAGGAAGGCGCGGTTCTCGAACAGCGTGCCGCGCAGGCGCAACCAGAAGCCCCAGATACCGGTGAGGATCATCAGCATGCCGAGCGCGACCATGACCCGGAAGGTCCAGAACACGATGGTCGAGTTGGGCCGATCCTCGGCGGCGAATTCCTTCAGAGCCGGCACCTGCTTGTCCAGGCTGTGGGTCAGGATCAGGCTGCCGAGGGCGGGGATTTCAAGTTTGAAACGGGTTTCTTCGGCGCCCATATCCGGCAAACCGAAGAGAATCAGCGGGGTCGGCTCGTCGCCGCGGTTTTCCCAGTGACCTTCGATCGCAGCGATCTTCGCCGGCTGATATTTCAGCGTATTGAGACCATGAAAATCACCGATCATCGCCTGCACCGGCGCCACCAACAGGGCCATCCACAGGGCCATCGAGAGCATCCGCCGGATCGCCGGGTTGTTGCGCCCACGCAGCAGGTGCCAGGCCGCCGAAGCGCCGACGAAGAACGCGGTGGCGAGAAACGCAGCGGTGGCCATATGCGCCAGGCGATAAGGGAAGGAAGGGTTGAACACCACGGCGAACCAGTCGACGGGGATCACCCGCCCATCGACGATCTCGAAGCCCTGCGGCGTATGCATCCAGCTGTTGGAGGCGAGAATCCAGAAGGTCGAGATCAGCGTACCGACCGCCACCATCAGCGTGGAGAAAAAGTGCAGGCCAGGACCGACGCGATTCCAGCCGAACAGCATCACCCCGAGAAAGCCCGCCTCGAGGAAGAACGCGGTGAGCACTTCATAGGTCAGCAGCGGCCCGGTCACCGCCCCGGCGAAATCCGAGAACGCGCTCCAGTTGGTACCGAACTGGTAGGCCATGACCACGCCGGAGACCACGCCCATGCCGAAGTTGACCGCGAAAATCTTCGACCAGAAGTGATAGAGGTCGCGGTAGGTGCCGTCGCTGGTCTTCAGCCACAGGCCTTCCAATACCGCCAGGTAACTGGCCAGGCCGATGGTGATGGCCGGAAACACGATATGAAAGGAGATGGTGAACGCGAATTGGATTCGGGCCAGATCCAGCGCCTCGATGCCGAACATATAACATCCTCACTCAGGTTATTCGGGGGCACAGCCTTGTGCGCACGCCCAATTGGAGCGCAATACGGTGCGATTGTTCTTGTTATGGCGGGATGGCGACGACCCAGCAGACTTGCCTGAAACCGGCATTGATCTGGATCAAGCATGTTGGAAGCGTAGCGCCGAACGGTGCCCGCGACGCTGTGGTTATTTGTCGCGCGGGCTCTACGCGATACCTGACCGAGCGGGCATACTGATTGCCCAGAGCACCGGGTGAGGCCTCCATCGCCGATCCCCCGCCACTCGCCATAACCGAACGACATGCCCGCCCACGACGATTCGCGCCTGCGTAACCATCGCCCCTTCATCGCCTTCTGACTGGCCCGGGTGGCCACCGCCAGCGGCTTCCAGATGCTCAGCGTGGCGATTGCCTGGCAGATGTACAGCCTCACCGGCGACGTGCTCGACCTCGGCCTGGTCGGGCTGGTGGAGTTCCTGCCAAAAATCCTGTTTATCCTGCTCACCGGGCACGTGGCCGATCGCTTCGATCGGCGTAAAGTCGCCGCCCTGTGCCAAAGCGCCCAGGGGCTGGTGGCGCTGGCGCTATTGCTCGGCAGCACGCTGACGGGGATCAGCCGAGAAACCCTCTTCGTCATCGCCTTTCTGCTCGGCAGCGCACGGGCCTTCGAGATGCCGACGACCCAGGCGCTGCTGCCGAATATCGTGCCGGCTGGCCTGTTCCCCGCCGCCGTGGCCGCCTCCGCCTCGGCGATGCAGACCGCCACCATAATCGCGCCGGCTATCGGCGGCTGGCTCTACGCGCTGAGCACCGGCTGGGTCTACGGCAGCAGCGCAGCGCTGTATGGCGTGGCCCTGAGCCTGATGCTGAGCCTGCCGGCGCAGCAGAAACCGCTGAAGCAGAAGGTTTCGGTGGAGTCGCTGCTCGCCGGCTTCCGCTTTATCCGCAGCCGCCG
Source organism: uncultured Pseudomonas sp. (assembly GCF_946885955.1). The sequence continues at coordinate 229,613 of NZ_CAMPHI010000001.1, forward strand.
CGAAGTATTCGGCGCGGTGACGCTGGATATGGTCGCGGTGTTGCTCGGCGGCGCCACGGCGCTGTTGCCGGTGTTCGCCAAGGACATCCTGCTGACCGGCCCCTGGGGCTTGGGCCTGCTGCGCTCGGCGCCGGCGGTAGGCGCCTTGCTGATGTCGATCTGGCTGGCGCGCATGCCGATCGAACGCCGGGTCGGGCCGGCGATGCTGATCTCGGTGGCGATCTTCGGTGTCGCCACCGTCGCCTTCGGCCTCTCCACCTCGTTGTGGTTCAGCCTGGCGACCCTGGTACTGCTGGGCGCGGCTGACATGGTCAGCATGGTCATCCGCGGCGCCTTCGTGCAGCTGCAGACACCCGACGCCATGCGCGGCCGGGTCAGCGCAGTGAACGGCCTGTTTATCGGTGCATCGAACCAGCTCGGCGACTTCCGCGCCGGGGTCAGCGCCGCCTGGTTCGGCACCGTACCGGCGGTGCTGATCGGCGGGATAGGCGCGCTGGTAGTCAGCGGGCTATGGATCAAATTGTTCCCGGCCCTGGCGCGGCGCGACCGGATGCACGAAGCGCCGATCGACGATAAATAAAGGGGCTTCGCCATGTCGGCTCCGGTAGCCCGGATGCAATCCGGGGAAGTTCTAGCGGCAGATACCGCTCCCGGATTGCATCCGGGCTACAAAAGCGCACAGCCAAAACTGGAGCGATCAGAACAACAGCGCCTCGGCCACTTCCCTGCGTTTGCCCTTGCCCTGTAGTTGCTCGACCAGGGTCAGGGCGAATTCCATGGCGGTGCCCGGTCCCTGGCTGGTGATGCAGTTGCCGTCGACCACCACGGCCTGGTCGACGAAGGTGCAACCGCTCAAACGATCGCTAAACGCCGGATAGCAGGTCATGCGCCGTTGCTTGAGCACGCCGTACTGCTGCAGGGCCAGCGCCGGTGCGGCGCAGATGGCGGCGAACAGTTTGCCGGCCTTGGCCTGCTCCCGCACCTTTTCGGCCAATGGCTCGTGCTCGGCCAGGCGCTCGGCGCCGGGCATGCCGCCGGGCAGCACGATCAGATCGAAATCCTGGGCCAGCACATCGACCAGCATGGTATCGGCGGTCAAGCGGGTGCCGCGGGCACAGGTGATCATGCGCCGCCCTTCGATACTGGCCACCACCACCTCGACCTCGGCGCGCCGCAGCACGTCGATCAGGGTCACGCATTCGATGTCTTCAACGCCGTCAGCAAGGCTGATCAGGGCTCGCGTGGTCATATTGGCCTCCTTCTTGCCTATGCAAGTTGCTGCTACTAGTTGACCATTCGGTCATAAATTCACCCCTTATGGGCGAGCTGATATGATGCGCGCCTTTTTCCGGATCGCCAGCAAAAACACACGCACACGCGTGGATGTGCTTTGCTTTCGATTGGCATTACTCACGGCGCCATCGCCGTTACGGAGCGTTGCAGATGCTGGAAAGACTGTTCCAACTCAAGGCACATAACACCACAGTACGCACCGAGGTGCTGGCCGGGCTGACCACCTTCCTGACCATGGCCTATATCCTTTTCGTCAATCCCAACATGCTCGCCGCCGCCGGCATGGACAAAGGCGCGGTGTTCGTCGCCACCTGTCTGGCCGCGGCCATCGGCTCGGCGATCATGGGCCTGGTCGCCAACTACCCGATCGCCCTGGCGCCGGGCATGGGCCTGAATGCCTTCTTCACCTACACCGTGGTGATGACCATGGGTCATACCTGGCAGGTGGCCCTGGGCGCGGTGTTCCTCTCCGGGATGATTTTCTTCGCGCTGTCGATCTTCAAGATCCGCGAGTGGATCATCAACAGTATTCCCCTGGCCCTGCGCGCCGGTATCGCCGCCGGCATCGGCCTGTTCCTGGCGATCATCGCGCTGAAGAACGCAGGTATCGTGATCGACCATCCGGCCACCCTGGTGACCCTTGGCGATATGAGCCAAGGTAGTGCATTGCTGGCCTGCCTGGGCTTTTTCGTGATCGCCGCCCTGGCATACCGTAAAGTCACGGGCGCGGTGATGATCGGTATTCTGCTGGTCACCGCGCTGTCGATTCTGCTCGGTCTGTCGCAGCTCGGCGGGGTGGTGTCGATGCCGCCCTCGCTGATGCCTACCCTGCTGCAACTGGACATCATGGGCGCCCTGGATATCGGCCTGCTCAGCGTGATCTTCGCCTTCCTGTTCGTCGACCTGTTCGACACCTCCGGCACCCTGATCGGCGTCGCGCAAAAGGCCGAACTGCTCGACAAGAGCGGCAAGATGCCGCGTCTGGGCCGCGCCCTGATGGCCGACAGCACGGCGACCATGGCCGGCGCCGCACTGGGCACCTCGACCACCACCAGCTATATCGAATCGGCAGCAGGCATCGCCGCCGGCGGGCGCACCGGCCTGACCGCCTGTGTGGTCGCCCTGCTGTTCCTGCTCAGCCTGTTCTTCGCCCCGCTGGCCGGTGCCATACCGGCCTTCGCCACCGCCCCGGCGCTGCTGTTCGTCGCCGTATTGATGATGAGCAGCCTGGCGCAAATCGACTGGGAAGACCTCACCGTCGCCGCCCCCGTGGTGGTCGCCGCCCTGGCCATGCCGCTGACGTTCTCGATCGCCAACGGCATCGCCTTCGGCTTTATCGCCTGGACCCTGATCAAATTGCTGGCCGGCCGCTGGCGCGACCTGAACCCGGCACTGGTAATCTTGTCGGTGTTGTTCGTGATCAAGCTCGGTTGGTTCGCCTAAAGCCCCGTAGACTGGTCAGAACCCTAGGGTGGGTTAGGCGCGCAGGCGATACACGGCAACACAGCGAGTATCGGCGCGCCGTAACCCCACCATCACCCATGCGACGCCAACCTGCGAGAACAGCCCCAGTCCACGGGCTGCAATCTATTCACTTTTCGAGTCACACATGAGCCGTTCCCAGTTCGACCCCGCCCGCTACGACGCCCAGCTCGCCGAAAAGAAGCAGCGCCTGATCGAGTTGCTGGCGCCCTTCGCCGCGCCCGAGCCCGAAGTCTTCGAATCGCCGCGCGAGCATTACCGCCTGCGTGCGGAGTTCCGCCTGTGGCGCGAAGGCGAAGACCGTCACTACGCGATGTTCGAGGCCGGCGATAAGCACACGCCGATCTTCTTCGAGGATTTCCCCATCGCCAGCGTGCGGATCAATCAGTTGATGCCGCGCCTGAAAGCCGCCTGGCAAGCCAGCAAAGCGCTGAGCTTCAAGCTGTTCCAGGTGGAATTCCTCACCACCCTGGCCGGCGACGCCCTGGTCACCCTGTGCTACCACCGCCCGCTGGACGACGCCTGGCAGGCCGAGGCGGAGAAGCTCGCGGCGGAGTTGCAGGTGAGCATCGTTGGCCGTTCACGCGGCAAGCGCATCGTCATCGGCAAGGATTTCGTCGAGGAAAAACTGCAAATCGCCGGGCGCACCTTCAGCTATCGGCAGCCGGAAAGCGCTTTCACTCAGCCCAACGGCGCAGTCAACCAGAAGATGCTCGGCTGGGCCTACGAGGTGCTGGGCGAGCGCCAGGACGACCTGCTGGAGCTGTATTGCGGCAACGGCAATTTCACCTTGCCGCTGGCCACCCGGGTGCGCAAGGTGCTGGCTACCGAGATCAGCAAATCCTCGGTCAATGCCGCCCTGGCCAACCTGGCCGATAACGGCGTGGACAACGTCAGCCTGGTGCGCCTGTCCGCCGAAGAGCTGACCGAAGCGCTCAACGAGGTGCGACCGTTCCGCCGCCTGGCCGATATCGACCTGAAGAGCTACGACTTCGCCAGCGTCTTCGTCGACCCGCCGCGCGCCGGCATGGACCCGGACACCTGCGAACTGACCCGGCGCTTCGAACGCATCCTGTATATCTCCTGCAACCCGGAAACCCTGGCCGCCAATATCGCCCAGCTCAGCGACACGCACCAGGTGACCCGCTGCGCACTGTTCGACCAATTCCCCTATACCCACCATATGGAAAGCGGCGTCCTGCTGAGCAGGAAGTAGCCGACGGCGCCATTCACCGATGGCGCTTTTCCAACGCCCGCGCCACAGGCGCCGGGCGGTGCGAGCGTAAGCGTGACCTGTCGCGCTGCCCCCGAGTGCGATCGCTCACACAAATGCAACCAGGCCAGGAGAAGCCGGGCATTTCCCTTCGGCGCTGTAAATCCGCGTGCTAGTTTCCAACGGAACGACTTGGCGACCACCCGCCAACTCGGCCACACGGCCATAGCACTCAAGAACCTGGGGGAACTGATGACCTGCATCCGGCAGAAGCGGGCGCGAGCGATCGCGCGCGGCGTAGAACATTGCCTGCAATTAACGCCAGCCCGGATGCCGGCAACCGAACGCGCAGGCGCCGAGCCCCGCCGCAAAAAACTCTCGCTGTCCATTTCCGCCGCCTTGATGAGCGGCTTGGTAGGCTGGCCCTCGATCGGCGCCGCGGTGCTCTATATCGAACCGATCACCGGCGTTGTCGGCAACGACGGACCCGGCGGCACGGGCGGCTACGACCCCGCTTACGACGTCAGCTTCGTCGACGGTGTTTCGCACTACAGCTTCGCCGACGGCGACAGCATAGAGATGGAGGCTATCGACCGCGATGTGGTCGCCGTGTCCATCGCCTCGGGGAATCCTCCGGTGGCGCTGGACGTGGCCGGCGGCGGCAGGCTGGACCTGTCGGCGAGCCGCGGCGAGAGCGGCATCCGGGGAACGGCGATCGGCATCCTCAACGACGGCAATACGCTCACCGTCAACGGCGACACCCGGATCTCCGCCCGCGCCCGCGACGCGGACTTCGGCGGCGGCCTCGGCAATAGCGCTCAGGCGGTGTTCGCCCGCGGCGGCAGCACCACCATTTTTAACGGCGCCACCGACCTGCATGCCCATACGCAGGGCTTTGCGCGCGCGGTCTGGGTCATGGGGCGCAGCAACGTCGTGTTCAATGGCCCGACCACGATCCTCGCCGAAAGCCGCGGCACGCTCGATGCGGTCTACAACTCCGACGGCGGCACCATTACCTTCAATGGCGACACCAGCATCTCTGCGCTGTCGATCTGGCCCAGCGACAACGCCCATGCCATCTACAACGACAACGTCAATACCCGGCTGACGGTCAACGGCAATCTGTCGCTGACCACGGTCGCCATGGGTTCGACCGCATTCGGCGTGCGCAACCAGGGCGACATGGAGGTCTTCGGCGACGCCACCGTCAACGTGAAGGGCCCACGCTCCACGCACGGCATCGCCAACACCCACCGCTCGGCATGGATGCGCTGGCACGGCGACGTGGACGTGCTCGTGCGCAGCGAAGGGCCGGAAAACGGCTACGTGCCGTTCGGCAATCCCTCCGGCCTCAGCAACGACCGCTCGCCCGGTGCGGTGATGACCTTCGACGACGCGGTTTCGGTCGATGTCGCCTCGGAGGCGGAAACCTACGGTCTGGTCAGCACCGGCTTCATCGAGTTCACCTCGCCCACCGCGCCGGTGTCGTTCACCGTCGCCTCCACCTCCGACTGCAGCGCCTGCAACGTCTACGGCATCCGCAACTTCGGCACCGTCAAGGTCGCCGGCGGACTGACCGTGTCGACGAGCCCCAGCAACGCCGGCGCCGCCTATTCGATTTGGAGCGTACCGCTCGACATCCAGGACGCCAGCGTCACCGTCAACCAGGCCGGCGGCCAACGCGTGCAGCTCGACGGCGACATCGCCACCGCGACCGATCCTGTCAATGGCAACACCGGGGCGGTCAACGTCAATTTCGACACCGCCGATTCCTGGCTGCGCGGCTTGGTCGGCGGCGTGCGGAACGATGTCGGCTTCAGCGTCGGCCAGGCCGACCTGTCGTTCGCCAACGGCGCGACCTGGACGCCGCAAGGCAGCGGCACGCTGAGCAACGATTTCGGTTCCGGCTCTCTCGCCCTGGGCGACAACGGTGTGATCGACATGGCCGGCTACTGGGGCAGCTTCACCCCCGGGGCCATTCCAACCCATAGCTACCGCACCCTGCGAATCAACAGCAGCACCGGCGGCGCCGCGGTCTCACTGGCCGATGGCGCGCGCTTCCAGTTGCTCAGCGACATCACGGGCATCAAGGGCGCGGCCGGCGCCGACAAGATCGTATTCGGTAGCGGCATCAGCAGCTTTTCCGCCACAGGTACACAGGACGTGAGCATCGTCTACGACCCCGTACTGGACGACAGTTCCTGGGTCAATGCCTCGACGCTGCGCAGCGGCACAACGATCCTGGCCGCTTCGCCGATCGAAATCGTCGATGCCAGTGCGGCCGCGGGCGGCAGCGCCACCTTCGCAGCGGCGAGAGGGCTGGACGGCAGCTGGAGCGGAACCTATGAAGGCGATCTGGTGAGATTCGCCTATACCCCGCAAGTGGCGCTGAGCGCCGACGGCAAGAAGATAGTGCTGACGGGCATTAGTATCCCGGGCAGCGAGAGCGACGCCGTGCCTAGCGTGGTCCAGGTGCCGGGCAGCGTAAGCGGGGGTGCAGCGAGCGGCGCCCTTGGGCTGCGGCCATCGGAGACGGTGCTGAGCGCCGCCGATGCCGCCGACAGTGTCGTCGACCTCTGGCACAACAGCGGACAGGCCTCGCTGCGCCATCTACGTGATCGATCGCGCCGCCAGGTCGCCGATCAGACCGGCGTTTGGGCGGAAGGCGATAGCGGCGAATTGAGCGCGGATACCGCCTATTCGCGCGACTACCGGCAGAACTACAGCGGCCTGACGGTTGGCGCGGATCGCAGCTTCGCCCGCGACGCCGACTCCGGCAGCATCGGTTTCAGCGTCGCCCAGGTCCGCTCGACGGCGAACTACGAGCAGGGCAAGGGCGAGTTGAAAGGCACCACCCTGGGCCTCTACAGCGGCTGGACCGCCGACAGCGGCCCCTATCTTCTGCTCGGCGCAGACGCTTCGCTGTTGGAGAACAGCTACCACGCACGCGATTCGGAAAACCGCGAAATCGTAGGTAAATACCGGACCCAAGCGGCCCGGACCTATGCCGAAGGCGGCTATCCATTCGAACTCGCGAACGGCTATTACATCGAACCGCAACTCGGTTTGTCCGTCGGCACCATCCGCGGCAGCCGGCACACCACCAGCAATGGCGTGGAGATAGACCAGGACCGGCTCGTGTCCTCGGTAGCGCGCGCCGGCGTCGAGATCGGCAAGACGTTGCAGGGTCCGGGAATTGATGGCGGCCTCTATGTGCGGGCGTCGGCATTGCGCTATCAGGGTGACAACCTGGACATCAGCGCCTCCAAGGACGGCGGCAGCATCGCCCCTGATACCGCGGAGCGCAACGGTACGGGCAGCGAATTCGTGCTCGGCGGCGACGTTGGCCTCGGCAATACGCGCCTGTTTATCGAGGCGTCCGCCGCCACCGCGGTGGACGCGCAGCGTAACTGGGCGGTCCAGGCGGGGCTGCGGCATAACTGGTGAAGCCCGCGCGGCATTAAAGCCCTGCCGCGATCCATCCACAGGACTCGCGCCCGTGCTATAAGCGCCCAACGGCGGGCAATCCGCCGCTCGCTGGGCGCTACCAGTAGCTGCCGAGCAGCGCCTTTCATAGCCCGCCGGCACACCTCTCGAATCGCATCAGCCCGACCAACTCCTGCGCCTTGAACAGCCGGGCGACCGGAATCAACAGGTCCCGGCCGCCGCATCCCCATGCGACTCCGCGCCACCCTTCCCAATCGCGCCAGCGACCAACGCCATAACCCTCATCGCGGCCCCTCGGCCATTCGCTCCGGCGCCGACCGCTAATCGACCGACTGCTCAGAAAGTCTGACCCGCCTGATTGACACGCCCGTACCACAAAATATAAATTCAATTACTGAAGCTATATTTCGCAAGCTAGCCCGAGGCGCACAGTCGAATCATGAGCAAAACGTCTTTTGAAACGATGAACTGCCCGATAGCGCAGACCCTCAACCTGGTTGGCGAGTGGTGGTCGATGCTGATCCTGCGCAATGCCTTCTGCGGTATGACGCGCTTTCAGGACTTCCAGCAACACCTGGGGATCGCCAGCGGCACCCTGACTGCGCGCCTGCAGCGCCTGACCGAATATGGAATTTTCCAACGCATACGCAGTGAAACCGACGGTCGCTCCTACGAATACCGCCTGACGGAAAAAGGCCTGGAGCTATGGCCCATGTTGCTCGCGCTGAGCGAATGGGGCGAAAAGTGGGTGGCGAACCCCGATGGCCGACGCATCCGCTTCGTCGAACGCGCCACCGGCCTGGATATCGCCGGGGTCAGGGCGATATCGGCGGACGGCAAGACCGTGCTCGGGTTGGCCGACCTGGATGTGCTACCCGGCGCGGGTGGCGATGGCAAAACCGCAGCCTTGTTCAACGGCCGGCCTGTCCTGCCGATGGCCGACACAGGAGTGTCGTGCCCCTAACCAGGGACCCCCTGAACCCTCGACCGCGACCGGGAGGCGCGCATCCACGCAGAGCAATCCCCAACAACCGATTAGCGATAGTTCGACAAGGAGAAAACATGGAAGCCGCAGTTGAAACACAGAGCAATCCCATCCCGCTGACCAGCAAGCGCAGCGGAGTCGTCAACACCCTGATCGATGCCTCTCACCGCAAGGTGATGAAGTTGAACGAGATCGTCGACTGGGCCCAGGGTGTCGATAAATCCAGACTACCGAAACTCGAAGAAACCGCATGGTTGTATGGCACCGAATACTGGGACGCCATGACCGCCGAGCAGCGCCTTGAAGTACTCTGGCTGGAAACCGCACGCGATGTGTCCTACTTCATCTGGCTCGAACAGGCCCTGCCGGAACTCTATGTAGGCTATGTGAACAAGTACAACGCGGTACTGACCGACGATGTGCGCGAATACCTGATGATTTTCTCGCGCGAGGAAATCGTCCATACCCTGATGTTCCGCCGCTATTTGAAGACCGCGAACCTGGAACTCTGGAGCCACCCGGCGACCATTCCGCAGTTTTCCAACTTCGAGCAGCAACTACCGAACCGCCATCCGGTATACGGGATTATCTGGAACCTGCTGATCGAGTGGTTTGCCGAACTCAATTCCATTTATCAGACCCAGCACGCCTCGATCGATACACTGACGCAGAAGATGTTCAAGGAACATCACATGGAAGAAGTGCGGCATATCGCATTCGCCAAGCACATCGCGGAAAACTTCTTCGAAACCGCACCGCCTGAAGAAGTAAAAGAAATGTGCGGCTTCTTCCAAAAGGGCTACAAGTTCCTCGTCGACGAATACACCTACATGCCGGAAATCGCGCGTTTCACCTCGTTCGATTTTCCGATCAAGCAGGACGACCATCAAGCCATCGAAGCGATTCGCAACTCGCCGCATAACAAGGCGCTAAACGAATTGCGTTTTAAAGATGTCAATGACTGGTGCAAGAAGTACGGCATCATCTGAACCGCTCCGTAGCGACCATCAGCCGGCAAGGTGAATGTTCACCTTGCCGGCTCGCGACGGAATCGGGCAGTTCGATTCACGACTCAGCAAACATGGAGAGTGCACCATGGTGAAAACCCAACAGCATGAAAATGGAATACTCGAGTTGTCCATCTCGACCCCTCCGGTAAACCTGATGGACATCGAAACACTGGTGGCCCTGAAAGACTTCATCGACAACGCCAAGCGCAACCAGACCCGCGGCATCGTGATTTCCGGACAACCGGGCTTCTTCTCCTCCGGCATCGACATTTTCAACCTGACCCGTGGCGATGAGGAACTGGTCAAGAATTACTGGCACGCGGTGTTCCAGCTCGCCACCAGCATGGCGCAAACCCCGGTGCCGATCGTTGCCGCGATAACCGGCCACTGCATCGCATCCGGCACGCTGATCGCGGCCTTCTCCGATTACCGCATCATCGGTAACGGCAACTGGAATATCGGGCTCAACGAAGTACAGGCCGGCATCACCCTGCCGGAATGCTTCCAGATGGCCATACGCCGGATAGTCGGGCCTCACCGTGCCGCCACCATGCTGATGTTCGGTGACCTGTTCAGCCCGCAACAGGCACTGGAAATCGGCTTCGTCGATGAAGTGGTGGCAATGGAAAGCGTCCGGCCAAGAGCGCTCGAACGCCTGAACAGCCTGCTGCGCCTGCCCGCCGATTGCCTGCAGTCGATACGCCGGATGAACCGCAGCGACCTGCAGCAGCAGTTCGCCGAACCCGCCAAGCTGCCCGTCACGCCATTTATCAATCAGTTCCTGTCCACCGAGGTGCAGAACAACCTGCGCAGGATCGCCCTGGAGCTGCAACAACGCATGAAGGCCAGACACGCGGAAACATGCTGACCCGGTCGAGGCCAATGCAAGCCACTACTTCAACTCAGAGCATTAGTAAATGAACTTGTATCTGCGCCTCATCCTGACCTTGATACGGTCGTTGGTTAAACCGGCGATAAAGATCGGTGACACCATAGAACTCAACTTGCGGGTGCTACCGAACGATCTCGACTTCAACGGCCATATGAACAACGGGCGTTATCTGACGATTCTCGATCTCGCGCTGATCGAATACATGACCCGTGCCGGCCTGGTCAGGCTGGGTATAAAAAATGGTTGGAAGCCGGTACTCGGTGCTTCCATCGTTTCTTATCGCAAGGGCCTCAAGCCCTTTGCCACTTATAGTCTGAGATTTTCTCTGGTGTGCTGGGACGCGCAATGGAGCTATATGACATTCGAATTCATCTGCAACGGCCGGGTCATGGCTGTTGGCCATAACAAAGGCGCGATTATCGGCAGGAAAGGTATCGTACCGAGCGACGAGCTGTATAAATCCCTCGGCTTTCTGCAGAACTCCCCGGCCATACCCGCATCGATCGGGGCGTGGCTCGAAGCCGAGCGGCTGATGAATTCGGCAAGTGCATAAAACAATAAGTCGCCGGCAGTCGCGACTTGACCGGCAACGCCAAAACAATATCAAGGCAGGTGGCAAGGTATGCAGCTAAGTAATTTTTCCAAAGGGAAATCACCTATTGAGATGCTTTATCACTGGGAGATGAACCACCCGGAGAAAGTCTATCTACGCCAGCCGATAGATGGCCAATGGCATGAATACACCTGGGCGCAGGTTGCCGACTCGGCGCGCAGACTGACCAGCGCCCTGTATAACCTCGGCTTCAATCGCGGGGACAAGGTGGCGATCCTGTCGAAGAACTGCGCGGAGTGGATCATCACCGACCTCGCCCTGCAGTTGGGCGGCTTTGTCAGTGTGCCGCTGTATTTCGACCAGACCCCGGAAACATTGCGCTATGTACTGGAGCACTCCGACGCCAAGGCGATATTCATCGGCAAACTGGACCAGAAGGTCTGGGACCGGCTCAAAGGCAGCATTCCGACCGACCTGCTGAAAATCGGTTTCTCGTTCCACGGCAAGGACTGCGATTTCGACCGCCAGAAGGACACCGACTACAGCCTCGCCGAGCTGATCGACAAGAGCGCACCGTTCGACCAGTTCCCGGTGCCGGCGGACGACGACGTCTGGACCATCATCTACACCTCGGGCACCACCGGCCATCCCAAGGGCGTGGTGCATTGCTACCGTGCGCCACGCCATGTCGGCCCGCGTACGCTGGATATCTTCAATATCACGCAGAACGACCGCTCCCTGTCGTTCCTGCCGCTGGCCCATGTCGCCGAGCGCCTGCTGGTCGCCACCAACAGCCTGTACTCCGGCATGCAGATCAATTTCACCCAGTCGCTGAGCACCTTCCAGCGCGACCTGTGCGCGGTGCGGCCGACGATCTTCTTCTCGGTGCCGCGCCTATGGAAGAAGTTTCAGGGCGGGATTCTGGAAAAAATGCCGCAGGACAAGCTCGATTGGCTGCTGCGAATTCCGCTGGTCAAGCACATCGTCTCGCGCAAGGTCAGAAAGACCCTAGGCCTCGATCAGGCAAGAATCATCGTCTCCGGCGCCGCGGCGATTTCACCTTCGCTGCTCGACTGGTACGCGCGCATCGGCATCCACATCGCCGAAGGCTACGGCATGACGGAAAACTTCGCCTATGGCTTTATCGGCCGGCCGAGCGAGTACAAGCCGGGCACCGTCGGCAAGGCCATGCCGGACAATGGTTTCCTGCTCAGCCCGGACGGGGAAATTCTGTTCAACTGTCCGACGCTCATGCATGGCTATTACAAGGACAGCGAAAAAACCCAGGAAGCCCTCGATGCGCAGGGCTACTACAAAACCGGCGATCTCGGCGTGCTCGACAGCCAGGGCTACCTGCGCATTTCCGGGCGGATCAAGGAAATCTTCAAGACCGAGAAAGGCGAATACGTCGCCCCCGCGCCCATCGAAGCGCAGCTGGCGTCGTTCAAGGGCTTCGAGCAGATCTGCCTGGCCGGCTCCGGGCTGACCCAGCCGGTGGCCGTCGTGACCCTGGCCGAGGCTTACCAAAACTCGCCACGCAGCGAAATCGGCGAGGCCATCGATTCGTTCGTGAAGCAGCTCAACGCCAGCCTGCTCAACCACGAAAAGATTTCCGGGGTGGTGATTTCAACCAAGGACTGGTCGCCGGATACCGGTTTCGTCACGCCGACGCTCAAGGTCAAACGCAACAAGGTCGAGGAGCAGTATTCCACGCTGATGGCGCATGTCTCCACGTCGGGCGAAACCGTGGTCTGGGAAAGCGGGCAGACCGCCAGCGCCTGACCCCGGCAGCGGCGCCAGCGCCCGGCCCAGGCCGGCGCTGGCGTCTTCACACCCGGCGGCAAGCCGCCACATCATCCGCAACCCCATGCGTAACCACTCCTGCTCCCTGCGCCAAAGGTGACGGGCAGTCGGTGCTGGACGCATATCGAGGAAAGATTGCCATGCACGACCTGGAACGCAACGCCCCGCGAATCGCAGTGATTGGCGCAGGGCCCGCGGGATTGACCGCCGCCGATACCCTGCGGCGCCGCGGCTATCAGCACGTCACTGTGTTCGAAAAGCTCGGCCGGGTCGGCGGCAAGGTGCATTCGTTTCGCAATGGCGCCAACGTGGTCGAGCTGGGCGCGGTGCTGGCGTCGAGCGAGTGCACGCAGGTGTTGCGGCTCGCCGACCGGTGCCAGGTGGCGTACGCGCCCTACCCGGTCAGCCTGGCGATCCTCGACGAACATGGCCAGCGCCAGAGCATCGAATCGTTCCTGCGCAGCCGCTATCAGCCTGACGAGATTCAACGCGCGATCGGCAACTACATCGAGGTGCTGCAGCGCTTTCCCGAGCTGCACGACAATGGCTTCAGCTCGCTGTCGAGCGACCTGACGCTGCCATTCCAGCAGTTCGCCGCCAAGTACGACTTCGTTGCGGTGGCGGAACTGGCGCGCAGCCTGCTGATCGGCTTCGGCTACAGCTATTACGAGACGACCCCCGCCGTATATTTCATGAAGCTGATCGGCTGGCTGTTGAAACCCGGCGGCCCCAATGGCCTGCAGCCCGGCGATTTCTATATGTTTCCGGGTGGCTACCAATCGATCTGGGAAGCGGTGGCGCAGGATCTGGATGTGCGCCTGGATGCCGACGTCACCTCGATCCGCCGCGCCGCGTCCGCCGACAGCCCGGTGCAGGTTACCGTCAACGGCGTGTCGCATGAGTTCGATGCGGTGATCGTCTCCGCCCCCCTGAACCGGGTCGGCGAGTTTCTCGACCTCAGCGCGAACGAGGCGCAGTTGTTCGCCCAGGTGTGCAGCGACCGTTACTTCGTCAACCTGTTCAACGCCAGCGGCCTGGGCACCGGCGAGTTCCTGTTCTTCCACGACCACGCTCACCCGGCCAAGCTCAATCACGTCAACGCCTGGGCCAACCGCGATCCGTCGGTTCCCCTGTATATCAGCTGGCAACTCACCGACCGGGCGCTGACGCTCGATCAGGTCACGGCGACCCTGGCCGAGGATGTCGCGGCCCAGGGCGGCGAATTCCAAGAACTCAAGCTACGCCAGGAATGGGACTATTTCCCGCGAGTGAGCAGCGCCGCGCTGCAGAACGGATTTTTCCAGCAGGTCGAGGCGCTGCAGGGCATCGCCAAGGTGTTCTACGTGGGCAGCTCGCTGAGCTTCGAAACCGTGGAGCACAGCGCGCGCTACGCCGAGGCGCTGGTGACCCGCTACTTTGCGCCGCTCGGCAGCGACGACTAGGTAGGGTGCGCCGCGCGCACCAACACCAACACTGTTGTAGCCACAAACGCCTGGTGCGCACGGCGCCCCCTAGGGCGTCGGGGCCCGCACCGAGGCCAGCCTTCCGGGTTTTTCAACGGCCGGCTAACGGCGGTTCAAACCATGCAAGGCCCAGAAACACAGGCCGGCCGAGACGATTTCCAGCAGCAATGCATAGAGGTTGAAGGTCTGCTGGTCGCCGCCATCCAGCCATAGCCCGCCGATACGTGCCAGGGCCAGGGCGCTGTAGAGCAGCGCCAACAGGCTCAGGGTCGGCCGCAGCAGGTCGAGCCGGGCGAACGACAAGCCGATAAACGCCGCCAGACCCAGTTGCAGGCCACCGTAGTAGGCACGTATATCGGTGGCCGCCGCCGGGGCCATCAGCAGCATGCCGCTGAGGTTGGCCATTTCGTGCGGGCGCATGAAATACGCCAGGCCCAAGCCGGCCGTCGCCAGCAGCTGGATCGATAGAACGACACGGGCGAACAACATCGGCAGCTTCCTTCCCTGAGTATCCGGGGTGCAGCATAAGCCGTGCCCGCCCGGCCGGGAAGCGCCCGCCGGCTTCAGCGTCCGCGAAACTCGCGCTATGCTCCCACTCCTACCGACGGAGAACCCCCGTATGCGCTGGTCACTTTTGCTGTTCTGCGCGTTCGCCGGCCTTTCGCAGGCGGCCGAGACGCTTGCCATCGATGTGCATCGCGACCCCAACTGCGGCTGCTGCAAGGCCTGGATCGCCCACCTGCAGGACAACGGTTTCACCGTCCATGATCACCTCGAGCGCGACATGAGCGCGCTCAAGCAACGCCTCGGCGTACCGCCGCGCCTGGCCTCCTGCCATACCGCGGTGATCGATGGCCAGTTCGTCGAAGGCCATGTGCCCGCCGCCGACATCCTCAAACTGCGTCAACGCCCCGACCTGCTCGGCGCCGCCGTACCCGGTATGCCCACGGGTTCGCCGGGCATGGAATACGGCGATAGACACGATGCCTATCAGGTCATAGGCGTGGATAAGCAAGGCGAAGATCAGCTGATCAGTGAACACCCAGGCAACTGAGTGCGCATTCTTCAATGCGAGTGAAAACGAGGGACGGCAGCCAATGCGCTGGAAACGGGCAAGACGTAGCGACAACGTAGTGGATGCGCGCGGCAGCGGTCGCGGCCTGCCTATTGGCGGCAAGGGCCTGAGCCTCGGTGGCGTCGCCGTGGTGGTCGTCGTCGGTCTGTTGCTGGGCCAGGACCCGTTGCAGATACTCGGCCAGCTGGCCGGCCAAGCGACCCAGAGCCCTTCGACCAGCCAGCCCCGGGGGGCGGGGTCCGACGAGCAGTCGGAATTCGTCCGCGCCATCCTCGGCGACACCGAAGACACCTGGCGCGAAATTTTTCAGGGCGCGCAGCGGCAATACCAGGACCCGACCCTGGTGCTGTTTAGCGGCGGCGTGGATTCCGCCTGCGGCTTCGCCAGTGCGGCGGTCGGTCCCTTCTACTGCCCGGGCGACCGGCGGGTGTATATCGACCTGGGATTTTTCCGCGAGCTGGATCAGCGCTTCGGTGCCGCTGGCGATTTTGCCCAGGCCTATGTGATCGCCCATGAGGTCGGTCACCATGTGCAAACTCTGCTCGGGGTTTCGGCCAAGGTCAACGCGGCACGCCAGCGCGGCGAAAAGCTGGAAGGCGATAACGGTTTGCTGGTACGCCAGGAATTGCAAGCCGACTGTCTGGCAGGTGTCTGGGCGCAGCACGCCGAGCGCCGCCTCGATTGGCTGGAGCCGGGCGACCTGGAAGAAGCGCTGAACGCCGCCAACGCGATCGGCGACGACCGTTTGCAGCAGCGCAGCCGCGGCCAGGTGGTGCCGGACTCTTTCACCCACGGCACCTCCGCGCAGCGGGTGCGCTGGTTCAAGCGCGGATTCGAAAAGGGCGACCCGGGGCAGTGCGACACCTTCCAGAGCACCCGCCTGTAACGGCGGCCGTAGCGGGATGCAAATGGCCCGGACGAGTCCGGGCCATTGCTTGTTACCTGAGTCGCTATTGCGCCCAGGGCGGCGGCGGTTCTTCGCCTTTGGGTTCGTCTTCGGCGTTGAGCAATGCCTGACGGCGCGCCTCGTCGGCCAGCGCGGCCTTGATTTCGCGCATCACCGCGTCGATATCGGCGCTTTCTTCCGGGTCGTCGAACTCGCCGGTCAGCGCAGTGTCCGGGGTCAGCTTGCCTTCCTCGTACAGCGCCCACATTTCCTTGGCGTATTTGGTGAATTTCAACTCGGGGGCGAACTGACCGAAGTACGCGGACATATTGCCGACATCGCGTTCGAGCATCTTGAACGCATGGTTGTTGCCGGCGGCATCCACCGCCTGGGGCAGGTCAATCACCACCGGGCCCTCCGGGCCGAGCAGCACGTTGAACTCGGACAAGTCGCCATGCACCAGGCCGGCGCAGAGCATCTTCACCACTTCCTGGATCATGAACGCGTGGAATTCGCGGGCATCGTCCGGGTGCAGGTCGACGTCGTTGAGGCGCGGTGCGACATCGCCTTCACCATCGTCGACCAGCTCCATCAGCAACACGCCTTCTAGGAAGTCGTAAGGTTTAGGCACCCGCACGCCGGCATTGGCCAGGCGGAACAGCGCCGCCACCTCGGCATTCTGCCAGGCGTCTTCCTGCCCCTTGCGCCCGTACTTCGAGCCCTTGGCCATGGCTCGCGCGTCGCGGCTGTTGCGTACTTTGCGGCCCTCCTGGTACTCGGCGGCCTGGCGAAAACTGCGTTTGTTGGCTTCCTTATAGACCTTGGCGCAACGCAGCTCATCGCCACAGCGCACCACATAAACGGCAGCCTCTTTTCCACTCATCAGCGGGCGGACCACCTCGTCGACCAGACCAGCCTCGACCAGGGGTTCAATGCGTTTTGGTGTCTTCATCAGCGTTAATCAGGGGTCCTGTGTTGCCCAACTCGCGTATCCCGCCCGTTATACGGCAATCTTTCCGCAGCGCACACCCTCTGAGCCACCGGGATCGTGCAAGTCGGCGAAAATACCGACCCGATATCCGGTTATTGCGACGCAACCAGCGAGTCGTTCGTCATCCATACCCTAGCGCGCAATGCCGTATCGCGGCGGCCGGCATGCAACCAAATCGCACCCGCCGCTGTCTGTGTAAGCGGCCGCCGACTCGGTGGCGGTTCGAGTGTTCAGATTGTTTTTAATCTTTATCCAAACGAGGCCAGGGTCTCGCAGGAGCTGCAGATGGATACGGTGATAAAACGACTCCACCCAAATAACGACGGCAGCGACTGGGCGACGGCACAGCAGCATCGCCGGTCGACGCTCGGCACCTCGACTATCGCTCAGCCCGCCTCACTGGCGATGCACCGCCATCTGCACGCCAGCCGGCGTAATGGCATCGCGGCGCCTTACCTCGCCTCCTGCCACATCGCCACCGACCGCCCCGCCCGCTATATCGCCCGCCTGTGCCAACAGTTCGAGCACAAGCTGGCGGTCAGTTACGACACGCAGCAGGGGCGCATCGGCTTCGACTTCGGTTTGTGCCTGTTGCACAGCGACGGCGGCGGCCTGCGCATCAGTGTGTTCAGCGACACCCCGAAGAACCTGGACAAGCTCAAGCATGCGGTCGGCAGCCACTTCGAGCGTTTCGTCTGGCAGGCACCGCTGCGGCTCGACTGGCAAACACCCGAAGACTGATCCACTTCAAAAGCGTAAATCGGATTGGCCGTAACGCCCCGAGCGCCGACAATTGGCCCATACCCCATCAGGAGCCAAGCCATGCTCGATCCAGATCTCTGCTGGCAAGCCGTATGCGATCGCAATGGCGCCTACGATGGCCAGTTCGTCTTCGCGGTACGCTCGACCGGCATCTATTGCCGGCCCAGTTGCCCGGCGCGCCGGCCATTGCAGGACAACGTCAGTTTTCACCCCACGGTGGCAGCAGCCGAACAGGCGGGCTTTCGGCCTTGCCGGCGCTGCTCGCCCCAGGGCCAGAGTCCGGCCGAACAGCTCGATGCACTGGTGGCGGCCGCCTGCCGCTTGCTCGATAACGCCGACCAGGCCCTCAGCCTCGAACAACTGGCTACACGCATCGGTCTCTCCGCTTCGCACCTGGCGCGCGCCTTCAAGGCCCGCACCGGGTTGACCCCAAAAGCCTGGGCCGAGGCCCGGCGCCGCGCGCGCCTGGATGCGCAGCTGGGGCAAGCCGACAGCGTGCTGGAAGCGGCGCTCGCCGCCGGCTACTCCGGCACCCGCGCGCTGTACCAGCAAACCGAGGCGCTGAGCCCCGCGCAACGACGCAAACAGGCGGCCGGCGAAACCCTGCGCTACGCCATCGCCGCCTGCCCACTCGGCAAAATGCTGCTCGCGGCCAGCGAGCAAGGCGTCTGCGCACTGCTACTGGGTGACAGCGACGAGACCCTGGAGGCTGAATTGCAGCAGCGTTTCGCCGCCGCGCAACGGCTACGCGACGACACCCATCTGAGCCCCTGGCTGGCCCAGGTGATCGCCCAGATCGAAGAACCCGTGCGCGCCGCGCAGTTGCCCCTGGATATTCGCGGGACGGCGTTCCAGCAACAGGTTTGGCGCGCCTTGCGCAGCATCCCGCCGGGCGAGACGCGCAACTATGCCGAACTGGCCGCGCAACTGGGCAGCCACCCACGCGCCGTGGCCCGCGCCTGCGCCAGCAACCCGCTGGGGCTGCTGATCCCCTGCCATCGTGTGGTCGCCAGCAATGGCAACCTCAGCGGTTACCGTTGGGGGATCGAGCGTAAGGCGGCATTGCTCAAGCGCGAGCGGCAAACGGCGGAATCAATGGCCGAGCGGATTTCCTGATCCTCGACGAATTCGGCGAACCGAGCCTGGATCGGATTCGTCTGCGCATACTGCTCAAACACCAGCGGCAGCCCCAAGTGCTTGAAGACGCGCCCTGGGAACAGCCTTCGCGCCCCAGCCTGGAAAGCCGCGCCGAAGAGGCCGGCATCAGCGACATCCGGAGCCGGCGCAGGGATTGATCGCGGAAGCCGCCGCCCGGCTAGCGGGGTCACTCGGCAACAGCTCAGCGCGACAGGCAAAAAAAGAGCGGCGTCGCCAGAGGCGAGCCGCTCCAAATCACGGAGTTGCATACGTCGCTGGCGCACAAAGCCGCACCAGCACGAATTGGATAAACCGCCGACGCTTGCGGTCACATCCGCCCGGCAAAGCGGGCGCTGCACGGCCTGCTTGATACCGCGCCGGCAAAGCCCGAAGCTATGCACCTGCCCGCCGCGCTGTTACAGCGCCTTCCTTATCGGCTCCCCGTACAGGCCAGCACCATGAACCTCAGCGAACTGACCGACCGCCTGCACGCCATCCGCGACCATAACGATTGGCGGCAATTCCACAGCCCGAAGAACCTGGCCATGGCCGCCAGCGTGGAAATGGCCGAGCTGGTGGAAATATTCCAGTGGCTGACCGAACAGCAATCGCGGCAGCTGTCCGCCGAGCAATTGGCCCATGCCGGCCAGGAGGTCGGCGATATCGTCCTCTACCTGTTGCTGCTGTGCAGCGAACTGGGCATCGATATGGAACAGGCGGTGCGCGCCAAGCTGGCCGATAGCGAAAGGCGCTTCAAGCAATGAGCGATCGGCATTTCGACGAACTGGCGACGCGCTTCGCCGAGAAAATCTACGGCGGCGCCAAGGGCGCGATCCGTCTGGCGGTACTCCAGGCCGACCTCGCCGAGGCCCTGCCGGATCGCCCGTTGCGGGTGCTCGACGTGGGCGCCGGCTTGGGCCATATGTCGTTATGGCTGGCCGAACGCGGCCATCAGGTGACCCTCAGTGAGCCGGCCGAACCCATGCTGCAAGGCGCCCGCGAGCGTTTCGCCGCGGCCGGCCAGCAGGCGACTTTTATCCAGGCGCCCTGGCAGGACCTGCTCGGCCAGCTGGCGCAACCCTATGACCTGGTTATCTGCCACGCGGTGCTCGAATGGCTGGCTGAACCCCAGGCCATCCTGCCGGTGCTGCATCAACTCTGCGCCCCCGGCGGCTGGCTGTCGCTGGCCTTCTACAACAAGGACGCGCTGATCTACCGCAACCTGCTCAAGGGTCACTTCCGCAAGCTGCGCAAGGCCGAATTCGCCGGCGAGAAGCAGAGCCTGACGCCGCAAACGCCGCTCGACCCGCGCGAACTGGCGACGCAACTCGATGCGCTGTGGCAGGTCGAAAGCCAGAGCGGCGTGCGGGTATTTCACGACTATATGCCGCAGCCCTTCCAGGCCAAGGCCGAATTGATCGACCTGCTGGAAATGGAACTGGCCTACCGTCGCCACCCCGCCTTCGCCGGGCTGGGGCGTTATCTGCACTGGATCTGTAGGCCGCGCTGATGGTTGCGATCCCGGATTGCGCTGGCGCTTATTCGGGCTACGAGGTGTTTTTGTAGGGTGGACATGGCGCAGCCTTGTCCACCGGTGGCGCTCAGATGGCGGACAGCCTTCGCCATGTCCGCCCTACAAGGTCCAGGGCTTCTAAGCTCTATCAGTATCGAAGCCGCAGTGCGGAACGAACCATGAAAGCCTTTTCACTTTTACTGCTGCTCCCGGCCCTGCTGGCCTGCCAAAGCCAGAACCCCTATACGGCCGAGTCCAGCCCCTTGCCGCCGGCCCCGCCAGAAGCGGCGCAACAACTCGATCTCAGCGCCTACCCGGCGGCGCCGCGGGACTACGGCCGCTACCGCAGCTGGAGCTGGTTGCAGCCACCGGCCGGCAATGCCTGGGCCAGCGCCGGGCAACTGCAGGAGGCGTTGAGCAACGCCCTGGATCAGCGCGGTTTGCGCCCGGCCAAGGCGAATGCCGCGGGCGATCTCCAAGTGAGCGCTGAGCTGCGCGAGGAAACCCGTGTGCGCCAGGTCGTCGATGACTATGGCGGCCACTACGGGAGCGGCTACTACGGACAGGGTCGCTATGGCCACGGCGTCGGCCTGTGGGGCAGCGCGCCGCTGGTGCGCAGTTACACGGAAGAGGTCATAGTGGTGCGCATCGAAATGCGCGATGCCGAGGACGGCCAGCGGGTCTGGAGCGGCAGTGCCGAAGCGCTGGGCCGCAGCCCGGAAGCCCTGCGCAGCGCGCTGCAACGCGCCCTGGCCGATTACCCGCCGAGCACCTGAATTTTCGGAGAACCGCCATGCGTCCACTACTGCTGATCCTGCCGCTCCTACTCCTGCTGAGCGCCTGCCAGAGCGTGCAGCTGGAGCGAGATTTCGACCCCAATCGCGACTTTTCGGCGTACCGCAGCTGGAGCTGGGCCGAGCCAGCCGTGCAGTTCAAACCCGAAGACCCGCGAATCGACAGCGACCTCAGCAGGCAACGCATCCGCACCGCGATCGGCGAACAGCTCGATCAACGCGGCCTGCGTCCAGCCCCCGCCGGCACCGCGGGCGATCTCAAGGTGCAGGCATGGCTGATCGTCGACAACCGCCAGCAACAGGTCAGCACGCATTTCGGCGGTGCCTGGGGCGACCCCTGGGCCGGAGGCTTCTGGGGCGGCCCGAGTTACGTCGAGACCCGCACCCTGGACTACCAGGTGGCGACTTTGCAAGTCGACCTGCTCGACGCCGGGGACGGCAAGTTGGTCTGGCGTGGCAGCGCCGAACAGATCCTGCGCAGCGGTCAACCCACCCCGAGCGAGCGCGAAGCGGCGATTCGCGACACCGTGGCGAAGATACTCAGCCAATACCCGCCGCGCTAAGCCATCGCAGTAGCCAAACAAGGACGACAGTCAACATGCCAACCAGTGCGCTCAGCCACCGCCCCGCCACATTCGACGACCTGCGCGAAGTCGCCGCCTTCCCGCAGAACGCCGACGAGCTGTTTTTCTGCTATCCCAAAGCGGTCTGGCCGCTGGATCTCGAGCAGTTGGCCGCAGCCATGGTCGAACGCCGCGACAGTACAGTGGCGCTGCTGGACGGCCGGGTCGCCGGCTTCGCCAATTTCTACCAATGGCAGCAGGGCGACAGCTGCGCCCTGGGCAACCTGATGATCGCGCCCTGGGCACGCGGCCGGGGCGTCGCGCGTTATCTGGTGACGACCATGGAGCAACTAGCGCGCGAGCGGCACCAGGCCACCCGCATGCGCGTATCCTGCTTCAACGCCAATAGTGCCGGCCTGCTGCTCTACCCCGCGCTGGGTTACGCGCTGACCGGTCTGGTCGAACGCCGTGATCCGCGCGGTGCCAGGGTGGCGCTGTTGCAATTCGATAAGGCGCTATGACAGCCCAGTGAAAAATAGCCGCGCTTAGCGATCCCAATCCGGCTTCTCGGCAAGCCGCCCGATGAGAAAATCCAGCAGGGCGCGCAACGCCGGCGGCATCTGTCGGCGCGTGCCATAGAGCGCATGGATGCCCAGCTCCTGCGGCTGGTACTCGGGCAGCAGCCGCACCAGCGCCCCCGAACGCAGCAGCCCAGCCACCGAGTACAGCGGCTGCAAACTGATGCCCATATCGGCCAGCGTGGCTTCCAGCAGCACCATGGATTCGTTGGCGCTGAGGTTGCCGCTGACGGCCACGGCGAAAGGCTCGCCCGCGCGCTGGAATTCCCAGATGCTGCGACCGAAGTAGGCGTAGCTGAGGCAATTGTGCTGCGCCAGATCCGTCGGCCGCTGCGGCGTGCCGTGGCGTTTGAGATAGGCCGGCGTGGCGCACACCGCCGAGCGACATACCGCGAGTTGACGGGCGATCAGGTTGGGGTCGAGCTGATTGGTGATACGTAGCGCCAGATCGACCCGCGCCTCGACCAGATTGACCGCCTGACTGCCGATCAGCAGATCGATGCCGACCTGCGGGTACAGACCGATGAATTCGTCGAGCGCATGCACCAGCCAGGCCTGGGCGAAGGATTGGCTGCAGGCGACGCGCAGGTTGCCGCGCGGCACCCTGTCGTCGCTCGCGCTGACGCCCTGCATGGCCTCGGCCACCGCGAGCATTTCCCGGCACTGCGGCAACAGCTGCTCACCGATACCGGTCAGGCTCAGCTTGCGCGTGCTGCGATGCAACAGCCGCGCGCCGACCCAGCCTTCCAGCTCACCGAGATAGCGCGAGACCATCGCCCGCGACATCTCCAGCGCCTCGGCCGCGGCCGTTTGGCTGCCCCTGTCCACCACCTCGACAAATACCCGGGTTGCCGTCAGTCGGTCCACAATTCGCTCGATATACGCAACAAAGACGTCCATCTTAAGCGGCTTTTAGCGCCAATAAAAGCAACTAACATCCCTCCACCACTTAAACGGAGGTCAGCATGTCCACTACCCGTCTCATCAAAGGCTTCGCCGTCGGCGCCGCTTTGCTCGCCGGCGCCAGCGCCGCCCTGGCCCAACCGCTCAGTGTCGAGGTGTACAACCCCGGCGAAAGCGCCATCTTCCCGGTCACCTCGACACTAATCAGCGGCGAGCACGACGCCATATTGGTCGACGCCCAGTTCTCCACCCGCGAAGCCCAGCAACTGGTCGAGCGCATCCAGGCCAGCGGTAAAACCCTGACTACCATCTTTATCAGCCACGGCGACCCGGACTTCTACTTCGGCCTCGACACCCTTACCCACGCCTACCCCAAAGCCAAGGTGCTGGCCACGGCGGCAACCGTCGCCCATATCGAGAAGACCCGCGTACCCAAGCTGGCCTACTGGGGTCCGATCCTCAAGGACAGCGCGCCGCAACGCACCCTGGTGCCGCAAGTCCTGCAGGGCGATAGCCTGACCCTGGAAGGACAAAGCCTGCAGCTGGTCGGCCACGACCCCGAGTACACCACGCTGTGGATACCCAGCATCAAGACCCTGGTCGGCGGCGTGCTCACCTATGCCAACATCCATCCCTGGATCGCCGATACGCAGACCGTCGAAGCGCGCAAGTCCTGGCTCGAATCCCTCGACCAGCTCGAAGCTCTGCAACCGACCATGCTGGTGCCGGGCCACTACCTGGGGCAGGCCAAGCTGAACCTGGACGACCTGCGCTTCACCCGCGACTACCTGCTCACCCTGGAGGCGGAGTTGCCGAAAGCCAAGGACAGCCAGAGTTTGATCGCGGCGATGCAAGCCAAGTACCCGGCCCTGCTCGACGCCAGCAGCCTGGAATTGAGCGCCAAGGTACTCAAGGGCGAGATGCAGTGGCCCTAACGAACTGACCACACGGACAGGCATTGCGGCATAATCGCCGGCCCCGCGCCAAAGGAGATGCCGCAATGCCCGCCCCAATCTGGTGGTTACTCGCCCTGCCATTCGTCGCCGGCGCCTGCCTGCCGTTGCAGGCGGGAATCAACGGTCAGTTGGCCAAGCAGGTCTCCAGCGTACTGGCGGCCGCTTTGATTTCGTTCGCGGTTGGCACCCTGGCCTTGTTGTTGCTGGTGTTGGCGCAACGCGAAGTGCCGAGCCTCGGCACCCTGAAAGGGCTGACCTGGTGGCATTGGAGCGGCGGCTTGCTGGGCGCGATGTTTATCGCCACCGCCGCCTTCGCCGGCCCCAGGGTAGGCGCGCTGCTGTTCATGACCCTGGTGATCGCCGGGCAATTGAGCATGGCGCTGACCCTCGACCACTTCGGCTGGGCCGGCTTTCGCGAAGCACCGATCAGCCTGGGCAAAATTGGCGGCTTGCTGCTGATAGTCGCGGGGATCTGGCTGATCCGCCGCGGTTGATCCTGGAACCCGCGCTCCCGGATTGCGCTGAGGCTTATTCGGGTTACGGGCATGCTTTTTTAAATCCTGTGTTTGGTCTGCAAGGCCTGCCCGCCATCTCGACGCCCGCGGTGGACAAGGCTTCGCCATGTCCACCCTGCAACTTATTCGAGCTATGGGTACGCTGTTGTAGCCCGGATGCAATCCGGGGAGATTCATTGGACTGACAGCGCTTTCCCGGATTTCATCCGGGCTACGGGTCGCGTGTTGTGCACGTCATTTGCGCTGAAAGCGGTAGAACAGGTTCGGTTCGCTGACCAGATAGAGGTTGCCGTCGGCATCCAGGGTCATGCCCTCGCCCTGGGGCACGCTGTTTTTCAGGCCGGCGAAACCGCCGATTAGCGAACGAAAGCTGATCAATTCACCGCTATCGCCATCCAGCTCCATCAGCAGCTTCGACTCGTCGCTGAGCAGCGCCAGGTGGCCGCTACGCATGTCGTAGTGCACCGACGACAGGTCGCTGGCGAAATCCTTGTCGTTGATCCAGGGGTCGCGGTCGATCACCTTGAGGTTGAATTGCCCCTGCAAGCTGGCCTTCAGCCCACGGACTTCATAAAGCTTGCGGGGCGAATGCTCCTTGACCACGAACAGCCGGTCGCCGCGCGGGTCGTAGCCCACGCCTTCGAAACCGCGATTGCCATCCAGCGCGATGCCGAGGGTCAGCGCCCGAGCGTTTTCGCGCAGCAGCACGCCAGGTTTTTCCGGCAGCTCGACCACCACCAGCGCATGATCGCGCTCTTCGGCCAGCAGCAGGAGGTTGTCGCCCAGGTAAGTGACGCCTTCGACGTCCCTGAAGCCGCTCAGCGGGTAGCGGCCCAGCAACACGCCATCCTTATCCAGCGCCAGCAGCTCTTCCGGGCTATTGGCCACGGCCCAGAGCTGATCACGATCGCCGTCGTAGGTCAGCCCGGAAAGATTGTCGGCGACTCCCGCCACCGGCCTGGCCTCGATACGCACGCGGTAGTCCGGCAGGCCCATGCCGTGTGGGTCGGTTGCATGGTGGGAGGTCTCAATCCAGTAGTACAGGCGGTTATCCAGGTGCAACGCATGCACCAGATAAAGCAGAACCAGCACTACTGCCAGCAGCATCCACTGGCGGGGCGTCAATACGGGTAGGCGGTGCAGCACGCCTTTCGCGGCAAGCATCATCGGTGGGTACTCATGCAAGAAGCTATGGGAGGATCTGCGGGCTCCCGATGCATGGCATCGACGTACCGGAACCAACAACCGTTGGCGCGGAGTTGTGATTGACCGGCGCCGGCAAAAGTTCCACCGCACAGCGGGCCGGGCGCAGTCCCCTGTGTTAAGGTAGGCGCCCTTTTTTCCCGACTGGATAAACAGGGGGCGCTATGACACTGGCCTGGCTATCACGCTGGTTGCCTACGTCGCCATAGCGTTGCGCCCCCTTCCGGCATTGCCCGGCCGGGTTATCCGTCGCCGCCGCTTGCCCATATGCGCGCTCCTGCGGATCGGCGGCGCAGTCGCTGCACCCTCGATTTTTAACAGCCCATCCGCCGCCCTTGCGTGCGCCTGCGGATCCCAGCCTTTGGAATACAGCATGCTGCAAAGCCTGAAGAACACCTGGTTATTCAATGTCCGCGGTGACGTGCTCGCCGGCCTGGTGGTGGCGCTGGCGCTGATCCCGGAAGCCATTGCCTTCTCGATCATCGCCGGGGTCGACCCCAAGGTCGGCCTCTACGCGTCCTTCTGTATCGCCGTGGTGATCGCCTTCGTCGGCGGCCGTCCGGGCATGATCAGCGCCGCCACCGGCGCCATGGCGCTGGTGATGGTCACCCTGGTGAAAGAACACGGGCTGCAATACCTGTTGGCCGCCTCCCTGCTCACCGGCGTGCTGCAGATCGGTGCCGGCTACCTCAAGCTCGGCTCGCTTATGCGCTTCGTCTCGCGCTCGGTGGTCACCGGTTTCGTCAACGCCCTGGCGATTCTGATCTTTATGGCGCAGTTGCCGGAGCTGACCAACGTTACCTGGCACGTCTACGCCATGTGCGCGGCAGGCCTGGGGATCATCTACCTGTTCCCCTATGTGCCGAAACTCGGCCAACTGATCCCCTCGCCGCTGGTGTGCATTCTGTCGATGACCGCCGTGGCCATCTACTTCGGCCTGGATATCCATACCGTCGGCGATATGGGCGAGCTGCCGGACACCCTGCCGATATTCCTCTGGCCGAACGTACCGCTGACCTTGGAAACCCTGGCGATCATCTTCCCTTACGCCGCCGCCCTGGCCGTGGTCGGCCTGCTGGAATCGATGATGACCGCGACCATCGTCGACGACCTGACCGACACCAGCAGCGACAAGAACCGCGAGTGCAAAGGCCAGGGCGTGGCCAATATCGCCTCCAGCCTGCTCGGCGGCATGGCCGGTTGCGCGATGATCGGCCAGTCGGTGATCAACGTGAAATCCGGTGGCCGCGGGCGTCTATCGACCCTGGTGGCCGGTTCGGTGCTGCTGTTGATGGTGGTGTTCCTCAGCGACTGGGTGCGGCAGATCCCCATGGCCGCGCTGGTGGCGGTGATGATCATGGTGTCGATCGGCACCTTCAGCTGGGACTCGATCCGCAACCTGAAGAAATTCCCGCTTTCGACCAATATCGTCATGCTGGCCACAGTGGCGGTTACCGTCTTCACTCATAACCTGGCGTATGGCGTATTCGTCGGTGTGCTGCTGGCGGCGCTGTTCTTCGCCAACAAGATCGGCCATTTTCTCTATATCGATTCCGCGGCCGACAACGATGGCACTCAACGCACCTACACTGTAGTGGGTCAGGTGTTCTTCAGTTCTTCGGACAAGTTCATCGGCGCCTTCGATTTCAAGGAAGCGCTCGACAAGGTGATCATCGACCTGTCCCGCGCGCATTTCTGGGACATCACCGCGGTCGCCGCGCTCGACAAGGTGGTGATCAAGTTGCGCCGCGAAGGCACCGAGGTCGAGGTATTGGGGCTCAACCAGGCCAGCGCCACCATCGTCGACCGCTTCGGTGTGCACGATAAGGAAAACGCTACCGATCTGCTGTCAGGCCACTAACAGGAGAGTTTCATGACCCACGTAATGGCTTGCATTGATGGTTCGCAATCGACCACCGCGGTCTGCGATTACGCCGCCTGGGCCAGCCTGCGCCTGGCGGCGCCGCTGACCCTGCTACACGTACTCGATGACGTGCAGTATCCGGTCAGCCCCGACCTGACCGGCAATATCGGCCTGGGTAGCCGCGAGCATCTGCTCGAGGAACTGGCCGGCCTCGACCAGCAACGCCACAAGATCGCCATGGAACAGGGCCGCCTGATGCTCGAGGCGGCACGCGAACGGGTGCAGGCCGATGGCATCGAAGCGGCACAACTGCGCCAGCGCCATGGCGACCTGGTCGACTGCCTGCACGAGCTGGAACAGGATATCCGCCTGCTGGTGATCGGCCGTCAGGGCAAGACCAGCGACAGCCTCAGTCAGTTGGTCGGCAGCCACCTGGAGACGGTGATCCGCACGCTGCACCGGCCGATTCTGGTCAGCTGCGGCGAGTTCAAGGCGCCACAAAGCTATATGTTCGCCTACGACGGCAGCGCCACCGCGCGCAAAGGCGTCGAGATGATCGCCGCCAGCCCGCTGCTCAAGGGCCTGCCGTGCCACTTGCTGATGATCGGCGCCGATACCAGCGATGCCTGGGCCCAGCTCGAAGCCGCCAAGGCCCTGCTGCAAGGTTCAGCGAGCGAAGTGCACCTGGCGATTCGCGCCGGCGAGGTCGAGCCGACCTTGCACGCCTACCAAATGGACGAGGGGATCGATATGCTGGCGATGGGCGCCTATGGCCACTCGCGAATTCGCCAGTTCCTGGTTGGCAGCACCACCAGCCACCTATTGCGCACCAGCACCACGGCCCTTCTGATCCTGCGCTGAAGGCGCAGCGCCGGGGCGGCCATCGCAATAGTGGCGAATTGCATGCTTTCTCATGGCGATCGCACTACTCTTGAGACCAGAGTCCAGTGCGATGGCCGCCATGCCCGAAAACGAAATCCCTAGCACCGCCGAGGCCTTCGCCCTGTGGCGCGAAGCGCAAGACACACGCGTTCGCACGCGCCTGGGCGGGGTCTACTACCTGACCGCCTGGATCCTCACCTGGCTGTTCAGCAACACGCCCACCGAGCAGATGCCGCTCGGGGTCGGCGCAAGTCTGGTATTCACGGCTCTATTGAGCCTGCGTTTGCGCCATCACCTCCCCAGGGGGGCCGATAGCCTGTCATTGCGCCGCTGGCTGAATCGCCACTGGTACCTGATCGCCCTCACCGGCCTGTGCTGGGGCCTGTTGCACGCCTGGACGCTGAGCAACCCGGCGTTCAGCGACTCCCGGCTGATCGCGACCCTGAGCACCATCGCCTTCAGCACGGCGATGGCCTACAACTTCAGCATGGATAAAAACCGTGCCATGCTGACCGTGGCCCTGCTGTATCTGCCCGGGCTGCTCGCCATGGGCCTGGATTGGCATGAGCGCCTCGGCCCGCTGACCACCCTCGCGTTCTACCTCAGCTACCTGTTGCTGGTGATCAACCGCAGCCACGGCGAATACCGCAACACCCTGACCCTGGAACTGAAGCTGCTCGAGCAACAGGCCAGACTGGAGCACCTCAGCCGTACCGACAGCCTGACCCAACTGGGCAATCGCCATGAGTTCAATACGCTGTTCCCCGCCCTGATTGACAGCGCACAACAGCGCTCCGCCCCGCTGTCGCTGGTGTTGCTCGATATCGACTTTTTCAAACGGATCAACGATGAGTTCGGCCACGCCTGCGGCGACGCCTACCTCAGCGCCTTCGCCGCACGTATGCGCCATGTGTTCCGCCGCGACAGCGATACCCTGCTGCGCCTGGGCGGCGAGGAGTTCGGCGTGCTGATGCCCAATACCGCGCTGGAACAAGCGCGCCGCATGGCCGAGAGTTTTATCGCCGACCTCGCCGCGCACCCTCTCGAAGTCCCGGGCAGCAGCCTCTCGGTCAGCGCCAGTATCGGCGTCGGCTGTTTCGATCCCAAGCGCGACGCGAGCCCGGAAGCGCTGTTCAAACGCGTCGACGATGCCCTCTATCTGGCGAAGAAAACCGGACGCAATCGCCTGATACTGGCGAGCGATTAAGCCCGCGGCACCACCCTGTATATCCTATGTCCATGGGCAAGACCTACGGCCTCGTAGGGTGGACATGCCGGAGGCTTGTCCGCCATCCGGGCCGCCATCGGTGGACAAGGCTTCGCCATGTCCACCCTACAAAAGCGCGCCCGTAGCCCGAATAAGCCTTGGCGCAATCCGGGAATCGCCCGTTTGGGGAAACCGCTCCCGGATTGCGCTGGCGCTTATACGGGCTACGAAAATGGGCAGCGCGTTACGCGGATCGTTCCTCACGCTCTAGCGTGGGAATGCAGTTGGCGACGCTCCGCGTCGCAGGGACGCGGAGCGTCGCCCGCCAGGCGCTTACAAACGGAAGTTGCCCATCTGCTTGGCCAGGTCGTCGGCCAGGCCGCGCAGGGTCTGGCAGTCTTCGCGGCAATTGCGCGCCTCGTCGGCGGTGGCGTGGGCCAGGTCGGCGATACCCTGCACGTTGCGGTTGATCTCCTCGGTCACCGAACTCTGCTCCTCGGTCGCCGCCGCCACCTGGGTGTTCATGTCGCTGATCCGCTCGACCTGCTCGGTGATCGCACTCAACGACTGCCCGGTGCGCTGGCTGGCCTCGACACCGGTGCCAGTCGCCGCCTGACCGGCATGCATGGAGTTCACTGCGGTTTCCGCGCCCTGTTTCAAGCCGGCAATCATCTGCTGGATTTCATCGGTGGAGGCCTGGGTGCGGCTGGCCAGGGTGCGCACCTCATCGGCGACCACGGCGAAACCACGGCCCATTTCCCCGGCCCGCGCCGCTTCGATGGCGGCATTGAGCGCCAGCAGGTTGGTCTGCTCGGAGATACCGCGGATTACCGCCAGCACCTGATCGATGGAACCCACCTGCTGCGCCAATTGGCTGACCGCCGCCGCCGCGCCGCCGATGTCGGCGGACATTTTCTCGATGTGGGTGATCGACTGGCCGACCACCTGACGCGCCTGCTGGGCTTCGTCGCGGGCACTGCGCGAGGCCTGCGCGGCGTTGTTGGCGTTACGCGCGATCTCCTGCACGGTCAGCCCCATTTCATGCACGGCGGTGGCCACCATGTCGGTCATTTCCTGTTGCTGGCCCGAACGCCCGGCGGTGTTCTCCACCACCTGACCGACCTGCTCGACCGCGCTGCGCAAACGCTCGCTGGTGGCCAGGACATCGCTGATCAGGCTGCGCTGGCTGCCGATAAACGCGTTGAAACCCCGTGACAGATCACCCAGTTCGTCGGCCCGCGACTCGTCCAGACGGCGCGTCAGGTCGCCGCCGCCACCGCCGATCTCCACCAGCGCCTTGGTCACCTGGCGAATCGGCCGCACCAGACCGCGCGCTAATAGCACCACCAAGCCGAGGAACAGCAACGCCACGGCCACGCCAATCAGGCTGGTCATCCATAACGCCTGGCGCGCCTGGCCATAGATTTCCGCCTCCGGCACCTCGCTGACCAGACGCCAGCCCAGCGCCGGCAGCGGCTGCGACAAGGCCAGGAAATCTTCGCCATCACGATTGAAGTGCTGCACCGGGGAACCATCCTTGAGCAACGCGCTGGCCGCCTGGTCGCCGACCAGCTGACGCAACTCGCGCTGATCGTTGAGCGCGGAATCCGGATGCACCTTGACCCGCCCGTCGGCGCTGACCAGGTAGATGCGACCCTGCTCGCCGAAACGGAAGTTGCTGACCAGATCGGACATGCCGCTCAGGCTGAAACCCAGCCCGGCAACACCGAGCACCTTGCCGCCGGCGGACAGTCGCTGATTGATGAACAGCGTGGGCTTGCGCGTGGTGGCGTCGATATCGATATCCAGCGAGCGCTGCTTGCCACTGTCGAGAAAACCATAGAACCAGGCATTGTCCGCCGGGCCGCGGGTCAGGGTGCGATCCAGGCCCTTGCCGGTGAAGTAATGACCGCTGTCGGCCGCCACGATAAAGGTGGTCAGGGCCTTCTGCTGATCCTGCACACCGGCCAGGTAGCGGCTGAAAGCCGGCTGCTGGGCGGCGTCTTCGCCCTGCGCCAGCCAGTCGAGCACCAGGGTGTTCTCGGCAATACCGCGGGCGGCGGTCAAGGGTTCGGCCAGCACCCGTTCGAGATCGTTGCGGATCGCCAAAATGCTCGACGGCAGCGCTTCCTGCAGGAGGTAGCGGTCGCTCAGCCGGTTGACTACCGCCGAATAGATCGCCACCACGATCAGGATACTGGCAAGCAACGCCGCCCCCATGCTGAGAATCAGCTGCCACTGAATACTGCGTTTCCACAAGCGCATGAGCGATCACCTTCAAGGAGTGCGGGCAAGAGAATTGGATACATAACTGTACACAAATCAACCGACTTATTGTTCTCCAGAAAATATCGGCAGGTCGACCGGTATATTGAGAAAAAGCATAGCCGTTGGTCGGTATCGTCGAGGGACTGATGTTGCTCGTGCGCCTGGCCAGCTGCGCGCATTGTTTGTAGACTGCCGCCCGACCTGGAAAAACTGGCCATATGCCAGCCATGTCATCGCTTTCGCACATACGCCCGGCCCAGTGCCGGCCCCAAGGACGAATACGGTCATGGACGCACCATCGCGCACCGCGCAACAGCCGGCAGCGCCCGGCGCATCCATGCCCGGCCAACGAGAAAATCTTATGCAAATAGCCATACGCGCCTTTGGCCTGCTCGGCCTCCTGGCCCTGCTCAGCGGCTGCGCCACGGAACATTCGCGCACCCTTGAAGTTGCCCAGGTGGCATCCGCTCAAAGCATCTATCACGAGCCCCGTAGCCCTATCGCCGTGGGCAAGTTCGATAACCGTTCCAGCTACATGCGCGGCCTGTTCTCCGACGGCGTCGACCGTCTGGGCGGGCAAGCGAAGACGATCCTGATCACTCATCTGCAGCAATCCAACCGTTTCAATGTGCTGGACCGCGACAACATGGCGGAGATCCAGCAGGAAAGCAGCATCAGCCAGAAAGCCCAGCAATTGCGTGGCGCCGATTTCGTGGTGACCGGCGATGTCACCGAGTTCGGCCGCAAGGTGGTCGGCGACCATCAGTTGTTCGGCATCCTCGGCCGCGGCAAAGAGCAGATCGCCTATGCCAAGGTCAGCCTGAACATCGTCGACGTGCGCACCTCCGAAGTCGTCTACTCGGCTCAAGGCGCGGGCGAGTACAGCCTGTCCAACCGCGAAGTGATCGGCTTCGGCGGCACCGCCAGCTATGACTCGACCCTCAATGGCAAGGTCCTCGACCTGGCGATCCGCGAAGCGGTCAACAACCTGGTCAATGGCGTAGACAGCGGCGCCTGGAAGCCCGCGCAGTGAGCCACACAGGAAGGGTAAAAATGAATTTCCCGCTAGTTTGCGCACCACTACGCCACCTGACACTTTCCCTGGCGGTGGCTGGTCTGCTCGGCGGCTGCGCCGCCCAACCCCAGCCGCTCTACCACTGGAGCGGTTATCAGGAACAGGTCTACGCCCACTTCAATGGCGAAACCAGCGACCCGTCGCAGCAGATCATCGCCCTGGAAGCCAGCCTGCAGGAGGCCCGCAGCAAAGCAAGAACGCCCGCGCCGGGTTTTCACGCACACCTGGGCATGCTCTATGCCGAGGTCGGCAAGGCCGATCAGGTACGCCAGCAGTTCGAAACCGAGAAAGCGCTGTTTCCGGAGTCCGCGCCTTACATGGACTTTCTTCTGCGCAACGCCGCGAATAAGCCGGAGACCGATCAGCCATGATGCCTTCTTTCAGCAAACTGCTCCCGCTGCTGCTCGTCAGCCTGCTCGCCGGCTGCGCCGGGCAATCCACGCCCTATGACTACAGCGCGTTTCGGCAAAGCAACCCGGCCTCGATCCTGGTGCTGCCACCGATCAACACCTCGCCGGACGTCAAGGCGACCTACAGCGTGCTCTCCCAGGTGACGCTACCGCTCGCCGAAGCCGGTTATTACGTGCTGCCGGTGGCTCTGGTCGACGAAACCTTCAGGCAGAACGGCCTGCTCAACCCCGAAGAAATGCAAGCGGCGCCACCGGCCAAGCTGCATGAAATCTTCGGCGCGGATGCGGCGCTGTATATAGAGGTCAGCCAGTACGGCAGCAGCTACAAGGTGATCGCCAGTGAAACCGCAGTGGCCGTTAGCGCCAAACTGATCGACCTGCGCACTGGCCAGCAACTGTGGCAGGGCAACGCTTTCGCCAGCACCGCGGAGAACCAGAACAACTCCGGCGGCGGCCTGGTCGGCATGCTGATCACCGCGGCGGTCAACCAGATCATCAACACCCTCAACGACCGTGGTCATGAGGTCGCGGGCATCGCCAGCCAGCGCCTGTTGAGCCCACACGCCAACGGTATCCTGCCCGGCCCGCGCTCGCCGCTCTACCCGCAGAACCAGTTGGCGGCGCATTAGAAGCGGTTGCCGCCGCCGAATGCCCCGCGGGATTCGCGCGGCGGCACAATGCCCGGCAAGGCCAAGCACTCAGCTCGATTGCTTGGCTTTATCCCGGCTCAGGGTCATCACCGCATCCGCTTCGATTTCCCGCTTGGAGAAAAACCCGGGGTTCAGCGCGCCGACCACACTGACCCGGTCGCCTTCCTTGAGTTGCTGATAACCCTGCTTGTCGAGCGGGTTATAGGGCATGCTCGAAGTATCGACGCGCACCGTGCCCGTACCGGTGTCGACGGTGAACTCCCGGCCTTCGATGCTCTTCACGTTGCCCTGGATGGCTGCCGTGGTAGTGGTCACCACGCTGATATGAGCCACGTCCTCCTCGTCGGCATCACTGGCGAAAAAGAAGCTGTTCAACCCCTTCACATAGACACTGTCGGCCTCGATTTTCGGGACTTCGAACAGGTCGTCGTCAATACGTCCGTACACTGTGACGTTGTCACCGTCGATCAGCTTGTAGCCCTCGTGATACCAGTCCCAGTCATCCATTTCGACGGTGATGACGCCGTCACCATAGTCGAGCACGAAGCTGTCCGGCCCGGCCGAGGTCACGGCACCGTTGATGCTGATAAAGCTGTTATCGGGTTTGCTGTAGGGTTTGACCGCCTCTTGTGTCCCGGTTTCGGCAGCCAGCGCCGACATGGCGAGCAGCGGAACTATGACGGCCGCCGCCAGGCGATTCTTCAACATGGTCATGGGCGTCTCCTCTCTGGATCTCCAATAAGGCCGTCATTGCTTGGCACTGACAGCCACCTGGCGCACAAGCGCAGAATGACCACCGATGACGTGCAGCCCCGCTTGAACGCTCTTTAATTGTGAGGCCGTTCAGGCGCAATGAGTTCAGGGAAAGTGGTTGGCGGGGTCGCCGCGCGACCTGCGTGAGGATTTTCTTCTACGCTGAACAGCAATCCAAAGTCCCGGAGTGCAAGCATGAGACGCCTGGTTATCGCGCTGCTGATTTCCGCGGTTTGCCGCCAGGCCTACGCCGAAACCGACTATCTGGTGGGCGTGGAAGCGCTGAACTACTACCCGCATTACAGCAACGAAGGCGACGCGTTCAGCGGCTTCGCCCGCGATGTGCTGGACGCGTTCGCGCGCAGCAAGGGTTACCGTTTCGAATACCAGGCGCTGCCCGTCGCCCGCCTCTACCGCAACTTCTTCGGGGAAAAACTGGACTTCAAATACCCGGACAACCCCAGTTGGCAAACGGCCGCTCGCCTGGGCAAAGCCATCCGCTATTCGGCTCCGGTGGCGAGCTATACCGACGGCGTACTGGTGCTCCCGGCGCACCTCGGCCAAGGCCTCGAACGCCTGACCAGCCTGGGCACCGTGCGCGGGTTCACCCCCTGGAAGTATCTCGACGCGATACGTCAGGGCACGCTGATTGTGCGCGAAGTCACCAGCCTCCAGCAGTCGCTGCTGCAGGGCATAGCCGGCCGGGTGGATGGTGTGTACATGAACGTCGACGTGGGCCGCTACCAGTTGGCGCAGGTCCTGCACAAACCCGACGCCCTGGTGTTCGACGAAACGCTGCCGCACGTCCAGGGCTTTTATCGCTTGTCGAGCATCCGTCACCCCGCGGTGGTCGAGGAGTTCGACACCTTCCTGCATAGCAACGCGGCCGAAGTCGGCGCCCTGAAGCGCCGCTACGGCATCCGCTGATCGGCCGCGCTGACGCCGCGTTACTCCGCAGCCTCGAGCTGCTGCGCGAGGCTCTGCCAATCGCCGTGATGGGGGCTGCCGGCGTCATCCCAGCGGGCGTGGGCACGGATGATCTGCCCGGCCTCCTTGGGGTCGGTCGCCACCGCAAGCACCTCTTCCGGCGCCCGTTCGCCCATGCCGTCCAGCACCCGGCGCTTGCCGCCACCGCTCTTGCTCTTGATGGTCTCAGGCGGCTCGCTGAAAAACAGGTCGGCATGCGCACTCGACCAGCGCGGCGCGCCAAGGATATTCGGCCGCTCCTCGGCGACATTGCCGTACACCGCGGTCCACTGCACCAGCGGGCTGGCGCCGGCGACGTTGTAGACATAATGCAAGCCGACGCCGGACAGGCTCGGAGCGAACGTCTCGATCAGCTCGCCGCTCGCGGTACGGGCACTGACCTGGCTGTCGTCCTTCAGCTCGACATCGACCTGGGTGGCGGAAAACGCGGCAAGCCGCACCGTGCGGTCGGCGATCTGCGCAACCACCGGGGTGCCCAGACCGTTGTACACCGAGACGCTGGTTTCCAAACCGGCCAGGCTGCCGAAACCGAGCACCACGCCGACTATCGCCCCCGCGACGAGCAGACGGGCAAAGGTGGCGAACAGGCCGTCGGCGATCTGGAAGCGGTCCCACCAGTCGAGCTTATTCTGGCGTTTACGTTCGGCGCCGGCCAACAACACGCCATACTGCAAGGGGATCTGCGAGGGTGTCGGCGCCGCGGGCGCCGCTTGTTGTTCGCGCAATTGCCGCGCGAGCTCGGCCTCGGTGTGCAGCAGCTGCTCCAGGGTCGCCGAGCACAGATCCGCAAGCTGCCCGGCCAAGCTGTTGACCCAACCGTCGATGACCCGCATCCAGTCGTTGATATTGTCATTGCTCGCCAGAGGCAAGCTGAACGTCTCCACGGATTCGGCCCAGGACTGCACGCCAAGCCGTGCGGCCAGCTCGGCATCGAGCAGCAGCTCGGCCTTGTGCCCGTGAATCACGCCCAGTACCCGGTGCAGCTCATTGGCAGTTTTCAGCAGACGCTTGAGTTCGCGCGCACTGACCTTGCCGTCGGCGGTGACCACGGCGGTGACGTTGCTCAACAGGCCCTGGGCATCGCGCAGGTCGGCAAGGCTGTGTTCGGCATAGTGCAGCACATCGATCAGGCCGATCAGGTAGTCGCTCCAGCCGTTGCCCAGGTTGGCGGCCACGGCCAGATGCACCGCGCGGCACTGCCGGTCGTGGGCGAAGATACGCGCGCGTACGCTTTCGATTTCCTCGCCGACCTGCTCGACCACACGCGCCAGGTCAGCCCGCGCCAGGGCTTTGCCGCGGAACATGATGCTGCTGCCGGAGGCTTTGTAGACCTTGTCGCGCAACGCCTCGAGCAGGGCCTTTTCTTCCTCCAGGGTGCGCCACTGACTGAGGTCCTGCGCCAGCGATGCGGGGTACAGCGCAGCCAGCGCACTGGCCGGGTCTGCGATCGCGGCGTCGACCCGGTAGAGCTCGGCGGGTTGCGCCGCATGGCGGGCCAGCGCGCGGCCAAGATAGGTGCCTTGATACTGCGCCGCATATTGCAGCATGGCGTAACGCGCCTCGAGCGCCTGCTGGGTCTGCTCCTGCGTCACCTGCTGCAGCTCGGCGTCGCTGAACAGCGAGCGGGTCAATTGCTGGCGGACGTCGCTGGGGTCCTCGAACAGCAGCCAGGCGCTGCGCGCATCGTGCGGGGCGGCCAGGTAGGTCCGCTTGGCATTCTCTTCACGGTCGGCGTTGGCCGGGTGGGTCGACCACATTTGCGGCGGCTGGGCGAAGCTGGAAGCGAACACCCGGCGCTGGTCCGGCGCGACCGTTTCGTCGGCGGGTACCTGGCCATAGGCCGGGTCGTTGAGAATCTGCGCCATGCGCTCGATGATGCGGGTCTGCACGTCGAACAGGTCATCGACCGCGCGGCCCTGATGGTATTCGCCGTTGGCGAATGACAGGGTGCGATCCCACGCCTCATCGGCCGACTGCAGCTTGTGCAGGGCATGCACCAGCTCATCACTGCCGGTCAGCGCAACGGCCACCAGATCCGCCTGAAACTCCATCTGCCGCGACAGCGCACGCTGCGCCAGCACCACCAGGCGAAACACCGTATCGAGCAGCGAGCGGATCGACCAGACGATCAGCGACAGCAACCAGCCGATCCAGGCGATCCGCAGGTCGATGCGCGAGATCAGGCCGAGGAGCTTATCCAGGGCATCGCGTTTGGCGACGACGTGGGCGGCGATCTGCTGGGCGATATACACCCAACTGCCGATGGCCATGGAGCGCTGGGCGAAATGACCGAACTCATGGGCCAGCACGGCCTTGAGTTCACTCAGGGTCAGCACGTTGACCAGCGACAGGCCGATCTCCAGGTTCTTGCGCGAGGGAAACAGCAGGTTGAAGATCGACAGGTCGTAGAACACCGCCGCGTTCACCCGTGCCGACAGATACACCCGATGCGGGCGCGGCGCCCCCGCCTCGTCCGCCAACTGATAGAGAAAGGCGAAGAGCTTAGGGTGGTCCTCGGCGAGCACCTGCACATGATCGGGCGCGCCACCGCGGTTGACGAAAAACAGCGCCTTGAGCAGGAACACACAGAGAAAGGCCGCACAGCCGCCGACCAGGACGTAGCCGAACGAGCCATCGCCCCCGGCCATCCCGGTGTTGATGAGCCGCCAGGCCGTCCAGCCGAACCAACCGACCAGGGCGAAATACAGCATCACGAACAAGCCCAGGCTGGCGACTGCAAGCCAGGCCTGGTTTTTATAGGCTTTTGTGGGGCGAGTCAGTGTGGCGGGCACACTGACCGGGCCGGCGGGGTATAGATCGTCCATTACCATGTCCTCGTCGTGGAGCGTTGTTGGCTTTTTTTCTTTTTGCGCCGGGCGAGCGATCCTGCACGCGCATTTGTTTCAGAAAGTGTCGAGCACTCGCCGTTTTTGGTCTAGCGAATTTTTCATTGTTTGAAACGACCGCACAATTTCCGCTGGGGAAAATCGCATACTGACGCAAAGGAGCACTGCCCCAACCAACGCGCAAGTGCCGCCGGCCGCACAGCCCGGCGAAGGGATACGCCAATTGCAGCGAGCAGGCTGCGAATGCCCCACATCGCTTCCACGGAGCAACCGATCATGGTTAACAAGACTCTTCGCGTACTGGCACTCTCGACCTGCGCACTGCTGCTCTCGGCGGTGGTTGCACCGGATGCCAACCTGTTGATCGACTCGGCCTATGCCAGAGGCAATGGAGGCGGCGG
>NZ_CAMPHI010000002.1 GCF_946885955.1 uncultured Pseudomonas sp.
AGCGCGGAGGCCGCCAGTAACAGGGCCAGGCTACGGTTGAACAGGCGCATGCGCCGCGGTTGTTCGAGGTAGGACCGCAGGAATGCGCCGGCATAAGCCCAGCAGGCGATCGACAGGTAGCAGATAACGAAATACAAGCCGGCGAACTGGCCGACCAACTGCGGCTCGCCATCGCTGGCGAACGCGCTCATGCCGGCCAGCGACGCCAGCCAGGCCTTGGGGTTGAGCCACTGCATCGCCGCACCGGTGAGCAGCCCGGGTACCCGTTGCGCTTTGCCGTTGTCGAGCCGACCGTCGTCGCGCGCCAGACCGATCGCCATATACAGCAGGAAGGCCACGCCGACCCCGTGCAGCAGGCTCTGCAGCCATGGCCAGTGCTGCAACAGCTGGTGCAGCCCCAGGCCGATGGCCAACAACAGCAAGGTAAAACCCAGGGTCGCTCCGGTCACGTGCCGCAGGCTGGCGCGCAGGCCATAGCGGGCGCCGGCGCTCAATGCCACCAGATTGACCGGGCCCGGGGAGATCGAAGAGGCCAGGGCAAAGGCCGCCATGGAAAGTAGTACCGTCATCTCACACCCGCGCAGTTGCCGAAAGAGCGGCAAGACTGACGGGTACGCGGTGTGCGGTATTGAAGAAAAATGCCCTGCTCAGTCTGTTGAAATAGCCCGTGCGAACTATTTCACGACTTGCATTAACAGCTTCTCAGGAGCGATGGGCAGTAAAACGTAGGAGCCAGCTTGCTGGCGATCCGAGCGGCGCAGCAACACTGCCGGACCACAGCAAGGACTAGATGCCCCCTGGCTTCTACAGGGCATTGCTGCATGCGATCCACAAAAAAGGATAGGCCGATCAGCACTTGGTGGGTTAGGTGCCGCACAACTTTCGCTATCGATTGTAAAACCTGCCCCACGCCACTAACCCACCAAAAAACTGAGCGCGACAGATCACGGAGATCGCGCCTTCACTCCAACCGAGGGCGCTTGCCGGCCGACGGTTCTTCCGCTGGCCTCGATGACGAGGGCAGGTCGGTTGTCAGCAATTCGTCTACCTTTTGCGCGCACAGCGCGTGGAATGCCTGTTCCCGCTCGGTCCCCAGCCCCTCGAGCGCCGTCCAATCGGTATCGCCATCCTGGC
This sequence comes from uncultured Pseudomonas sp., assembly GCF_946885955.1. The sequence goes on from NZ_CAMPHI010000002.1 coordinate 1,135, forward strand.
CATAGGCCTGATCCTCGCGCTGCTGAAAGCTGTGCTCGATGGCTTGCCAGTCGTCCGCGTGCCGCTGTTTCACGAACTCGCGCAGCGGTGCCCAGTCGGCCAGGAAGTCACGCAACGGACCCGGTGTGTTCAGTTGCTGTTCGATGCCTTGCCTGGCCTGCAGCAGGTCGTCGTCCCCAACCTGGGAACAAGCCCGATACAGCATGTCCTGATTACCCAAAGTCAGCCCCCATCGATTCTTGTAGGCCGACCTGGAATGCCAGGTGGACTTCCACCTCATCGACCATCCGCAGACCCTTGACCTTCTCCGCCGCGATCTGGCTGATCTGCTCGCGGATGAACATCTCCCGTCCCAGGGTAATCAGTTGGCTGCTGCTCAGCTCGCCCCTGCTCGCGCGGATGTTGATCTGCTGCATTTCCATGTTGTTCAGACCGACCGCGATGCGGTCCCGGCAGGTCGAAGTGGCTTCTTCTGCTATGCCGAGATAGAGCGCTAGATGAGTATCCCCTGGCGTTTCCAGCATCCGAGTCAGGTCGGTCAGCAACTGCTGCATCCGTTGCTCGAGACGTGGCCGTGTCTGCTCGTTGCGGTAATCCGCGGTCTGATCCATTAGCTCCAGCCAAGTATTGAAATGGCTGGCCCGAGTGTCGTTGCCCAATCGTTGCCACATCTGCGATTGCTCGGGTGAAAGGCCATTCAGCCACCTGGCCACATTGACTTCCAACGGCTGGGTGGCGCGGTTCTCCTCTTCGCCTTCATCCACGGAGAAGTGGATTTGCGGCCCCCCCTGCCCCTGCGCCTGCCGCAGGTTATTGAGGATGGCTTCGGAAAGCGGATTGCCAGTCAGGTTTACAGTGCACTGCTCGGGAAGCTGGACGATTTCCTCGGGCAAGGACGTTATCTCGCAGTGTGCAACATTCAACTCCCGCAGGTTGCTCATCTGGGCGATTTCGGGAGGAAGGGTCGTCACCAGCGTCTGTTCGAGCAGCAGATCCTCAAGCCCAATCATCGAGAGCAGCACCGGGGATATCTGCCGCAACTCCGTCCAGTTAGCATTCAGTGCGAGGAGAGGAGACTGACGCAACGACTCGGGGAGATCCCCGATAGGGTTGGTGCTGACATCGAGTGTGGCCAGCGACCTCATACCGTCCAGGGTGTCGGGCAACCGCGTGATGTGATTGATCGAAACATCGAGTCCTACCAAGTTTGCGAGTCGCCCGATCGACGTCGGCAGAGAGACCAGACGGTTGCCTTCGGCTTTGATCTCTATGAGGGCCCCCAGCCTGCCAATACTCTCCGGCAATTCGGATAATTGGTTGTTGGAAAGATTTATAAGGCTCAGGTTTGGCATCTCCCCGAATTCTGGAAGATGGCGCAGGCCCGAATACCGGGCGTCCAGCGTCTGCAGAGTGGGGTGCCGCAAAAGGGAAGGTGGAAGGGTATCAAGCTGACAATTTTCGATTGTCACGAACCGCAGGCTGCGGATCGCATCGGGATGATCGAAGAGATCCGGCAGCGCCCCCAGTCTCAGGTTACTCAGCTCCAGCTCCTCGACGCTGCCCTGGAGGACAGCCAGAATGTGTGCCTCTGCAGACTTCCGCCCCGCGGCCAGCTCCGGCGTGGCAGCTTCGCCCACCCATTTCCGCACGTGCACTTCCAGCATGTCGTCCGAGGTGGAAGGCCTGGATACCTGACTAACAGGGGGTTGGGGAATATTGGGCAACCGCCAACCCGGTTCTGCGGCTGGTAGCTCGAATCGGCCCTGAAATGCCGCCAACGAGGCTCCTGGCAAATCCGCGCCACTGCTACCCGAAGGCGCAAGGTGCAGGCCGGGCGGCAGTTGCAGACCTGGAACACGATTGCCGGGTTCCCAGTGAGCGGTGTCGTCCAAGGTCCCGGGAGCAAGGCTTTCGCTGGAAGCGGAACTGGTCGAGGGCGCAGGTATTCGATTCATCGGCCGGATTCCGGCAACGCCTGGAGAACGGTGAACGATAAAATGCTCCCACCCTCGTCCCTCGATCTATCGAGCTGGCCATCGTTTGCCGGCATACCGCTAGGAGCTGTACAGCCATGCGCAAATGCAGCCATGAGCCATGCTCGGATTTTCTCGGGATACATGAAAAATCTCGCGTTACGGTAATTGACCGCTGATTAAGTTCGTAGAGCCTGCAAGATCGCGTCAAACCCTCATTCCAGCCGAGGACGCTTGCCGGCCGACGGTTCTTCCGGTGGCCTCGATGACGAGGGCAGGTCGGTTGTCAGCAATTCATCTACCTTTTGCGCGCACAGCGCGTGGAATGCCTGTTCCCGCTCGGTCCCCAGTCCCTCGAGCGCCTGCCAATCGGTATCGCCATTCTGGCCATAGGCGCGATCTTCGCGCTGCTGGAAGCTGTGCTCGATGGCTTGCCAGTCGTCCGCGTGTCGCTGTCTCACGAATTCGCGCAGCGGTGCCCAGTCGGCCAGGAAGTCACGCAGCAAAGCCGGCGTATTCAGCGAAGCGTGGATTTGCTGCCCGGCCAGTCGCAAATCCTTGTCGCGTACCTGGGAACAGGTCCGGTACAGCATGTCCTGATTACCCAGGGTCAGGCCCAACGACTTCTGCAGGCCAACCTGGAATGCCAGGTGGACTTCCACCTCGTCCACCATTCGCAGCCTTTTGACCTTCTCGGCGGCGATCTGGCCGATCTGCTCGCGGATGAACATCTCGCGCCCCAAGGTCATCAGTTGGCTGCTGCTCAGCTCTCCCTTGCCCGCGCGGAAATTGACCTGCTGCAATTCCATGTTGTTCAGACCCACGGCAATGCGGTCCCGACATGAGGATGTGGCTTCTTCGGCGATGCCCAGATAGACAGCCAGTTGGGTATCCCCACGGGTTTCCAACATATGGGTCATATCACTCAGCAGATGCCGCATCCGTTGTTCGAGGTGGGGGCGGGTCTGCTCGTTCTTGAAGTCCGCGGTTTGGTCCATGAATTCCAGCCAGGTATTGAAATGGTCGGCCCGGCTTTCCGTTCCCAATTGTTGCCACTTGTGCAATTGCTCGGGCGAAAGGTCCTTCATCCACTTCGTCACATTGGCTTCCAACGGCTGGCTGGCGCGCGCCACAGGGTTTCCTTCATCCACCGTAAACTGAATTTGTGGGCCGCCCTCTTCATATATCCGGGCGAAATTGCTGCGTATGGCTTCGGAAAGCGGATTGCCGCCCACGTCTATTTCGCAGTCGTGGGGAAGCCGGGCAATGTCCTCCGGCAGCGAGCTGAGACGGCAGAACGAGACATCCAGCTCGGAGAGGTTCTGCAACTGGGCGATCTCCGGCGGGAGCGTCGTCATCTGGTTCGAGTTGAGCTTCAGCTCTTCCAGTACGTCCAATGAAAAGATCACGGGCGGGACTTCAGCAAATCCGATCAGATTGGCCTTTAGCTTGATCAGGGGCAAGCTGGCCAGGTCGTCGGGGAGCGTCTCCAGCAGATTGGCGCTGACGTTCAGGCTCTGCAGCGACGACATCGCGGCCATGCCATCGGGCAGCCGGGTGATTTGATTGAACGAGATATTCATCTTCTGCAGGTTGCCGAGCTGGACCAACGAATCCGGCAAGGCTTCGAGGTGATTGCTATCTGCCGTCAGTCGCTGCAGATTGCTGAGCCTTCCGATGTTGTCTGGCAGTCGGGTCAGGGAGTTATCGGGTATGTGAAGCGTTTGCAAGCTGGGCATCTCGCCGAACTCCGGCAGTTCCCCAATCGGGCAACCGATCACACTCAGGTGTTGCAGGTTGGGAAGGCGCAATAGTGAAGCGGGAAGCCTGTCCAACTCGCAGACACTGATTTCCACCGTCTTCAACTTTGCGCCGAGATCGGGATGGTCGAAAACGTCCGGTAGTTCACCGAGTTTCAGGTTTTCCAGTACCAGCAGCCCGCTATTGCCTTTCAATACCCCCAGAATTTGCTGTTCCGCGATGCATCGATTACTGGCTATTTCGGGATCGCCGGCCATGCCCACCCATTGCCTCAAATGAACATCCAGCATGCTTGGCGGCGAGGAAGAGCTGCCCTCACCCACAACGAGCTGCGGGATATGGGGCAGCATCCAGCCCTGCCCGGGCCCAGGCAGCGGGATATTCGCCTGATAGGCCGCCGATATATTCAGCATCGCGTTTGCCTGACCCTGGAGAGGAGCATGCAAGCCGGCAGGCAGCTGAAGTGCCGGGGCCTGGTTCCCTGCCTGCCATTGAAGGTCATTGGAACTTGATTCGGAGGTATGGGACGAACTGGAGACGTTCGGTGAAATGGGTGGTGTGTTCATCGGTGTTGATTCCTGTGCTCAACCCAGACGTTGGCGAAATGCGGATGATGGGTGAAAGGCGTGCGGCAGCTCCGCCTTCGAAGCCCGGCTACTCCCCGTCATGGCTTTGTTCAGCTCCTGACGCAGGTGCAGGCAGCGGCCGATGAAGTGTCGTAGAACTGCGGAGGCATCCAGGGTGGCGACATCCAGCTCAACGACCCTGTGGAGCAACAACTGCCGTGTCTCCAGGTTGAGCCCGATCTGGGTACCCTGCATCTGGCTGGATTGCAGGTTGAGTGCGAGCGCCATGGCCAGGAAATGGCCGTCGCTCCTCGGATCTATTTCTTTCAGGGAGGCATAGAGGTGCCATCGAACATCCTGGTCGGGAATCCATAACAGGCAACTGACGCCTTCCGATGCATGGACTACAGCTTGTCCCTGGGCATCGAAAACCAGCGTGTTAGCTAGACCGCTTCGCTCGCGTGAGAATGCTTCCATGAGCCAGGCTCGAGCATCTTGGGGATACATAAGATTTCTCTCGTTGAAGGTGGAGTACCGAGTGTGTGGTGATCCATGGCCGTGGGTTCCACCACGGCGATCACCGCCTGTCGGCCTGAGAGGCTCGTGCTAGAGCCTCCCATCTCGCAGCCGCTTGGTCCAGGCGGGGGCGCTTGGCGGGCGGCGGATCTTCCGGCGGGTGCGACGAAGACGGCAGTTGCAGGTCTGGAACGCGATTACCGGGCCCCCAGTGAGCGGTGTCGTCCAAGGTTCCGGGAGCACTGCTTTCGCTGGAGGAAGAGGAGCTGGTAGAGGGCTCAGGTATTCGATTCATCGGCGGGCTCCCGGCAATGCCCGGAGAGGGGTGCACGATGAAGCGCTTCCACCATCATTCCTCGATCTGTGGGGCTGGCCAACGTTTGCAGACATAACGCTGGGAGCGGCACAGCCACGCGCAAATGAAACCGTGAGCCACGCTCGGATTTTCTCGGGATAAAAACTCGCGTTACGCTAATTGACCGTCTCTAGTGGCGTTCGTAACGGAGAAAATTCCATCGAAGACTCAGGTTCGCTGAAAACAGCTCTCGGCTTGCCATCGTTATCGGTAGGCCGAATGCCGCTGGCCCATGCGGGAACCGGACTCAGCGATACAGATCGCCACGCGTCCAGGGCAGCGGATGACTGCCGTCGGCCAGCGGCTTGACCGCGAGAATCTGATGCAGGTTGATCCAGCCACGGGCGAAGGCGTAAGCGCAGCCGGCCAGGTACAGGCGCCAGATACGCAGCACCTGTTCGGGCACCTGGCGCGCCGCTTCGCTCAACTGGGTTTCCAGCCGCGCGCTCCATTGCTGCAGGGTGCGCGCGTAATGGCGGCGCAGGCTTTCCACATCGACCACCTCCAACCCCGCATCGCTGAGTACCCGGGCCATGGTCGCCAGGTGCGGCAGCTCGCCCTGGGGAAACACATAGCGGCCGATAAATTCACCGGCGCCGCGCCCGACCGGCCGGCCGTCGCTGTGGCGGGCGGTGATGCCGTGGTTCATCACCAGACCGCCGGCCTTCAGGGCGCCGAACAGGCGCTGGCAATACAGCGGCAGGTTGACGTGGCCGACATGCTCGAACATGCCGACGCTGACGATTTTGTCGAAGCCCTGGTCCTGCGGCAGGTCGCGGTAGTCCATGAATTCCAGGCGCACCCGCTGGCCCAGCCCTTCCTCCGCGACCTGCCGCCGCCCCCATTCCAACTGGGCCTGGCTAAGGGTGATGCCGAGCACCTCAACGCCGAACTCACGGGCGGCGAAGCGCGCCAGCCCGCCCCAACCGCAACCGACATCGAGCAAACGCTCGCCCGGTTGCAGGCGCAGCTTGCGGCACAGGTGGCGCAACTTGGCCTGCTGGGCCTGGTCGAGGTCTTCGCGACCGGTTTCGTAATAAGCGCAGGAATAGACCATTTCGCGATCCAGCCAGAGCGCGTAGAAGTCGTTGGACAGGTCGTAGTGATAGCTGATCGCCGCGGCGTCGCTGTCCTTGTCATGGGCACTGCTCGCCTGCATATCGATAAAGTCGTCACCGAGCAGCAACTCGCTGAGCGTGTCGCCCAACTCGATCACCGCCTCAATCGGTCCTTCCAGATCGAGGCGACCTTCGACATAGGCGCTACCGAGCAGGTCGAGACTCGGATGCGCCAATTGCGTGACCAGGCTCGGGTCGGTCACCACCATGGTCAGGCGCGGCTCGGGGCCAAGGTCGAGATGCGTACCATTCCACAGACGCACGCGCAGGGGTAGCTGGATGCCGCGCAGGGCGGCTGGCAAATTGGCGAGCATGGCGTTCTCCACCGTTCCAAAGCGTTCAGAAGGTAGAAATGCTGACTCGGCCAGCCGCCAATCGGTTCAGCCTATTCCCCGCGCCCTCCGTCACGTCGCAACAGCCCGTCGTTGAGCCATTGGCGTAACCAGGTCGCCGCCTGTAAGGCGGCCTGCTCGCCATATTCGTCGAGTTGCGAGCAAAGTTCGCCGAAACTCCAGCCTTCCTCGGCCATCCCACGCAGGGCGGCGGCTTCGGCGCAGTCCAGGCTGCGGTAGCGGCTGACCAAGCCATCGCGCCAGATCAGGCACAGTTGTTCCTGCGCCAGGGCCTGGCTGCCAGGGAAGGGCGCCTGGTCCTTGATCGCCCGCCACAGCGCCAGGCTGTTGAAGCGACAGGGCCGCGCCTGCACTGCGGGGAGGTAGCGCAACTGCAGGGTCGGCCACTCCTCGGCCGGTAGCTCGGCCATCTGCGCCAAGCTCAGCGGCTCGCCCGCCGGTGCGTCGAAAGCCAGGGTGAAGGCCCATTCCAGGCGCGCCAGCTCGCTCAGCGGCTGCGCCTGTTCGGGTACCAGAAAAGCGTCGATGAAACTCGCCAGCTCGGCACCCAGCCAGCGCAGGCTGAAATGCCGCGAGGGGTGGGCGTCGATATAGGCGAGGGCGAGGGCGTCGAACTCTTCGTCGCCGAGCCAGCCGTGCACTGCCGGATAGTCGCCGCGCAGCGCCTCGAGCAAGCGCGCGCGGTAGGCGTTGTGGTAAATCGCCAGGCCTTGTTCGACGCCCAGCCCGGTGCTGCCGAGCAGGCTGTCACGTAGCGCCGGCGTGGGCGTCGCGTCCGCCCCCAACAGGTAAGCCTCGACCTCACGCTGCCAGTCGTTCAGACGCATGCCGAGCCTTCGCCAAGCGCCACCGCGGCAAAGCCACGGGCTTTGTTCAGTTCGTCGAGCAATTCATCCAGCGGCGGGTAATGGTCGTCGCGTTCAAGCAGCGTCGAGACCATGCCGAGGTGGCCCAGGGTACGTTGATAGAGCTGCCAGACCGGATCGCAGACCGGTTGGTCGTGGGTGTCGATCAGGTAGCTGCCGTAGTCACTGTGCCCGGCCAGATGCAACTGACGCACGCGCTCGGCGGGCAGACCACTGATGAACTCCCAGGGATCGAAGCCATGGTTGCGCGCGCTGACATAGACGTTATTGACGTCGAGCAGCAACTCGCAGCCGCTGAGTTCGCTGAGCGCGGCGAGGAATTGCCATTCGCTGAACTGGTCGTCGGCGCTGCGCAGGTAACTGGAAACGTTCTCCAGCACCAGCGGCCGTTCGATCACGTCCTGCACCTGACGTACCCGCGCGGCCACATGCTGCAGGCTTTCCTCGGTGTAGGGCAACGGCAGCAGGTCGTGCAGTTGGTGGGCATTGCCGCGGCTCCAGCATAGATGGTCGGAGATCCACTTCGGCTGAACCCGCGCGGTCAATTGTTTGAGGCGTCGCAGGTATTCGCGGTCCAACTCATGGGGGCCACCGATCGACAGCGACACGCCATGCATCACCAGCGGATAGTGCTCGCCGATGGCATCCAGGTAGTAAAGGGCCTTGCCGCCCTCAACCATATAATTCTCGGAAATGATTTCAAACCAGTCGACCGCCGGGCGCTGTTCGAGAATGGCCTGGTAGTAGGTACTGCGCAGCCCCAGGCCAAATCCCAGGTGGTGGTGTTCAGTCGACATGCTCGGCTCCTGATGGTCGATACGGGGCGATCGCGTAGTGCGACCGCCCCAGTTCGATTATTCGCCGACAGTGCCTTTGGCGGCGTTGCACTCGGCCAGGCTCATTGCCTTGAAACCGTGGCCTTTGCAGGACGCCTGGCCTTTGCAGGCGTTTTCCGCGGTTTTGCAGTCGTTCTGGCCTTTGCACGAGGTCACGCCGTAGCAATGCACCTGGGCTTCTTCGGCCACGACAGTGGTGCTGCTCAGGGCAGAGAACAGGGAAACAGCAGCGAATGCGATGGCAGCGCCAGTAGCGGTGGTTTTGCTAGTCATGGGAATATTCCTCGGTAGTCTGATTGCGCCGGTCGAATAGGTTGTTTTGCGTGCCGGCATTCAACTAGAGCGACGAAGCCTAGCGGCGTTACACAACCGCGCAATTTATTTTTCCCTCGTGCGAGCGCCGGCAAAAAACAGCGCGGCTCGATCTCGCTGCACTCCAGGCGCTGCTCGACCTTCGTGCACGGCCGTCTTGCACCAAAACACCTCATCAGCGATCCGACGCACCTCGCCGTCGCCAAAGGCCGCCTAAATCGACGCTCCGGGTTTTCGCTAAATCCAAGCGATATCAATTACTTGAATCCATTGCACAGCAACTGGCACAGCTCCTGCTCCGGCCTTGGACGAGTGGCTTTGCCACCCATGCCATCAGCGCAAATGCACCTCATTGGCGCATCGCCGATACAACCAGCGCAACCACACAAGGAGCCCCCTCATGGATAAAGCCAGCATGCAAACCGCCATCCTCGCCGCCAAAGGCCGCCTCGACTTGAGCTGGGCCGAGATTGCCGAACAGCTCGGCATGTCGCCGGTATGGACCACCTCGGCCTGCCTGGGCATGAACAGCATGCCGGCAGAGCTCGCCGACAAACTATGCGATCTGCTGGAGCTGCCGAGTGAAGTCAGCCAGGCGCTGCAGGCGTTCCCGCACAAGCATTGGGACAAGGCGATCCCCACCGATCCGCTGATCTACCGCTTCTACGAGATGATCAATGTCTACGGCGACACCATCAAAGAACTGATCCATGAGGAGTTCGGCGACGGCATCATGAGCGCCATCGACTTCAGCATGGATATCGCCCGCGTAGCCGACCCCAAGGGCGACCGTGTGCAGATCGTGCTCAATGGCAAGTTCCTGCCTTATCGGAGTTGGTAGGAGGCAGCGCCGCGGCCTCAGGTGAAAATCGCCGGCTAACCGGCTAGGCTCCTTGGGCGAATACGCCAACCAAGGAGTAAAAGATGGGTAGTCCGCAAGTCTGCTCGGGCGCCACCATGAGCTGCAGCTTCGGCGTCGCCCCCGCGGTGCTCAATGTGTTGCCGACCAATTGCACCATGACGGCCAGCATGCCGGCGGCGAACATTATGGATTACATTCCGCTGGTCAACATTCCCACGTTCGGCATGTGCCAGAGTCCGGCCAACCCGACCGTCGCCGCGGCCACCGCTGCGGCGCTCGGCGTGCTCACACCGATGCCCTGCATCCCCGCCACCGCCAGCCCCTGGATACCGGGCGCGCCCACGGTGCTGATCGGCAAGATGCCGGCGCTGGATGCCAACTGCACGCTGATGTGCAGCTATGCCGGGGTGATCACCATCACCTACCCCGGCCAGGTGCAGATGCTGATTCCCTAACCGACGCGCACCGTCGAATGAGCGCAGCGATACCCATCGCACTCAACGCTGACAAAGAAGGTCCGTAGTGTGGATCGGGGCGCGTAGCTGGCGGCTTTTTCATCCAGCAACAGGATGCTCACGCCTCAGGCGCCTGGGTTAGCCGTCGCCACCACCAGGCCAGGCGCGAGATCGGTTTACCCTCTTGATCCAGCGGCCGGCCGTCCTTGCTGAAGCGTTGCTCGGCCTCGGCGACCAGGCCCTGCTGGAACAATTGCCGCCAGGACAATTGCGCGTCAGGGTGAAAACGCTGTTGCAGGCCGTGCAATTCGCCGGCGTGATAGCGCTGCCACTCGGCCAGGGTGCCATCGGCGAAAAAGGTCTTCACATCGCCGTGCAGCAAGCCGACGCGGTAGTTGGCCTGGCGCTGCACCCAACCCTCGGGCGCGTAGTAGGTCGCCGGGCCATGCAGTTTGCCGTTCTCGTAATTCATCCGCGCCATCGGCTTGCCGTTGGGATAGAGCAGCGCGAATGGGCCGTGCAGCACGCCCTGACGATAACTCAGGCTGGCCTGCGGCCGGCCCTCCTCGTCGACACGCAGCGGGCCGTTCAGATTGCCGTCCTGCAGGGCGCCGCGCAGCTGGCGATCGCCACGGTGGAGGTTGAAGGTGCCGTTCGCGCCGCTCATGTCGGTGCCCGCTGTTGGCTGATCATCAGTTCACCTGCACCAGGCCGCCCTTGATGGTCAGCATGCCGCCGCCGTCCACCGTCTGCTCGGCGCTGGCCTTGTTGATCAGGCTGACGCCGCCGTCGTTGGTCAGGGTCGTACCCGCCTTGTTGTCCAGGGTGGTGCCGGCCTGATTGGTCAGAGCGGTGCCGGCCTTGTTGGTCAACGCGGTACCGGCCTGGGCGGTGAGATTGGCATCGCTCTTGGCGGTGAAGTCGCCGCCGCTTTGCAGGGTCAGGGTGCCACTGACCTTGATGGTCAGGTTGCCGTCCACGGTCAGCTCGTAGTTACCGGCGACCTTGTGCGTATGGTTGCCGCCGGTGCTGTGGGTCTGGTCGCTGCCGACGGTCACCGTGCGGGTGTCGGTCACGTCAAGGGTATCGCTGCCGGTCTCGATGGTCACGGTGCGGCTGCCTTGCTCCAGGGTAATGGTCTCGTCGCCATCCTTCACCGTGCGGGTGCGCGCGTTCTGTACCGTCAGCGTCTCGTCGTGGCCGACGGTGGCGGTGGTGTCGTTGAGTACGTTGATCTTGAAGTCCTTCTGCGCCTGCAGGAACACCTCCTCGCTGTCCTTCTTATCCTCGAAACGCAATTCGTTGAAACCACCGCCGCCCTTGCTGGAGTTGGTCTTGATTCCCGATTGGGTCTGGTTCGCCGGCAACTCATAAGGCAGCGCGTTATCGCCGTTGTATACGCAGCCGGTGACCAGGGGCCGGTCCGGGTCGCCATCGATAAAGGTGACTATCACCTCCTGACCGATACGCGGGATGAACTGCATACCGAAACCCTTGCCGCTCCAGGGCAGCACCACGCGTACCCAGCAGGAGCTGGCCTCGTCGTTGGCACCGTCGCGATCCCAGGGAAACTGGATCTTGATGCGGCCGTATTCGTCGGTCCAGATTTCCTCGCCGGACTTGCCGACGACGATGGCGGTCTGGGTGTGCATGCGTGGTTTGGGCGTGGTGCGCGGCGGCCGGTAATTGGTGCTCTTGGGGATCGCCTCGAAGCGATTGCGGTAATGTTCGTGGCCAGCCTCGTGGCTGACCTGGGTCACAACCCACTCGATATTCGCCGAGTCGTCCTCGTGGCCGCTCAGGGTGAAGCTGTGCCCCGGCACCAGCCAGCGGCAATCGCTCTCGCCGATAAAGCGGCTTTCCTGGCTGCGCAGCGCGTTCACCCGCATCGTGCCGAGGGCATCGCCGCGCGCTTTGGCGGTATAGCCGCCGGGATGCTCGTAGACCGACAACGGCCCGGCGACCGCCTCGGCCTGACCGTAGAGCGAGGTGGTCGGCGTGGTGAATTCGTAATCGGTGGCGCGGTAAACACCGGACACCGCCTGCCGACAGATCTGCCCCGAGCGGATGCCATGCAGTTCGCGCTCGCCCATCTGCTGGCCGAAATATTGAATGGTGGTGGCATTCGGGCAGGGCGGAAAAGCGTCGTTGCTGTCGCCCAGTACCAGGGTATGGGTACCGTCGGCATGGGTGAAGAACCAGAAAATGCCCTCTTCCTCCAGCAACCGCGAGACGAAGGCAAAGTCCGTCTCGCCGTACTGCACACAATACTCGCGCGGCGTGTAGCTGCCGGTCAGCTGCAGTTCGTAATCGCTGAAACCGTGCTCGTCGAAGATGCTGGTGACGATGTCGCTGGTCGCCAGGTTCTGGAACACCCGGTTATTGCTGGCCAGGGTCAGCCACCACAGCCAGGGCCGCAACAGCAGGTTATAGCGCTCGGCCGTGGCATCGCCCGGCAACTGACGAATCTCCGCACAAAGCGCATCGATCGGCCGCTGCATCGCGTCGTTATGCAGGGTCGCGGTCAGGTGCGACGCCACTGCATCGGCCAGGGTCAAGGCCGTGGCGCTGTAGCCGTGCAGGGTCAGGCTGCCGAGGCTGTTCAACGCCTCCTCGCCGGACAGGTGCTCCGGGTAGAGGTCGGTCAGCGCTGTGGCGGTGAGGGACAGGCTGGTAGTGGTGTCGGTGGGGCGGGTCATTACATCCCTCAAAGAACGGCTTGCTGATTAATAAGCTCTTCTCGCACTTACTGATAATCGAGCTCATGAATCGTTGTATCAGAGTTTCCATTCTGATAATAAAAATTCCACTTGGAAGTGAAAGGCCACGACCTTGCGACATACTCGCCCCATAGTACCGCCTCCGCGTAAGGCCCAGCATGCGTATACGCTGATGCCCGATTGATCGCGATTACATTGTATTTATCCGCGGGCAATAACCAAGACACATTGGTGCCATAGCGAAAAAGATCATCCTGGGAGAAAACCGGATTATGATTTCCCGAAGTGTATAAATTGTAGTGTCGAACCCTGACGAAGCCACCAAAATTTTGCACACCTACGCAACAACCACTCAAATTTGCAGTTAGGAACAAACGAGGATTTTGCCCCAGCGGAGGATCAGGAAGGTCAATAAAATAGCCGGTATCAGGATCCCATGGAAGATAATATGCACTATTGGCATTTCCCGGCATAGCAGCAAGCACACCTTCCATTACATCAGCATCAAGATTGAAATTTACTATGCCGACATGGGCATTAGGGATATTGGTTGGCCTCAGATGTTTATTTCTTTGCTCAAGTATTTCTTTCAACATGATCAAATACCGTTAAATTAGCAACTATCGAAATCGAGAAGTTTTTTCTTACCGAAAACCATCACCCCACTTTTTTCTTTATTGATTTATAACGAATTCACTGCTGCCATCGACAGGTTACCCGTGCACGGCCTTATATAGGAAGAATGTGCAACACCTTAGTGGAAAAGGCATTGGGCGCGCGCCAGTTTCCGGCGACAACATCGTGACTGCGCGTAAAGCCGATGCGGGCCGCGCGCAGCGTACGCGTGCAGTCTGGACAACAAGGGCGTGAGACACCGAGGCTCAGCTCCTCCGTGTTGTCTATAACTTTTGGCAAGCAGTGATTTACGATCTGCATTTCTGCGTGGGCCTCCGCATTTGCGACTGCCGTAGTCGGGTCGATGCTGGGTCCAATGATCTTGCAAAACCGGATAGCCTGCGCACGCGCGCGGTCTTCCGAAGAACCGCTAGCACGAACATCTGCCAACTCGGTTCTCAACGCCGCGCCCAACAAAGCGATGGAGACATCCGGAAAATTGCCGAAGCCGATGTAATGGAAGCTTTTCGGGGACAGTTTTGGCACTCCCACGATATCCCGGCGCTTGAAGTTGCAGGCGATATAGAGCGTATCACCCGTGAGCGCGACGGCAGTCGTATCCATATCTATTTCAGATGGCTGCAAATCGGCGCGAATCAGCACTTCGGGCGTAGCCTGGCGCTCGCCCGTGGGCGTGCCGGGCGACGTCAGGGGTTGGCCTGGAGAATGAGATTTAATGGGCAGGGCTGCTGCGGCGCGTGCCGACTCAAGCCTATTCACTAGTGCATCCTGTCGGGCGGTAATGGCCGCGGGTTTGGGAACGCCCTTCTTGAGCTCTGCCGGGTCGTACGGCATCTGGGCCGCAATTTCAATGTGACAGGCGCTATAGAGCAGCGCCATCACCGTTTGCGCAATACGATCCTCAAAGGAAAGAGCCAACAAGTCGCTATAGGTCGTCATCACCTTTCCCCTTCATGATTTTTTAGCCAAATATATGTGCGTAAATTAGTTACAAGAGAGCGATTTTATTTAGCTGAAGCTGCCTTCTCTTTCCTTGCTCTGTGGGAATTATAATATTTTTGTTTTTTTGAGCCTGGGCTCCATCTGACGTCCAAACGTAGTCTTGCGCAAGGTCTTCTTTTTATTTATCAGAGGCCCCTGATTATTTAAATTTGCCAGATAATGCACATACCAATTTTCAGGACGATTAACCAACCAGTTATGGCAGTTATGACATGGGGTCAAATCAATATAAATATGATAATTCCCGTTATAAGCAAAAAATGCCTGACCACTGGCAACTGCTATACGAATGGCGGTTTGCTCGGCATGCTCCTCAAGTAACGAGCTCGAAAAAGGCCGCGTTGGTGCGATATTCAAATGGATTGCATTAAAACTCGGATCAAGCCCTTGATAGAGACGGGACGATCCAAACAATACGGAAAAATTCAAAACACCAATGTTTACATGCTCATATGGCCCACCGATCTGAATGGCTACTGCGGCATTACAAGAGTTATAACTAAGGCCGAGACCTATTTGCCCCAGAGTCTGTATGGAATGCATCAAGGATCTTGTGCAGAGCGCACTTCCGATTTGTTCTTCCACAGTCGCTGGAGCAAATAAGTTGACCATTTGCATCGCCACTATTGTCATACCCGACTCCGATAGGCTTATTCACTAACCCGCCATCTAGCGGTGTCTAAAACCAACGAAAGGCTACGTGAAGCCTCCCATCATCTTTCGCATCAGCGGTCCTTGCCCGGAGCTATCGATCTTACAAAGTTGCTCAATATATGGCTCGTAAGCGCTGTTATTTAGTGTAAGTAGATAATTAATCAGCACCGTCGCGGCTGCCAGCACACAGTTAAACGTGTCGCTTGCATTCCCGCCACGCAATGAATAGGTGTCGATTTGCGGAGCACTTAGTCGAAACCAATTTGAGAATTGTGTGGCTTCGGCTTGGCTCGTGGGTATTTCAAAACCGATGCACGTAGGGTCGCAGGTCATATGAATATCATCCTGCCAAGTACCCGCACCGCCATTACCTAAAAAGGCCCCGACGTAGCCCTGAACTTTAGGGACGAACCCTCGAGCGAAATTTACTTGTCCGCTTACCCGTGAAACGACAGCGGTATGCCCGGTGAATTGCTCGAGCAAGGGAAATCGGCTCCAACGACTAGCGCCTAATCCTAAAGGATTATCGGGTTGATTAATAAATTTCGTATTGGGTTGGTGGTTCCACCAGCCTTGATGCTTTGATATGGCAATAATACCTACGCTATGGTCATTATTGTTATTTGTATTACGTTCATAGGCCATACAAAAATCCTAACAATAAAATAATTGGACAAATTTTCTCTAAGCTAAAAACATGTATTCTCTACCCATAAAAACCGCGCTGCATTGTCAACGCCTTTCTATTTAAAACTTATTTAATCAGGCGTTTTTTACCGCCTGGCACCATGAACTGCTCAAAGCGAAATACTTAGCACTTTGTGATTATGGTTGCCAACTTCAGTCATATCTTTTTCTATATTTAATAAATTATTTATTTCTATATTTCGGATAACTAATTTTTTATTCCAACACCCACTCCGCCAACTTCCCCGCCACTTCGGTCATCAACACATTTTCGATATCCCGCACCCCCGCCGAGCTGCATTTGGCCAGTACCGCCTGGACGATGCCGGGGTCGAAGTCGAAGTGTTTGCCGGTGGCGGCTTTGTAGCGGGCGCGGAGTTTGTTGAGTTTGGCCTTGACGATATTTTCCAGAGTGGCGTCGTCGAGGTTGCGGTAGGGCACCGTGGTCATGCGCGCGAGGAAGGCCGGGCGGAAGTTGCGCAGCAGTTCCTGGCGCAGCTGGCTGTTGAACAGCTCGCCGGCGAGCTGTTCGGCCGGGGTGTCGAGGATCAGTTCGGCGCCGACGTTGCTGGTGGCGAGCATCACGGTGTTTTTGAAGTCCACCACCAGGCCGGTGCCGTCTTCCATCACGCCTTTGTCGAAGACGTTGTAGAACGCCTCCAGCACATCGGGGTGGGCTTTTTCGATTTCGTCGAGCAGCACCACCGAATAGGGCCTGCGCCGTACCGCTTCGGTGAGCACGCCGCCGCTGCCGTAGCCGACGTAGCCGGGCGGTGCGCCTTTGAGCTGGCTGACGGTGTGGGCTTCCTGGTATTCGGAGAGGTTGATGCTGATCAGGTTGCGCTCGCCGCCGTACAGCGCGTCGGCCAGGGCGTAGGCGGTTTCGGTCTTGCCGACGCCGGTGGGGCCGACCAGGAGGAATACGCCGACCGGTTTGGCCGGATCGGTGAGGCCGGCGCGATAGGCCTGGATGCGCTGGGCGATGGTGCCGAGCGCGGCGTCCTGGCCCATCACCCGCTGGCCCATGCGCTGGCCCAGGGTGCGCACGGCATGGGCTTCGTCGGCGAGCATTTTACCGACGGGAATGCCGGTCCAGCCGGCGATCACCGCGGCGACTATTTTCGAGTCGACCTGTTCGGGCACCAGCGGGTCGTCCTGGCGGATCGCTTCCAGGCCGTGTTCAAGACGCGCCAGCTCGGCGGCCAGTTGATCGATGCGGCTGTCCAGATCCTTGGCCGGCTTGGCGGCGTCGGCGCTTTCGCTCAGCGCCAGCAACTCGCGACGGGTCTGCAACAGTTCGCGCACCGCCTCACGCTCTTCGCCCCAGCGCGTTTCCAGCTCGCGGATGCTCTGGGCGTTGCCGAGGGTTTCGCTGTCCAATTCGCCGATCCGCGGGCCGTGGTCGAGGCCGGTAGCCTGTTCGCGCTTGAGCCGGTCGAGTTCATCCTGCACCGCGACCTGGCGGTGGCGCAGGCTTTCCAGTTGCGGCGGCACATCGTGCTGGGCCAGGGCGACGCGAGCGCAGGCGGTGTCCAGGATGCTGATGGCCTTGTCCGGCAATTGGCGACCGGAAATATAGCGATGGGAAAGTTTCACCGCATCGTGAATCGCCGCATCCAGTACCTGCACGCCGTGGTGCTGCTCCAGCTTGCTGGCAACGCCGCGCAGCATCTCGACGGCGGTGGCTTCGTCCGGCTCTTCCACCTGCACCAGCTGGAAGCGCCGGGTCAGCGCCGGGTCTTTCTCGAAGTACTTCTTGTATTCCAGCCAGGTGGTCGCGGCGACAGTGCGCAGCTCGCCGCGGGCCAGGGCCGGCTTGAGCAGGTTGGCGGCGTCGCTGCCGCCCTCGGCGCCGCCGGCACCGATCAGGGTATGGGCTTCGTCGATAAACAGGATGATCGGCTTATCGGCACTGCGCACGCCGTCGATCACGCCCTTGAGCCGCTGTTCGAATTCGCCTTTGACCCCGGCGCCGGCTTGCAGCAGGCCGAGATCGAGCACCCGCACCGCAACATCCTTGAGCGGCGGCGGCACGTCGCCGGCGGCGATGCGCAGCGCCAGGCCCTCGACCACCGCGGTCTTGCCGACGCCGGGAGCGCCGACCAGGATCGGGTTGTTCTGCCGGCGGCGCAGGAGGATGTCGATGGTCTGGCGGATCTCGCCGTCGCGCCCGACTATGGGGTCGATGCGACCGTTGCGCGCGTCCTCGGTGAGGTCCTGGGTGAACTGATCGAGCAGCGACGGCTCGCTGCCGGTCGTGGCGCCTTTGGCGGATTTGCCGGCCGTCGCGACACCGCTCTCGCGGGACGGCGCGGTCCATTCCTGCAGGTTGCCGCGCAACGCCTCGCGGGGGATGCGCAACAGCGAGGAAGCGCTATTGAGCAACAGCGCGCGGCGCTCGTCGCGGTCGAGCACGGCCAGCAGCAACATGCCCGAGCGCACGCTCTCAAGGCGTTGCACGCTGGCTTGCAGCACGGCGTCTTCGAGCACCGCCACGGTCTGATTGGAGAAAGCCGGGGTGCGGGTGCAACCACCCTTGAACAGTTCCAGCGCCAGGTTGATTTCGGCGGCCAGGGCATCGCGCTCCAGACCGAAGCGCGGCAGCAGGCAGGCCAGGTCGCCGCCTTCGATATCCAGCAGTTCGAGCAGCAGGTGCTCGATTTCCACGTAATGATGGCCGCGCTGCATGCAGCGCTGGGCGGCGCGCTCCAGGGCGCGGCGACAATCGCCGTTAAGGCGGGTGACCAGGGTTCCGAGATCCATGTTCAGGCGCTCTCCGCGGCAATCAGGCGCATATCGATATGACGTTGCTGGTGCTTCGGCTCGCGCTCCAGCCAGCTGCTCCAGTTGGCCCGCGGCGGCGCTTGGCGATTCAGCGACAGACCGGGGGTTTCGCTGAGCAACAGGCGCAATGAGCAATCCAGATCGGGGCCGAAGTAGAACCTGGCCAGCGCCGCCAATTGGCCGTGGGCCGGGCCGTCCGGCAGGAAACTCGGGTAGCGTTTGCCGTTGAGCGGGCCGAGCACGATGCGAATCCCGGCATGTTCGTCCCACACCCGCTTGCCGGCCACCGCGCTACGGCCGAGGCTCAGGTTGCGCCCGGGACGTCCTAGGCAACTGCGGCTGGCCTCGGGAATCTCGCGCCAGGCGCCCTGAAATTGTTCGAGGCGCACGCTGACCGCGAAGTGATGGCGAACGATGGTTTCGAAGCCGGCCAGGGAACGCCGGGCGCCGGCGAACAGCGCGGCACGGGCCGTGACTAGCGCATCGGGAAATGCCTGGCGCCCTTGCAGCGGGCGCGGCAACAGACCGGTGAGGGCGCGCAACTGGTCTTGTACGGGGCTGGCCTCGGGCGGCACGAAGCCGATCGCCACCCGGTGTTTACACAGAATCCGATAGAGCAGTGAAAGCAGACGGTGCTGGAACAGGTCGAGAAATTCCGCCGGGCCATGGTCCTTGAGCCGGGCGCGTTGCTGGAGCCATTCCTGATAGGCGTAGGGCAGCGGGCCATCCGGTCCGCCGAGACCGAATACCGGTGTGCTGAGAACCGGCTGCGCCTTTTCGGGATAGTCGAGGCTGGCCACTTGGCTGGCGGCGAACAGCGGGGTCAACGGCCCGCGCAAGCGCACGGCCTCACGGCGCGGGTCGATGCCTTGGCCCAACGGCGTCGCCTGCGGTTGCGCACGTTCGAGCAGCAACAGCGCCTGCAACAACTCGAACGCCTGCGGTTCGTCGCGCAGGCGTTCGCCTACAGCGACAGCGGTTCGCCGACCTGGGGACGCCATGTCTTGATCTCCTTATCGCCGAGCAGCAGCACGGTACGCACAAAACGGTTGGTATTGGCGTAGAGCGAGAAGAAATTCGCCAGCACGCCGGAAAACAACAGCGTACTGGCCCCGGCAAAATTCTGTGGGTCTAGGCTGATGCGCACTTCCAGGCCGTTACGCCAGCCGCGCCAGGCATCGCGGCCGACGCGCTCGACGATACGCACGCTGGTGAGTCCGATCAGGCCATCGATCTGCCGCCGGGCGGCCGCTTCGTCGCGCAGGTTATGCAAGGTGAGCATTTCCTTGAGGGCCGCGAGGGCCTTTTCACCCTCCACCAGCGACAGATGATTGAGGGTCAGCTGCGATACCAGGCGCCAGCGCGAAGCACCGCCAAGGGCCGGCAGCGATTGCGCGTGGGGCGAACGCAGCAGCTTGACGCGCAGCACCGGGCCGGGCCGTTCGAAATCCAGACGGGTGCCGGCCGGCAGGGTCTCCGCCAGGTGGCGGTTGGTGCAGAGCAACTCGGCGGTGAGGCTGTAATCGGGAATGTCGACAGCGGCATTGAAATGGGTGTCGACCAGGCTCAGCAATATGTCGGTGCCATGGCGCCCGGGGTTGCGTCCGGAGATACGCCGGGCATGCCAGAACAGCCGACCTTCGCCCATGCCGTGCTGGCAGGCATAGTAGGGCGCGATCCATTGCGCACGCTGGCCGGCGCCGGCACGCAGGTTGCGGATGCTGTGGATTTCCACGCTGTTCTCGCGGTAGGCGTCGGCGATCAGCCGGTATTCGCTGCGGGTACCATCCGGGCGCAGCGGTTCCGAGGTGCGTGGGAACAGGTTGATCACCGGCGCGCAGCCAAGGACGATGTCTTCCTTGCGCAGGCTGACCCGCGTAGCAGGGGTGCGATCGAACAGGATGTAGATATCCAGCCAGTCGGCGGCATCGACGGGCAGATTGAGCGGAATATCGAAGAAGGCGAATTTTTCCGGACAAGCGAAGTATTCCGCCAGTAGACGCAGGCCCGGGTGCAGGCCGTCTTCATCCGGCAGCAGGGCTTCGTCGGGGCCGAAACCGACCGGTTCCGGGCACCCGGACGCGCCGCGCGGCTGACTACCGGGCACGCCGCACAAGGTCTGCAGGGCATTCCCGCAGAGCAGGTCGTAAAGCACGGCGGCGGTCACCGGCGACCCGCCCAGGTGAATGCGCAGGGACTTGACCGGCAAGCTGCTCAAGGGCTCTTCGCCGACATTGCGCAGGCTCAGGCGCAGCGCCGCCCTGGCCAATGGCACACCGGTCAGGGCCTGGGTTTCTTCGGTATCGAGCAGCACCGCATCGGCCACTTCCAGCGGCCAGAGGGTAATGGGTGCGGTGCTGCGAAAATGAATGCTGTCGCCCGCCGTGGTGGTGACGAATAGCGGGGTATCGCGGGGCAGGGAATAGCCCTCGCTGAGGTTGCCCTTGCTCGGGTCCGGTTCGAAGCAGGCGATGGCACAGGACGGCAACGGCCGCAGCGCCAGCGGGTAGAGTTGCTCGAGCAGAGCGTCGCTGAATTCCGCATAGCCGTCGTCGAGGCGCCGCTGCAGGCGCGCGGACAACAGCGAAAAACTTTCCAGCAGGCGCTCGACATGCGGGTCCGGGCATTCGCCAGCGGACAGTTCGAGGCGGCTGGCAATCTTCGGGTAGCGCTCGGCGAAACCGGCGCCGGCCTGGCGCAACCAGGTCAGTTCACGCTGGTAGTAATCCAGCAGTTGTTCGTCAATCGAATCGCTCATGCACCACTCCGTCGGCCATATCCATCACAAAGGCCACCGGCCAGATCTCGCTGCCGCCACTGCGCAAATGCCCGACGATGCGCACGCGCAGGGCATGGCGACTACCAGCCAAGGGTTGCACGTCCACCTCGGCGAGCTGCAACCGCGGTTCGAAATGAACGATTGCCAAGCGGATTTCCCGCGCCAACTTGAGGCGGTCTTCGCTGCGGTCGGCGTACAGACCGCTCCAATCGACGATGCCGTAATCGATCACGGTCATTTGTTTGAGCCGCGACCGCGACGCGCGTCGGGTATTGAGCAGGCGCAACAGTTCCTCGCGCACCGACTCGCTCAGCGCCTGACGATCGAACTCCTTGGCCGGAGCGAGCCCGGCCTCGTCGCTCGAGGCCAGGCGTTCGAACAGCGGCGCCCGGCGGCGTTGCCGGAACGCAGCCACCGCTTACTTGACGACCTTGTTGGCCGCCAGGTCCCAGGTGGAGGCGGCTGTGCCTTCCTTGGTGCCGTCGTCTTTCTGCGCGGTCAGCTCCCATTTGATTTTGGTGAAGTTCATCGACAGGGTTTCCACCGGCTTGCCGCCGGTACCACCACTGACGCTGACATTGGAGAACACCACGTTGGACAGGGTGTAGACGATGAACGGCAAAATCTGCCCGCTGCCTTCGGCGGCGTTGCGGCCGATGGTGATCTTGACCTCGGCAATCGGTTTGCCGGCGCAGCAGTATTCGTTGAGGGTCGGGGTCGAGGTATCGATGAACTTGGTAACGGTGAACTCACCGATATGGGGACGGCCGGAGGTACGCTCCGAGTTGCTGACGTCGTTGGTCACCTGCATGGCGACGTTATGGCTGTAGGACATCAATTCGATTTTGTCGGTGTAGCCTTCGAGCAAGCTGTCGCCTTTAATATCGGCGCCAAGGTCGAGAATAATCGCATCCATCGCGTGCAGCTCCTGAATCTATAGGAATGAAAACGGGAAAAAACCGCCGGCCAAGGGCCGGCGGGAAACATCAGGCAGCCGGTGGCGGCAGGCTCGCGACCAGACGGATCGATGCGGTCAACTCCTCGAGTTGGAAGTGCGGCCGCAGGAACACGGTCGCACGATAAGCCCCGGGTTTTCCGGCTACTTCGGTGACATCGACCCGCGCTTCGCGTAGCGGGTACTGCGCCTTGATTTCCTGCGGCGCATTGTCGTTGATCAGCACGTAGTCGGCGATCCAGTTGTTGAGGTAGGTCTGCACGTTGTCGCGAGTCATGAAGCTGCCGATCTTGTCGCGCATGATCACCTTGAGGTAATGAGCGAAACGCGATGCCGCCAGCACGTACGGCAACATCGCCGAGATGCGTGCGTTGGAGTTGGCTTCGGCGGTGTTGTAGGTCTTCGCCAGGTTGGTGGTCTGGCCGCCGAAGAATACCGCCAGGTCGCTGTTCTTCTTGTGGCACAGGGAGATGAAGCCCAGGCCGTCGAGCTCCTTCTCGCGGCGGTCGGTGATCGCCACCTCGGTCGGACACTTGAGCGCCAGGTCACCGGAGCTGGTGGTGAAGGTATGCGCCGGCAGCCCTTCGACCGCGCCGCCACCCTCGACGCCGCGGATCGCCGCACACCAGCCGTATTTGGCGAAGGCGTCGGTGATGCGCTGGGTCATCGCCCAGGCGGCATTGCCCCACAGGTATTTGCTGTGGTCGGTGCCGTTGACATCCTCCACATAGTTCATGCCTTCAACCGGCAGGGTGTCGGGGCCGTAAGGCAGGCGCAGCAACACGTGCGGCAGTACCAGCGACACGTAGCGCGAGTCCTCACTGGCACGGAACGAGCGCCACTTGATCAATTCCAGGCTTTCGAAGATCTTCGCCAAATCGCGCGGCACGGCCAGTTCGGTGAAGCTGTTCATGTCGAACAGGCGTGGGCTGGCGGCGGCAATGAATGGCGCATGGGCGGCGGCGGCGACGTTGGACAGCTTCTCCAGCAGGGCGATGTCCTGCGGGTGACGACCGAACTCGTAATCGCCCATCAGCACGCTGAACGGGTGACCACCGAAGGTGCCGTAATCTTCTTCGTAAACCTTCTTGAACAGCACGCTCTGGTCGAATTCGACGGCTTTTTCCAGGTCGTTCAGCAGGTCCTTCTGCGTCGCGTTGAACAGGCGCAGTTTCAGCCGGGTGCTGGTTTCGGTGTTCATCACCAGGAAGTGCAAACCACGCCAGGTGGCCTCCAGCTTCTTCACTTCGGGGTGGTGGAGAATTTCGTTGAGCTGGCTGCTGATCAGTTGATCGATCTGGTCGATGCGATCGTTGATCATCGCCACGGTGTCCTTGTCGACCACCATGCCTTCATCGAGTACCTGGGTGGCGAACTCGGCCAACATGTCGCGGGCATACGCCTGCTGACTGTCGTCGTGGGCCATGCGGCCTTCTGCGACGATGCGATCGAGGAGGGAAAGATTGGCAGACGTCGTCGTGCCTTGGGTGCCGGATTCTGTTTCGGCCATGGCAAATTACTCCGTTTTTATAATCGAGACGATCAGGCTTGAGGTTCTTCAGGCTGCTCGGAAGCGTCGGCGGCAGGTGCCTCGCCGGCGGTATCTTCGGGGCGCGCCGCTTTGATTTCCTGCAGGCCCTCGGTGTTGGCCACCACTTCCTGCAACAGCTTGTCCAGATCGTCGTTGCCGTCGAGCTTGGTGAGCAGATCGCGCAAGCGCTGACGGGCCTCGAACAGACGGCGTAGCGGGGTCACTTGCTTAACCAGATTGACCGGGTCGAAGTCATCGAAATGAGAGAAATTCAGCGCCACATTGAGCTTGCTGCCGTCGCCAGTGATGCTGTTGTCGACTTGTACCGCCAGGCGTGGCGCCGTTGCGGCGAGCACGTCATTGAAGTTGTCGCGGTCGATTTCGATAAAACGTCGCTCGCTCATCTTCGGTAGCGGGGTCTCGGGTTTACCGGACAGATCGGCGAGGATGCCAACTACTAGCGGTAATTCCTTCTTCTCGATCGCGTCGCCGATTTCTACGTCGTAGGTAATCTGCACACGCGGTGGACGTACTCGGTCGAGTTTGTGTTGAGTGCTTTCAGCCATGATCCTGCCCTTGTCCAAACATTGAGCTAGTGCGCAATGTCTAGGTTTCCCTCCCCATCGCGCTCCTTGTAAACCGCCAGTCATGTTAACCTGCCATCACGTTAACCTAACAGTAGCGATCAATTTTTCCATTCGCCTGTCGGCGAACTACCCAAGACGCTAGAACAGGTCTATAAAAAAGCAAATTCCTCGAATAACGGATTCCCATGAGACTCGGACGGTTCGCCTGTACAGCCGTGCTGTTGGGCTTGTTCACCCTGCTGACTGCCTGCTCGTATTTCTCCTCGCAACCCTCGGTCGAATTGCGTTCGCTCACCCTGGACATGGCACCCAAGGCCAACAACGATACGCCGCTGGCCGTGGACTTCGTCGCAGTGCAGGATCCGGAGCTGTTCAAGCTGCTGTTGTCGATTCCGGCCAAGCAATGGTTCGAGCAACGCGAACAGTTTCGCCGCGACTACCTCAAGGCCATCGATGTGTGGAGTCTGGAGCTGGTCCCCGGGCAATTTCTCGAGTCGCGCGAAATTCCCATGGCGGGCAATCCCGCAGTTGGACTTTTGGTATATGCCGGCTATAACAATCCCGGTACGCACAGACTGCGTTTAGATCAGCAGAAGACGGTCTGGCTACGTTTCGAAAACAAGAACATGCGGTTGCTCGGAGACGCCTCTCACGATTGAGTAGCGCACGGACACGCGGGCGGGGACGCGACGCTACCTGCAGTACCAAAATGGACGTCGGAGGGGGCGTGGCATGAGTGGCATACCGGATGCGATCTGCTGGCATGAGGGCATGCACCTTCTGCCCCAGCATTTCCAATTGCAGGGCCTGCGGGCCGAAGCCCTGGCCTCGCGCCAGGCTGCGGCGGCACAGCCGTGGTTCTGGGGCGTCGACTCGCTGGAAGTCGATGAAGCCGCGCTGAGCAGCGGCAAGGTTCGCATCACCGCACTCGATGCAATTCTTCCAGACGGCCTCCCAGTCGGCTTCGATGCCGCCAGCCGGCGGGGGCTGGAGCTGGATGTGATCGAAGCCATCGACGCCTCGCCACAACACATGACCACCGTCTACCTGGCCATCGCACCGCTGTATCGGGCCGGGCAACTGGCGCCGCTGAGCGGACGCTTTCAGTCCGTGGACAGCGAGCCGGTACCGGATCTGGCCAGCGGCCAGTTTCCAGAGCCGATCAATGTCTGGCGCGCCGATCTGCATCTGGTCTGCGAAAGCAACAAGGCCGATTCGGTTTGCCTACCGCTGCTGCGTATCGGCAAGCAGGGTGGCGGCTACGCGCGCATCCCTTATGTCGCACCGACTGCGCGGGTGCTACCGGAATCAATGCTGGGGCAGAAAATCGCCGCGCTGTGCGCACGCACCCGGGAAAAATGCGTGTTTCTCGCCGGCCGTCTGCGCCAGGCGCAACAGGCCGGCAACGCCGGGGACAGTCAGGAAATCAGGCGTCTGCTCGCCGCCCTGTGGGCTCGCCTGCCGGAAGTCGAAGCCGCGCTGGGTAACCGCGTGACATCGCCTGCCGTGCTGCACCAGCTGCTGACCGGCATGGCCGGCTCTGTCGTCACGCTCAATCCGCTGGCCGGCATTCCGTCCTTCGACCCCCTGGTCTACGAGGAATTGCTGGCCGGCTACACGCAGGTACTGGATTGGTTGAACGCCACCCTGGATCTGGTGCGTGCCGGCTACCGGACCCTGCCGTTCTCTCGCGACAAGCATGGTTTCTGGATAGATTTGCCGGCCCGCGAACAGCCATGGCAACGTCTGGTGATTGGCCTGCGCATGCCCGCCGGGGTCGGCGAAAGCGCAGCCGGGCAGTGGATGGATAGCGCCATAGTCGCGTCGGAAAAACACATCGTCACGCTCGCCCGGCAGCGCATGCACGGCATGCCGCAACAACCGCTGAGCCGCAGCGAACAGATCGCCTACAGCGTGAGCGAGGACACCCGGCTGTTCGGCCTGCATGGCGCGCGGGAATGGTTCGACCCCAGCCAGCGCTTGCGCATCCTGGTACCTGGTGGCGGTACCGGGGTCGAACCCTGGGAAGTCCTGCTCTTCGTTCCCGACGCCAACGGCAGCGCCGGCGAGTGAGGGTGACGCATGTCAGATAGCTTATCGCGCCTGCGCACCGGTTCGATGAATCAGGCCCCGTTGAGTGCAGCATTCGGCAAGTCCTGGGCGCACTGGCTGGATATCTGGCCGAGCCTGGCCAATTCCACCGAGGGTGCCGAGCACGCGGTCGCCCAGGCCGCGACCGAAGCCAATCGACTGACCCGCCGGCTGTGGCGCGATGCCTATGCCGCCGTGGGCGATGCGCCGGGTGGCCAGGCCAAGGCGATGGTCTATGCCTTCGTCGGTCTGCTCGACGAGACCCTGCTGTTCAGTCCCTGGCCGGGCCGCCAGCAATGGCAGGAGCAGCCGCTGGAGTCGCGCCTGTTCAACAGCCGTGCAGCGGGCGAACGGATTCCGCGGGCGATCAACAAATTGCTCGGCGAATCGGATCCGGCCACCCGCGACTTGGCCAACGTCTATCTGCAATGCCTGAATCTGGGTTTTCAAGGTCGCCTGCGTGGCGCCCGCGGCCAGGCGCTGCATGAGAAGTGGCGATATGCGCTGTTCGCCTTCGCCTGGCAGCGTGATGCCTCGGCCGAGTTGGTCGGGCCGATGCTCGAGCAACCTGCGGCAATACCGCCGAGCCGGCTGCCGGTACGCCGCCTGCTGCCCGACGGTTTGCGCCTGAGCCTGTTCATCGGTCTGGGCCTGGTGCTGATTCTCGCAGTCGGCCACCTGTTCTGGCGCGATATCGCCAGCCGCCTGGAACACGCGCTCGATCAAGCCGATATTCCCAGGGAGCAGCGGCGATGAGTGGACTGGAGATAGTCCTGCTGGTATTCGGCATTCTGCTGCTTCTGCTCCTGCTTGGCGCGCTGGCCTGGTGGCTGCGCGGGCGTATCGACGGCGCCGCGCGCAGTTGTTATTTCGCCGTGCAGCAGATGGAGCGCGACCTCGGCGTCAGCGACCGCTACCAGACGCCGTGGGTCATGCTGCTCGGCGACGAACAGCAGACCCGCGAACTGTGCACCGGCTGGCGCCTGTCCAGCTCGGGCAAGTCCGGCTGGTTCGGCCGCTGGTGGTATGACAGCGATGCCGCGGTGCTGGCCGTCCCGGGGGCCATGTTCAATCACGGCGAAGGGGCTTTGGTGCAGATCGCCGCCTGGTGGCGGTTGCTGCGCATGCTGGTGATGATGCGCGCTGGTCGGCCGCTCGATGCGGTGATCTGGACGGTGTCGGCCGAACAGCTTTGGGCACCCGACCAGGCCGCCGCAGCCGGCATGGCAGCGCGGCGCAAGTTCAACGAACTGCTGCAGCGCCTGGGCCTGAGCGTGCCGGTCTACCTGCTGGTGACCGGGCTGGAAAGCGTACCGGGTATAAAAGAGTTGGCCGACGCACTGCCCAACGATGCCCGTGAACGGATCCTCGGCTGGTCCTCGCCATTCACCCCGGGCACCGCCTGGCATCCGGAATGGAGCGAGATCGCGATCGATCAACTGGTGCGGGTGCTGTCCGAAGAGATCACCGAACTGGGGGTCTTGTCCGGCAAAACCGAAGAAGCGCTGTACTTGCTACCGCGCCAGTTCGAAGCCATTCGCAGCAACCTGCAAACCCTATGCGATCCGGTCTTTCAAGGCAGCGCCCTGGGCGAGGCCGCGCAATTGCGCGGCATTTACTTCTGTGCGGCGATACCGGTACCCGGCTTCGATACCGACCCGCTGACAGAAGTCGAAGAGCTGCCGCGCGAACCGCTGTTCGTCGGCCGTCTGCTGCGCCAGCGGGTGCTGGCCGAACAAGGCCTGACCCAGCCGGTGCCACGCATTCTCTACTTGCGGCGCCGCTGGCAACGCGTGGTGGGAATCAGCGCGGCGGTGTTTGGCCTGTTCTGGCTGGTGGGCATGCTCTGGCTCTGGCAGGTCGAAAGTCAGGACGCCGATGCCCTGGCAGGCTTGCTGCAGGAAATCCCAAGCGATTATCGCCCCGGTCTGCTTAACGATGCGGGCGCCCGCAAGAGTATCGGCGCATTCTGGAAGGTGCTCGATGAAGCGCCGCGCTGGCGTTATACCTCGGTGCTGTTGCCCAGTTCGCTGTTCTCTGAGCTAGACCCGCAATTGCGCCAACACATGCGCACGCTTGCCAGCCAACGCCTCTACCAGCCGCTGCGCGGGGCGCTGCAACGCAACATCGAGATCATCAGCTCGCCGCGTACGGATGGCCAACGCCACCGTAGCGGCGAAGCCGAATCGCCGGAAACCTGGTCGAGCTATGTGCGCTCCCGACAGTTGCTCGATCAGGCGATCGCCCTGGAGAAGCAGAGTGCGCTCTTCAACCTGATGCTCGACGGCAGCAAGAGCCCGCTCGACGATGCCGCTGCGCTGTCCGGCGAGCTGCTCGACCTCGACCTCAAGGCCGAAGCCCTGCCGCTGCACAGCCGTTACAACTGGTTATTGGCCCGCGTCAGCAAGGGCCTCGCCAGCCCGATAGAACTCCTGCCGGTTCGCCAGGCAACGGGTAAACAGTTCGCTTTGCAAATGCAAATGTGGCTCGATCGCCTGTTCGCCGACGAAAGCTTCAGCAGTACCGCCGGGCAAGTCAGACGCCATCTGCAGTACCTGCAGAACGGCCAGCGCAATTCGATTTTCGATCTGGAAGAACTGAGCCTGAACATCGCCCAGTTGCGCCGCATGGTCGATGCCACCAACACCGCATGGAGCAGCAGTTCAGGACAGGATCTGGCACCCGGCTATTCGGCGATGCTCGACGAGGCCCGGCAGAGCAGCCTGATCGGCTCGGCGGTCGTCGACCAGATCCAGAGCCACGCCAGCTACCTGCAACAGGTATTCCGCGACCAGTGGCTCAGCGAGGACGACCCGCAAAACAGCGTCCTACGCCAGCAAAGTGGCGGCAACATTGAGCTGCAACCCAGTGTGGTCAAGCTGGATACCGCAATCGACATGTTGCTGCGCCAGGATTTCGCCGCCGCCGCATTGGCAAGCACCGACGCGGGCTTCCACGGCGAAGCCCTGCAAGGCATCGACGATGACAGCCTGCAAAGCGCCCAGCGTTATATCGCCAGCTACCGCAGCTACCTCGAACAAGGCGTGGCCAAAGTCCCTTACGCGTATCGCAACGCACTGACCAGCAGCGCTCAAGCGAGCACCGCCACCACGCTCTGGCGGCTGTTCAGCTCGCCCAAACCGAACGCGGCAATCAGCCTGAATGGCAATCGTGCATTCAATGTGTCGGCGCAGGATGCCACCGACGTAGCAGCGGCACTGCAGACCCTCGGCCATGCGGATATGGCCAACGCCGTGATGCAAGAACTCAATCGCCGTGCCCTGCTGGACCTCGCCAGAGCCAACGACGAGCTGCAAGCACTGGCCCTGTACCAGCCGCTGCATGGCGATTTCGTCTGGTGGGATGGCAGCCAGAATCCGGGGCTGCGCGCTTACCGTTCGGCCACTGCGCAGGACATGCAGCAGTACCTCGCCGCACAAGCCAATCTGGTCGCCGACCTGCACAGCCGTGTGGCGCCCGCGCTCGACTGGCTGCAAGCGCATCGCACCAGCCTGGTCTCCGGCAATATCGAACAACTGCAACGCTGGGAGGCGATAGCGGCGGAGCTGAAAAAATACGCCGAACAGAACCCCAACAGCGCGCCGGCTCTATTCGAACGCTTCGCCAATAACCTCAACAGTATGGAGCTGGGCAATTGCCGCACCGTGCTCAGCGAAGCCGAGTTGCCCAAAGGCATGGACGAGTTCTCGCAAAAGGCACGCGAGGTCGCCAACCTGGCCGCGCAACGCTGCGCCTATCTACAGGAACAGACCGCAGCCGCCGCCTGGAACCGCCTGTCGAACTACTTCTCGTATTATCTGGCCGGCAGATTCCCCTTCTCGTTCAACGTCGGCGCTCCGGACGCCGATCCCGACCGTGTGCGCCTGTTCCTGCAGTTGCTCGACGACAACCTGGCCCAGGCACAAGCCGGCTTGGCGCAAAGCGCATCACCGGATGCCCTGGCCGCCGTGGACTTCCTGAGCAACCTGCAGAAGGCAAGAGTCTGGCTGGACCCGCTGTTCCAGCGCGATCAGGACGGGATCAAGGGTATCGACCTGGATGTACGCTGGCGTACCGACCGCGAAGCCGAACTCGGTGCCGATCAGGTAATCGAGTGGTCGATGCAGGCGGACAGCCAGACGATCCGCTATCCCGGCGACGACAATCACCGCATGCGCTGGATGCTCGGCCAACCGGTCAAGTTGTTGCTGCGCTGGGCGAAGAATGCCGCGCAGAAACCGGCGGACGATCCGCTGCAGCCATCTCTGGCGGTGTTTGACTACGAAGCCGGATGGGAATACCAGGGGCCTTGGGCCTTGCTGCGCCTGTTGCGCACGCATGTCGCCTTCGAGCGTCTGGCGACCATCGACTACAGCGAGACGCCACTGGCCTTCCGCCTGCCGGTCTATGCGCCTTACAGCCCCGATAATCATGCCTTGATGTTTATCCGCGTGGCCCTGATGAACGCCAGCGGCAAAATGCCCCTGGCTATAGCCCCGCTGCCGGTCAAGGCACCGGCATCGCCATTCTCGAGTTCATCGGGCGGCGCCCTGGCCACCTCACCGACCGATGCCTGGCCAGTGGCGCTAGGCAACCAACCGGACACCCCTTAGGAGTCAGCACCACCGATGGACGTCGCCCTTCAAGCCGCTGGATTACTGGAGCCGATCGCCGGCCCGCACCCCTGTGGCAGCAATATCCGCCATCAACCGGAATACGACGCCCTGCGCGAAGCCCGCCGCGAAGACGATGAAAGTCTGCCCACCGGCGTTTGGCAAGCCGACCTCAAGCGCGCCGACTGGGTCGCCGTGGAACGCCAGGCCAGCGAGGTGCTCAGCCGCAAGAGCAAGGACATGATGGTCGCCGCCTGGCTCGGCGAAGCCTGGCTGCACCGCCACGGTTTCGCCGGATTGGCGGCGGGGCTGAATCTGCTGGCCAACCTCTGCGAACGCTTCGCCGACGAATTGCATCCGCAACCGGAGGACGGCGACCTGTCCTGGCGCTCCAGCCCGCTCGAGTGGTTGATCCGTCGCTACAGCGAAGTGTTGCTACTGCGTGTGCCGCTGCTCGGCGAAGTGGGCCAGGAATTCGCCAAATACAGCTTCGCCGACTGGCAGCAACTGCAACGCAAACTGCTGACCGGCGGCGACAGCAAGAACGCCAAAGCGGAACGCGAAGCCGCGCAATCGACTCAGCGGCAGTTGAACGACACCCTGCGCATGCTGCCCGGTGTGCAATTTCGCCAGAACATCCTCTGGCTCACGGAAAGCCGCACGGCCCTGGCCCGGTTGGAAGCCTGGAGCGATACCCAGCTGGCCTTCGACTCGCCCTCGTTCACCCCGTTGCGTCAGACCATCGAGCAGTTGACCACGCTCATGCAGGAGTTTCTCGCCATGCATCCCGCCACCCCACCCCAGCCGGTAGTCGACGAAACACCGTTTTTCACCGAGGAG
The DNA here is from genome assembly GCF_946885955.1 of uncultured Pseudomonas sp. The sequence goes on from NZ_CAMPHI010000002.1 coordinate 32,987, forward strand.
GCGCCGCCCGCGGTGCCCATGGGACGCGCGCCGACCAGCCGCGACGAAGCCTATCGGCAACTGGCACTGGTCGCCGAATACCTGGCCAAGACCGAGCCGCACAGCCCAGTGCCCTACCTGATCAACCGCGCCGTCGAGTGGGGGCAGAAGCCACTGCGCGACCTGCTCGCGGAACTGATCAACGCCGATCCGGAATCGCGGCGACTGTGGACCTTGCTTGGGGTGTTGCCGTAGCACCTCCTCAGCGACGCAGGTGACGGCGCACCAGGAACAATGCATCGTCCAGCGCGGGCACGCCCGCCAGCGTTACCAGCAAGGCTGCCAGCGGTAACGTGGACATATACCCCAGGTGCTTGAAACCAAAGGCTCCCACTACGCCGCCGAGAAAGAAGTACAGCAACAGCAACGCCAGCAACCCAAGCCGCGCCCGGTCAGCGATAACCCTTCCGGCGCGGTTGCCCGAACCGCCATTCCAATAAGCCAGCTTGCCCAGTTCGATACCCAGATCGGTGACGATACCGGTGACATGGGTAGTGCGTATTTCCGCGCTGGAGAGCTTGGTGATCAGCGCGTTCTGCAAGCCCATGATGAAACATAGCAACAGCACCGTAAGCGGAACGAAGATGCCGGTGATCTGCGCCAACGCGGCGCCGAGCAAGCCGAAACACAGCAGCAATAGCGCCTCCAGCAGCAACGGCTGGGCATATTCGCTGTGCAGGCCGTGACGCCTGGAATAATTGATCATTATCGTCGAACAGGCCGCCCCCAACAGAAAGGACAACAGGCCGCCAGCTCCGCTGAGCACCAGCTCGAATGCACCCAGGGCAATATTGTCCGCCATCGCCGAAACGATGCCGGTCATATGCGAGGTGTATTGCTGCACCGCGAGAAAACCGCCCGCGTTGATCGCCCCGGCAACAAAGGCCAGGGCATAACCAAGGTGTCGATTAGCGGTCGCGGTGCGTTTGCGGCCGGTCAGACGTCGCGCATAGTGGATGGGCATGGGGCACCTGATCGCTGAAATGGGCCGAATTCAGATTTGAAACTCGACACGCTTGATGCCCAACTGGCGTAGTTCTTCGATCAAACCGTTAAGGTCGCCGAACGACTCCACCTGCTCCTGCTCATCGACCAGAAAGTAACTGGTGCCTGCGCCTTTCTTGAACAGCACTATCCATTCCCGGGTATTCGCCGGGTTAACGATCACATGGGTATCGAAGAGCAGGCCTTCGGCCTGCTTGTTCCTGATGTCTTCACGACGCATGACTGCACCTCGCTGGGCAGAAAATCTGACTGCTACCGCCTCACTCCACCGTTACGCTTTTCGCCAGGTTCCGCGGCTGGTCGACGTCGGTGCCCTTGAGCACGGCGACGTAGTAGGAAAGCAGCTGCAGCGGGATGGTGTAGAGAATCGGCGCCAGGGCATCGTGGACATGCGGCATGTTCACCACGTGGGTGCCCTCGCCATTGCTCATGCCGGCCTGTTGGTCGGCGAACACCACCAGTTCTCCGCCGCGGGCGCGCACTTCCTGCAGGTTGGACTTGAGCTTTTCCAGCAGTTCGTTGTTCGGCGCCACCGTGACCACCGGCATATCGCTGTCGACCAATGCCAGCGGCCCGTGCTTGAGCTCGCCGGCCGGGTAAGCTTCGGCGTGGATATAGGAGATCTCCTTGAGCTTGAGCGCGCCTTCCATCGCCACCGGGTACTGGGTGCCGCGGCCGAGGAACAGGGCATGGTGTTTTTCGGCGAACAGTTCGGAGATTTTCTCCACCACCTTGTCCATCGCCAGGGCTTCCCCGAGGCGGGTCGGCAGGCGGCGCAGCTCGTCGACCAACTCGGCTTCCAGCTGTTTGTCCAGGGTGCCGCGGACCTGACCGAGGGACAGGGTCAGCAGCATCAGCGCGACCAGTTGAGTGGTGAACGCCTTGGTCGAGGCCACGCCTATTTCCGGACCGGCCAGGGTCAACAGACACAGGTCGGACTCGCGCACCAGGGAGCTGATGCCGACGTTGCAGATCGCCAGGCTGGCCAGATAACCCAGCGCTTTACCGTTGCGCAGGGCCGCCAGGGTATCGGCGGTTTCGCCGGACTGGGAAATGCTGACGAACAGGGTATCGGGCTGCACCACCACCTTGCGGTAGCGGAACTCGCTGGCCACTTCGATCTGGCAGGGAATCCCGGCCAATTCCTCGAGCCAGTAACGGGCGACCATGCCGGCATGGTAGCTGGTGCCGCAGGCGACGATCTGCACGTTCTTCACCTTGGCGAACAGCTCGGCGGCTTGCGGGCCGAATGCTTGTACCAGCACATGGTCGCTGCCAAGACGACCTTCGAGAGTGCGTTGCACGACCTTGGGTTGCTCGAAGATTTCCTTGAGCATGAAGTGGCGGAACGCGCCCTTGTCGGCGGCCTCGGCACCTTCGTGGTACTGCACGCTTTCGCGCTCGACCGGCTGGCCGTCGACATCCCAGATCAGCACGCTGTCACGGCGGATCTCGGCGATATCGCCTTCTTCCAGATACATGAAACGATCGGTGACCTGGCGCAGGGCCAGTTGGTCGGACGCCAGGAAGTTCTCGCCCAGCCCCAGGCCGATTACCAATGGGCTGCCGCTGCGGGCGGCGAGCAGGCGGTCCGGTTGTTTCGCGCTGATTACCGCCAGGCCGTAGGCGCCATGCAACTCCGCGACCGCGGCTTTCAATGCGTCGGCTAGATCGCCCTGGCTCTGCAATTTGTGTTCGAGCAGGTGGACGATGACTTCGGTGTCGGTATCCGAGCTGAAAACATACCCCAGCGCCCGCAAGCGCTCGCGCAATGCGTCGTGGTTTTCGATGATGCCGTTGTGCACCACAGCCAACGCCTCGCCCGAGAAATGCGGGTGGGCGTTGCGCTCGCTCGGCGCGCCATGGGTGGCCCAGCGGGTGTGGGCGATGCCCAGGCGGCCGGCCAGAGGTTCGAGGGCCAGCGCATTCTGCAGCTCGGCGACCTTGCCGACGCGGCGGCTGCGTTGCAGCACGCCCTGATCACTCAGCAACGCCACTCCGGCGCTGTCATAGCCGCGGTATTCCAGGCGCTTGAGGCCTTCCAGCAACACGGCGGTGATATTGCGTTCGGCGACAGCGCCTACGATGCCACACATAGTTTTCTCCTTAGAATCTATTCAAAGTCTGCTGCGCGTCGGCCTTGCTGCGTTAAAAACAGGCTCGGAATGCTCATGTACAAAAGTACACTCCGCTTCCTCGCCTGTTTTTGCCTTGCACGGCTCTAGCTCGCAATACTTTGAACAGACTCTTACGCTTCAATAGGCGCGCAGATCAGGTTTACCCCGCGCGCGGTCAATTGTTCACGGGCCTCATCGCTGAGGCGCTCGTCGGTGATCAGGGTATGAATGCTGCTCCAGGGCAGTTCCAGGTTGGGAATCTTGCGGCCGATCTTGTCGCTCTCGACCATCACCACCACTTCGCGCGCGACTTCGGCCATCACCCGGGACAGGCCGAGCAGTTCATTGAAGGTGGTAGTGCCGCGCGCCAAGTCGATGCCGTCGGCGCCGATAAACAGCTGATCGAAATCGTAGGAACGCAGCACTTGCTCGGCGACCTGGCCCTGGAAGGATTCGGAATGCGGATCCCAGGTGCCGCCGGTCATCAACAGCACAGGCTCGTGTTCCAGCTCGCTCAGGGCGCGTGCCACGTTCAACGAGTTGGTCATCACCACCAGGCCCGGCTTGTGGCCGAGTTGGGGAATCATCGCCGCCGTGGTGGTGCCGCTGTCGATGATGATCCGCGCATGCTCGCGAATCCGCGCCACGCCTGCGCGGGCGATGGCCTGCTTGTATTGGGAAATCGGCTGGCTACCGTCACCGATCAGCTCCTGCGGCACGGGTACCGCGCCGCCATAACGGCGCAGCAACAAGCCGTTCTTTTCCAGGGCGGCAAGGTCTTTGCGGATGGTCACTTCGGAGGTGGCGAAGGCTTTCGACAACTCGTCCACACTCACCTCGCCCTGCTCGGCAAGCAGGGTGAGGATGGTATGGCGACGTTGCGGAGTGTTGCGCTTCGACATGCTTAAGTTTCGATTCGAAATTTACAAGCGCGAATCAAAACCTAACGAAGCTTTTGCGTCAAGGGGGAAGTGCTTGAACGGTCGCAGGTGAGGTCGCGGCACGCAGCGTGAGGAAGGATTGCATGTTGGGTTTCGCAAAGCTCAACCCAACCTACACAGTAGCGACAAGCGGCATAGGACAAGGACCAATCCGGCACATCAAGCTCTTGCTTGGCTTTTGCTCCTGCTTGCCGCTTATGGCTTTTAGCTCATGGCTGCTTTTTAGGGCGCTTCCAGCCTTCGATGTTGCGCTGCTTGGCGCGACCCACGGCCAGGGTATCGGCCGGCACATCGCTGGTCACCACCGAACCTGCCCCGGTGGTGGCGCGGTCGCCCAGGGTCACGGGCGCGACCAGGGCGCTGTTGGAACCGATAAATACATCCTCGCCCATCACCGTCTTGAACTTGTTGGCGCCATCGTAATTGCAGGTGATGGTGCCGGCGCCGATATTGCTGCGCGCGCCTATTTCAGCATCGCCCAGATAGCTCAGGTGGCCGGCCTTGGCGCCCTCGCCCATGACCGCATTCTTCAGCTCGACGAAGTTACCGACATGCGCCTTGGCGCCTAGCACGCTGCCTGGGCGCAGACGGGCAAACGGGCCACAGTCGCTGCCCTCGCCCATTTCGGCGCCCTCGAGGTGGCTGTTGGCTTTGACGATCGCGCCTTTACGCAAGGTGCTGTTCTTGATCACGCAGTTCGCGCCGATCTGTACGCCGTCTTCGATGACCACGCGGCCTTCGAGGATCACATTGATATCGATCAGCACGTCGCGGCCCACGGTCACTTCACCACGCAGGTCGAAACGCGCCGGGTCGATCAGGGTCACGCCTTGCACCATCAAGCGGCGCGCGGCGCGGTACTGGTAATGACGCTCCAGTTGCGCGAGCTGGATACGGTCATTGGCCCCCAGCACTTCCATTTCGTCGGCCGCCTGCTCGGTGGCCACCACCAGACCATCGGCCACCGCCATGGCGATCACGTCGGTCAGGTAGTACTCGCCCTGGGCGTTGCTATTGGACAGCCGCCCCAGCCAATCCCCCAGGCGCTGGCCCGGTACGGCGAGAATGCCGGTGTTGCCTTCGCGGATTTGCCGTTGCTCGGGCGTGGCGTCCTTGTGTTCGACGATGGCATTGACCACAGCGTTGGCGTCACGAACGATGCGGCCGTAGCCGGTGGGGTCGTTCAGGTCGACCGTCAACAGCCCCAGTTGCCGATCACTGACCCGCTGCAGCAGGCGCTGCAGGGTGTCCACTTCGATCAGCGGCACATCGCCGTAAAGAATCAGCACGCGCTCGGCGGTCAGTGCCGGTAGTGCCTGGGCCACGGCATGGCCGGTTCCCAATTGTTCGGTTTGCAGAACGAAGTTCAGGTCGTCGGCCGCCAGTTGCTCGCGTACCAACTCCGCGCCGTGACCGATCACCACATGAATGCCTTGGGGCCGCAGCTGGCGGGCCGTGTCGATGACATGGCCGAGCATGGATTTGCCGGCAACCGGGTGCAGAACTTTCGGCAGCGCCGAACGCATACGAGTGCCTTGGCCGGCGGCGAGAATCACGATATCGAGGGACATAGGGGCAGATCCTAAACAGTCGTCTGCTGCTGAGCACGCGGTTAGGCGCGACACAGCCAAGAGCAGAGATGAAATTGCAGGCAAAGAAAAAGGGTAGCCAAGGCTACCCTTTTACTTACATACAATGAAGCCGGTGGGCTTAACCGCCGAACTTCTTGCGCAGCTGCTGAACGGTGCGCAGCTGAGCTGCGACTTCGGCCAGGTGAGCGGCTGCGGAACCGTAATCGAACTCCGCGCCCTTCTCGTTCAAGGCCTTCTCGGCAGCCCTGAGGGCTTCCTGAGCAGCAGCTTCGTCGATATCGGCAGCACGCTGCACGGTATCGGCGAGGACTTTCACCACACTCGGCTGAACTTCCAGGAAGCCACCGGAGATGTAGAACACCTCGGTTTCGCCCCCCTGTTTGACCAGACGAATCGGACCCGGTTTGAGGTCGGTGATCAGCGGCGCGTGGCCCGGAGCGATACCCATATCACCCAGGTTGCCGTGCGCAATCACCATCTCGACCAGACCGGAGAAGATCTCGCCTTCTGCGCTGACGATGTCGCAATGGACTGTCATAGCCATGTCTAACCTCACGTATCGATCCGCTCGAACGCTATTGTGCGCTCAAACAGACCGTAAGCGCCCGTTGCCGGGCGCACGGGTGATTACAGTTTCTTCGCTTTCTCGATGGCTTCTTCGATGCCGCCGACCATGTAGAACGCCTGCTCCGGCAGGTGATCGTAGTCGCCTTTGAGGATGCCGCTGAAACCAGCGATGGTGTCCTTCAGGGAGACGTACTTGCCTGGCGAACCGGTGAAGACTTCGGCCACGAAGAACGGCTGCGACAGGAAGCGCTGGATCTTACGGGCGCGGGATACCAACTGCTTATCCGCTTCGGACAGTTCGTCCATACCGAGGATCGCGATGATGTCCTTCAGTTCCTTGTAACGCTGCAGTACGTACTGCACGCCACGCGCGGTGTCGTAGTGCTCTTGACCGATCACGTTCGGGTCGAGCTGACGCGAAGTGGAGTCGAGCGGGTCGACCGCCGGGTAGATACCCAGGGAAGCGATGTCACGGGACAGTACGACGGTGGCGTCCAAGTGGGCGAAGGTGGTCGCCGGGCTCGGGTCGGTCAAGTCGTCCGCAGGTACGTATACGGCCTGGATCGAGGTGATCGAACCAGTCTTGGTCGAAGTGATGCGTTCTTGCAGAACACCCATCTCTTCGGCCAGGGTCGGCTGATAACCCACAGCCGACGGCATACGGCCGAGCAGTGCGGATACTTCGGTACCGGCCAGGGTATAGCGGTAGATGTTGTCCACGAAGAACAGTACATCACGGCCTTCGTCACGGAACTTCTCGGCCATGGTCAGGCCGGTCAGTGCGACGCGCAGACGGTTGCCTGGCGGCTCGTTCATCTGGCCGTAAACCAGGGCTACCTTGTCGAGAACGTTGGAGTCCTTCATCTCGTGGTAGAAGTCGTTACCCTCACGAGTACGCTCACCCACACCGGCGAACACGGAATAACCGCTGTGCTCGATGGCGATGTTACGGATCAGTTCCATCATGTTCACGGTCTTGCCGACACCGGCACCACCGAACAGACCGACTTTACCGCCCTTGGCGAACGGGCAAACCAGGTCGATAACCTTGATGCCGGTTTCCAGCAGTTCGTTGGAGCCGGATTGCTCGGCGTAGGTCGGTGCGGCACGGTGAATGCCCCAACGCTCTTCTTCGCCAATCGGACCAGCTTCGTCGATCGGGTTGCCCAGCACGTCCATGATCCGACCCAGGGTTTTCACCCCGACCGGAACCTGGATGCCTGCGCCAGTGCTGCCGACGTTCAGGCCACGCTTGAGGCCTTCGGTCGAACCCATCGCAATGGTACGGACCACACCGTCGCCCAGCTGCTGCTGAACTTCGAGGGTGGTTTCGGCGCCGACTACTTTCAGCGCTTCATAAACACTCGGCACTTGATCACGCGGGAATTCCACGTCGATAACGGCGCCGATGATTTGAACGATACGTCCGCTACTCATCTTTGGTTCCTCTGACTTTTTTCAACCGTTCTAACAGTTGAACCGTTCTTAAACCGCGGCAGCGCCGCCGACGATTTCCGAAATTTCCTGGGTGATCGCTGCCTGACGCGCCTTGTTGTAAACCAACTGAAGGTCTTTGATCAGATCGCCAGCGTTGTCGGTGGCGTTCTTCATCGCGATCATCCGCGCCGCTTGTTCAGCCGCGTTGTTCTCGACCACCGCCTGGTATACCTGCGACTCCACGTAACGCACCATCAAGCCGTCCAGCAGCTCCTTGGCGTCGGGTTCGTAGAGGTAGTCCCAGTGATGCTTGAGTTCCTGATCCGGATCGGCCACCAGCGGAATCAACTGCTCCACCGTCGGCTGTTGCGTCATGGTATTGATGAACTTGTTCGAGACCACGGACAGACGATCGATGCGACCATCAAGGTGAGCATCAAGCATGACCTTGACGCTACCGATCAGATCGTTGATCGACGGTTCTTCGCCCAGGTGGCTGATCGCAGCAACGATATTGCCACCAAAGTTGCGGAAGAATGCCGCACCCTTGCTGCCAACCACGCAGAGATCGATCTCCACGCCTTGCTCGCGATTTTTCGCCATGTCCTTGATCAGAGCCTTGAACAGGTTGGTGTTCAGACCACCGCACAGACCACGGTCGCTGCTCACCACGACATAACCGACGCGCTTGACTTCGCGCTCGATCATGAATGGGTGGCGGTATTCCGGGTTGGCGTTGGCCAGATGACCGATAACCTGGCGGATACGCTCCGCGTAGGGACGGCTAGCAGCCATGCGCTGTTGTGCTTTGCGCATTTTGCTGACCGCCACCTTCTCCATGGCGCTGGTGATCTTCTGCGTGCTTTTGATGCTCGCAATCTTGCTGCGAATCTCTTTTGCGCCTGCCATTTGACACCTATCGGGTTAGCAAGCGGGGACCTCACGGTCCCCACTGCGGCTTACCAGGTTTGGGTGGCCTTGAACTTCTCGATACCGGCCTTCAGGCCTGCGTCGATTTCGTCATTAAAGTCACCCTTCTCGTTGATCTTCGCCAGCAGTGCGGCGTGATCCCGGTTGAAGTAAGCGATCAGGGCTTGTTCGAACGCGCCGACTTTGGCGACTTCGATGTCCTGCAGGAAACCACGCTCAGCGGCATACAGCGACAGCGACATGTCGGCGATCGACATAGGCGCGTATTGCTTCTGCTTCATCAGCTCGGTAACGCGCTGACCATGCTCAAGCTGCTTGCGGGTGGCTTCGTCCAGGTCAGAGGCGAACTGGGCGAATGCCGCCAGTTCACGGTACTGAGCCAGAGCGGTACGGATACCACCGGAAAGCTTCTTGATGATCTTGGTCTGTGCGGCACCACCGACGCGGGATACCGAAATACCGGCGTTGACCGCCGGACGGATGCCCGAGTTGAACATGGCCGATTCCAGGAAGATCTGACCGTCAGTGATCGAGATCACGTTGGTCGGAACGAACGCGGAAACGTCGCCAGCCTGGGTTTCGATGATCGGCAGGGCAGTCAGGGAACCGGTTTTGCCGGTTACCGCGCCATTGGTGAACTTCTCGACATACTCTTCGGAAACGCGCGATGCACGCTCCAGCAGACGGCTGTGGAGATAGAACACGTCGCCCGGGTAGGCTTCACGGCCTGGCGGACGGCGCAGCAGCAGGGAAATCTGACGATAAGCCACGGCTTGCTTGGACAGATCGTCATAAACGATCAGCGCGTCTTCGCCGCGGTCACGGAAGTATTCGCCCATGGTGCAACCGGCGTACGGTGCAATGAACTGCAATGCGGCGGATTCGGAAGCGGAAGCGGCCACCACGATGGTGTTGGCCAGCGCGCCGTTCTCTTCCAGCTTGCGCACCACGTTGGCGATGGTCGACTGCTTCTGACCGATCGCGACGTAGACGCACTTAATGCCGCTGTTTTTCTGGTTGATGATGGCGTCGATGGCCAGAGCGGTTTTACCGATCTGACGGTCACCGATGATCAGCTCGCGCTGGCCACGGCCAACCGGGATCATGGCATCGACCGACTTGTAACCGGTTTGCACCGGCTGGTCGACCGACTTACGCCAGATCACGCCCGGCGCCACTTTCTCGACAGCGTCGCTGGCTTGAGCATTGATCGGGCCTTTGCCGTCGATCGGGTTACCCAGGGCATCGACGACGCGACCGAGCAGTTCCGGACCAACCGGAACTTCCAGGATGCGGCCGGTGCACTTGGCGCTCATGCCTTCTGCAAGGCTGGTGTAAGCACCCAGGATTACGGCACCTACGGAGTCTTGCTCCAGGTTCAGGGCCATACCGTAGACGCCGCCCGGGAACTCGATCATTTCGCCGTACATGACGTCGGCGAGACCGTGAATACGCACGATACCGTCGGAAACGCTGACGATGGTGCCTTCGTTACGGGCTTGAGAGGCGACATCGAGTTTCTCGATACGCCCCTTGATGATTTCACTAATTTCGGAAGGATTGAGTTGCTGCATAGCTCTGCTGCCCCTTCAAACTCAAGATTTCAATGCTTCGGCCAGCTTCGCGATTTTGCCGCGAACTGAGCCATCGATAACCAGGTCGCCGGCGCGGATCACGACACCACCGATCAGGGTGGCATCCTCCGCGGCGTGCAGACGCACTTCTCGGCCGAGCCGTGCACTGAGAACCTTGGCGAGTTTGTCTTGCTGTTCATCGCTCAATGCGAAGGCACTGGTGACATCTACGTCGACCGACTTTTCCTGCTCGGCTTTGTACAGCTCGAACAGTTCTACGATTTCCGGCAACAGGGCCAGACGATCGTTCTCGGCGACGACGTGGATGAAATTGCGTACCTGGGCGTCGAACTTGTCACCACACACCTCGACAAAGGTGGTGGCCTTTTCTGTACTCGTCAGACGCGGAGCCTTGAGCATGCGCTGCATAGTGTCGTCCTGCGACACCGCAGCAGCCAGGCCGAGCATGGCTGACCAATTGGCCAGTTGCTGGTGGGCCTGGGCATACTCGAAGGCAGCCTTGGCGTAAGGTCGGGCCAGCGTGGTCAATTCTGCCATGATCGCGCCCTCGCTTAGATTTCGGCGGCCAGTTTGGAAACCAGCTCCGCATGCGCGTTTTGGTCGATGGATGCGCCCAGGATCTTCTCGGCACCACTGACGGCCAGGCTACCCAATTGGGCGCGCAGCGCGTCTTTGACGCTGTTGATTTCCTGTTCGATCTCGGCCTGAGCCTGAGCCTTCACGCGGTCAGCTTCGACACGGGCCTGTTCACGGGCTTCGTCGACGATCTGAGTGCCACGCTTCTTGGCTTGCTCGATGATTTCAGCCGCCTGGCCTTTCGCTTCGCGCAGTTGCTGACCCGCTTTCTCTTGGGCCAACTCCAGGTCACGAGCCGCACGGCTGGCAGCGTCCAATCCATCTGCAATCTTCTTCTGACGCTCCTGCAGAGCCGTAATGACCGGAGGCCATACGTACTTCATGCAGAACACCACGAAGATGAAGAAAGCAACGGATTGGCCAATCAAGGTTGCATTAATGTTCACGCCAATACCTCGCTCGTTCGTTGTCCGTTCATAACCTCAAAAAAATCGAGGATTACTGAACTTGGGCCAGGAACGGGTTAGCGAAGGTGAAGAACAGAGCGATACCAACACCGATCATGGTCACGGCGTCGAGCAGACCGGCGACGATGAACATTTTAACTTGCAGCATTGGAACCATTTCCGGTTGACGCGCAGCGCCTTCCAGGAACTTGCCGCCCAGCAGGCCGAAACCAATGGCGGTACCCAGGGCACCAAGGCCAATCAGCAGTGCTACAGCGATCGCGGTCAGACCAACTACAGTTTCCATCTTTCCTCCCGACTTTTACGTCGTATTGGTTTAAGGTTTCTAAGGGTAAAGCGGTAAAGCAAAACCGGTACTTCTGTGCCCTTGCGGGCGTCCACTTCGAGCGCCGTAGCGCTCTTAGTGGTTGTCTTCGTGCGCCATCGACAGATAGACGATGGTCAGCATCATGAAGATGAAGGCTTGCAGGGTAATGATCAGGATATGGAACACCGCCCACGCCCATTGCAGTACCACACCCAGGCCACTGAGCCAGAGCAGACCGCTGCCGAACATCACCGCGATCAGAATGAACACCAGCTCACCGGCATACATGTTGCCGAACAGACGCAGAGCCAGGGAAATCGGCTTGGCGATCAGGGTGACGAACTCGAGCAGGAAGTTGACCGGAATCAGCAGCGCCTGAACCACGATGTTCTTGCTGCCGAACGGGTGCAGAGTCAGCTCGCCGATAAATCCGCCAATGCCCTTGACCTTGATGCTGTAGAAGATGATCAGGGCGAACACCGAGAAGGCCATGGCCAGGGTGGCGTTCGGATCGGTGGTGGAAACCGCGCGGAACGGAATGTGGTGGTCCCCGCTGATCATCACCGCCAGTTGCGGAATCCAATCGACCGGGATCAGGTCGACGGCGTTCATCAGGAACACCCAGACGAAAATCGTCAGCGCCAGAGGCGCGATGACCGGATTACGCCCATGGAAACTGTCTTTCACGCTGCCATCGACGAAATTGACCAGCACTTCCACGAAGTTCTGCAGGCCGCCGGGCTGACCGGAGGTTGCCTTCTTCGCCGCCATGCGGAACAACAATACGAAGAACAGGCCCAGCGCGACGGACCAACCAAGGGTGTCGACGTGGAATGCCCAGAAGCCCATCTCTTTGGCTTCTTCAGCGGAGTGGGCAAAGGCCCACTCGCCTGTGGGTAAGCGCCCGTAGGTGAGGTTCTGCAAGTGGTGCTGGATATAGCCCGAAGCGGTTTGTTCTGCCATGTTTGCCTCAAACGCCTTAAGGTCTCAAAAATCTTGCTTTCATCAGCAGGGGTGCGAACCAGTTGACCATTTGGGTCAGGAAGAACACGCCGAATACTGCGAGCGGCTCCAAAGGCTTCACACCTGCGAACGTCAGCGCAAACAGCACTGCCGTCAAAATCAGTTTGCCCGCCTCGCCGGCATAAAAAGACCGGACGATGGCTTGAGCGGCCCGTGCGCCTCCGAAACGGAAGGCTTTGTGGGCGAAATACATATTCGGTAGCCAGGCAATCAAGCCACCGCACAATCCGGAGTAACCCGCGACCTGTCCGCGCCATTGCCACAGCACCAGGGTCAGCAACAGCAGCACGAGCAGTTGTACCACCAACACCGGAAAAACCGGCAACCGATGGAAGGGCAAGCGGTTCGGCATGCGAACATCCATCTTCAATTTCCCACGCTCGGGCCCATGTCTCGTCGATAGTCAGAACGGAGACTTGGCATACTTTGTGCCCGATGAAATGCGCGCAGAGTATAGGGGGCGTTCTGCACCCATTCAACTGCCGGGTAGTTATTTCCGACTGCTCACTACATAAGCAGTTGTTTCAACGAATGTGCGCCAGAACCCCTTGCAACTCATCGAGCGAGCTGTAGCGGATCACCAGCTGTCCCTTACCCTTTTGCCCGTGCTTGATTTGCACCGGCGAGCCCAGGCGCTCGGCCAGGCGCTGTTCCAAACGGCTGATATCCGGGTCGGCTTTGACCGCGGTTTCGACCTTGGGTTTGCCGTTCAGCCACTGCCGAACCAGTGCCTCAGTTTGGCGCACGGTCAGCCCTCGTGCGACAACATGTCGCGCCCCTTCAACCTGCTGTTCGGCCGGTAAACCCAACAAGGCACGGGCATGACCCATTTCCAGATCGCCATGGGAAAGCAGGGTTTTGATCTCTTCCGGCAGCGCGATAAGGCGTAACAGGTTGCTGATGGTCACCCGCGATTTGCCAACGGCATCGGCGACTTGCTGTTGGGTCAGCTGGAATTCCTGCTGCAGGCGCTGCAGCGCCATCGCTTCCTCGATCGGATTGAGGTCTTCACGCTGGATGTTTTCGATCAGCGCCATGGCGATTGCCGCCTCGTCGGGCAGATCGCGCACCATCGCCGGGATCTTATCCAGACCGGCTTGCTGGGAAGCCCGCCAGCGTCGCTCGCCAGCGACGATCTCGAAACGTCCGTCGCCAAGCGGACGCACCACGATGGGCTGCATCACCCCATGGGATTTGATCGACTGGGCCAGTTCTTCCAGGGCAGTGGGGTCCATATCCCGGCGCGGCTGATATTTGCCACGCTGAACCAGATCCAGCGGCAGGTGTTGCAGCTCGCGGCTATCGGCCTCGGCAGCTTCCTGTTGCAACGCGGCGACCGTGGTTCCGCCCAGCAGCGCGTCCAAGCCTCGTCCCAGCCCTCGTTTCTTGGCGGCCATGCGAAAAATTCCTTATGCGGTTGCTGTGTGGGCGCCAGCACGCTGACGACGAACCAGTTCGCCAGCCAGGGCCAGGTAGGCAATGGCGCCACGGGATTGCTTGTCGTATACCAGCGCCGGCATGCCGAAGCTGGGCGCCTCGGCCAAACGCACATTGCGTGGGATTACGGTTTGGTAAAGCGTATCGGGAAAGTGCTGCTTGAGCTGCGCCGAAACATCATTGGTCAAGCTGATGCGCGGGTCGTACATAGTCCGCAGCAAGCCTTCGATTTTCAGGCTCGGGTTGAGCATCTGGGCGATGCGCTGGATGCTGTTGACCAAATCGCTCAAGCCCTCGAGGGCGTAATACTCGCACTGCATGGGGATGATCACCCCATCGGCGGCGACCAGGGCGTTGATCGTCAGCATCGACAGCGCCGGCGGGCAGTCGATCAGAATGTAATCGTAGTTTTCGCGGATCGGCGCCAAGGCATAACGCAGGCGGCTTTCCTTCATTTTCATTTCCAGCAGGGCGACTTCCGCGGCGGTCAGATCGCGGTTAGCCGGCAGCAGCTGGTAGCCACCGTGTTCGGAAAACTGCATGGCTTCGACCAGGTCGCATTCGCCGATCAGCACGTCGTAGATCGAGTGCTCGAGGCCGTGCTTGTCGACACCGCTGCCCATGGTCGCGTTGCCCTGGGGGTCGAGGTCGATCAACAACACCCGACGCTTGGTCGCCACCAGGGACGCAGCCAGATTGATGCAGGTGGTGGTCTTGCCCACGCCGCCTTTCTGGTTAGCGATTGCGAATACTTTAGCCATGCTGCGTTCCCCCTAGACCGAGCGACGCAGTATCAGCAGATGGCGCTGACCTTGGCAACCGGGAACCTTGAGCATATGGGTGGCGGTGAGACGAAAGTCCGCGGGCAGAGCCTGCAGTTCGTCGTCCGGGTGCACGCCTTTCATCGCCAACCACTGGGTTTGTTCGTCGCCGAGGTGGCGCGTCCAATTGCTGAAGTCTTCCAGAGAGCTGAATGCACGCGAGATGATTCCGCCGAATGGCTGCTCCGGCGTAAAGGCTTCGACCCGGCTGTGGATAACCTGCAGGTTGGCGAGTTTCAGCTCCAGTTTCACCTG
Organism: uncultured Pseudomonas sp.; assembly: GCF_946885955.1. The sequence continues at coordinate 48,096 of NZ_CAMPHI010000002.1, forward strand.
GGTCAGAAAACGGGTTTTCTTGCCGTTGGAGTCGAGCAGGGTGAATTGCCGTTCGGGAAACAGAATCGCCAGGGGAATTCCCGGCATGCCGCCGCCGCTGCCGACATCCAGCCAGTTATCCCCAGCCTCGACGACAAACGGCACCACACTCAGGCTATCGAGCAAATGGCGCGAGACCATTTCGTCCGGGTCGCGCACCGCGGTGAGGTTGTAGGCCTTGTTCCACTTGATCAGCAGCGCCAGGTAGGCGAGCAACTGCTCCTGCTGTTGCGGTGAAACCTCGACACCCAATTCCTGGGCGCCCCGGGCCAACTCTTCGGCGTGCCGCGTGCTAACCGACATCAGGCGCTGTGCTCCAACTGCTGGCCGGCAGAACGTTTTTTCAGGTGGATCAGCAGCAGGGAAATCGCCGCCGGAGTGACGCCGGGAATCCGCGAGGCCTGGCCCAGGGTTTCCGGACGGCTGTTGCCGAGCTTGTGCTGGATTTCCTTGGACAGACCGGAAATCGCCGCGTAATCGATATCGATCGGCAGTTTGGTGTTTTCACTGGCGCGCAGGCGGGCGATTTCATCCTGCTGGCGGTCGATATAGCCGGCGTATTTGGTCTTGATCTCGACCTGCTCGGCGACTTGCGGATCTTCGGCGCCACCACCGCTGATGGCCACCAGGCCGGCGTAGTCGATCTCCGGGCGCGAGAGCAGGTTGAGCAGATTGTATTCGTGGGTCAACGGCGTGCCGAAGCGTTCAGCGATCGCATCGCCCTGGGCGGTGCCGGGGCGCACCCAAGTGCTTTTCAAACGCTGTTCTTCCACAGCGATGGCTTCGCGTTTGGTTTCGAACGCGGCCCAGCGCACGTCATCGACCAAACCCAACTCGCGGCCTTTTTCGGTCAGACGCAGGTCGGCGTTGTCTTCACGCAGGATCAAGCGGTACTCGGCCCGCGAGGTGAACATGCGGTAGGGCTCCTGGGTGCCCAGGGTGATCAGGTCGTCGACCAATACGCCGATGTAAGCCTCGTCGCGGCGTGGGCACCAACTGTCCTTGCCCAGGGCGCGGAGCGCGGCGTTGCAGCCGGCGAGCAGGCCCTGGGCGCCGGCTTCTTCGTAGCCAGTGGTGCCATTGATCTGCCCGGCGAAGAACAGGCCGGCGATGACCTTGGTTTCCAGGCTGTACTTGAGGTCGCGCGGGTCGAAGTAGTCGTATTCGATGGCATAACCGGGACGCACGATATGCGCGTTTTCCATACCGCGGATACTGCGCACCAATTGCAACTGCACATCGAAGGGCAGCGAGGTGGAGATGCCGTTGGGATACAGCTCGTGGGTGTTCAGCCCTTCGGGCTCGATAAACACCTGGTGGCTGTCCTTGTCGGCGAAGCGGTGGATCTTGTCTTCGATCGAAGGGCAATAACGCGGCCCAACACCTTCGATAACCCCCGAATACATCGGCGAACGGTCGAGGTTGGCGGCGATGATCTCGTGGGTGCGTGCGTTGGTGTGAGTAATCCAGCAACTGATCTGCCGCGGCTGCTGTTCGGCACGACCGAGAAAGGACATCAGCGGCGTCGGCGTATCGCCGGGCTGTTCGGTCATCACTGAGAAATCCACCGAACGACCGTCGATGCGCGGCGGGGTGCCGGTCTTCAAGCGGCCTACACGCAGCGGCAATTCACGCAGGCGATGCGCCAAGGCGATCGAGGGTGGATCACCGGCGCGGCCACCGGAGTAATTCTGCATACCGATGTGGATAAGTCCGCCGAGGAAGGTTCCGGTGGTCAACACCACCGAATCAGCGAGGAAACGCAAGCCCATCTGGGTAACAACGCCTTTGACTTCGTCGTTTTCAACGATCAGATCATCGGCGGCTTGCTGAAATATCCACAGGTTGGCCTGGTTCTCCAGCGTTTCGCGTATCGCCGCCTTGTACAGCACGCGATCTGCCTGGGCGCGGGTGGCGCGCACCGCAGGGCCTTTGCGGCTGTTCAGGATACGGAACTGGATGCCGCCCTTGTCGGTGGCTTCTGCCATGGCGCCGCCCAGGGCGTCGATTTCCTTGACCAGATGGCTCTTGCCGATCCCGCCGATCGCCGGGTTGCAGCTCATCTGTCCCAGTGTTTCCACGTTATGAGTCAGCAGCAGGGTTTTCACGCCCATACGTGCAGCCGCCAACGCGGCTTCGGTGCCGGCATGGCCGCCGCCGATAACGATCACTTGAAAACGGGAAGGGAAATCCACCACGCACCTCGTGCCTGTTGAGAATTTGGATGGCTTTTGGCTTTGAAAAGCTGGAAAGCCGGCAAGTATAGGGATTTAGCCGGTGTGAAAGAAGCCTTTTGCACAAAAAATAGCCAACTGGCTTTGCGGCTGACGAAGAGGGTTGGTTAATAAAGAATAAAAAGAATGAATTTATATAAAGCCTTGTTTTTATGTTTATTACTTATGCACGGCTTTTCTGTGGATAGATGGCTGTAGCCTTAGGCGTACGGAGGCTGTAGAGGTTCAAAAGGTTGTGTTGATCCTGACGCCTGCCTGTTCAGTTGCCGTACGCAACCTGTGGATGAAATCGTTGGTTATCCACAAGGGTGGTTATCCTCGGTTTTATCACCGGGTTATGGGCAGGGCTTAGGGTCGGTTTTCCACAGCCTTTAAGATGACCAGGACGTACCGAGTGAGGGGCATAAAGGGGAAAAAATTGCGGACGCGAACTCTCGCCCCAGGCATCACTGCCTGGAGGGGCTAAGTAGGGGATGTTATGCGGGGGTTAGAAGCCGTTGTCGCCTTCGACATCGCCTAGTGAGGTTGTAGTCCCAACGAGCTCGCGCAGGCCATGGACCTGGTAGTCCCGTGCCTCACTTGAACCTGGTCGCCTTACCCATAGCTGCGCATGCAAGCCATGCTTGGGCGCATAGCTGCCGAACCAGTTGGCGAGCCTGCCGATATGGCAGTGTCCTTCGAGCATGACCGGCATATCAGCAACGATTTCATAGGTGTAATGCCCAGGACCGAAGCCGTAATACTCGCGTTTCAGGTCATCGCTCAGTCCGGGGGGAACCGGGCATAAGGGCGCATCGAGGTTGCCTGTTGTATTGGCACTAGTGGTATCGACCAGATTCAGGGCTTGGGACAACGCGGCTAGTTCGTCTTCGCTTAATTCGGCTTTTGAGGCCTCACTAGGGGCGGCTTGAACCTTGGGGATCGATAGATCGTAGCGATAGTTCAGGGTCAGGGTGGGTACCTGCCCGGCAGGTGCCAAGGGTGGCAACAGGTAAAGGTGATCGATGGCGTAGGAGCCGACACGGTAGGCGGCATAGACACGCCCACGTAATGCTATCCAGTAGCCCTCCTGATTGGCGCCGCGTTCGTTGAGCGAATACAAGTAACTGGAAAACTCATCGTCGTCACTGGGCTCGTCGAACTCCATTGCCCCGACAAAGCTGTCCGCGCTACGGCGTAGTGTGCGGATGTAGGAAAATAGACCCGTTCCGCCGGTATAGGTGTCGATCACCAGATCGCGCAAACCATCTCCATCCAGATCGATCAGGGTATAGCTGGTATTACCGCTCTCGCCGTCATAGTCGATGTTAGATTTTTGCAATGCGCGCCATTCATCCGGGCTGACGCCGTCTGGCCGGTGCCTGGGGAAGGTAGCAGGTTTGAAAGATTCCGGGTCGTCGCTGACGTTCTGGAAGCGGGTCGTTGCCGATTTGATCTGCAGACTTTTCAATACCGATTCCAAGGGAAATTCGGCATCGGCCTGGCGAGCTTGTTCCACGGCTTGGCGTAGATCTTCAAGTGCCAGCTGATCAATATCGTCCGGCTGATAGACAAGGTGATCGCGCAACTGCCTATGTAGCGCAACCAGCCGCTCGGAGTATTGCGATCTCAGACAGCCTGGCTCGTCAGCGCAGCTGTTCCTTTGTTTCAGCCAGGCGCGCTGCGCCTGCTGCAATGCCGGCAGCGTCTGTGGATAACTTTTCCTCAGGCGAGTGTAGAGTGCGCCCATACGCACATCGAGCTGATATAGGCTGGGGTTGGCGCAAACAGCCAGCTCGCTCGCTGTAGACGCGAGTCGACAGTCCATTCCTGCAATGGCCGTTGGGCCATGCAGAGCCAGTAGCGTAGTGCCGACCACCAGTGATATGAGTTTCAAGTAAAACCACTCCTTGGCTACTTACCAATACAGAAGCTGGAGAAAATCCGCCCGAGCAGGTCGTCGGAGCTGAACGCTCCGGTGATTTCGCCAAGCGCCTGCTGCGCCTGACGCAGGTCTTCGGCGAGCAGTTCGCCAGCGCCGGCCAGGGTCAGCTGAGCGTGGCCGTGTTCGAGATGGGTGGAGGCTTGGCGCAAGGCCTCGAGGTGCCGCCTGCGGGCGCTGAAGCTGCTTTCGGCGGTTTGTTCGTAGCCCATGCAGGCTTTCAGGTGCTCGCGCAGCAGATCCAGACCGTCGCTGGATTTAGCCGAGAGACTGATGGTGACGTGGCCATCGTCGCTGACTTCGAGCACCGTGGCTTCGCCGGACAAATCGGCCTTGTTGCGAATCAAGGTGACCTTGGCCGGATCCGGGCGGCGATCGAGAAATTCCGGCCAGAGGGAGAAGGGGTCATCCGCCTCGGGTGCGGTGGCATCGACCACCAGCAGAATGCGATCGGCTTCGCCAATGGCTTTCAGCGCGCGTTCGACGCCGATGCGTTCGACCTGGTCTTCGGTATCGCGCAGACCGGCGGTGTCCACCACGTGCAGCGGCATGCCGTCTATGTGGATATGTTCGCGCAGTACATCGCGGGTAGTACCGGCAATCTCGGTAACGATGGCGGCTTCGCGTCCCGCGAGGGCATTCAGCAGGCTGGATTTGCCGGCGTTTGGCCGACCGGCGATCACCACTGTCATGCCATCGCGCAGCAAGGCGCCCTGACCGGCTTCACGGAGAACCGAGGCCAGGTCGGTGCGAACATCGTTTAGCAGGCTCAATACGTGACCATCGGCGAGAAAGTCGATTTCCTCCTCGGGGAAGTCGATGGCGGCCTCGACATAGATGCGCAGGCCGATCAGGCGTTCGGTCAGGCCATGCACGCGCCGCGAGAATTCCCCCTGTAATGAGCGCAAGGCATTGCGCGCCGCCTGTTCGGAGCTGGCTTCGATAAGGTCGGCAATCGCTTCTGCCTGGGCCAGATCGAGCTTGTCGTTGAGGAATGCGCGTTCGCTGAACTCTCCGGGGTGGGCCAGGCGCGCACCCAGTTGCAGGCAGCGGCGCAGCAGCAGATCGAGAACCACCGGGCCACCATGACCTTGCAGTTCCAGAACATCCTCGCCGGTGAACGAGTTGGGGCCGGGAAAGTACAGGGCCAGGCCTTCATCCAGCACCTGTTCGGCGTCCGCGAAGAACGGGCCGTAATGGGCGTAGCGTGGCTTCAGCTCGCGTTGGCAGATGGTCAACGCCAGGGTTTTCGCCAGAGGTCCGGAAACCCGCACGATGCCGACACCGCCACGGCCTTGGGCGGTGGCGACGGCGGCGATGGTTTCACGGGTTGTAGACATGCGGCTCTCCTAATACGACATAGCAAAACGCCCCAGAAAGGGGCGTTGAGTGAAGCTTAGAAGCGCGCCGTGTTTAAGCGGCTGCCGCCTTGGTCGCAGCTTCGATCTTGCGCGTAATGTACCACTGCTGAGCGATGGACAAGCAGTTGTTGACCACCCAGTACAGCACCAGACCGGCCGGGAACCAGAGGAAGAAGAAGGTGAAAATGATCGGCATCATCTTCATCACCTTGGCCTGCATCGGGTCCGGCGGCGTCGGGTTGAGTTGCTGCTGGATAAACATGGTCGCGCCCATGATGATCGGCATAATGAAGAACGGATCCTTGATCGACAGGTCGGTTATCCACAGCAGCCATGGCGCCTGGCGCATTTCCACGCTTTCCAGCAGGGTCCAGTAAAGCGCGAGGAAAACCGGCATCTGCACGACGATCGGCAGGCAGCCACCCAGAGGGTTGATCTTCTCTTTCTTGTACAGCTCCATCATCGCCTGGGACATCTTCTGGCGATCTTCGCCGAACTGCTCTTTCAACGCGGCCAGCTTGGGCGCAACGGCACGCATGCGCGCCATGGATTTATAGCTGGCGGCGGACAGTGGGAAGAACAGCATCTTGATGATCAGGGTCAGGACGATGATCGACCAGCCCCAGTTACCGAGCAGGCTGTGGATATGTTCCAGCAACCAGAAGATCGGTTGGGCGATAAACCACAGCACGCCATAGTCGACGGTCAGCTCGAGGCCGGGAGAAAGCGTCTTCAGATAACCCTGCAGCTTGGGGCCGGCATAGAGGATTGCACTGGTTTGCGCCTGCTCGCCCGGGGCGACCTGGAGAGTTGGTCCGGTGTAGCCGACGATATAGTTACCCTGGCTGTCCTTGCGGGTCTGCACCAGGTTCTTGCTGCCCTTCTCGGGAACCCAGGCGGTCACGAAGTAGTGTTGCAACCAGGCGACCCAGCCACCTTCGACGTTGATTTTCAGCCACGGCTCCGAGCTGCCCTTGAGGCGTGCCTCTTCCTGCTTGTCGATATCCTTGATCTTTACCCGCTTGTACGGCTCGTCGGCGGTCCAGAGTGCGGCGCCGAGATAGGTCGCGGTACCGGTGGCGGTGGTCGAGGATGGGTCGGCGCTGTTGTCGCGCTTGAGCTGGGCGAACATGTTGCCGTTCCAGGCTTTTCCGCTCTGGTTGTCGATCAGGTAGCTGACTTCCATCTGATAGGACGACGGATCGACACAGCCGGGCTTCTTCAATGCCTGTTGTTTGGCGGAGCATTCCGGATTGAGACCGCGCTTGAAGGTGAAGCGCTTGGTGTAGTTGACACCATCCTGGCTCAGCTTGAGGTCGACCTGCAGCTGATCCTGTCCCTCCGCCAGCGTATAGCTCTGCTTATCACTGCTCCACAGCGCGCGAGGTTTCGATTTATCCGGAGCATTGCTACCGATCAGACCGCTTTGTGCGATGTAGGTCCGCTCAGTGCCATTGTCGAACAGCTGGAAGGGTACGTCCGGGCGGTCCTGACGGCGGGGGTATTGGAGCAACTTGAGTTGCACCACATCACCGCCGCGTGGGTCGATGGCCAGATCCAGCACGTCGGTCTTGACCCGGATCAGCTCGTTGCTGCTGGCTGCTGGCGTCTCGCTGACCGCGATCGGCTCAAGGCTGTTCGTGGCTGTCGGAAGGTCGTCGCTATCAGCGGCGGCCGGGGTTTCCGGCAAACCCGGTACGCTGCTGCTGGTTGTAGCAGTTTGAGTCGGCAGGGCAGCTTGACCGTAGTCCTGGTTCCACTGGAGAACCATCATATAGGACACGATTGCCAGGGCGACGATCAGGATCGAGCGTTGAATATCCATGATTATTCGGCCATCGAAGAGGAACAGGAGGTTTTCGCGGGGGGAACAGGATCGTAGCCACCGGGATTCCACGGGTGACAGCGGCCGAGCCGACGTAACGTCAGCCAGCCACCACGCATGACGCCATGGTGTTCGATGGCGTCGAGCGCGTAGCAGGAGCAGCTTGGATAAAAACGACAGTGGCTGGCCATCAGAGGGCTGATGGCGTAGCGGTAGAACTGGATTGGAGCTAGAACCAGTTTACGCATGGGGACTATCGCTTACCCCTGCCTGAGCATCAGGCTGCGCGCTGGGCTTGCTGCGAGCCAGGCGTTTCCAGAGCTTGCCGAATTGATGTGCCACTTCGACATTTTCCAGATCACCCAACCCCTTACGCGCTACCACCACGATGTCCCAGCCGACCAGGTTGTCCTGATTCAGGCGGAACGACTCACGGATCTGGCGTTTCAGGCGATTACGCTCAACGGAGAGCTTGACGCTCTTCTTCCCGATCACCAGGCCCAAGCGGGGATGATCCAGATCGTTATTGCGTGCTAGCAGCAGGACATTTTTGCCCGGCGCTTTACCGTTAGGGGAGTCGAAGACTGCCTTGAATTGCCGGGGGGTTAGCAGACGCTTTTCCCGACTGAAGTCTCGACTCACCACAAGGCCGAAAATTTAAACGGCGAGACGCTTACGGCCCTTGGCGCGGCGACGCGACAGGACAGCACGGCCGTTCTTGGTGGCCATGCGAGCGCGGAAGCCGTGGGTGCGAGCGCGTTTGATAGTGCTGGGTTGGAAAGTACGTTTCATGGTGCGGTACCTGGGTGGTCGAGTACGGGCCGGAATGGCCCCCGTTTTAAGAGACCGGCGATTGTAGAGAAAGCCGAGGGTCAGGTCAATTTCCAACCAGCACTTGGATGAAGATAAGAAATATAAAGAAGAGATATTTAAAGATGTTTTGTAGTGTTAGTAACTCTTAGGCCAGTGCTCACCTGTGGGTAACTGGCTCAAGCCCTTGTTATACGCGGGCTTGCGAGAAGGGTAAGTCTGTCAGAAAACCGTGTTCCGGTTGTGCGTTGACCGCGGATAAGCTGGGGGTGAAACAGGGATTTACCCACAGCGAGGTTTTCCCCACGGTTACGCACCGGGTTAACCAGAGCGTTCAGGGGCAGTTATCCACAGAGCTTAGCGGCTTTTTTCGTAGCGCCTGGATAAGTAATAAGACCTTGATTTAACGTATGAAGGAGGGAGTTTTCGTGTGGATAACTCCGTCTCCGAGGGCTACAATGTCGACTGTTTTTTGGCCTCGTGCCTTCGACTTTAGGGGATGTCCGTGTCTGTGGAACTTTGGCAGCAGTGCGTAGAGCTGCTACGCGACGAACTGCCCGCCCAGCAATTCAACACCTGGATTCGTCCACTGCAGGTCGAAGCCGAAGGCGACGAGCTTCGGGTCTATGCGCCGAACCGTTTCGTGCTCGATTGGGTCAACGAAAAATACCTCACACGGCTACTCGAACTGCTCGGCGAGCGCACCAATGGTCTGGTGCCGGCACTCTCCTTATTAATAGGAAGCAAACGCAATGGTGCCCCGCGAGCGTTAGCCGTCGAAGCGAGCGCGCCTGCCAGTGCACCCGTCGCCTCGGCGACCCATTCGGCCAGTGTGCAAAGCGAACCTTCACGTTCCAGTTTCGACCCTATGGCTGGAGCTGCTGCTCAGCAGGCGCCAGCGCGTACCGAGCGTTCGGTACAGGTCGAAGGTGGCCTCAAACACACCAGCTATCTGAATCGAACCTTTACCTTCGAAAATTTCGTCGAGGGTAAATCCAACCAGTTGGCGCGTGCCGCTGCCTGGCAGGTGGCGGACAACCCCAAGCACGGCTATAACCCGCTGTTCCTCTATGGCGGTGTGGGGCTTGGTAAAACCCACTTGATGCACGCAGTGGGCAATCACCTGTTGCAGAAGAACCCAAACGCCAAAGTCGTCTACCTGCATTCCGAGCGCTTCGTCGCCGACATGGTCAAGGCGTTGCAATTGAATGCGATCAACGAGTTCAAGCGTTTCTACCGTTCGGTGGATGCGCTGTTGATCGATGACATTCAGTTCTTCGCCAAGAAGGAACGCTCCCAGGAAGAGTTCTTCCACACCTTCAACGCCTTGCTCGAAGGTGGCCAGCAGGTGATTCTGACCAGCGACCGCTATCCCAAGGAAATCGAAGGGCTCGAAGAGCGCCTCAAGTCGCGTTTCGGTTGGGGCCTGACGGTGGCGGTCGAGCCACCGGAGCTGGAAACCCGGGTGGCGATTCTGATGAAGAAGGCCGACCAGGCCAAGGTCGATCTGCCTCACGATGCCGCTTTCTTTATTGCCCAGCGCATCCGCTCCAACGTGCGCGAACTCGAAGGCGCACTGAAACGGGTGATTGCCCACTCGCACTTCATGGGCCGCGACATCACCATCGAGTTGATTCGCGAATCGTTAAAAGATCTGTTGGCGCTACAGGACAAGCTGGTCAGCATCGACAATATTCAGCGCACGGTCGCCGAGTATTACAAGATCAAGATTTCCGACCTGCTGTCCAAACGTCGTTCACGTTCGGTGGCGCGCCCGCGTCAGGTGGCCATGGCGCTGTCGAAAGAGTTGACCAACCACAGCCTGCCGGAAATCGGTGATGCCTTCGGCGGTCGCGATCACACCACGGTATTGCATGCATGCCGTAAGATTGCTGAACTTAAGGAATCCGACGCGGACATCCGCGAGGACTATAAGAATTTGTTGCGTACGCTGACTACCTAGACCTTAGACAGGCTCTATTAACGCAATTCCACTACTAGGCAAGGGACTAGACCATGCATTTCACCATTCAACGCGAAGCCCTGTTGAAACCCCTGCAACTGGTCGCGGGCGTCGTGGAACGCCGCCAGACCTTGCCGGTACTCTCCAACGTATTGCTGGTGGTCGAGGGGCAGCAACTGTCGCTGACCGGTACCGACCTCGAAGTCGAGCTGGTGGGTCGGGTCGATCTGGAAGAGCCGGCCGAACCCGGCGAAATCACCGTACCGGCACGTAAGCTGATGGATATCTGCAAAAGCCTGCCGGCGGATGTTTTGATCGATATCCGCATCGACGAACAGAAGCTGCTGGTTAAGGCCGGGCGTAGCCGCTTCACCCTGTCCACCCTGCCGGCGAATGATTTTCCCACCGTCGAAGAAGGTCCGGGCTCGCTGACCTTCAGCCTGGTGCAAAGCAAATTGCGTCGCTTGATCGAACGCACCAGCTTCGCCATGGCCCAGCAGGATGTACGTTATTACCTGAATGGCATGTTGCTCGAAGTGCAAACCGGGCTGCTGCGCGCCGTAGCAACCGATGGCCATCGTCTGGCGATGTGCTCCATGGACGCGGCGGTCGAGCAGGTCGAGCGTCATCAGGTCATTGTGCCGCGTAAAGGTATCCTCGAACTGGCTCGCCTGCTTACCGAACAAGATGGCAACGTCAGCATCGTGCTCGGTCAGCACCATATCCGCGCGACCACCGGTGAGTTCACCTTCACCTCGAAGCTGGTCGACGGCAAATTTCCGGATTACGAACGCGTGCTGCCGCGCGGCGGCGACAAGCTGGTTACCGCGGATCGTCAGGGGCTGCGTGAGGCCTTCAGTCGCACGGCGATTCTGTCCAACGAAAAATACCGCGGCATTCGTCTGCAGCTGGAATCCGGCTTGTTGAAAATCCAGGCCAACAACCCCGAGCAGGAAGAGGCGGAAGAAGAAATCGCGGTCGACTACAGCGGCAGTTCGCTGGAGATCGGTTTCAATGTCAGCTACTTGCTGGACGTGCTGGGCGTGATGACCACCGATCAGGTCAGATTGATCCTCTCGGACGCCAATAGCAGCGCCCTGGTGCAGGAAGCCGGTAACGACGACTCGGCCTACGTGGTCATGCCTATGCGGCTATAAGCCCTGAGTTACTACGCTCGATTCTGCGAATCCAGCTCGCAATCGAGCGTAGTAACGATCAGAGTTCGGTGCACACTAATACGCGCAATGCGAGTGGACCGATTGCCCTTTCAAGGGTTGTATACTTCTCCTTCACGATCCATCCCCTGCCCGATTAAACGGACTGTTTAATGTCCCTCACCCGTATTACGGTCAACGCGGTGCGCAACCTGCAACCGGCGACGCTTTCCCCCTCCCCGCGCGTGAATATCCTCTACGGCGATAACGGCAGCGGCAAGACCAGCCTGCTGGAAGCCATCCATTTGCTTGGGCTCGCACGTTCGTTTCGTAGCGCGCGGCTGATCCCGGTGATCCAGCATGAGCAAGCCAATTGCACGGTCTTCGGTCAGGTGCAGTTGGGTGATGGACGCTTGAGCAATCTGGGGATTGCGCGCGATCGCCAGGGAGAATTGCAGATTCGCATCGACGGGCAGAGTGCACGAAGTGCGGCGCAACTTGCCGATACGCTGCCGCTACAGCTGATCAATCCGGATAGCTTTCGCCTGCTGGAAGGCGCGCCGAAGATAAGGCGGCAGTTTCTCGATTGGGGAGTGTTCCACGTGGAACCACGTTTCCTACCGGCCTGGCAGCGCCTGCAGAAGGCATTGCGGCAGCGGAACTCGTGGCTGCGCCATGGTACACTTGACGCCGCTTCGCAGGCCGCATGGGATCGTGAACTGTGCCTGACCAGCGAAGAAATAGATAGTTACAGGCGTGCCTATATCCAGGCGTTGAAACCGGTTTTCGAACAGACGCTAAGTGAGCTGGTCGAGCTCGAGGGACTGACCCTCAGCTATTACCGGGGCTGGGATAAAGAGCGCGCTTTGCAAGATGTGTTGGCCACTTCCCTGTCGCGCGATCAGCAGTTGGGGCATACCCAAGCGGGCCCTCAGCGCGCTGACCTCCGGCTACGTTTTGCAGCCCATAACGCCGCAGAAATTTTATCCAGGGGCCAACAGAAGTTAGTGGTATGCGCCCTGCGCATCGCCCAAGGCCATTTGGTGGACCAGGCCAAACGAGGTCAGTGCATCTACCTGGTGGATGACTTGCCGTCAGAGTTGGATGAGCACCACCGCAAAGCCTTGTGCCGTTTGTTAGAAGATTTGAACTGTCAGGTATTTATCACCTGCGTAGACCATGAATTGTTGAGGGAAGGCTGGCGCACGGATACGCCCGTCACTGTGTTCCACGTGGAACATGGCAGTATCACCCAGACCGATGACCACCGGGAGTGAATGCATGAGCGACAACCAAACGTACGACTCCAATAACATTAAGGTCTTGAAAGGCCTGGATGCCGTACGCAAGCGGCCGGGCATGTATATCGGCGATACCGACGACGGCAGCGGTTTGCACCACATGGTCTTCGAAGTGGTCGACAACTCGATCGACGAGGCTTTGGCCGGGCATTGCAGCGATATCACCATCACCATCCACCCGGATGAATCCATCAGCGTGAGCGACAACGGTCGTGGCATTCCGGTGGATATCCATAAAGAGGAAGGTGTTTCCGCCGCGGAGGTCATCATGACCGTGCTGCACGCGGGCGGTAAGTTCGACGATAACTCCTATAAGGTTTCCGGCGGCCTGCACGGCGTCGGTGTTTCGGTGGTCAACGCCCTTTCCGAGCACCTGCTGCTCACGGTACGCCGCAGTGGCCATATCTGGGAGCAGACCTATGTTCATGGTGTGCCACAAGAGCCCATGCGCATCGTCGGCGATTCCGAAACCACTGGTACGCAGATCCACTTCAAGCCTTCCGCCGAGACCTTCGCCAATATCCATTTCAGCTGGGACATCCTGGCCAAGCGTCTGCGCGAACTGTCCTTCCTCAACTCCGGCGTGGGCATCATGCTCAAAGACGAGCGCAGCGGTAAGGAAGAACTGTTCAAGTACGAAGGCGGTTTGCGCGCCTTCGTCGAATACCTGAACGTCAACAAGACTGCGGTCAATCAGGTGTTCCACTTCAACGTCCAGCGTGAAGACGGCATCGGCGTCGAAGTGGCGTTGCAATGGAACGACAGCTTCAACGAAAACCTGCTGTGCTTCACCAACAATATTCCCCAGCGGGACGGTGGTACCCACCTGGCCGGTTTCCGCTCGGCGCTGACGCGCAACCTGAATGCCTACATCGAGCAGGAAGGTCTGGCCAAGAAGCACAAGATTTCCACCACCGGCGATGACGCCCGTGAGGGCCTGACCGCGATCATCTCGGTCAAGGTGCCGGACCCCAAGTTCAGTTCGCAGACCAAGGACAAGCTGGTTTCCTCGGAAGTGAAGACTGCTGTAGAGCAGGAAATGGGCAAGTATTTCTCCGACTTCCTGTTGGAAAATCCGGGCGAAGCCAAGGCCGTGGTCGGCAAGATGATCGACGCCGCTCGCGCCCGTGAAGCCGCCCGTAAAGCCCGCGAGATGACCCGCCGCAAGGGCGCGCTGGATATCGCCGGCCTGCCCGGCAAGCTGGCTGACTGCCAGGAAAAAGACCCGGCATTGTCCGAACTCTACATCGTGGAAGGGGACTCCGCGGGCGGTTCTGCGAAGCAGGGCCGTAACCGCAAGACCCAGGCGATCCTGCCGCTCAAGGGCAAGATCCTCAACGTTGAGAAAGCCCGTTTCGACAAGATGATTTCATCCCAGGAAGTCGGCACCCTGATCACCGCACTGGGCTGCGGTATCGGCCGCGATGAATACAACATCGACAAGCTGCGTTATCACAACATCATCATCATGACCGACGCCGACGTCGACGGTTCGCACATCCGTACCCTGCTGCTGACCTTCTTCTTCCGTCAACTGCCGGAGCTGGTCGAGCGCGGCTATATCTACATCGCCCAGCCGCCGCTGTATAAGGTCAAGAAGGGCAAGCAGGAGCAGTACATCAAGGACGACGAGGCCATGGACGAATACATGACCCAATCGGCCTTGGAAGACGCCAGCCTGCACGTCAACGAAAGTGCTCCCGGGTTGTCCGGCGAATCCCTGCAGCGTCTGGTCAACGACTATCGTCTGGTGATGAAAACCCTGAACCGCCTATCGCGCCTCTACCCCATCGAGCTGACTGAACACTTCGTCTACATCCCACGGGTCGGCGCCGAACAGCTGGCCGATAAAGAGGCGATGCAGACCTGGTTGAGCTTGCTGGATGCGCGGCTGAAAGGCATGGAAAAATCCGGCCTGGTGTACAAGACCAGTCTGCGCGAAGACCAGGAACGCCACCTGTGGCTACCGGAAGTCGAACTGATTTCCCACGGGGTTTCCAGCTACATCACCTTCAACCGCGACTTCTTCGCCAGCAACGACTACAAGACCGTCACCAGCTTGGGCGACCAGTTGAACAGCCTCTTGGAAGAAGGCGCCTACGTACAGCGTGGCGAGCGCAAGAAGGCCGTGACCACCTTCAAGGATGCCCTTACCTGGTTGATGGCCGAAAGCACCAAGCGCCACAGCATCCAGCGCTATAAGGGACTTGGCGAAATGAACCCGGACCAATTGTGGGAAACCACCATGGACCCGGAAGTGCGGCGCATGCTCAAGGTGACGATCGAAGACGCCATCGGTGCGGACCAGATCTTCAACACCCTGATGGGAGACGCCGTCGAGCCACGCCGCGACTTTATCGAAGCCAACGCCTTGGCGGTGTCCAACCTGGACTTCTGATGGCAGTGCGCAATTGATGCCATGATCCAAGCGAAACCCCGGCCCAACAGCCGGGGTTTTTCTTTTTTCAATCAATGAATTGCGAGTGGCTGATGAGGTTAGAGTTATACCAATGGCGCTGGCAGACGGGGAATCGATAACGCTAAAAGATCAGGGCGCCAAGCCGAGGACTCTGCCACTCCTGCCCTGCACCTTCTTGCTGAAAAAATCGCTCTAGCTCGATCACGTCTAAATGGAAGACAGCCGTTTGTGCACATTGCCTTTTTGCTAGCCCACCTGTTGACTAGCTGTATCGAAGCAAATCAGGCATTGCCTAAACCGGTACATAGATTAAGGAAAACCCATGTACGACCTAATTGGTGATATCCACGGCTACGCGTCGGTGCTCAAGCGCTTGCTGGTCAAGCTCGGCTATGTCGAGGGTGACGGTGCTTGGCGGCATCCGCAGCGCAAGGTAATTTTTCTTGGTGATTTCGTCGACCGCGGGCCGGAGCAGGTCGAGGTGATCGATATCGTGCGACGTATGGTGGAGGCCGGCCAGGCGTTGGCGGTGATGGGCAATCACGAGTTCAATGCCGTTGCCTGGGCTACAGCGGACGAGGCCAAGCCCGGAGAGTTTCTCCGCGCTCATAGCAGCAAGAACCGTCACCAGCACGCGGCGTTTCTCGAGCAGATTGTCGAAGGCTCGTCCGCACATCAGCAGGCCATAGCCTGGTTTAAGACCCTGCCGCTTTTTCTGGATATCGACGGCCTAAGGGTGGTGCATGCCTGTTGGCACCCTGCCCACCTCGAGGTATTGGCCGCCCATATCGATGAGGGAAATAGGGTCAGGGCCGAGTCCTGGCCGGTGCTTTGCCGCGAAGGCAGTGCGCCATTCGAGGCCTTGGAAACCATCCTCAAAGGGATGGAGATACCGCTGCCGGCGGGTGTGGAGTATCGGGACAAGGATGGCCATGTGCGCAGAAACACGCGAACCTACTGGTGGCACGCCAAGGATGGGCTCACCTATCGGGAGCTGGCGATGGTGCCGCCGGAGCTGATTGCACAGATTCCCCACGAGCCGGTGCCTCAGGAACTGCAGCCGGGTTATGACGGCATCAAGCCTTTGTTTATTGGGCACTATTGGATGAGTGGCGTGCCCAAGTTGGTCAGCGAGCACATCGCCTGTTTGGATTGGAGTGTGGCGGGCAGCAATGCGGCTAACGCGAGGTTGTGTGCCTATCGCTGGAGCGGCGAAACCGTGCTATTGGCCGATCATCTGACGTGGGTGACAAGGTAGGCGCAGGCTCCTTGGGGTACGAGTGCTCCTCCTCCAGAGATATCGGGGGGATGGCTTTATCGAAGCCGAATATTCCGCTTTGCTGGGGCGCCGTTCAAATGAGGCTGCGGGTGGATACGGGCACAGGCGCTGTGGGATATTCCTTCGAAGCCGCAGGCAGCCTGCTTGTTGGTAAGTAAACAGTAAGTTACATTTACTGAAACTTTCTGTTGAGTAAGACGGCATGCAGCCGAACGCCAACTCCCCGCAGCCAATGCGACGTTTAATCCGTGCGCTGGCTCGGCTGGCCAATGAAGAGCGCTATCTCTTTACGCCAGACGACCTCAGGGCCCTTGTGCCGGATATTTCCGACGGTGCCTACAAAACCTTGCTGAGCCGTGCGGCATCGGAAGGACATTTGGTTCGCGTATGCAGGGGCCTGTATATGTTCGAGCCGGCTAATCCTTCGAACGGGCTTTTGCTGTTTCATGCAGCGGCCAGGCTGCGTGCTACTCAATTCAATTACATCAGCCTTGAAACCGCATTAAGCGATGCCGGGGTTATTTCACAGATACCGATCAACTGGATCACCTTGATGTCGTCCGGCCGCAGCAGCGCGATCTCATGCGGACGCTGGGGCACTATCGAGTTCGTGCATACCAAACAGAAGCCCCAGGAGCTTATTGATCAGCTTCGTTATGACCCACGCTGCCGGTTGTGGCGCGCCAGTCCTCAACAGGCGTTGCGCGACATGAAAGCTGCGAGACGAAACAGGGACTTGATCGATTGGAGTGTCGCCAGTGAGCTTGTTTGATGAGTTGGTGGATGAAGCCCTTAAGAATCACCAGGACCTGGCTCCGTTGCGTGCCGTTGTAGAGAAAGAGCTGCTGCATCACGACATCATGTTGGTAATGAGCGCTGCTGGCATGCTTGCCAGGCTGACATTTATTGGTGGCACCTGCTTGCGTGCTTGCTATGGATCGAGCCGGTTGAGCGAGGATCTCGACTTTACCGGTGGAGCTGACTTCAATCGTGAGAACTTGGAGGATCTCGCACGGGTACTGGTCGATGGTCTCAAGGCGAAATACGGCCTGGAAGTTGAGGTCGGCGAACCGATTCGCGAGCAAGGCAATGTCGATACCTGGAAATTGAAAGTACAAACCAGGCCGGGGCGTAGGGACCTGCCTGCCCAGCGTATCAATATCGATGTGTGTGCCATTCCGAGTTACCAGCCGCAACCGATGTTGCTGCTTAACCCCTATGGGGTCGATATGGGGACTAGCGGCCTGATCCTGCAAGCTGAAACCCGTGAAGAGATATACGCAGACAAAATCCTGGCTTTTGCCTTACGGCCCAACCGCATCAAGAATCGCGACTTGTGGGATATGCTTTGGCTGCGTCAGCAAGGGATAAAACCGCAACTGGATTTGCTCGATAAGAAACTTTCCGACCATCAGTGTAGCCGGGAAACATTCTTGGCATTGTTCAAGCAGCGCACCGAGCTGCTTATATCCGAACCGAAAGTTGCGGCCGAGTTTCGCCAGGAAATGAGTCGCTTCTTACCTGTGGAACTGGTGACCCAAACCGTCAACCAGGTGGCATTCTGGACGCTTCTCGTTAGACACATCGCTGATCTGCGTGCGCTGGTCGAGACGACGCTCAGCGGCGACGATGCCAGCCTTGGTTTCAAGATGTGATTGCGCCACCAGGCTGACTCACTACGCCAACGGCACCCACCAGTAACGCACGAAGTGGAAGAAGATCGGTGCGGCGAAGCATACCGAGTCCAGGCGGTCGAGCATGCCGCCGTGGCCTTCGATCATATGGCCCCAGTCCTTTACCCCGCGGTCGCGTTTGATCGCCGACATCACCAGGCCGCCGGCAAAACCCAGGAGGTTGACGGTCAGGGCCATCAGTGCGGCCTGCCAGAAATTGAACGGGGTTATCCAGTACAACAACGCACCGGCCAGGCAAGCCAGGAACACGCCGCCGACAAAGCCTTCCACGGTCTTCGAGGGCGACAGGCGCGGGGCGATCTTGTGTTTGCCGAATAACTTGCCGCAGACGTACTGCAGCACATCGGAGAGCTGCACGACGATGATCAGCCAGGCGATCAGCAGCAGGTTGCGCCCTTCATAGCCAGGAATGTCCAGGGTCAGCAACGCTGGTACCGAAGAAATGCAGTACACGGCGATCATCAGCCCCCATTGCACCTTGGAGGCGCGTTCGAGGAAGCGTGTGGTGTCGCCGCCCAGGGACGCGAGGATCGGCAGCAACAGAAACAGATAAACCGGGATGAAGATCGAGAACAGGCCGTACCAGTCGACGCCGATCAGCAGGTATTGCATCGGCAAGGCGAAGTAGAAGGCCGCCGCCAGCGCCGGGTAATCGCTGCGCCGTGTCGGCGTCAGGGTCATGAATTCGCGCAGGGCGTAGAAGGAGACGAAGTAGAACAGCAAAACCACGCCGATATCGCCGAACAGGAAGGCCGCACCTATCACGGCCACCATCACCCACCAGGCGTTGATCCGCGCGTTGAGGTTGTCGATCACCGGGTTGGGCGTGTCGCCGCTGCGCCACTTGAGGAAATAGCCGATAGCCGAAGCGAGCAACAACAGGGCGCCAATGCCGGCGAACAACTGCAGGGTGTTGTTATCCATCTCAAACCTCCTCGGGCGCCATGGCCAGTAATGCGTTGCGGGCGCGTTCGAGGAACGCCTGCTTGCTTTCCCCTTCCTGCGGTTGCAGCGGTGCGCCGAAGCTCAGGGTGCACAGCAACGGCAACGGCAGCGCCCTGCCCTTGGGCATCACGCGATTGAGATTGGCGATCCACACCGGGATCAGCTCGACCTGCGGCCGCGCCTGGGCCAGATGGTAGAGACCGCTTTTGAACGGTAATAAACCCTCTTCCAGGTTGCGCGTGCCTTCGGGAAACAGGATCAGCGAATCGCCGTTGTCCAGGGCATCGAGCATGGGTTGCAGAGGATTGTCCTGGGCCGATGTCCGTTCGCGGTCGATCAGCACGCCGTTGAACACCTCGTTGATCAGGTAGCGACGCAAGCCGTCGCGCTGCCAGTAGTCGGCGCCGGCCACCGGGCGGGTGCTGCGCCGCAACTCCGGCGGCAGCGAGGCCCAGAGCAGCACGAAGTCGCCGTGGCTGCTGTGATTGGCGTAGTACAGGCGTTGCACCGGTTGCGCGGTGCAGCCAAGCCAGAGCGCGCGGGCGCCGGTCAGCAGGCGCGCGGCGGAGGTAATCGCAAAGGCGGTCAGGGAAGCGAGCATGACGATTCCTTATCCAGTGATTGAAAGCCAGGGCAAACCAAGCAGAAGGGATACGGCCAGCAGGACCTGCGCGAGCAGCGCGAGTGCCTGCAGGCGCAACAAGCGCAGTGCGCCGCGGCTTCGTTCGTCCCAGCTGCGGTCGGTCTTGTCTGCCGGCTGTAGGCCGAGCCCGATCAGCGCCTGATCGAGATCGAGGGTACGCTGCACCAAGCGTTCGGCGTCACCCGCCAAGCGCTGGAACAGTTCTGCATCCAGGGCCACGCGCAATGCCCAATATTTTTCGACTAGCCCGAGCAGCACCAATGCGGCGCAGAACAGGGCACCGAGAGGCTGCGCCGTGGCGCCGAGCAAAGGCGCCAGGCCGATCGCCAGACCGAACAGGGTGAGTGAGCCGGATAGCCGATCCAAGGTGCGGCCGCGACCCAGCAGGCTGGCCACCGTAAACAGCTGCATCTCAGTAGCCATGGGCTGCCACCAGGCTCTCAGGCGCACCGCTGAGCAGTTGCAACATCTCGCGTAATGCCTGCTGGTGGGCGTTGCTCAACACCACCTGCGGGCGTGCCCGGCGCAACAGTGCGAGCGCTTCCGGTAGGTCCTGGCAACGTCCGCTATGCAGCAGCCAGGCGGCCACCGCGGCGGCGCTGCGCGAATAACCGAGCGCGCAACAGACCAACAACGGACCTTCTTGTCTCAGCGCTTCGATTGCCTGGGCGGCGGCCAACAGCGTGTGCGGGCTGGGTACGCTGAGATCGAGCACCGGCAGTGAGCGATAGGCCTTGGACGAGGTTCGTCTTGGCAGTTCGGCGCAAAGGTCGAGCAGAGCATGAAAGCGTTCGGCCTGCCCAGCTGCTGGAATGCGCCCGAGCCAGACCCCCTCGTCGACTTCATCGGCGTGCGGATGGGCGCGGGTCCATAACCGCGAGTTGAGCCAGGCGGCGGGCAGGTAAGGCGCAAGCAACCAGCAGGCGGCGCTGCTAAGACGGCCGTCGGCATCCTTCTGGAAGCCTTGGGCATCGAACAGCGCGTAATTCAGGGCCACCAGCAGCAATGAGAAACCGGGCCACAACAACCATAACCAGGCGCCGCCCAGATTCACTGCCACAGCGCTCATCAGCGCCGCGCCTAAGCTGTAGCGCAACGCCAGTCGCCAGCGTTGCGGCTCCCGGGCCAAGCGCCAATGCAACAGCGGGCTGGGGCCTTGCTGCGGCCACAGCCAGACGCACAGCCAACCGGCCAGAACACCGGTGGGCACATCGATGAAGTGATGCTGCCAGGTGGTCAGCACCGATACGCCGATCAGCGCGAACCAGCCATGCAGCAATATCCGCCAAAACCCCGTGGCGTAACGCGCGAAGCACACCCAGAGCACCACCAGCAGGGCGATATGCAGGGATGGCGCCTGGTTGAAGGGTTTGTCGAAGCCCATCAGCACATCGAACATGGTGCCGAACAGGCCATCCAGCTCGGGTCGCTCGAAGGCGAAGCGCAGCGGCCAGAGCAGGAACGCGGCGATGCACAGCAGTTGCACGCTGAGCAGACGCAGGCCGTGGCGATCCATTTCCCGGCGCGTAGCCGGCAGCAGAAAGGACAGGCCGTACAGCAGGTCGATCGACCAGTAAGGCACTATGGTCCACGGCCATAGCGGCATCCGGCTTTCCCAGGCGAACACCAGGGTGCCGACGTCATTGCGCTGGCTGCTCAGCCAATTGGCAAAGCTGTAGCTGGCGAAGAACAGCGGCGCCAATAGCAATAGCCAGAGCACGCCGCGTTTCCACAGCCCCGCTTCGCGGCTAACCGCGGCCCCTGTCATCAGGACACCCGCTGCGCCAGGGAGACGCTGAAGATGCCCCATTCATCGATACGTTGGGTGATTTTGCGAAAGCCCGCGGCCTCGACCAGTTGATCCATCTCCGCCTGGCTGCGTCGACGCATGACCCAGGCTTCGCCGCCGCGGTGGCTGGTCAGCGCGCGGGCGATCAGTTCCAGCTGCGGGTGCCAGGGCTGGCCGGTGTACACCAGATAACCGCCCTCTTCCACCGCCGCCGCCAAACCGGCCAGGGAGTCGCCGACCATCTGA
The DNA here is from genome assembly GCF_946885955.1 of uncultured Pseudomonas sp. Next base: position 69,719 of record NZ_CAMPHI010000002.1, read on the forward strand.
TTGCTGCCGAACAATTCATACAGGCCGGAAACCACCGCCAGGGTCGGCTTGGGCGCGAGCGCCGCCAAGTCGTCACGGTCGAAGGCATCGCCTTTGACGAAGCTAGCGATATCCGCCAGGCCCTTCTGTTCGATCAGCGCGGCGCCATCGCGCACGTTGATATCGCTATAGTCGCGTAGCAGGATCGAGTCCGGCTGTTGTTCCATGCCCTCCAGGGCTTCGAGGATATAGCGGCCGTGGCCGGCGGCGATATCGACGATGCGCACGGCTTCGCCCTGGACGCGCAGCTTGGCCATGGCCAGGCGCAGCAACTCCTCGGCGTGCACTTTGCGTTGGCGAATGCCGCGCCAGCCGATGGAGTTCAGGTAGTTCTGGTCGATCAGCTTGCCGAGCGCCGACTTGCCGCTCGGGCGGTTGCGGTAGACGTAATCGAGCGTGCTGCCGGAATCGAAACCGGTGTCGAAGCCCAGCTTGACCCCATCGGACAGCGTGCTGCCGAACCTCATACCGGCGCGGGTGGCGCGCCAGTAGAGATCGCGCAGCGAGTTCCGCGGCAGCGGCGCGGCCAGGCTTTCCGCCTCGGCGCAGGTCGCGCCCAGGCGGTCGGCGTTGAGCAACGAAGGACGTGCTACCGGCGCTTCGAAGCAGCGCAGGAGAAAGCGTCGGGCGCGGCTCAAGGCGTGGCTGCGGTCACGCTCGCCGAGGGTGTCGTGGAAGAAACCAGGGAGGATGTGTATCTCCTTGTCCAGGCTGCCCAGGCGCTCGAAGAACTGCTCCTGGGGTTTGCGATGCACGACGAAGTCGGCGCCGGAGACCAGCAGCTGGGTGGGGATCTGGATCGCCTGGGCATCGGCCACCACGCGCTCGGCGGCGTCGTACAGGCCGAGCAGCATGTTTACCGAAATCGCCCGGGTAATCAGCGGGTCGTTATCGAACGAGGCGATACGCGCTGGATCATGGCTGAGGAACTTGGCCTTCACATAGCTGTTGACGAAGAAGTTGCCGCGCCAGGTGCGCATCAGCTTGAGGCCGGTGCGGGCGAAGGGCACATAGAGTTTGACCTTGAAGGCCGGCGAGGCGAGCACCAGGGCGCGGATCTTCGGCGCGTAGTCATGGGCCCAGGTCGCCACGACCACGGCGCCGACGCTCTGCGCCAACACGGCTAGGTCTTCCTCGGCCAGCCCATGCTGGACTCGGATATGGTCGATAAAGGCCTGCACGTCCCGGGCGCTGGTGGCGAAGCTCGGGCTGTCGCCGCGCTCGCCCGGCGACAGACCATGGCCGCGTGCGTCCCAGGCGAAGAAATCGAAACCGGGCATGTCCAGCTCGTCGACCAGATGGGCCATGCGTCCGCCGTGTTCGTGGCCTCGGTGGAACATCACAATCGCTTGCCGCGGCGCGCTCTCTTCGGCGGCAATGGCCGGCCAGTGACGGTAGAACAGTTCCACGCCGTCGTGGGTGGTGAAATGCAGGTCTTGGGCTTCGCGCATCGAGATATCCTTATTTCGAATCAGTCGGTTATGCCGCTTCGGCCAGGCCTTGGCGCACGCGGTTGTAGAGGGTGTAAAGCAGCAGAGCGAGAATCAGGGCAAGCAGAGCGTCGATCCACATCGGCGGCATCAGGCCGCTGGCAACGCCAGCGCCGAGTACACCGAAACAGAAGGCCCGGTCGCTCTTGCCCATGGGCCCGTCATAGCGCCGCGAGGCGCCGACCATCGGCCCGAGCACGCCGGCGTATTCGCTGATCAGGGCCAGCAGCACCACCAGGATCACCAGCAGCGGCGAGACCCCGGGCAGCAGGGCAAAGGGCAGGTACAGCGCGCTGTCGGCGATCAGGTCGCAGAGTTCGTTGAGGTAGGCGCCAAGCTTGGATTGCTGGCCGAACTCGCGGGCCAGCATGCCGTCCACGGCGTTGAGCGCCATGCGCAACAGCATCCACAGCGGGACCAGGGCGAACAGCCAGGCATATTGATGCATGGCCGCGAGAAGGACGCCGAGGCCAACAGAAACCACGGCCGCGGCCAGGGTTACCTGATTGGCGGTGACGCCCCGCGCGTAGAGGCGCTCGACCCCCGGACGCAGGAGGTTCTGGAAAGCCGGCTTGAGTTGGTAGATGGAGAGCATGTCGCAGAATTCCTTTCCACTGCTGTGAAGTGTCGACTCAGCTTAGCCGTTTGTCGGCCAGGCGGCTCGCTAAGACTGTGCACAAACGCCCGATTTCCGAGCGCTCTGGGAAACTTATCCCCTATTTCAGGCTTTCCTTGCCTGAGTTTAAAGCTGGGTCTTTTCAGTCCCTTACATCCAATAATGGCACTTTGATTTCATTCGCTGCACAGCTTATCCACAACCGCGTTAAGCCGTCTCGCCGGCTTCGCAGGGTACCACCTCGGGGGGCAGGGCACCGATCTCGCGCTGCGCCTGGCTGACCCAGGCGAAGGCGCGGTCGTTCAAATCGGCAATCGCCCGTGGGCCGGTGCCGTTGGCATGCATGACCGGGCCAATCACCACCTGGATGGTGCCGGGGGTCTTGCCCCAGCCCTGCTTCGGCCAGAACTCGCCGGCGTTGTGGGCGATGGGCAAGACCGGCAGGCCGGCATTCACCGCCAGCGAGGCACCGCCGCGGGAAAACTTGCCGATCTGCCCCGTGGGAATCCGCGTACCCTCCGGGAACACCAGCACCCAGGCGCCCTGCTCGAGACGCTTATGGCCCATCTGGGCGACTTGCTTGAGCGCAGCCTTGGGGTTGCTGCGGTCGATCGCGATGGGTTTGAGCATGGCCATCGCCCAGCCGAAGAACGGCACATAGAGCAGCTCGCGTTTGACCACCTGGCTCAGCGGCTCGAAGAAACCGCAGAGAAAGAAGGTTTCCCAGGTGCTCTGGTGCTTGGCCAGAATTACGCAAGGGCGCTCGGGAATGTTTTCCAGGCCCTTGATCTCGTAGCGGATGCCGATCAGCACCTTGGCCAGCCATACTGCGCAGCGGCACCAGTTCTGCACGACGAAACGGTAGCGGGCACGAAACGGCAGGAAGGGAGCGACGAAGACGCTGAGCGTGCACCAGAAAAACGCGGTGGAAGACAACAATAGATAGAAGAGGAAAGTTCTTAGGGCCAGCGCTGTCGACATGGGGGCTTGTACCGTCGCAGGCAGGGCCTGCTCTATCAGTGGAGAAGTTGTGCGGCAACCGCCGCCAGATCATCGAATACCAGGGTGCCCGCTGGCAACGCTTTGGCCAGGGTGCGTTCGCCTTTACCGGTCTTTACCAACACTGGCTGACAGTCGACGGCGCGCGCCGCTGCCAGGTCACCGCTGCTGTCACCGACGAACCAGACACCGTGAAGCGCTACGCGATAATGCGCGGCGATTTGTTCGAGCATACCCGGCTTTGGCTTACGGCAGGCACAACCATCGTCCGGACCATGGGGGCAGTGTACGATCAGACCGACTTCCCCGCCCTGCTCGGCGACCAACTCACGCAGCTTCGCGTGCATCGCCTCGAGGGTCGGTAAATCGTAATAGCCGCGGGCCAGGCCCGATTGATTGGTGGCCACCGCCACCGTCCAGCCGGCCTTGCTCAAACGGGCGATGGCCTCGATCGAGCCGGGAATCGGAATCCACTCGTCGAGGCTTTTTATATAAGCATCGGAGTCGTAGTTGACCACGCCGTCGCGGTCGAGAATCAGTAACTTCATAGCGTCAAGCTCCAAGCCGCAAGCTGCAAGTCACAGCCGCTCATTTGCAGCTTGTGGCTTGCAGCTTGACGCTGTTTTAGCTCAGCAGGGATATATCGGCCACGCCGAGGAACAAGCCACGCAGCTTGGCCAACAGCGCATAGCGGTTGGCGCGCACCGCAGGGTTTTCGGCGTTAACCAGTACCGCCTCGAAGAACGCATCCACCGGCTCGCGCAGGTTGGCCAACTGGCTTAGCGCCAGGTTGTATTGGCGTGCCTGGGCCAGCGGTTGCACTGCGTGCTCGGCCTGCTGGATCGCGGCATTGAGGGCGAATTCGCTCGGGCTGTCGAAGTGATGGGCTTCGACCTGCGCGGCGATCTGCCCTTCGGCCTTGCTCAGCAGGTTGGACACGCGCTTGTTGGCGGCGGCCAGGGCTTCGGCTTGCGGCAGGCTGCGGAACACCTGCACCGCCTGCACGCGCTGGTCGAAATCCAGCGGCGAGGTCGGGGCGACCGCACGCACGGCCTGGTACACGGCGACATCGACGCCTTCGTCTTCGTAGCGCGCACGTAGGCGGTCGAAGATAAAGTCCTGCACCTGGGTAGCCAGACCTTGGGCTTTGACCTTGCCATCGAACAGCTGCGCGGCATGGGCAATGGCGTCGGCCAGATCCAGATCCAGCTGCTTCTCGATCAGGATACGCAGCACGCCCAGGGCGGCACGGCGCAGGGCATAGGGGTCCTTGGAGCCGGTGGGCAGCATGCCGATGCCGAAGATCCCGACCAGGGTGTCGAGCTTGTCGGCCAGGGCCACGGCGGCGCCGGTCAGGGTGCTCGGCAGTTCGGCGCCAGCACCGCGCGGCATGTACTGCTCGTTCAGTGCCAGGGCCACATCTTCCGGCTCACCGTCGTGCTTGGCGTAGTAGTAGCCGGCGATACCCTGCATTTCCGGGAACTCGCCGACCATCTCGCTGGCCAGGTCGCACTTGCACAGCAGGCCGGCGCGCGCAGCGCGAGCAGCGTCGCCGCCGATGCGTTCGGCGATAAAGCCGGCCAGGGCCGAGACGCGTTGGGCCTTGTCAAAGACCGAGCCGAGCTGGGCCTGGAACACCACATTGGCCAGGCGCTGGTTGAAGCTTTCCAGCTGCTGCTTCTTGTCCTGCTTGAAGAAGAATTCGGCATCGGTCAGGCGCGGGCGCACGACTTTCTCGTTGCCTGCGATGATCTGCGCCGGGTCCTTGCTTTCGATGTTGGCCACGGTGATGAAGCGCGGCAGCAGCTTGCCGTTCGCATCGAGCAGGCAGAAGTACTTCTGGTTGTCCTGCATGGTGGTGATCAGCGCTTCCTGCGGCACCTCGAGGAAGCGATCCTCGAACGAGCAGACCAGCGGCACCGGCCACTCGACCAGGGCGCTGACTTCATCGAGCAGCGCTGGCGGCACTATCGCGGTGCCCTGCTGCTCGGCGGCCAATTGCTCGATGCGCGCGGCGATCTGCTGGCGACGCTCGGCGAAATCGGCGACCACATAGGCGCTGCGCAGATCCTCGGCATAGCTGGCCGGCGTGGAGATGCGCACGTCGTGGTTGGCATGGAAGCGGTGGCCGCGCGATACCCGACCGGATTTCTGCGCGAGGATTTCGCAATCGATCACCTGATCGCCAAACAGCATCACCAGCCACTGGCTCGGGCGGACGAATTCGGTTTTGCGCGCGCCCCAGCGCATGCGCTTGGGAATCGGCAGTTCGTTCAGCGAGGTTTCGACGATACCGGGCAGCAGGCCGGCGGCAGCCTGGCCGGGGATGCTCTGGCTGAACTTCAGCTTGGGGCCGCTGCGGTCGATATCGGCGAGGCCGACGCCGCATTTCTTGGCGAAGCCCAGGGCGGCTTGGGTCGGATTGCCGTCCTTGTCGAAGGCGGCCTGTACGGGCGGGCCGTCGAGGTTCTGGATGCGATCGGCCTGCTGCGTCTGCAACTGTTCGACCAGCACGGCGAGGCGGCGCGGCGCGGCGTAGCAGCGTACCTGGCCATAATCAAGGCCAGCGGCTTTCAGGCCCTTTTCGATACCGGCGAGAAAGGCCTCGCCGAGGGTATTCAAGGATTTCGGCGGCAGCTCTTCGGTGCCCAGTTCTACCAGGAAATCGTGCGCACTCATTCTGCTGCCTCCAGCTTGGCCAATACTTCATCACGCAGGTCGGGGGCGGCGAGCGGGAAGCCGAGTTTGCGCCGCGCTTGCAGGTAGCTCTGCGCCACGGCGCGGGCCAGGGCGCGTACACGCAGGATGTATTGCTGGCGCGCGGTCACCGAAATGGCGCGACGGGCATCCAGCAGGTTGAAGGTGTGCGAGGCCTTGAGCACCATTTCGTAGGTCGGCAGCGGCAGCTCCAACTCGATCAGGCGATTGGCTTCGCTTTCATAGAAGTCGAACAGTTCGAACAGCTTGTCGACGTTGGCGTGCTCGAAGTTGTAGGTCGACTGCTCCACCTCGTTCTGGTGGAACACATCGCCGTAGGTGACGGTGCCGAACTGGCCGTCGGTCCAGATCAGGTCGTAGACCGAGTCGACGCCCTGCAGGTACATGGCCAGGCGTTCGAGGCCGTAGGTGATCTCGCCGGTCACCGGGTAGCACTCGATGCCGCCGACCTGCTGGAAGTAGGTGAACTGGGTGACTTCCATGCCGTTCAGCCAGATTTCCCAGCCCAGACCCCAGGCGCCGAGGGTCGGCGATTCCCAGTTGTCTTCAACGAAGCGGACGTCGTGTACCAGCGGGTCGATGCCGATGGCCTTCAACGAGCCGAGGTAGAGTTCCTGGAAGTTCTCCGGGTTCGGCTTCAATACCACCTGGAACTGATAATAGTGCTGCAGGCGATTGGGGTTCTCGCCATAACGACCATCGGCGGGACGGCGCGAAGGCTGCACGTAGGCGGCGTTCCAGGTTTCCGGGCCGATGGCGCGCAGAAAGGTGGCAGTGTGGAAGGTGCCGGCGCCCACTTCCATATCGTAAGGTTGCAACACCACACAACCTTGCTCGGCCCAGTATTGCTGCAGGGCGAGGATCAAGTCTTGGAAGGTGCGCACGGCAGGCGTAGTCTGGCTCACGAAAAATTCACCTGTTGGCTGCGACGGAAAGGGCGGGAGTATACCCCAATCCGCGCCGCCTCCACTGCCCTGGAAGGCCCTATGCCGCGCTGCTTCTGGTGTAACCAAGACCCGCTGTACATCAGCTACCACGATGAAGAATGGGGTGTACCGCAACGCGACCCCCAGGCGTTGTTCGAGTTGTTGCTGCTCGAAGGCTTTCAGGCCGGGCTGTCCTGGATCACCGTATTGAAGAAGCGCGAACGCTACCGCGAGGTGCTGTTCGGTTTCGATCCCGGGCGCCTGGCGCAAATGAGCGACGAATACATCGAACAGCTGATGCAGGACCCCGGCATCATCCGCAACCTGCTCAAGCTCAAAGCCTCGCGGCAGAACGCCCAGGCCTGGCTCAGGCTGGAAGACCCGGTGGCCTGGCTCTGGTCGTTCGTCGGCGGCCAACCGAAGGTCAACCATTTCCAGGAGCGCAGCCAGGTGCCGGCGGTGACTCCGGAAGCCGAGGCGATGAGCAAGGCCCTGCGCAAGGCCGGCTTCAACTTCGTCGGGCCGACCATCTGTTACGCCTATATGCAGGCCAGCGGCATGGTCATGGACCACACCAGCGATTGCGATCGTTATGCCGAGCTCAGAAGCCAATAGCGGGCAAAACCCTTAGCGGGCTATCTGTCGCAATCCGAGCGCCGCATTACTCAGGCCAGGGCACTCTTGGTTACACTAGGCGCCTTTTGGCCTGTGGAGTTTCCTGTGGAAAAACTCAAAGGTGCCCTGGTGGTGGGGTTTCTGCGCCTGTTTGCCCTATTGCCTTGGCGTGCCGCGCAGAACCTTGGTGCGGCTATCGGCTGGTTGATGTGGAAGTTGCCGAACGGCTCGCGCGATGTCGCCAGCATCAACCTGAGCAAGTGCTTTCCCGAGCTCGATGAGGCCGGACATCAACGCTTGCTGCGTCAAAGCCTGATGGCGATCGGCATGACCCTGACCGAAAGCGCCTGCTCCTGGATCTGGCCGGCAGAGAAAACCCTCAAACTGATTCGCCATATCGACGGCCTGGATGTATTGCAGGCCGCGTTGGATAGCGGCAAAGGCGTGGTGCTGATCAGCAGCCACCTGGGCAACTGGGAAGTGCTGTTGCAGTACGCCAGCTCGGTGAGCAAGCCGGTACTCTTGTATCGACCGATCAAAATGAAGGCGGTCGATGAGTTGCTGATCCGTAAACGGACTCAGTTGGGCAGCAGCCTGGCGGCCTCGACCAAGGAAGGCATCCTCAGTTTGATCAAAACCTTGCGCCGCGGCGGTGTGGCGGGGATTGCCGCCGACCCGGAGCCCAGTGTGTCGAGTGGGCTGTTCGTACCCTTTCTCGGCGTACCGGCCTTGACCAGCAAGTTCGTGCCTTCCCTGGTCAAGGGCCACAAGGCTGTTGCGGTATTTATCCATGCGCTGCGTTTGGAGGATGGCAAGGGCTACCGCGTAGTCGTAGAGCCGGCCCCCGAGGCGCTTTATGGCGATGACGTGGAGGCGGCTGTTGCGGCCGTGAACCAGGGCATCGAGAAGCAGGTGCGCAAAGACCCGAGCCAGTACATGTGGAATATGAAACGCTTCAAGAAGCGCCCGGCGGGCGAAGCCAAATGGTATTGACGCGCATGGCTTGCGGCTTTTGACCGGGCTCGCTAGTCTGCCTGGACGGCCATCGACGGATGCAGCATGAGCAACCAGCGCAAGAATACCCGCACCCCCCTCAAGGTTCGCCTGCGTATCGAGCATCCAGTGCATGGCGAACTCATGGTCAATACCCGCGATATCTCCGATTGCGGCGTCTATATCCTGATGGATCAAGGCGAAGATCTGCTGACCCTGGGCGAGCGGGTGACCGGCCAGGTGCAAGGCCTGCCGATGGAAGCGCCGATTCTGCAACTGGAAGTGGTGCGCGTCGAACCGATGGGCGTCGGCCTGCGTTTCGTGCGGGACTGATGCGTTTTGGCCGGCTTAGCTGCCGGCCTTATCCAGACGCTTGAGAAACACCCCGATTTCCTTCTCCGCCTGTTTATCGCCTTTCACCTGAGCGGCGCGCAGGCCCTGATTCCAGGCTTCGCGCGCTTCAACCGGTAAACCTTGCTTGTTCAAGGCCTGCCCCAGCAGCTTCCAGGCCGCCGAATAGTCCGGGTCGAAGGCGACGCAACGGCGAAAATGCTCCGCCGCGCGGACGCAATCGCCGGCGTCCAGATAGCCCTTGCCCAGGCCGAAGCGCAGCAGGGCGTTGTCGATGCCTTTGCCCAGCATCTTTTCCAGGGCTTCGATACTCATCAGAAGAACGTCAAGCCGACTTGGAACAGCCGTTCGGCGTCACGGATGTATTTCTTGTCGACCAGGAACAGGATCACATGGTCGCCCGACTCGATCACCGTATTGTCGTGGGCGATCAATACCTCTTCGTTGCGGATGATCGCGCCGATCGTGGTGCCCGGCGGCAGCGCGATGTTTTCAATGGCGCGGCCGACCACCTTGCTCGATTTGGCGTCGCCGTGGGCGATCGCCTCGATGGCTTCGGCGGCGCCGCGGCGCAGCGAGTGCACGCTGACGATATCGCCGCGGCGCACGTGGGTCAGCAAGGTGCCGATGGTGGCCATCTGCGGGCTGATGGCGATGTCGATCTCGCCGCCCTGCACCAGGTCGACGTAGGCCGGGTTGTTGATGATGGTCATCACCTTGCGCGCACCCAAGCGCTTGGCCAGTAGCGACGACATGATATTGGCCTCGTCGTCGTTGGTCAGTGCGAGGAAGATATCGGCGTCGTTGATGTTCTCTTCCACCAGCAGATCGCGGTCCGAGGCGCTGCCTTGCAGCACGATGGTGCTGTCGAGGGTTTCCGAAAGGTAGCGGCAGCGCGCCGGGCTCATCTCGATGATCTTCACCTGGTAGCGGCTTTCGATGGCCTCGGCCAGGCGCTCGCCGATATGCCCGCCGCCAGCGATCACCACCTTCTTATAGCTGTCTTCCAGGCGGCGCATTTCGCTCATCACCGCACGGATATGGGCCTTGGCGGCGATGAAGAACACTTCGTCGTCGGCCTCGATCACCGTATCGCCCTGGGGAATGATCGGCCGGTTACGGCGGAAGATCGCCGCCACCCGGGTGTCGACGTTGGGCATGTGCTGGCGCAACTGGCGCAGTTGCTGGCCGACCAGCGGCCCGCCGTAATAGGCGCGCACCGCGACCAGCTGGGCCTTGCCTTCGGCGAAGTCGATGACCTGCAAGGCGCCGGGGTATTCGATCAGGCGCTTGATGTAGTTGGTCACCACCTGCTCCGGGCTGATCAGCACGTCGACCGGGATCGCCTCGTTATTGAACAAGCCGGCTCGGGTCAGGTAGGCCGGTTCGCGTACCCGGGCGATCTTGGTCGGGGTATGGAACAGGCTGAAGCCGACCTGGCAGGCGACCATATTGATTTCATCGCTGTTGGTCACCGCGATCAGCATGTCGGCATCGTCGGCTCCGGCCTGGCGCAGCACCGTGGGCAAGGAGCCGCGGCCTTGCACGGTGCGGATATCCAGGCGGTCGCCGAGGTCGCGCAGGCGATCGCCATCGGTGTCTACCACGGTGATGTCGTTGGCTTCGCTGGCGAGGTGTTCGGCCAACGTGCCGCCAACCTGGCCAGCCCCGAGAATGATGATTTTCATGCAATCCGTTCCTTAGCAGCGTCGGCGATTTTCATCAGCTTGGCATAGTAGAAGCCATCGTGGCCGTCGATTTGCGGCAGCAACTGGCGACCGTGAGCGGGTTTGAGACCATAGTCGGCGGCTATCTGCAGTTCCCGCGCATCAGGCGTGCGCTGAAGAAATGCGGTGATGGTGTCGCTGTTCTCCATGGGCAGCACCGAACAGGTGGCGTAGACAAGAATGCCGCCAGCGGCCAGGGTCGGCCAGATGCGGTCCAGCAACTCGCCCTGCAGATGCGCCAGGGCCGGAATATCCTCGGCCTGGCGGGTCAGCTTGATATCCGGGTGACGGCGAATCACCCCGGTGGCCGAGCAGGGCGCGTCGAGGAGGATGCGCTGGAACGGCGTGCCGTCCCACCAGGCTGCAGTATCGCGGCCGTCGGCGGCGATCAGTTCGGCTGTGAGCCCGAGGCGCTGGAGGTTCTCGCGTACGCGCACCAGGCGCTTTTGTTCCAGGTCCACCGCAACCACGCCGGTCAATTCGGGCTCGGCTTCGAGGATATGGCAGGTCTTGCCGCCGGGTGCGCAGCAGGCATCCAGTACTCGTTGGCCGGGCGCCAGTTCGAGCAGCTGGGCGGCCAGTTGCGCGGCCTCGTCCTGCACGCTGACCCTGCCCTCGGCAAAGCCCGGCAAGGTGGTGACATCGCAGGCTTCGAGCAAGCGGATGCCATCGTGGCTGAACACGCAGGCCTCGGCCTCGAAGCCGACCCGGCGCAGTTCGGCCAGATAATCGTCACGGCTACCGAGGCGCCGGTTTACCCGCAGAATCAGCGGCGGATGGGCGTTGTTGGCCGCGCAGATCGCTTGCCAATGTTCCGGCCAGTGGGCTTTCAGGGCTTTTTGCAACCAGCGCGGGTGGGCGCTGTGCAGCACCGGATCGCGATCGAGGCTGGCGATGATCGCCTCGCCGTCGCGCTGAGCGTTGCGCAGTACGGCATTCAGCAGGCCTTTGAGCGAGGGCTTTTTCAGCTTGTCGACACAGGCGACGGTTTCGCCGATCGCGGCGTGCGCCGGGATGCGGCTGTAGAACAGCTGATAGAGGCCGATCAGCAGCAGCGCTTCGACGTCGCGGTCGGCCGCCTTGAACGGTTTCTGCAAGAGTTTTTCGGCAATCAATGCCAGGCGCGGCTGCCAGCGTGCGGTGCCGAAGGCCAGATCCTGGGCCAGGCCGCGGTCGCGTTGCTCGACCCGTTCGAGCAGCGGCGGCAGGCTGCTGCCCAGCGAGGCCTTGCCGGCCAGCACCGGGGCCAGGGCACGGGCGGCGGCGAGACGCGGATTCATGCGCGGCTCCTCGTCACAGCAGCACCAGGCCGGCGGCAAACTGCTCGCGGCGGCTGTTGTACAGGTCGGCGAAATTCAGCGCCTTGCCGCCCGGCAACTGCAAGCGGGTCAGGCACAGCGCGTCCTGACCGCAGGCGACGGTCAGGCCGTCCTTGCTCGCGGCGAGAATCCTGCCGGGTTGGCCCTGGCCTTCGACCAGATGGCCAGCGAGGATTTTTATCGGCGTTTCGTTCAGGCTGCTGTGACAGATCGGCCAGGGGTTGAAGGCGCGGATCAGGCGTTCCAGCTCGACCGCCGGACGCGTCCAGTCCAGCCGCGCTTCATCTTTATTCAGTTTGTGCGCATAGGTCGCCAGGCTGTCGTCCTGCACTTCGCCGATCAGCTTGCCGGCGGCCAGGCCGGCGATGGCTTCGACGACCGCCTGCGGGCCAAGCGAAGCCAGGCGGTCGTGCAGGCTGCCGCCGGTGTCTTCGGCAATGATTGGCGTGTGTACTTTCAGCAGCATCGGCCCGGTATCCAGGCCTGCTTCCATCTGCATCACGGTGACCCCGGATTCGCGGTCGCCGGCTTCGATGGCGCGCTGGATCGGCGCGGCGCCCCGCCAGCGCGGCAGCAGCGAGGCATGGCTGTTGATGCAGCCCAGGCGCGGAATATCCAGCACCGCCTGCGGCAGGATCAGCCCATAGGCCACCACCACCAGCAGGTCCGGTGCGAGCGCGGCCAGCTCGGCTTGCGCCGCCGGATCGCGCAGGCTGTGCGGTTGGTACACCGGAACCGCATGCTGCAAGGCGAGCTGCTTGACCGGGCTGGGCGTGAGTTTTTGCCCGCGACCGGCCGGACGATCCGGTTGGCTGTAGACGGCGATAAGCTGATGAGGGGTGTCGAGCAGCGCCTTGAGGTGTTCGGCGGCGAACTCCGGGGTGCCGGCAAAAACGATGCGCAGTGCTTCAGTCATGGGGACTCGCTAAAGAAAAAGGCTTGCCGCGGCAAGCCTCTATCAAGTGGTGGCTCAAGCCTGCTGGCGATGTTGCTTTTCCAGCTTCTTCTTGATCCGATCGCGCTTGAGGTTGGACAGGTAGTCGACGAACAGCTTGCCGTTGAGGTGATCGCATTCGTGCTGGATGCACACCGCGAGCAGGCCTTCGGCAATCAGCTCATAGGGCTGACCGTCGCGGTCCAGCGCCTTGACCTTGACCTTCTGCGGGCGGTCGACGTTCTCGTAGAAACCCGGCACCGACAGGCAGCCTTCCTGGTATTGGTCGACTTCCTCGGTCAGCGGCTCCAGTTCGGGATTGATGAATACCCGCGGTTCGGAGCGGTCTTCGGACAGGTCCATGACCACCAGACGCTTGTGTACGTTGACCTGGGTCGCCGCCAGGCCGATGCCGGGCGCCTCGTACATGGTTTCGAACATGTCATCGATCAACTGACGCAATGCATCGTCCACCGCACTCACCGGTTTGGCGATGGTGCGCAGGCGCGGATCGGGAAATTCAAGGATATTCAGGATCGCCATATGCGTTTGTGATGCACTTGTGGAATAAAGTCAAAATCCGCTGCTAAGATGATGAGCAGCATTGGAAAAACGGCTTCACGCCACGTTTCCACTGGGTTCAGTCGCGGCGCTAGGGCGCTCTACGTGAAGACACATAATAAAGGGATTCACCGCATGAGGAAATCACTACTCGCCTTGCTGCTGCTTGCCGCAAGTGGCTTGGCCCAGACCGGCATGGCCCAGGCAGCAGTGCAACTCAAGGACGGTCACCCAGACCGTTACACCGTGGTCAAGGGCGATACCCTCTGGGATATCTCCGGCCGATTCCTCAGCCAACCATGGAAGTGGCCGGAAATCTGGCACGCCAACCCCCAGGTGGAAAACCCCCATTTGATCTACCCGGGTGACGAACTCAGCCTGGTTTATGTCGATGGCCAGCCGCGCCTGATGCTCAATCGCGGCGAATCGCGCGGCACCATCAAGCTGTCGCCGAAAGTGCGCAGCACGCCGATGGCCGAAGCGATTCCGGCCATTCCGCTGGAGGCGATCAACAGCTTCCTGCTGAGCAACCGCATCGTCGATACCCCGCAACAGTTCGAAGCCGCACCCTATATCGTTGCCGGCAACGCCGAGCGCGTGGTCAGCGGTTCGGGCGATCGGGTCTATGCCCGCGGCAGCTTCAACGAGGCTGCGCCGATTTACGGCATCTTCCGTCAGGGCAAGACCTATATCGATCCGGAAACCCAGGAGTTCCTCGGGATCAATGCCGACGATATCGGCGGCGGCGAGATCGTTGCCGTGGAAGGCGATATCGGCACCATGATGCTGACCCGCACCACTCAGGAAGTCCGCCTCGCCGACCGTCTGTTCCCGACCGAGGAGCGCGCGATCAATTCCACCTTCATGCCCAGCGAGCCGGCCAATCAGATCAATGGTCTGATTCTCGACGTGCCGCGCGGCGTGACCCAGATCGGCCAGTTCGACGTGGTCACTCTGAACAAGGGCGCCCGTGACGGTCTGGTCGAAGGTAACGTGCTGGCGATCTACAAAACCGGCGAAACCGTGCGCGATCGCGTTACCGGCGAAGCGGTGAAGATCCCCGACGAGCGCGCCGGTCTGCTGATGGTGTTCCGCGCCTACGACAAGCTCAGCTACGCCCTGGTGCTCAATGCCACGCGCCAGCTGGCGATCATGGACAAGGTTCGCAACCCGTAACACCAACAAGCCCCGCGATTGCGGGGCTTGTACTTTCTGCTGCCGCCGCAATGCGGCGCGACCGATCAAGGATGATCCCATGTCGCAGTTTCTCTACGCCGATCTATCTCCCGCCGAACTCGAAGCCCGCCTACGCCTGCATTGCCTGCCGGAGTTGGGGCCGCGGCGTTTCCGCAAATTGCTCAGCGCCTTCGACAGTGCCTCGGCCGCGTTAAGTGCCCCCGCCAGTGCCTGGCGCTCCCTGGGTTTGCCAGCCGCCTGCGCCGAGCCCCGCCGCAGCGCCGAAATACGTCAGCGTGCGGGCGCCGCCCTGGCCTGGCTGGAGGCCGACAAACAACACCTGTTGATGTGGGACGACCCCGCCTACCCCGGCCTGCTCGCCGAGCTGAACGATGCCCCGCCGCTGCTGTTCGTCGCCGGCGATCCGACGCTGCTGGAGCGTCCGCAGCTGGCGATGGTCGGCAGTCGCCGCGCCTCGCGTCCGGGTTTGGACACCGCCCATAGCTTTGCCCGCAGCCTGGCCGCTGGCGGCTTTGTGATCACCAGTGGCCTGGCCCTGGGTATCGACGGCGCCGCCCATCAGGGCGCGCTGGATGTGGCGGGCAAGACCATCGCCGTGCTGGGCACCGGCCTGCAGTGCCTGTACCCGGCGCGGCATAAAAAGCTCGCCGCGGATATCGTCGAACACGGTGGTGCAATGGTTTCCGAGTTGCCGCTGGATAGCCCGCCCCAGGCGAGCAACTTTCCCCGGCGCAACAGAATCATCAGCGGCCTGTCGCTGGGCGTGCTGGTGGTCGAGGCCAGCCCCTCCAGCGGCTCGCTGATCACCGCGCGGCTGGCCGCCGAGCAGGGTCGCGAGGTCTATGCGATTCCCGGCTCGATCCACCATCCAGGCGCGCGCGGCTGTCATCAACTGATCCGCGACGGCGCTGTGTTGGTGGAAAGCATCGAACATATTCTTGAGGCGCTGCACGGCTGGCAGGCGCAAGCGCCCACCGAGCAACCGACTGCATCCTCTGCGCCTGGCCATCCACTACTGGACCTGCTGCACGCCGCACCGCACAGCAGCGAAGCCTTGGCAGCGGCCAGCGGCTGGGCGCTGCCCGAGGTGCTGGCAGCGCTCACCGAGCTGGAGCTGGATGGGCGTATCGCCTGTGAAAATGGCCGCTGGGTGGGCCGCGGGGGTTAGCTTGGATACACTGCCGACAAGTGTTTAGCGGAGAGCGGTGAATGACGAGCAAGTGGCAGGTGCAGCAGGCAGCACGGGTGGTGCACGCCGGGGGCGTCATCGCCTACCCGACCGAGGCGGTATGGGGGTTGGGTTGCGATCCTTGGGACGAATTGGCGGTGGCGCGCCTGCTGGCACTGAAGGAGCGGCCGATGGAAAAAGGCCTGATCCTGGTCGCCGATGACATTCGCCAGTTCGACTTTCTGCTCGAAGACTTGCCGGAAATCTGGCAGGAACGCCTGGCCGGCAGTTGGCCGGGGCCACATACCTGGTTGGTGCCGCATCAGGACCGACTACCGGAGTGGATCACCGGCGAGCACGCCAGCGTCGCCTTGCGCGTCAGCGATCATCCCGTGGTGCGTGAGCTTTGCGCGCTCACCGGTCCGCTGGTCTCGACCTCGGCCAACCCCGCCGGCCGACCGGCGGCGCGCAGCCGCTTGCGGGTCGAGCAGTACTTTCCGCGTCAGCTGGACAAAGTCCTCGGTGGCGCCCTCGGCGGGCGCAGGAATCCCAGTTTGATCCGCGATCTGATCACCGGTGATGTAATCCGGCCGTCCTGAGGGTAGCGCGCCGCGCGCACCGCACGCCCTTACTGAAACCCAGGTGCGCACGGTGCACCCTACGGGTTTACGGCAGCAGAATGGTCGAGCCAGTGGTTTGCCGCGCGCTTAGCGCCGCTTGTGCGGCTGCGGCATCCTTCAGCGCATAGCGGTTGCTGATGTCCACCTTGAGCTGACCGCTTTCGATCATGCCGAACAGGTCGTCGGCCATCATTTGCAGGCGTTCGGGGGTATCGGCGTAGCCGGCCAGGGTCGGTCGGGTGACGAATAGCGAGCCCTTTTGCGCCAGGATGCCCAGGTTGACCCCGCTGACCGCGCCCGAGGCGTTGCCGAAGCTGACCAGCAGGCCGCGCGGGGCGACGCAATCGAGTGAGGTTTCCCAGGTGTCCTTGCCGACGCCGTCGTAGACCACCGGGCATTTCTGACCGTCGGTCAGCGCCAGCACGCGCTGCACGACATCCTCGTGGCTGTAGTCGATGGTGGCCCAGGCGCCCTGCTGCATCGCCCGTTCGGCTTTTGCCGCGGAGCTGACGGTGCCGATCAACTTCACCCCCAGAGCCTTGGCCCATTGGCAGGCAAAGGAGCCGACACCGCCGGCGGCGGCATGAAACAGGATGGTTTCGCCGCCCTTGAGCGCGAAGGTCTGGCGCAGCAGGTATTGCACGGTCAGGCCCTTGAGCATCACCGCCGCGGCTTGTTCGAAGCTGATTGAGTCCGGCAGTTTTACCAGCTTGTCCGCTGGCAGCACATGTAGCTCGCTGTACGAGCCCAGGGGGCCGGTGGCATAGGCAACGCGTTCGCCGACCTGAAAACGGGTGACCGCCGAACCCACCGCTTCGACGACGCCGGCACCTTCGCTGCCCAGCCCGGAGGGCAAGGCGGCGGGCGGATACAGGCCGCTGCGGTAATAGGTGTCGATAAAATTCAGGCCGATCGCCTGATTGCGCACTAACACCTCGTTGGGACCGGGGGCGGCGGCTTGGTAGTCGAGGTACTCGAGCACTTCGGGTCCGCCGTGGCGGCTGAACTGAATACGTTTAGGCATCTCGTGGTCCTGTCGAACGAATGGGTGGGGCACCGTGCAGCGCTGTCGCTTTGCAAGGGCGCGGGTAGGCCATCCGACCACCTCCGATAAGCGCCGTCAACAGCGGCAATGCCCATACAAATGCTATGCTGCCCGCCGATTTCGCCTGCCAGCCGCAGAGGCTGGATGACGCCAACCGTTTTCAAGGTGCCCGCTGTGAGTGACCGTACCGAGGCCGTAAAAGCCTACCTGCTCGACCTGCAAGACCGCATCTGTTCCACCCTCCAGGCCGAGGACGGCACCGCCGAATTCTTCGAGGATTCCTGGCAGCGCCCGGCTGGCGGTGGCGGGCGCACACGGGTGATCGAGAACGGCGCGCTGATCGAAAAAGGCGGGGTGAACTTCTCCCACGTGTTCGGCGATGGTCTCCCGCCCTCGGCCAGCGCCCACCGGCCGGAACTGGCCGGGCGCGGCTTCGAGGCACTCGGCGTGTCCCTGGTGATCCACCCGGAAAACCCCTATGTGCCGACCTCCCACGCCAACGTGCGCTTCTTCAGCGCCGAGAAAGCGGGCGAGGAGCCGGTCTGGTGGTTCGGCGGAGGCTTCGACCTGACCCCTTACTACGGCAATGAAGAAGACTGCGCGCACTGGCACCGGGTCGCCTTTGAGGCCTGCGCGCCCTTCGGTGCCGAGGTCTACCCGAAGTTCAAGGAATGGTGCGACCGCTACTTCCATATCAAACACCGCGGTGAGCCGCGCGGCATCGGCGGACTGTTCTTCGACGACCTCAATCAGTGGGATTTCGATACCAGCTTCGCGTTTATGCGGGCGATCGGCGACGCCTATCTCGAGGCTTACCTGCCTATCGTGCAGCGCCGCAAGCTGACCCCGTATGGCGAGCGCGAGCGCGAATTCCAGGCGTTCCGCCGTGGTCGCTATGTCGAGTTCAACCTGGTCTACGACCGCGGCACGCTGTTCGGCTTGCAGTCGGGCGGGCGCACCGAATCGATCCTTATGTCGCTGCCGCCCCAGGTGCGCTGGGGCTACGATTGGAAGGCCGAGCCGGGCAGCGAAGAGGCGCGCTTGACCGAGTACTTCCTTACCGACCGCGACTGGCTGTCGGCGGAGTCGTAGTTGCGTAGCCCGGATGCAATCCGGGGAGTCTCCGCGACCGCCCCGGATTTCATCCGGGCTACGAATCGCCAACTCAGTGCATAGGATGGGTCGGGCCGCGCAGGTTAGCCGTCCCGCAAAAACCGAATACGACAGCGTTTTCGGGCGGCATAACCCATCAATGCGTTGTGCCTGCCGACGCCGTGTTGGGTTACGCGGCGCCTTATACCGTTGTATTTGTCTGATAAGTGAGTGGGCCGCTAACCCAACCTACGCGGCTCTGTAATCAGAAAGGATTTTTTATGGACCGCTACGGTGTTTTCGGTAACCCCATCGGCCACAGCAAGTCGCCGTTGATCCACCGCCTGTTCGCCGCGCAGACCGGTGAACAGTTGAGCTACGAAGCCTTGCTGGCGCCCCTGGAGGATTTCGTCGGCTATGCCCGGGCATTCTTCGTCGAAGGCAAGGGCGCCAACGTCACGGTGCCGTTCAAGGAGCAAGCCTTCCAACTGGCCGATAGCCTCAGTGCACGGGCGCAACGTGCCGGCGCGGTGAACACCCTGAAGAAGCTCGACGACGGCAGCCTGCTCGGCGACAACACCGATGGCGCCGGGCTGGTGCGCGATCTGATGGTCAACGCCGGCTTCGCCCTGGCCGGCAAACGCATCCTCCTGCTCGGCGCCGGTGGCGCCGCGCGCGGGGTGCTCGAGCCGTTTCTCGCACAACAGCCTGCGGCCCTGGTGATCGCCAACCGCACGGTGGAGAAAGCCGAGCAATTGGCCAACGAGTTCGCCGACCTCGGTCCGCTGGCGGCCAGCGCATTCAGTTGGCTGGATGCGCCGGTCGACCTGATCGTCAACGCCACCTCGGCGAGCCTGGCCGGCGAGCTGCCGCCGCTCGCCGCCAGCCTGATCGAGCCCGGCCACACCCTGTGCTACGACATGATGTACGGCAAGGAGCCAACCGCGTTCAACCGCTGGGCCGCCGAGCAGGGCGCGACGCGTACCCTGGATGGCCTGGGCATGCTGGTCGAGCAGGCCGCCGAGGCGTTTTTCGTCTGGCGCGGCGTGCGCCCGGACAGCGCGCCGGTGCTGGCCGAACTGCGCAGGCAATTGGCTGATTGAGGAGCGGACGATGGCAGAAGAAACCTTGCCGCGAATAAAGGGTTACCACGCCCACGTCTATTTCGACGTTACGACCCTGGAACAGGCCCGCGCATTGTGCGAAGAGGCGGCGCGCTGCTTCCCGTTGAAGATGGGACGAGTGCACGAGCGCCTGGTCGGTCCGCATCCGGCGTGGAGCTGTCAGTTGGCCTTTCGTCCCGAGTTGTTCGGCGAACTGCTGCCCTGGTTGATGCAGCACCGTTGTGGGCTCGATGTGCTGGTGCATCCAATTACCGGTCATGAGCTGCGTGACCACCGCGACTGGACGCTGTGGCTCGGTCAGTCGCGAGCGCTGGACCTGAGCACGCTGGACACCGAGGAGGATTGAAGGTGTGTGGCGCCGCCCTCCACGGCTCAATCCTCGAAGCGCACCGGACAGTGTTCGGCGCCTTCGAGCTTCTGGATCTCGTCGATCACCTGCGGCCTGGCCCGGCGCAGAATCAGCTGACGGTGCGCTAGCTGCAAGCGACGTGCCTCCTGGTGCAGCATGGTCACGCCGGCGTAATCGATGAAATTGACATGGTGGGCATCGATCACCAGCCGCTCGCCGGCACTGCTCTGGATGATCTGTTGCAGGTAGTGGCAGGCGCCGAAAAAGATCGAACCTTCCACGCGCAGCACGTCTTCATGTTCTTCCCGCCAGAATTTCACCCGCGGCTGGGAGGTGCGCTTGAGGTAGAAGAACAGCGAGGCCAGCACCCCGGCATAGATTGCCGTTTGCAACTCCAGCAGCAGGGTCGCGAGCAGCGTCAGCAGCATCACCACGAACTCCGAGCGGCTGACGCGAAACAGCGCGCGTACGCCGGGGATATCCACCAGCCCCCAGCAGATCAGCAGAATCCCCGCGGCCATGCTCGGCAGCGGGATATGCGCGATCAGCTGGGCGCCGAACAGCGCGAACACGGCGACCAAGAGCGCGGAAAACACACCGGCCAGGGGCGATTTGGCGCCCGCCTGCAGGTTCAGCGCCGAGCGGGTGAAGGAGCCTGCGGAGAGCGAGGCGGAGAACCAGGGACCGACGATATTCGACAGGCCCTGGGCGCGCACTTCCTGGTTGGCGTCGAGGAACTGCTGGGATTTGCTGGCCAGGGCGCGGGCGATCGACAGGCTGGTGACCAGCCCGAGCATGCCGCAGGCCACCGCGGCGGGCAGCAGTTGCAGCAGGCTCGACAGCTCGAAGGTCAGCGGGCTGAACGGCGGCAGACGGCCTTCGAAGGCGCTGACCAGAGCGATAGCGCCGAGCTGCTGCGGCCAGGCCAGTACCGCCAGGCTGGCGACGACCAGGCCGATCAGCAGCGCTGGTGAGCGTGGCCACAGGCGCTTGCACAGCAGGCTCAGCCCGAGGGTAAACCCGGCCAGGGCCAGCGAGCGCCAATCGGCCTGCGGCAGGTGCTGGCCGATATCCAGCAGGCTGGCCAAGGCGGTGGTCTGGCTCGGCACGCTGATGCCGAGCAGGTTCGGCAACTGGCCGAGGGCGATCACCACGGCGGCGCCAAGGGTGAAACCCAGCACCACCGAATGCGAGACGAAGTTCACCAGGGCGCCGAAGCGCAGCAGCCCGAGCAGCCACTGGAACACCCCGGCGAGAAACGTCAGCAGCAGGATCAGGGCTACGAACTCGTCGCTGCCCGGCGTGGCCAGGGGGCTGACGCTGGTGAACAGGACGATGGAAATCGCCGCGGTCGGCCCCGAGATCAGGTGCCAGGATGAGCCCCACAGACAGGCAATGATCACCGGCACTATGGCGGCGTACAGCCCGTACTCCGCGGGCAAGCCGGCGATCAAGGCATAGGCGATGGATTGCGGCAGTGCGAGGATCGCGCCGCTGAGGCCGACCAACAGATCGTTGGCCAGGCTGCGCCGGCTGCTGTTGGGCAGCCAACGGAGGAACGGCAATAGGGTCTGGCGGCTGGGTAGCGGCATCGAATGGGTTCTTTAACTGGCTGGCAGGCGGTTATTCAAGTGGCCTGCTGGGTGATTGGCGGGGCCAGGCTGCCTACCAATCACCCTACGCAATCCGGGCGCTTATTTCAAAGCGGCGACTATCGCCTGCTGGCCATCGCCGCCGTCGCGGGTATTGACGCCCTTTAACCAGGCTTCGATTACCCAGGGGTTGGCGCGCAGCCAGGTTTTGATCGCCTCGGCATTGCTCGCCTCCTTGCTCAGCACCTGGTCCATGATGTCGTTTTCCATTTCCTGGGTGAACGTCAGGTTGCTCAGCAGTTTGCCCACGTTCGGGCACTGCTGCGCATAGCCTTTGCGGGTCAGGGTGTTAACGCTGCCGCTGGCGCCGAAATATTTCTCGCCGCCCTTGAGGTAGTTCATCGCGTACTGCACGTTCATCGGGTGCGGCGTCCAGCCGAGGAAGACCACGAACTTGTCGCGTTTCACCGCCCGGCCGACCTGCACCAGCATGGCCTGCTCGCTGGACTCGACCAGCTTCCAGTCCTTCAGGCCGAACTCGTTGGCGGCGATCATCTGCTTGATCGACTCGTTGGCCGGCGAACCCGAGGCGATGCCGTAGATCTTGCGCTCGAACTTGTCGGCAAACTTCTCCAGATCGGCGAAGTTCTTCACCCCGGCGTCGAAGGCATAGGTGGGCACCGCCAGGGTGTATTCGGTACCCGCGAGGTTTTCCACCACCTTGTCGACCTCGCCAGTGGCGACGAACTTGTCGTAGTTGCTCTGCTGGGCCGGCATCCAGTTGCCGAGGAACGCATCGACCTGGCCCTTCTGCAGGCCGGCGTAGATGATTGGCACCGCCAGCGTCTGGGTCTCCACCTTGTAGCCGAGGCTGTCGAGCAGCAGGCTGGCGATACCATTGGTCACGGCGATATCGCTCCAACCGGGGTCGCCGAGTTTTACCGTGGCGCATTTGGCCTCCTCGGCCTGGACCTGCAAGCTCGCCGCGGCGATCGCCAGGCCGGCGGCTAATAGGGTGCTGAATTTGTTCATGGGCTTCTCCAGTCTTTTTAGTTGTAGTTGCACGCTTGTCGGTTGTCGCGTTCAGACCTGCGGGTAACGGGCGCGCCGCTCCAGGTCGTCGAGGTCGATATGGTTGCGCATGTATTGCTGGCTGGCGTCGACCAGCGGTTGGTGGTCCCAGCTTTTCAGCTTGCCGTGAGTCAGCGCCTCGGCGACCAGGCGGCGACGGCGCTGGCTGGCCAGGGTCGCCTGGTGGATTGCCGGCATATCCCAGCGCGCTCGCGCCTCGTTGATGAAATCGGTCAACAGCGCCCGGTGCTCGGCTGATTCGGCGAGGTTCTCGCGCTCCTGCGGGTCGTTGTGCAGGTCGAATAGCAGCAATGGGTCTTGCTCGCTGTAGATGAATTTCCAGGGGCCGCGACGGATCATCATCAGTGGGCCGTTGCTGCCCTCGGCCATATATTCGCCAATCACTTCATCGTGGCCCTGGCGACCTTCGAGATGCGGCAGCAGCGAGCGGCCGTCCAGCGGCAGAGCGGCTTCGACGGCGCCGCCGGCCAGCTCCACCAGGGTCGGCAACAGGTCCATGGTCGACACGCTCTGAGCGACCCGCTGCGCGGCGAAGCGTTTCGGCGCATGCACCAGCAATGGCACCCGCGCGGACATTTCGAACCAGTGCATTTTGTACCAGAGGCCGCGTTCGCCGAGCATGTCGCCGTGGTCGCCGGAGAAGACGATGATGGTGTCCTCGGCCAGATTGCAGGCTTCAAGGGTCTGCAGCAGCTTGCCGATGTTCGCGTCGATATAGCTGCAGGCGCCGAAGTAGGCGCGTCGTGCGTCCTTGATCTTGTCTGCGGGCAGGGTCTTGCCCCATAGGTCGATGACTTTGAGGATGCGTTGCGAATGCGGGTCCTGCTCGGCCTGCTCGATAAATTGGCCGGGCAGCGGGATCTCGGCGTCTTCGTACAGCTTCCAGAATTCCTCGGGAATCGTGTAGGGGTCGTGCGGGTGGGTCATCGACACGGTCAGGCAGAACGGCTGGTCCGGCGTCATACGCACATGGTCGTAGAGATATTGCCGCGCCTTGAACACCACCTCCTCGTCGAAATCCAGCTGGTTGCTGCGCACGCAGGGGCCGGCCTGCAGCACCGAGGACATGTTGTGGTACCAGCTCAAGCGTTCGTCCGGCGCGTCCCAGTTCACCGCCCAGCCGTAATCGGCCGGGTAGATATCGCTGGTCAGGCGCTCTTCATAGCCGTGCAGCTGGTCCGGGCCGCAAAAATGCATCTTGCCCGACAGCGCGGTGCGGTAGCCCAGGCGGCGCAGGTAGTGGGCGTAGGTCGGCACATCGGCTGGCAGGTCGGCGGCGTTGTCGTAGGCGCCGATCTTGCTCGGCAACTGGCCGCTGACCAGAACGAAACGCGACGGCGCGCAGAGCGGGCTGTTGCAGTAGGCCGAGTCGAACACCACGGCCTCCTCGGCCAGGCGGGCGAGGTGCGGCATCTTGATCGGCGAGGCTGCCTGGTAGATCGGCAGAATAGGCGCGGCCATCTGGTCGGCCATGATAAAGAGGATATTCGGGCGCTTCATGAGTCGCGGCTATTCCATATTTAATATTTATGCGACATTGCGGCTTCGATCATCTGCCCTACAAAAATCGTGGTAAACCCGGCGTCAGTACATGCTTTGGATAACTACAGCTTATGTTTAGTCAGCTCGAAGGATTGTCCCTGGACGTGCTGCGGGTGTTCGAATCCGCGGCGCGGCAGCTGAGTTTCACCGCGGCTGCCGCCGAGCTGGGCAGCAGCCAGCCGGCGATCAGCCAGCAGATCAAGCGATTGGAGCAGCAGCTGGCGGTGCGCCTGTTCGATCGTGTCTATCGCGGCATCGCCCTGACCGACGCCGGTACCCTGCTGCTGCGCTACGTGCAGGACGGGCTGCACAGTCTGGATGCCGGGCTACAGGCGGTGACCGCGCAGCAGCAGCACGAGGTGCTGCAAGTGGCCACCGATTTCGCCTTCGCCGCCTATTGGCTGATGCCACGTTTGCAGCGCTTTCACCAGTTGCACCCCGAGGTGGATGTCAGCCTGATCACCAGCGAACGTGACCTTGGCGCCTTACCGTCGGAGATCGACGTGGCGATCAGCTTCGGCGACGGGCGTTTCAAGCACGCCGAGGCGCAATTGCTGTTTGCCGAGGAAGTGTTCGCGGTATGCAGCCCGGGCCTGCTCAAGGATCGGCCGCTGCCGTTGCCGGTCGAGGCGCTGGTGGAATTGCCGCTGCTGCACTTGCGCCCGGAAAGCCGTAGCCGCTGGTTCAACTGGACCGGCCTGTTCCAGGCCTATGGCATTGCCGAGGCGCCCAGCCCCGGCAGCCTGCGCTTCGATAACTACACCCTGCTGATCCAGGCGGCGATCGCCGGGCAGGGGGTGGCGATCGGCTGGCGGCACCTGGTCGACGAGTTGCTCGCGCAGAAACTGCTGTGCCGGGTATGCGCCGAGGTTACGCACTCCGCTTATGGCTATTACCTGGTTTTGCCCGAGCGAAAACGTCGGCAACGCCTGACCCAGGCCTTCGTCGACTGGATGCAGGCCGAATTGCGCGTTACGGCCTGAGTGCAAGCGCACCGCTCGGCGGACAAAAACTTGGCGCCTGGAAAACACCCTAAACTCCAAGTACCGTGGCGGCCGCGTATACTGCGCGCCCTGCTGCGCTCGCCGCTCCCGCTCATCCACCCAGTGAATCGCCTGCCGTGAAACTTCGCCAATCGTTAGTAAGCCTGCTGATCTGCAGCGGCCTCGCCATTGCATCGAACGCCCTCGCCGCGCCCAAGGCGCCGCTGGAGCAGCAGCTCGCCGCCGGCAGCGCCATGCTGGTCGATCTCAAGACCAATGAAGTGCTCTACGCCAGCAATCCGGACATGGTGGTACCGATCGCTTCGGTGAGTAAATTGATGACCGGCATGGTGACCCTGGATGCCAAGCAGCCACTGGACCAGATCTTGCCGATCACCATTCGCGACAACTGGGAGATGCGCGGCGTCTATTCGCGGGTGCGTATCGGCAGTGAGATCAGCCGCCACGACATGCTGCTGCTGGCGCTGATGTCCTCGGAAAATCGCGCGGCATCCAGCCTGGCCCATCATTATCCGGGCGGTTACAGCGCTTTTGTCGCCGCGATGAATGCCAAGGCCAAGGCCTTGGGCATGCACAGTACGCACTTCGTCGAGCCCACCGGGCTGTCGCTGCATAACGTTTCCACCGCCCGCGATCTGGTGCTGCTGCTCAAGGCGAGTGCGGATTACCCGTTGCTCACGCAACTGAGTACCACCCCCGAACGGACCGTGGCCTTTCGCAAGCCCAGCTATACCCTGGGGTTTCGCAATACCAATGCGCTGGTGCGCAAGCCGGGTTGGGATATCCAGCTGACCAAAACCGGTTTCACCAATGCCGCCGGTCATTGCCTGGTGATGCGTACGCACATGGCCAACAAGCCGGTGGCCTTCGTAGTGCTCGATGCGTTCGGCAAATACACCCATATGGCCGATGCCAACCGCCTCAAGCGCTGGCTGGAAACCGGCAAGATCACCCCGGTGCCGGCGGCCGCCATCAGCTACCGCAAGCAGAAGATGGCTGAACGGCAGTTGCAGGCGGCACAGTAGGTTTCAGCGACCCCGAAAGAGTCGAATACCTCGCTTGGTCTATACCAACCATCCTTTGGTTGGGTTGAGCGAGGTTTGCCATACGCGCTTAAGTTGGAGTGCGGCGTTGCAATGGTTTTGCCATAAACGCCGGCTATTACTGCTCAACTCCAACAACAAACAGAGCGCCTTCCTTCATGAAAACCCTCACCACTCTTGCAGTTGGTCTAGGCCTGGCTTTTGCCGCCGGCCAGGCCAGCGCCTGGTCGCAGCCCACCCACAAAAATATCGTCAAGGACGCCTTGGCCTTTCTCAATTCGCCTTATGCCACGCCGGAGATGCAGCGTGCCTACCAGTTCTACGTAGGCGCGGCCGGCAGCGAGGCCCGTGCTGGCGAAATCCTCGGTCAGGCCGCCTACGATGTCGACGACTTCCAGGACACCCGCCTCGGCGGCTGGTGGGTCGGCTACGAGCACGCGCCGGTGTATGGCGCGGCCGCTTCGATCGTCAACTACACCTCCTACTGGCACTTCATCAACATGGCCCGCCAGGGCGACGACCATGGCAACGACCACGGCGGCTACGACTACCGCTACCGCAAGGTCGACGGCAGCTGGAGCGGCGATGTCGACTGGTACGCCATGGTCTATCTGTACAACCGCGAGCTGAAAAAGAGCGACTTCGACACCACCGAGGCGCACTACCGCCAGGGCAGCAATTCCGACTGGCAGAACCATTACGGCGACTTTCAGACCGCAGCCTTCCAGCCCATCGATAACCTCGCCAAATACTGGTTCGACCAGTTCAAGAACGCCCCCTCGCTGCAAACCATCGGCTACTCGCTGCACGCCACCGGCGATGTGGCGCAGCCGCACCATGCCTGGGTCACTTCGGGCAACGGCCATTCCGGCTGGGAAGGCTGGGTCGACGATCACTACTTCAGCGAAGGCCTCAACGACATGACCGCAGTGGCCAGCCGGGTTGGTAGCTATGATCCGCAGCGCTCGATCCGCGACCTGCTGACCCAGACCGCGCAAGTCGCCTACCAGCACCCCGAACCGCTGTACGACACCAGCTACGCCACCCGTCTGCGCATCGCCAAGGAGCTGATCCCGGAGTCCATTGCGCTGACCGTCAACGTGCTGACCAAGGGTGCCAACAGCTTCAATGGCCAGGGCGGTCTCTGAATGTTGGGGATCTTCCAGCGCAGTTTGCTGATGTTGGGGCTGACCGGCATCTGCCTGTCGGCCCTGGCCAGCCAGGATCTGCGCATCGACGGTGAGCGTCTGCCCGGCAAGAGCATCGAGGTGTTGGAGAAAGCCGTGACCCGGGTCAAGTTCAACACCGACCTGCGCCTGCTGCGCATCGGGCTGGCGGAGAACCACCTACTGGCCCGTGAGGTGGAAGCGCAGCTCGATGACAAGCACCGCGGCGACCTTGAGGTACTGGTCGAGCGCGAAGCCGCCAACCTGATCGAGCAGGTCTACGGCAAGCAGTTCGATCTGGATGTGCGGCCGTTCCTGCGTCAACCGCAAGGGCTGAGCAGCGAACGCCTGCGACAGATTCTCGCGGCGCCACAGCAAGGCGTGGTGCTCGACAGCCTGAAGCTGAGCGCGGCGCAACGGGCCGAGGCGGCGGCGCTGAGCCTGATCGTCTGGCAGTTTCCCGGCCAGGCCGAGCATCGGCTGACGCTGCTGGATCTGTACCAGGGCGACAACGTCCAGGGCCAGGTCGAGCTGCAACAGGGCAATCTGCGTTACCTCGCCGAACAGGTGCGTCAGCATGCGCAGCGCGACTACCTCTGGTATCAGCTCGGCAAACACGGCTTCAGCACCGCCGAGCAGGCCGGCCTGCGACAACTGGTGCGCGACAAGCTGATCCGCCACAAGTACCTGCATCAGCTCGGCCTGCACAACGATTTTCACCATGAAACCGACAGCCTCAAGCAGCGCGCCCGGCAGGTCAGCGATGCCGACGCCGAGGCCTACTACCAGCGCAATCTGTCACTGTTTCTCAACGTCGCCGAGGTACGCGCCGCGCATATCCGCCTCGCCGATCAGGTCACGGCCGACCGGGTGTATGCCGAGTTGCAGGTCGGGCTGGCCTTCGACGAAGCGGTACGCCGCTATTCCCTGGCAGAGGACAAAGGCCAAACGCCGCCCGGCGATCTCGGCCTGGTTCGCCCGCAAGACGCGCAACTGGATTTCCTGCATAAAACCGCCCTGCTGCAGAAGGCCGACAGCATTTCCCAGCCGATGCTGATCGACGACGCCTTCGAGATCGTTCAGGTGCGCAGCCGTGCGGACAAACAACTGCCGCTCAGCGACCCCAGTGTGCGCTACGAGGTCAACCAGGCGGTGGCCAAGGAACAACTGAGCCGCGAATTCCAGCAGCGCGTCGATGCCCTGCTGGCCAATGCCAAGGTCGAAGGGTTATGAAGTATTGGCTGGTTGGGACTTTGTGTGCGGCTGCGACTGCTGTGACCCTGGCCATTTGCTGGGCGCCGAACGCGGAGCCGGTGGCAACTGTCGCGGTGCCGGCGATGGTGGTATCGCGCTCGGTCGAACCGCTTTCGCCGCCTGCGCCCGAGCCGCGCACATTGCCCGTCGCAGCCCATCCAGCGCCGATAGCGCCAGCCGCCGCAAACGCGTCCGAGCCCGCGCTGAATGCCAGCGAAGCGCAAATCCTGATGCAGCTGATGGCCGAACAGGGCGACCCGCGCAGCCCGTCGCTCGGCACGCTGAAACCGCGCGAGCGAGCCACCCCAGCGCAACTGGCCGACCCGGCGCAATACCAGGCGTTCGAAGACAAGCAAAGCCGCGCCCTGATCCAGGCCTATGCCAGCGGTGTACAGCAGATCCCGACGATTCGCGCGCGCATCGAACAGGCCGCGCAATCCGGCGAACGCAACGCCGCGGAAATCGACGAAGCCCGCGCCGCGCTCGAACAGTTGGAGATGTTGCAAAGCAAACTGCAGCGCGAGGCGCCGGAGCTATTGCCGGATGGATCGACCAAGCCTGCGCCCTGACCGCAGCCCGGCATAGCGGTGCGACCGTGACGCCCATCGGTGGCTACTGTGGGAGGCTAGTGTCTTTCGCGGAGGACTTTTTCTTCCCCGGAACGATCAGGCTTGAAACCCCGATCAGGCAAAACAGCCCAAATGAAATTTGTGCGAAGGTCAACAAGCCCTCGGCCTCACTCGTCGAACGCCCACCGCCAGTGATGATGGCCGACAGGCTAGCCATCCACAAAATCACAGAGCCGGCAGCCAAGGTCAGAAAGACCAGCGCTGCTATACCTAGATACTTGTTCATGGGTTATATCCACTTGAATTCAGCATCAAGCGAATTGGCGCTGAACAACAAAGAGAGAGAACAGGCGTCGACCCTTTAATAGTCATCATCACGACCGGTTGGTTTCCAGTTGATATCTTTGTCGGCGTGATAGCCCTGGACAGGGTTGGGGGGAAGAGGATAATCCTTGGCTAGATTCGGGAAGCGCAAGTCAGGGTCGTTATTTAATTTCTGAAGAAGGTTATCATAGGCCTCTGCAATCTGAGTGTTCTTTTCATAACTAAACTCCCCTGCTTCGAAAGTGTCTATTATAACTAGGAACGCTTTCGGCTCTCCAAGAGAGGCTGCGCGTTGATAATAATGCATAGAGGCCGGGAAGTTCTCGTCCACGATCTTATAGTAGGCCGCCAGCTCATAGTTAGCACTTGCATAGTCTTGGGTTGCCGCACACCTTAGGTACTTAACCCCTTCAGGGTTATTTTTCTTGTCATATATATAAATATTTCCAATTCTGGTTTGGGCCTGGGGATTTCCTAGGTTAGCGGCCTTTATTAAATAGAGCATCGCTTCTTTGTCTGACTGCACGACGCCCATGCCTCGCTGGGTCATTACGCTCATATCGTAATAGCCCAATGGCACTTCAAGGTCGACCATTCTCAGGTAGAGATCGATAGCGGTATTGGTATCTTTTTCTACACCTTTACCTCGTAGATAGAGTTCAGCCAGATTGTGCATGGCCTTCCAGTGGTCTTTATCGACGGCCTGCTGATAAAGGCGCGCCACTTCCTGCCAGTTGGGGATGCGCTCCTTGCTTATGATTCTGGCTTGGTTAAACCATTGGTCCGCCTGTGGGTCGAATTTTGGGGCAGTATTAACTTCATGGGCACATTTGAACTCGAAAGCCATTGCCGAAGCTCCGTAAATTGTCATGGCTGCTATAAATATATATTTAATCAACTGCTTTTGCATAAGGCGTTACCAAATCCCAGAACCTAACTAAATTGCTTGAGAGTGCTTTATTTTGTTTTTGATTCTTCCAGTTATCGGAAAGCATGTTTTCCCATCTGTTGAAGTTGTCTTTAATCGTTGCCTTGATAGGCTTTCCCGAATGCATCCCCCATAACCGTTCCCGCCATTTCTTGGTTGTTGTGGGACTGGGCATAGCAATATTCAGTTCCGAGTCCGAGTGCAGGCTGCGCATGTTGATATTGGCCGAGCCCAAGGTAAAGAACACATCGTCTACCAACAGCAGTTTGCTGTGTACGTAGATGGACTTGAATCGTGCGGTACCTTGTTCCGGGCCGAGGGATTCGCTGATGCGCTGGTCGGTTTGGCGTTCGGTTTGAGTTTTGGCGGTTGGCGCGGAGCTGGCATTGTCATCGCAACAGGCCAGGGTGGCGATGATGACTTTGAGACCTTCCGGTGGTAGCAATTCCGGTTCCAGCTCGCGGGCGGCAGCCTGGTTGTAATGGGCGTTGGGATCTAGGGCGATCAGTTCGTCGGCGTGGGCTTCATCGATATTGTAGTGGCGTTTCTTTTCCCGAATTTGGGCCAACTCATGATCGCGCTCTGGTGAGGCTGGGCGCTCGGCGAGTTCGCGCTCGCGATAGACGAGCTGGCGTTGGTCGTAGAGCTCATCACGGTGGGCCAGGGGCATGAGTTCACCCTGGCCGAGCTCGTCGAGCATCTCGTAGGTATTGCTGGAGAAGTGCTTGCTGTCCGGCGTGTTGGTCACCACGAATAGATACAGGTCGTCACGCGCGCCAGCAGCTTTGCGTTGTGCCGCCGTGTTCTTGATACCTTCGGTCAGAGGGGCGTAGCGGAAATACTGGTTTTCGATATAGGCATACTGATGCACGTTGCCCAAGGCTTTCTCGTAGATTTCCAGGATGGTGGTTTCACCGCTTTCCTGTGCTTGGGTGCGGCATATTTGGGCCGCCTCACCGTCATTATGGATCAGGCTCAGCGGGCGAATACCGCTGCGTTGGTCTACCAGCGTGCCGCCGAATATTCGGCGTATCCAGGATGTGCCATTGTCCCAGGCGTTGCAGAAGTTGTGGTTGAGGTCGAACAGTACGGGGCCGAGCACATGCACGGACAAGTCTTGCCAAGGGCCGAAGCCCAAGTCGCGTTTACCTGCGGCATCGTCGTAGGTGTGAGCTGTGGTGTCCCAATAGTTGCGCTGCAGGTTGTGGCCCATGACCATACCTTCTGCACGGCCCTGATCCATGTAGTCCACTATCAGGGCTTTTTGGTGATGACTGGGAAATAGGCTGAGGGCGAGGTACTGCTTCCAGCTGCTATCAGGTAGATCTCTGGCAAGCAGTTTGGCGAGAATTATTAACCGCCCCCAATGTGCCTGCAGGCCGTTTTCATCGCTATAGCTAAGCTCCATCAGCCAGGGATAGTCGCGGGTACGAAACTCAATATTCTTCGCGGCGCTGCTGTAGACCCAACGATACCAATCACGGGTTTTAGCCTGGTCCTCTGGGTGATGCACGGTGCCGCCCGAGTCGCTGCCGAGCGTATATCCGCCGTCGAGCGCATCGAGCTCCTGCTGGATCGCAATGAGCTCGTCGCGTGAGGTGCGACGAGCCCTCTCATCATCGGCGGCCAAGCTTTCCAGCTTGGTCCGCTCCTGTTGCTGTTGCAGCAGGAGTTTCTGGCGCTTTTGCTCTATCGCACTTGTGTCAGCGGGTTGACCGGCTGTTGCACCGGAACCAAGCGAGGTTCCCCCTTTGCCGGACCAGCCTTCGCCGATCACTGAATTTTCGCCTAGTTGAGCCAGGCTGTTGTTCCAGATCAGTACCCGAATGTCGACGCCTTGGTCGGCTTTGCGTTTGAGCAGTTCGCCCAGCGTCTCTTGATCTGAGCCACCGCGCTTGAGGCGCAAGCCAGGATCAAACCCCCAACTGATGATGTCGATACTCTTGCGAGCTTTTTGCACGCACTCGTAAAACTTGGCGAACGCTTCCTCACCACAGACCAGTGGCGTGACGATGTTGCCCGCAGGGCGTGGTGGGCTCAGTGGGCTGTTCTGGTGGGCAAACCAGTCGGCTGTGGATGTCGCGGTCTTGTCATCGAGCGATAACGAAGCCTGTTGATCCAGGTAGATCATGGCGAAATTCCCTTTTACTTGATCTCTTGGTCCTGTCCTGCCAGCAAACGCAGGAAGTGTTCAGGCGTCTCCAGTGGCGCCAGGGGAGCCGCTTCGCCGGGGTAGTGACGGAAGCCCTGGCGTTTGAGGCGTTCGTCCAGGCTGCGGCTCTCGGCATCGGCCTGTTCCTGCACTGCAAAGCTGAAGCGGTGTCCGTTGACTGTCTCGATGCTGTAGTTGCGGGTGCCAGGACGATGTTCAAAGCGAACGTAACCCTGGGCATCAGTGAAGCCGCTAACCAGTAAGGCACCATCGGCGAAAAGCTTATAGGGCTCATCGCCATAGCCCGGCAGGTTGGGCAGTGGCGCGAGGCGAATGGTCAGTTGATCCAGTGGCGGTTCGCTCGCATTGCCAGTGGCCTGCTCCAACACATCCCCGGCCTTGTCGCTATCCGCTGCGCCCGGCAGTACCGGCGGTTTGATCTTGATCCCCGAGCCTTTGCCCGCGGCGCCGCCGGCGTTGATCTTGGCCATCGGGCCGCTGAGGGTGATGCCGCCGGGGTCGAGTTTGATAAAGCTGCCGCCGGCTTTGAGGGTCAGTTCGACGCCGGCTTCGATGACCATCTTTTGCCCGGCTTTGAGGTGGATCTCGCGGCCGGCCTTGGTCAGTTGCGCGGTACCGAGCTTGATGTGCTGGTTCTGCCCGACGGTGAGGTGGTCGTCGGGTTTGACTTCGACCTTGCGCTCGGCTTTGACGGTCAGGTGCTCTTCGGCGTGCAGTTCGGTGTAGCTGTTCTTTTCGACGGTGTCGTGGCGCTCGTGGCCGATGCGGATTTTCTGGTCGTGCTCGATGTTTTCGTCCCAGTCGCGCTCGGCGTGCAGGTAGATCTGTTCTTCGCCCTTTTTGTCTTCGATGCGCAGTTCGTTGTAGCCGCCACCGCCCGGGCTGCTGAGGGTTTTGAACAGGCTGCGGGTTTTGTTCGCCGGCAGGTCGTAGGGGACGACGTGTTCCTTGTGGTACAGGCAGCCGGTGACCAGGGGCTGGTCGGGATCGCCTTCGAGGAAGGTGACCAGTACTTCCATGCCGATGCGCGGGATGGCGATACCGCCGTAGTGGTCGCCGGCCCAGCTGTTGGCCACGCGCAGCCAGCAGCTGGTGGTGTCGTCGGCCTGGCCCTCGCGGTCCCAGAAGAACTGCACCTTGATCCGGCCATATTGGTCGCAGTGGATTTCTTCGCCGGCCGGTCCCGTGACTACCGCGCTTTGGCTACCGAGGACGCGCGGTTTGGGGTAGTCCAGCGGTGGGCGGTAGGGGATGTCCCAGGGCGTGGCGGTGAAGCGGTTGCGGTAGCCCTGCTGGAAGCCATCATTGGCTTCGGTATGGCTAGTCACCGACTCTTCCAGCACTTGCGGTTGTTTGCCCTGGTGGATGACTTCGCGCAGCAGCCAGAGGTCGTTGCAGTCCGGGTGCGGGTGGTCGGAGAGTTCGAGGAAGTGGCCGCTGAGCAGTTTCGGTTGGTCGCCGCGGCCTTCGGCCAGGCGGTAGTCGGCGCGGTGGCGTTCGAGATTGCGCTGGCTCAGGTGTTTGCCGCGGCTACGCTCGGTGTAGCGGCCGGGGTAGTCGTAGTCTTCCAGGTCCGGTAGCGGTTTGGCTTCGGAGTCGCGCTCCGCTTTGAATGCGGTCTCCAGCAGCAGGCGCGGTTTTTCGAAATCGTAATCGCGGCGGGTGGTGCGGCTGGTGCGGGTTTCCAGGCGCACGGCGAAACGCTTGATCACCGGCTCATCGGCAGTCATGCCGTTGTCTTGCAGGTAGGCGGTGGGCTGGCCGAGTTTGCCGAAGGCACTCTGGTCATCACCGAAGATCAGCACATGGCCTTGCCGGCTATGACTGAAGTGGTAATGGATGCCCTCCTCGCTGCAGAGGCGCTGGATAAAGTGCAGATCCGATTCGTCGTATTGCACGCAGTAATCGCGCTCGGGGTAGACCGTGGGGCCGAGCAGAAACTGGTAGGCGTTGGCCTGGATACCGTGTTCCTCCAGCACCTGGGCGACTATCTGCGGAACCGTAAGATGCTGAAAGATGCGCTGGTTGGTGCGGCAGCCGAGATAACTGAGTTGCGGCACAATGGACAGGC
Source organism: uncultured Pseudomonas sp. (assembly GCF_946885955.1). The sequence continues at coordinate 104,360 of NZ_CAMPHI010000002.1, forward strand.
TGTAGCGGGTCAGGCGCTTGCCGGACTCGCCCTGAGCGACCCGATAGATGATGCCGTGGATGCCCAGGCCGTCCGGGGTAAAGGCGAGAAAGGCCGGCCGGTGCAGCAGGCCCAGATAGTCCAGATCCGGGCGCTCGCTGATCAGCTCGACTTCGAAGCGATATGGCTGGCTGATGGTTTCGCGCCCGCTGAATTCGAGCACTTGCAGGTCGTGGTCGAGGCCTTCGATGGAAAGGCTGAAATGGGTTTGGTTGGCGGGGTTGAACATCCGATGTTCCTCTGCTGTTGGGCGCGAGGCGATTTGGCGGCACCAATGCACATCTGCGTCGATGTGCTCGTGTGCAACAGGCAGCCTTTCCCAGGCGTTTTGCGGCGTAGCCTGAACCTTGCTCCAAAGCTACCCGCCAGAGCAATTGAAAATCGTATTTTTTTGGCCTGATTCACAGCGCGAGCCAAGATGCGCAATAACTTGCGCAGCTTGGCCAGCGGGTTCCTGCGCGCTCCGTAGTGAATGAGCGAGCACGACTGAATGCTCCAGCCCGCGCCGCGCTCGAACAGTTGGAGGTGTTGCAAAGCTGACTGCAGCGCGAGGCGCCGCATTTATTGCCGGACACTCGGAGCTCTGATCCATAGGTGGATTAGATTTCGTCGGTCGGGTTAGCGGCGCGTACCCGTAATCTTCGAACGACATCGTTATCGAACGCCGCGTAACCCGACACCGTGCTTGCCGCCATGCCGGGTTACGCCGCCGCGGTTATGTCTATTTGCCCGAACCATTGCGCAGGCGGCTAACCTACGCGGCCCGACTCAGCGGGGCTGGGGACTCGCCGTTACAACCGCGCGCCGCGTACCCCTTCGGCCAGGGATTTGCACAGGCTAAGCACGCCGTCCACCGCCTGGGCGTCGTTTTCGGCGTTGGCGATCTGGTCGATCAGCGCGGAGCCAACCACCACACCGTCGGCCAGGCGGGCGATGGTCGCCGCGTGTTCCGGGGTGCGAATGCCGAAGCCGATGCTGATCGGCAGGTCGGTATGCCGGCGCAGGCGTGCCACGGCTTGTTCGACATGCTCGATGGTGGCCGAGCCTGCGCCGGTAACGCCCGCCACCGAAACGTAATAAACGAAACCGGAGCTGCCGTTGAGCACTTTCGGCAGGCGCGCGTCGTCGGTGGTCGGCGTGGTCAGGCGGATGAAATCCAGGCCCGCGGCTTGCGCCGGGTCGCACAGGTCGACGTTATGCTCGGGCGGCAGGTCGACGACGATCAGGCCATCGACCCCGGCTTCCTTGGCTTCGGCGATAAAGCGCGCGACGCCCATCTTGTGGATCGGGTTGAAGTAGCCCATCAGCACCAGCGGCGTGCTCTGATCGTCTTCGCGGAAGGCGCGGACCATCTGCAGGGTCTTGGCCAGGTCCTGCTTGGCGGCCAGGGCGCGGATATTCGCCAACTGGATCGCCGGGCCGTCGGCCATCGGGTCGGTAAAGGGCATGCCCAGCTCGATCACATCGGCGCCAGCCGCCGGCAGACCCTTGAGAATTGCCAGCGAGGCGTCGTAGTTCGGGTCGCCAGCGGTGACGAAGGTCACCAGGGCGGCGCGGTTCTGTTGTTTCAGCTCGGCAAAACGGCTTTGCAGACGGCTCATCAGTGTTTCTCCTGCTGATCTTGTTGCATGTGGTGCATAACGGTCTGCATATCCTTGTCGCCGCGCCCGGACAGGTTGATCACCATCAGGTGGTCTTTTGGCAGGGTCGGTGCGCGCTTGAAGGCTTCGGCCAGCGCGTGGGCGCTTTCCAGGGCCGGGATGATGCCCTCCAGGCGGCAGCAGGTGTGGAACGCCGCAAGCGCCTCGTGGTCGGTCACCGATGTGTATTCGACGCGGCCGATCTCGTGCAACCAGGCGTGCTCGGGGCCGATGCCGGGGTAGTCGAGGCCGGCGGAAATCGAGTGGGCATCGATGATCTGGCCATCCTCGTCCTGCAGCAGGAAGGTACGGTTGCCATGCAACACGCCCGGTACGCCGCCGTTGAGGCTGGCCGCGTGCTTGCCGGTTTCGATGCCGTAGCCCGCTGCTTCGACGCCGACGATCTGCACGTCTTTATCGTCGAGGAACGGGTGGAACAGGCCGATGGCGTTGGAGCCGCCGCCGATGCAGGCCACCAGGCTGTCGGGCAGACGGCCTTCCTGGGCGAGGATCTGCTCGCGGGTTTCCTTGCCGATCACCGCCTGGAAGTCGCGGACCATCGCCGGATACGGGTGTGGACCGGCCACGGTGCCGATCATGTAGAAAGTGTTATGGACGTTGGTCACCCAGTCGCGCAGGGCCTCGTTCATCGCATCCTTGAGCGTGCCGGTGCCGGCGACCACCGGAATCACGGTGGCGCCCAGCAGCTTCATGCGAAAGACGTTGGCCTGCTGGCGGTCGATATCGGTGGTGCCCATGAAGATCACGCATTCCATGCCGAAACGCGCGGCCACGGTGGCGGTGGCCACGCCGTGCATGCCGGCGCCGGTCTCGGCGATGATGCGTTTCTTGCCCATGCGCCGCGCCAACAGGGCCTGGCCGATGCAGTTGTTGATCTTGTGCGCGCCGGTGTGATTGAGCTCTTCGCGCTTGAAGTAGATCTTCGCGCCGCCGCAGTGCTCGGTCAGGCGTTCGGCGAAATACAGCGGGCTCGGGCGGCCGACGAAATCGCGCTGGAAGTAGGCCAGCTCCTTGGCGAATTCCGGATCGAGCTTGGCCTTCTCGTACTCGGCGGCCAGGTCGTGGATCAGCGGCATCAGGGTTTCGGCGACGTATTGGCCGCCGAACGAGCCGAAAAGGCCGGTGGCGTCGGGGCCGCTGCGATAAGAAGTCATGGCATTCTCCTGCGGGTATCGAGGATTTGCAGGAGCCAGCGCCGGGCTCCTACGACAATGGCCAAAGGATAAGGCTGTGTGGCCCGGGACAAAAGCGATAAGATTGCGCAAACACGTCAGGAAAACTCACAGATGAGCCAAGATCTTCCGCCGCTCAATGCCCTGCGCGCCTTCGAGTCAGCCGCTCGCCTGCTCAGCGTCAGCAAGGCCGGCGACGAGCTGCACGTCACCCATGGGGCGGTCAGTCGGCAGATCCGCGCCCTGGAGGAGGAACTCGGCATCCGCCTGGTGAGCAAGGACGGTCGCGGCATAAAACTCACCGATGCCGGTATGCGTCTGCGCGATGCGGCGGGCGAGACGTTCGAACGCCTGCGCCTGGTCTGCGCCGAGCTCAAGCGCCAGACCCGGGACGCGCCTTTTGTCCTCGGTTGCCCCGGTAGTTTGTTGGCCCGCTGGTTTATCCCGCGCCTGGATCGGCTCAACCGCGAGCTACCGGAACTGCGTCTGCAACTGTCGACCAGCCATGGTGAACTCGACCCGCGCAGCCCTCAGGTCGACGCCACCCTGCTGTTCGCCGAACCGCCTTGGCCGGCGGATATGCAGGTGTTCGAGCTGGCCGCCGAACGCATCGGCCCGGTGCTCAGCCCGCGTTACGCGCGCTTCGCCGAGTTGCACGGGGCGCCGGCTGCGGCGCTGCTCGGCGAGCCGCTGCTGTACACCAGCTCGCGCCCGCAAGCCTGGCCGAGCTGGGCCGCCGGCAATGCTCTGGATAGCGGCGCGTTGCGTTACGGCCAGGGTTTCGAACATCTCTATTATCTGCTGGAAGCCGCCGCCGCCGGGCTCGGCGTGGCCATCGCGCCGCAGCAGTTGGTGGCCGACGATTTGGCGGCCGGGCGCCTAGTGGCGCCCTGGGGCTTCGTCGAAACCTCGGCGCGTTTGGCGCTGTGGCAACCGCTGCGCAGCCGCGACCAGCGCGCGGCGCAGTTGGCGCGCTGGTTGGCGGCCGAACTGGGCGATCTTGTCGAGGCTCCGGCCGTCGATTAGCCTGTGCGCGCCCGAGCCATCCGCCGGATGGACGCGCCACCACATGGAGTGCCCACATGAAAGAAAGCCGCGATTACCTGGAAATGGCCTTCCGTTCGATCCAATGTTTTGCCGACGACGGCAAACTGCTGGTGCATGAACTGGAAAGTCTGGTGGATATCGCCCGCCGCGATGGTGTGGTGGATAGCAACGAGAAACGCATCCTGCAAGGCATCATCGAGCGTCTCAACCCTGCCGAGTTGACTGCGGCGATGCAGGCCAAGATCGCCGAGCTGCGTAGCGAACTGCAGTTCTGAGTCGGCCTGGCAGCCGGTTATGTTCGGCTGCCGCCTTGTGCTTTCCCCGTGCTTGGCTAGCGTGAAAACAGGAACCTGTCGAAACCAGCAGCAGTCCTAAATTTCACTGCGCCCAAGAGGCAGCCACGGAGAAACTCCCATGACCGATCACCACACCTACAAGAAAATCGAAATCGTCGGCTCGTCCAAGACCAGCATCGAAGACGCCATCGAAAACGCCCTGGCCGAATGCGCCAAGTCGGTGCGCAATATGGATTGGTTCGAGGTGACGGAAACCCGCGGACATATCCACGACGGCAAGGTCGGTCACTATCAGGTCACCCTGAAAATCGGCTTTCGTCTGAGCGATAGCTGAGCATTCGCGAAACCTAGGTAGTAGCCCGGATGAAATCCGGGGAAATTGCCGCCAAGCCAATACCGTCCGGGAATGCAGCCGGGCGACGAGGTTTCGAATGCCTGCGTTGTAGGGCGGACATGCCGCAGGCTTGTCCGCCAGCGGTATCGTCCCCGGTGGACAAGGCTTCGCCATGCCACCCCTACAGGCGTGTGTCGGCATCAATCGCCCTTGTACCCTTGGAATCGCCAAAACAAACCCCACTATTTAACTCGGATATAGCCGCAACGGTGCGCCTATGCCACCGCATAACTAGCAGGCAGGCCCCATGAGTGCTCTGACAAACATAGGCTTCTCCACCCTCGACCTGGCGCCGATCCGCGATGACGGCGGCCCCGAGCAGGCGTTGCGCAATTCCCTGGCCTTGGCCCAGCATGTCGAGCGCCTGGGCTTCACCCGCTTCTGGGTCGCCGAGCACCACAATATGGACGGTATCGCCAGCTCGGCCACCGCGGTGCTGCTCGGCTATCTGGCGGCCGGCACCTCGACGATTCGCCTCGGCGCCGGCGGGGTGATGCTGCCCAATCATGCGCCGCTGGTGATCGCCGAGCAGTTCGGCACCCTCGCCACGCTCTATCCCGGGCGCATCGATCTGGGCCTGGGCCGCGCGCCCGGCGCCGATCAATTCACCGCCCACGCCCTGCGCCGCGAGCGCTCCGGCAGCGCCGACGACTTCCCCGCCGACGTCGCGGAGTTGCAGGCCTACCTCGGCCCGCGCACGCCAGGACAACGGGTGATCGCCATGCCCGGCAGCGGCACCGAAGTGCCGATCTGGCTGCTCGGCTCCAGCCTGTTCAGCGCGCAACTGGCCGGCGAGAAGGGCCTGCCCTACGCATTCGCCTCGCACTTCGCGCCGCGGCTGATGCACGAGGCGATTCGGATTTATCGCAACCACTTCAAGCCTTCGGCGGTGCTCGACAAGCCCTATGTGATGCTCGGCGTACCTCTGATCGCGGCGGACAGCGATGAGCAGGCCGAGTACCTGGCGACCTCGGCCTACCAGCGCATTCTCGCGCTGATCCGCGGCCAGAGCCTGGTGCAGCGGCCACCGGTAAAGAGCATGGAGGGCCTGTGGCTGCCCCATGAGAAGGAAGCGGTCGGCAGCTTCCTCGGTATGGCGATGATCGGCGGTCCGGAGAAAATCCGTGCACGCCTAGAGGTGCTGCTGGAGCAAACTGGCGCCGACGAGCTGATCTTCACCTGCGACCTGTACGAGTTCGCCGACCGATTGCGCGCATTCGAAATCCTCGCCAGCCTGCGTTAGCAGGCCATTCTCGATAACAAGCCGAACTTGTACCGCCGCACGCCGCTCTCAACTCCATACCCCTCGGGCAATGGAGAACGCAGATGAAAAAGACAGCTTCGGCTCATTGGCAAGGCGGCATCAGGGACGGCAAAGGCACGGTATCGACCCAGAGCGGCGCCCTGTCGAACGTACCCTACGGCTTCAATACGCGCTTCGAAGACCAGCCCGGCAGCAACCCCGAAGAGCTGCTCGGTGCGGCCCATGCCAGCTGCTTTTCCATGGCGCTGTCCAAGGAGCTGGGCGACGCCGGAATGACCGCGCAAAGCATCGACACCCGGGCCGAAGTCACCCTCGACAAGGTGGCGGGCGGCTTCGCCATCACCGCTATCCATCTATCGCTCAAGGCGATGGTGCCGGGTGCTGATCGCGAGGCGTTCGAACAAGCCGTGGAAACCGCGAAAAACGGCTGCCCGCTATCCAAGGTGCTGAACGCCGAAATCACCCTGGATGCCAGCCTCGACACTTGATTGCCGCGCAGCCTCGCCACGCTGTTTGTAAGTCCGTAGCCCGGATGCAATCCGGGGGCGATGGCGGGTATACATTCGCTCCCGGACCGCAACCGTCGGGCTGTGGGAGGGGCTTTAGCCGCGATTGGCGCTGTCGAAAGCTCGCCGCTAAAGCGCCTCCCACAGGTTTTGGCCGGTTGATCGTCCCTACATTGAGGCAAACCACCCCGGATTGCGCCGAGGCTTATCTGGGCTACAAAGTGCGATTTGTAGGGCGAAGCCTTGTCCACCGCTGTGCCGCCGGAGCGAGTTCGGCAGTCATCAGAACGTCCCGCAGCGCGGCACCTTGGCCCGCGCCAGAACGTTGCGTTGTTCGTCGTACAGCCAGCCCTGGGCCTTCATTGCCAGTGGCCGGACTTCCAGGCGATAGCGCTGGCCTGGAGCGAAATCGTCGTAGCGTACGCGGATCTCGCAAGTGATCTGCCGCGGCTCGGTACTGCCATCCATGCCGCCGCCGGGGGCATTCACTTCGAACTGAAAGCGCGCCTGCAATTCATGGGCGCCGTTCGGCACCTGGAAGTAGCGGCCGTCGTTGAGGCGTTCGCCATCGAGCCGGTCGGCCATCAGCAGCTCGCCGGGGCTGGCATACAGGTCGACCCAGGCCTGGTTCGGATTGTGCGGCGGCATGGGCGCCGCGCAGGCGGCAAGCGTCGCCAGGCCAAGGATCATGAGGAAATAACGCATGCTGCTCTCCGAATGGATGCTCTGGGATTAGCCTACGCCGATACGCTACAGTCGGCAGCTGCCATGGATTAGGAAGTCGGCAATGCCGCGCATCTTTGTTTATCCGCAGTACCGCTGGCCGCGCGCCTTTAACGCGATCACCAGGTTCCGCTTTGCAACCGACCTCGGGCGCTGGCGCTCGGTTCCGCTACTGGCGCTATGCCTGGGGTTAAGCGCCTGCAGCAGCCTGGATTACTACGGCCACCTGGCCCAGGGACAATGGCAGGTATTGCGTGCGCGCCAGCCGATTGCGGCGATGCTGGAAGACCCTACCGTCGATCCCGGGCTGCGCCAACGCTTGAGCCTCGCCCTTGAGGCGCGGCGCTTCGCCAGCGCCGAATTGGCGCTGCCGGACAACCGCAGCTACCGCCTGTACGCCGATATCCAGCGGCCTTACGTGGTGTGGAATCTGTTCGTTACGCCCGAGTTGTCGCTGAGCCCCGAGCTGCACTGTTTCCCGATTGCCGGCTGCGTGGCCTATCGCGGTTTCTATAGCCAGGGCCGTGCGCGCGGTGCGGCGGCAGTGCGCCAACTGCAAGGTCTCGATACCTACCTGGGCGGCGTCGAAGCCTATTCGACCCTCGGCTGGCTCGATGACCCTATCCTCAACACCATGCTGCGTTGGAGCGACGAACGCCTGGTGGCGGTGATTTTCCACGAGCTGGCGCACCAGCAGCTGTACGTCGCCAACGACACCGCGTTCAACGAATCCTTCGCCACCTTCGTCGAGCGCCAAGGCCTGCGCCAATGGCGTGCTGTCCGTGGCCTGGCCCCGGCGGACCCGCAGGGCGAACGCCAACGTGAACAGTTTATCGCCCTGGTGTTGAGGACTCGCGAGCGCTTGGCCGAGTTGTATGCCAGCGGCTTGCCGGAGGAACAGATGCGCGCCGGCAAGCAGGCCGAGTTCGCTCGCCTGCGCGACGAATACCAAAATCTGCGCAATCGCGAGTGGGGCGGTGACGGCCGCTACGACGGCTGGATAAACGCGCCGCTGAACAACGCCAAGCTGCTGCCGTTCGGCTTGTACGACCGCTGGGTGGAGGCTTTTGCCCGGCTGTTCGAGCAGGCTGAAGGCGACTGGTCGGAGTTCTACCGGCGCGTCGCAATACTGGGCAAACTATCCGCCGTTGAACGCGAGCAGGCATTGCTCTGCTTATTGCAGCAAAGCCCGGCTGCGCGCGAACCGCACTCCCCCGACTCCCTCCCAACAAAGGCGTATTGCAATTGACTAGATGGCCCCTGGCGCTACTGCTCTGCTTGCTCGGCGGCACCGCCCTTGCCGCAGCCAAGCCCTGCGAAGAACTGCGCGCGGAAATCGAAGTGAAAATCCAGGCCGCCGGCGTGGCCAGCTACACCCTGGAAATCGTCCCCAACGACGAAGCCCAGGACCCGAACATGGTGGTCGGCAGCTGCGATGGCGGTACCAAGAAGATCATCTACCAGCGCAACGATTAAGCCGCCCGCTCGGATAGCGCTGTCGTGCAGCAAACTGTGGGAGGGGCTTTAGCCGCGAAGCTGTGCTGTTACTGGGCAATCTTTCGCGGCTAAAGCCCCTCCCACAAGAAGCATCATTACCAATAAAATCAATGACATAGCGATCGCTTGATGGGCCAGCATGCTGACGATCTTTGTAGGTCAAAACGGTGAAGGGGCTTCATGGGGCTGCTAACGCAAAAAAGCCCGATGCAACTCGGCCAGGGTCGCAAAGTGATAGCGCGGCCCCTCGGCTTGCAGCTCCTCGACGCTGCCAAATCCATAACCCACCGCCGCTGCATCCAGACCGTTGCGTCGCGCGCCGATCAGGTCGTGTTTGCGGTCACCGATCATCAGCGTGGTCTCCAGCGGTAACGCCTGCTCGCTGAGCAGATGGGCGATCAGCTCGACCTTGTCGGTACGGGTGCCATCCAGCTCGCTGCCGTAGATCAGTTTGAAATGCCGGGCGAAATCGAAGTGCCGGGCGATCTCGCTGGCGAACACGGTCGGTTTGCTGGTGGCGATATACAGCGTGCGGTTCTGCATGAGCAGCAACTCCAGCAGCTCGCCGACGCCGTCGAACAGCCGATTCTCGTACAGCCCGACCTCACGGAACCGCTCCCTGTAATGCCCGACCGCCTGCCAGGCCGTGGCCTCGTCGAAGCCGTAGGTCTGCATAAAACACTGCAACAGCGGCGGCCCGATGAAATGCTCCAGCGCCTGCAAATCCGGCTCATCGATCCCCAGCTGCGCCAGCGCATGTTGCACCGATCGGGTGATGCCTTCACGCGGGTCGGTCAGGGTGCCATCGAGGTCGAAGAGGATGTTCTGGTAGTGCCTCATGCATCATTCCCACGTTGTGGACGACCGAACGGCCCGCCCGTGTCGCGCATGTCAGATGCCAGCGGCGCTTTCGCTCCATCTATTCCTCGAAGCGACCGCTGCTGGCGTCACGATCATGCCCATATAGCCTTGTGAGCGGAAACGGCGGCAACCAGGGTTCGCGACGGACCGTCCAAAGTTCGTATGTTGGTAGCAGTTGGTCAGGAGCATCCAGAGAGCCCAGGTTCACTTCGATTTCATCCGCGCTGCGTGAGAAAACGGATGATCCGCAACGGGGGCAGAAGAACCGCCCGGCGTAGTCGTGCGTTTCGCCATCGATTGTTACTGCACACTCTGGGAAAACCGCGGAAGCATGGAATAGAGCCCCATGATGCTTGCGGCAGTCGAGACAGTGGCAAACACCGACCCGGTAGGGACGACCTGACGCCACAATGCGGATGTTGCCGCACAAGCAGCCACCCGTGAATCGCTCCATGCCGCGTCTCCTCTGTATCAAGCGGCCGGTTTTATACAGCCAAGTCTCAACTGCAATGGGCCGCTGCGTTCGCCGCTGCGCTTCAACGGGTTGAGTAGTTTTCCATCAGGTGTTGATCCTTCAAACGCACGTAGTTGGCGGCGCTGTAGCTGAAGAAGCTGCGTTCCTTTTCGGTCAGCTCGCGGGCTTTTTTCGCTGGGCTGCCGAGGTACAGGTAGCCGCTTTCCAGATGGCTGCCGGGAGGGACCAGGCTGCCGGCGCCGAGCATGACTTCATCGTCGATCACTGCGCCGTCCATGACGATGCTGCCCATGCCGACCAGTACCCGGTTGCCGATGCTGCAGCCATGCAGGGTGACGTTGTGGGCGATGGTCACGTCGTCGCCGACATTCAGCGGGTAGCCGTGGGGGTGGAACGGCCCGGCGTGGGTGATGTGCAGTACGCTGCCGTCCTGGATGCTGGAGCGCTCGCCGATGCGGATGCTGTGCATGTCGCCGCGGATCACCACCAGGGGCCAGATCGAGCTGTCGGCACCGATCTCCACATCGCCCAGCACTACGGCCGAGGCGTCGACAAAGACCCGCGCGCCGAGCTGCGGGGTGAATTGCTGATAAGTACGTATCGCCACGATAGAAACCTCTTAAGCTGCGTCCGGCCTTGATTGTAATTAAGATGGCACCCATGTTCAGGCCATGCTCGTTGTTTTTGATAGCAGCCTGCGCCGATTCCAGCCAGCCCGAGAACCTTTGCCGGGAAACGGGCTCGCAGCTGTAAACCCATTTCGTTTCAGGTGACCCCAGTGACTGCCGATAATCCCTTGCTGCAAGCGTTCGATCTGCCGCCGTATTCCGCCATCCGCCCCGAACACGTCGAGCCGGCGGTGGATGTGATTCTTGCCGACAGTCGTGCGGCGATTGCCGAGTTGCTCAAGCAACAGTCTGGCACACCGAGCTGGGACGGGCTGGTGCTGGCCCTCGATGAGCTGAATGCTCGCCTCGGCCGCGCCTGGAGCCCGGTCAGCCAACTCAATGCGGTGTGCAACAACGCCGAGCTGCGCGCCGCCTATGAAGCTTGCCTGCCGAAACTCTCGGAATACTCCACCGAGCTGGGGCAGAACCGCGTGTTGTTCGAGGCTTATCAGGCCCTGGCCGCCTGCCCCGAGGCGGCGGGCTTCGAAGTGGCGCAGAAGACCATTCTCGAACACGCCCTGCGCGACTTCCGCCTGTCCGGCATCGACCTGCCGGAAGCCGAGCAACAGCGCTACGGCGCGGTGCAGATGAAACTGTCGGAGCTGGGTAGCAAGTTCTCCAACCAGCTGCTCGACGCCACCCAGGCCTGGACCAAGCAGGTGACTGACGAAGCGGCGCTGGCCGGCCTGACGGAATCGGCCAAGGCGCAGATGAAGCAGGCCGCCGAGGCCAAGGGCCTGGATGGCTGGCTGATCACCCTGGAATTCCCCAGCTACTTCGCGGTAATGACCTACGCCGACGACCGCAAGCTGCGCGAAGAGGTGTATGCCGCTTACTGCACCCGCGCCTCCGACCAGGGGCCGAACGCCGGGCACAACGACAACGGGCCGGTGATGGCCGAAATTCTCGATCTGCGTCAGGAATTGGCGCAGCTGCTGGGCTTCGGCAATTACGCCGAGCTGAGCCTGGCCAGCAAAATGGCCGACTCCACCGAGCAGGTGCTGCATTTTTTGCGCGATCTGGCCCAGCGCAGCAAAACCTTCGCCGCCCAGGATCTGGCCGAGCTGCAAGCCTTCGCTGCCGAACAGGGCTGCGCCGATCTGCAGAGCTGGGACGTGGGTTACTACAGTGAAAAACTGCGCGAGCAGCGCTACAGCATTTCCCAGGAAATCCTCCGCGCCTACTTCCCGATCGACAAGGTGCTCAGCGGCCTGTTCGCCATTGTCGAGAAGCTCTACGGCATTCAGATCAAGGAACTGTCCGGCTTCGATAGCTGGCACCCGGATGTGCGCCTGTTCGAGATCAGCGAAAACGGTCAGCACGTCGGGCGTTTCTTCTTCGATCTCTATGCCCGCGCCAACAAGCGCGGCGGCGCCTGGATGGACGGCGCGCGCGATAAGCGTCGCGATGCTGGCGGTGAGTTGATCAGCCCAGTGGCCAACCTGGTATGCAATTTCACCTCCGCGGTCGGCGACAAGCCGGCGCTGCTGACCCACGACGAAGTCACCACCCTGTTCCACGAGTTCGGCCACGGTCTGCACCACCTGCTGACCCGCGTCGAGCATGCCGGCGCTTCGGGGATCAACGGCGTGGCCTGGGATGCGGTGGAACTGCCGAGCCAGTTCATGGAGAACTGGTGCTGGGAGCCGGAAGGCCTGGCGCTGATCTCCGGCCATTACCAGAGCGGCGAGCCGCTGCCCCAGGACCTGCTGGACAAGATGCTGGCGGCGAAGAATTTCCAGTCCGGGCTGATGATGATGCGCCAGCTGGAGTTCTCCCTGTTCGACTTCGAGCTGCATGCCACTCATGGCGACGGTCGCAGCGTGCTGCAGGTGCTCGAGGGCATTCGCAACGAAGTCTCGGTGCTGCGTCCGCCGGCTTACAACCGCTTCCCCAACAGCTTCGCGCACATCTTCTCCGGCGGTTACGCGGCTGGTTACTACAGCTACAAGTGGGCCGAAGTGCTGTCGGCCGATGCGTTTTCCAAGTTCGAGGAAGAGGGCGTGTTCAACAGCGACACCGGTCGCGCCTTCCGCGAGGCGATCCTGGCCCGCGGCGGTTCACGTGAGCCGATGCAGCTGTTCGTCGATTTCCGTGGCCGCGAGCCGAGCATCGATGCCCTGCTGCGCCATCTCGGTTTGAGCCAGGAGGCCGCATGAGCGACGACGCCAAGGTGAGCAAAAGACGCTTTATCGCCGGCGCTGTATGCCCGGCGTGCAGCGAGATGGACAAGATCCAGATGTGGGACGAAGACGGCGTGCCGAACCGTGAGTGCGTGGCCTGCGGCTATGCCGATACGCTGGATGCGCGCGGCAACTCGGTGCCCAAGGAACTGCCAACCCGGGTCAACGTCAGCGCCCTGAAACCCAAGGTCGCCGACCCCAAGGTGCAGGCCGTGCAGTTCTTTCCCAATCCGAAGCTGAAAAAGCCGACGGAGTAAAATCCGCGCGCGGATATGGTTCTCGTAGCCCGTATAAGCCCCCGGCGCAATCCGGGAGCGGTGGCGCCTGCGCAGATTGCTTCCGGATTGCGCTGGCGCTTATCCGGGCTACCCAGAGTCGCCGGCCTTCCGCCATCCGAACCTGAATCAATGACCCCATGTGGGAGGGGCTGGGCGGCACCCCGCTTTAGCCGCGAAAGCCGCCGGGGGAAACTCGCCGCTGAAGCGCTTCCCACGGCTGATCGTCCCCACGTCGAGGCGTCGAACGGCCGAGTCGACCGAGGGAACGCCGCCCGTCACGTTCCGCGTCATGACCCATCCGGCGCCTGACAAATCGCTCCCGGATTGCGCCAAAGGCTTATCCGGGCTACGGATCGCGCTTAGCCCGTTACAGGTTGCGGGTTATCGTCAGCACGTAGCCTGGGTTGAGCGCAGCGATACCCAGGGACCCGGGTATCGCTTCGCTCAACCCGGGCTACCATTGGGTGACTTTGATCGTTCCCACATCGAGGCGTCTAACCGTCCACTTGGGAACGATCAGCTGCTCCCAGATAAGCCGCTACAGGTTGCGGGTTATCGTCAGCGCCGAATAAGTCTGCGCCACCGGCATGATTTCAATCGAGTTGACGTTCATGTGCTCGGGCAGCTGGCTGATCCAGGACACCGTGTGGGCGATGTCTTCGGGGCGGATCGCCTCGACGTCCTTGTACAGCGCGTTGACCGCGTCGGCGTCGCCATCCAGGCGCACCACGGAGAACTCGGTACCCGAGCACAGCCCCGGTTCGATGTTGCTGACCCGCACCTTGCTGCCGGCCAGGTCGGCGCGCAGGTTCAGGCTGAACTGTTTGACGAAGGCCTTGGTCCCGCCATAGACGTTGCCGCCGGGGTAGGGCACGGTGCCGGCGATCGAGCCCATGTTGATGATCAGCCCGCTGTTGGCCGCGACCATATGCGGCAGAACCTTGTGCGTGACCAGGGCCAGGCCGGTGACGTTGGTGGCGATCATGCGTTCCCAGTTGGCCGCGCTCGCCACCTGGGCGCGTTCGATGCCGAGGGCCAGGCCGGCGTTGTTGACCAGCACGTCGATCTGCGTGAAGCGTTGGAAAATCATCTCGAAGGCCTGATCGATCGAGGTCTTGTCGGTGACGTCCATTACCACTGCAACGAACTTGTCGCCCAGCTCGGCGCCCAACGCGGCGAGTTTCTCGGCGCGCCGCGCGGCACCGATAACCTGGTGCCCATCGGCGATCAGCTGCCGGCAAATGGCTTCGCCGAACCCGGAAGAGGCGCCGGTAACCAGAACTGTTTTCATCGAATTACTCCATTTCAAGGTGAAGCGTGCGCCGCATCGTGGAGCCCGCTTTGCGCGAGACGCCGGTATGTGGCGATGGATAGGGGCGGCCGCGGCCAGGTATGCGTTGCCAAGGCTACCAAATAGCGCGACGGCGAGAGAGCAGGCATTGCGTCTTTGCATGGGAGCGACGCCATGCCAGGCGACGAACAGGCTTGGTCGATACCGTTAAAAGCTGTATGTTCATACAGTATTCAGCCGGAGCCCTGTCATGTCCGTTGTTCTCCCGCCACGCGGTCGCGGTACCGCCAGCAATCCGCATAACCGCTTCGCCCCGACCCGCTCGGTGGCCGAGGACGATGGCTGGTTCCAGGACGAGACGCCGCCCTCGCGCGCCACCGAAGTGCGCCGCGAAACGGCGAAGACGGTGATCACCCGCAACCAGTCGCCGGATGTCGGTTTCGACCGCTCGGTGAACCCTTATCGCGGCTGCGAACACGGCTGTATTTACTGTTTCGCCCGACCCAGCCACGCCTATTGGGATCTGTCGCCGGGCATCGATTTCGAAACCAAGCTGATCGCCAAGATCAACCTCGCCAGCCGGCTGGAGCAGGAGCTGCAAAAACCCGGCTATGTGCCGCAGCCGATCGCCCTGGGGGTGAATACCGATGCCTATCAGCCGATCGAGCGTGAGCAGGGCCTGACTCGCCAGGCCCTGGAAATCCTCCTGCGCTACAAGCACCCGGTGCATATCATCACCAAGGGTTCGCTGATCCTGCGCGATCTCGATCTGCTCAGCGAACTGGCCAGCCAGCGCCTGGTCAACGTGGCGATCAGCCTGACCACCCTGGACGATGAACTGAAACGCATCATGGAGCCGCGCGCGGCCTCGCCGGCGGCGCGTTTGCGGGTGATGCGCACGCTGCACGAGGCCGGTGTGCCGGTCAGCGTGATGTGCGCGCCGATGATTCCGATGATCAACGACATGGAGTTGGAGCACCTGCTCGAAGCCGCCCGCGATGCCGGTGCGCGCTCCGCCGGTTACGTGCTGCTGCGCCTGCCGCTGGAGATTGCCGACTTGTTCGAGGAGTGGCTACAGGCGCACTTCCCCGAGCGCGCGGCGCACGTCATGAGCCTGATCCGCCAGTCCCGCGGCGGTAAGAATTACGACAGCCAGTTCGGCAGCCGCATGCGCGGCGAGGGCCAGTTCGCCGCGCTGCTGGCCCAGCGCTTTCGCCTGGCCAGGCGCAAGTTCGGCTTGGACAACCGGGATTACCAGGGCCTCGATTGCAGCCTCTTCGCTCCGCCGGGCGCGCAGCTGTCGCTGCTATGAATGCAACAAATAGCATGCTAATGGTGTCTCTGGACGGGCGGGCGAGGTGCGTTAAGCTGCCTGTATTGGCTCGGTCGCGAGCGATTCAGACACTTGATTGAGAAAGGGAGCGTGCAAATGCCTATTAGATTCGTTAGTGGTGAGCCTCAAGGCAATGCCACCGAGAGTGCCGAGGAGGCATTGCAGCAGCTGGTTTCCGGCTTCATGCGCTTTCGTCATGAGGTGTACCCGGAGCAGCAGGAATTGTTCAAGAAGCTTGCCCACGAGCAGACGCCACGGGCGATGTTTATCACCTGCGCCGATTCGCGCGTGGTCCCCGAGCTGATCACCCAGAGCTCCCCGGGCGATCTGTTCGTCAGCCGCAATGTCGGCAATGTGGTGCCGCCCTATGGGCAGATGATGGGCGGTGTTTCCACCGCCATCGAATACGCGGTGCTGGTCCTCGGCGTGCATCACATCATCATCTGCGGACACTCCGATTGCGGCGCGATGAAGGCGGTGCTCGACCCTTCCGGGCTTGAGCGTCTGCCCACGGTCAAGGCCTGGTTGCGCCATGCCGAGGTAGCCAAGAGCGTGGTGGCGGATAACTGCGGCTGCGCCGACCACACCACCCTGGGCGTTCTCACCGAAGAGAACGTGGTCGCGCAACTCGACCACCTGCGCACTCACCCCTCGGTGGCCTCGCGCCTGGCCAGCGGGCAGTTGTTTATCCACGGCTGGGTCTACGACATCGAAACCAGCAATATCAGGGCCTATGACGCGGAAAAAGGTGAGTTCCGCCTGATCGGCGACGGCCCGTTGCCAATGGCCACGCCACGGGCGCGCTACCCGCAGGGCTGAGCGGCTGCGCACTCACTTCGTAGGGTGCGCCGCGCGCACCGGCGTCGGCGCAGATTCAGCGGGATGGTCACGGCGCACCTTACGGACCCAGGCTTTCTCACTCTGTTACAGCGATGCCCGGGTCACCAGGGGGCAATCGACCCGTTGTGTCCCGCTCGCTTCTAGGCTGTCGATCAGGTGCCGGGCGGCGCGCTGGCCGATTTCGTAGTAGGGCAGCTGTACTGTGGTCAGCGGCGGAATAAACAGTTCGGCGATGCCGATCATATTGTCGTAGCCGAGTACCGCGACATCGCCGGGAATTTTCAGGCCACGGGCCAACAGCACCTGGTAGGCGCAGAAGGCGATGCGGTCGTTGCCGCAGATCAGGATGTCGAATTGCGCCCGGCCGTCGACGATATGCCGCTCGAGGATGCCCGGCGTTTCGCCGTAGGCGTCATGGGCCGAAAGGTCGTATTGCAGCACATCGTCGGGCGCCAGGCCGAACTCGGCGAAGGCGCGTTGCATGCCCTGCTGGCGCAGTTCCCAGGCCAGGCTCTGGCTCGGCAGGTTGATGCACAGCGGGCGCCGATAACCCTGACTCAGGGCCTGTCGCACGGCGCGGTACTGGCCGGCCTCGTCATCCGGTATGTAGCTGACCAGGTTGCTGTCCTCGTCCAGGCAGTTGGCGAGGATCAGCGGCTTGTTTTTCAGCCGCTCGGGAATACTCACCCGGCGCAGCCCCATGGCGGTGAAGATCAGACCATCGGGACGGTGCGAGAGCATCAGGTCGATGCTCTGCTCGCTCGGCGGGTCACTCAGCAGGTTGAGCACGAACACGTTCCAGCCGGCCTGTTGCGCGGTCTGTTCGATGGACAGCAGCAGCTCGACGGCGAACGGCGTGGTCGCGGTGTCCAGGGCGAACACGCCAATGGTGCGGCTCTGCAGGTTGTCGCCGCGAATCTTGCGCGCCGACATATTGGGCACGAATTGCAGCTCGTCGATGGCGCTGCGCACCCGTTGATAGGTCTCGGGGCTGAGCTTCTCCGGATTGTTCAGCGCTCGCGAGACCGTCATCAGGGACACGCCGGCCAGCCGTGCAACGTCTTTCACTGAAGTCATGCAATACAACCAGGCAGGATGAGTCGTGAATCATGCCACAGCGCCGCGACCTGTCGCGATGCTGTGGCGCTGTCGGTCCTCATGCCCCGCATATCGGTTCAGTTCGTAGGGTGCGCTATGCGCACCGGCATTCCCGGCAAACCCTGGTGCGCACGGCGCACCCTACCCATTGCTGCCGCCTATCAGACCCAACCGCTGGACAGACGCCAAGCCTGGTGCACCGCCACCCGCCCGCCGCCGCTGCCAAACAGCGCCACCCCGAGGCTGTCCTGCTGTGGATAGATGCGGCTGCTGAGGCTGAAGCTGCCGTCGGCGGCGAATACCTCGATGGAGGAGCGGTCGAGGAATATCCGCAACACCAACGGCTCCTGACTGGGTGTTAGCGCCACGCTGCGCTGGCCGCTGACTCCCGCACCCGAGCGACTGCGGTCGAGCACCAGGCGCTGCAGTTGGGCGTCGTAGTAGAGCAAAGTTTTTTCCTGGCCATCGGCGCTGCAGCGCAGGGCGATGCCCAGGCGCCCGTCGCGGCAGTCGAGCAGATCCAGCTGCAGCTCGATTTCCAGCATATCGCCGCGCAATGCGGCAAGCGGCTGGAGGCCTGAGCCATCCCAACAGAGCGCACCGTCCGGTAACAAGGGTGCTTGGCGTAGCGCCGCCAGTTCACGCGCGGGGTAGCTGTGCACGCGGCCGTCGTGCAGTTGCAGTTCCCGCGGCAAGCCGAGCATGCCGCACCAGTGCTGGGCCTGGCTCGGCATCGGGCTGTCCCACATGTCCAGCCAGGCCCAGAGCAGGCGTCGGCCGTCGGCGGCCAGCAAGGTTTGCGCGGCGTAGAAATCGTGGCCGTTATCCAGTTCGATAAAGGGCCCGCCATCGAAGCGCCAATCGCTGTCGAGCTGGCCGACCCGGTAACCGGTGTGGAACTTGTTCTGCCGCGCGAAACCCTCGGGTTGCATGCCCTGGGGCGAATACAGCAGCACGTCCTGGCCGCCGAGGCGGAACAGGTCCGGGCATTCCCACATATAGCCATCGCCCTCGCCGCCACGGCTGGCATAGGTGAGGAACTCCCAGTTGCGCAGGTCACTGGAGCGGTACAACGGCAACAGCGGCGTATCGCCCAGGCGCGCGCCGGCGATCAGGTACCAGTGCTCACCGTCGCGCCAGACCTTGGGGTCGCGGAAATGCATGATCGCGGCATCCGGCGCGGCGTCGATGACCGCGCCCTGCTTGACGAAATTCACGCCGTCATCGCTGGTTGCCAGGCACTGGACCTGGCGGATGGCGCGCTCGTCGCCGACCTCGGCGAGCCAGGTATGCCCGGTGTAGAGCAGCGCCAGGCTGTCGCCGCAGACCACCGCGCTGCCGGAAAAACAGCCGTGGCGGTCGAACTCGTCGCCCGGTGCCAGGGCGATGGGCAGGTGCTGCCAATGCACCAGGTCGCGACTCTTGGCGTGCCCCCAGTACATCGGCCCCCAGCTCGCGTCGAAGGGGTGGTGTTGATAGAACACGTGGTACTCGCCGCGGAAATACACCACGCCGTTAGGGTCGTTCATCCAGCCGATTTGCGGGGCGAGATGGTAGCCGGGCCGAAAATCGGGCGTGAGGGCGGCGCTGTCCTCGCTCAGCCTGGGCTGGGCGAGGTCGGGGAAAACAGGCATGGAATTGCTCGCAGAAGTGTTGGATAGGGTTATGCGCAGCCTTGGCGCAACGCGCCGGCTGGGTTGCTGACGGTTGCCAGGGGTTGGCGCGGCAGGCAGTTGCCTTCGGCATCGAACAGATGCAGGCCGGCGAATTCCGGGCGCAGTTCGACGCGCTCGCCATGGCGCCAGTCGGCATTCGCCGCGCAGCGGCAGATCAGCGGTTCGTCCTGACCGACATCCAGGTGCACATAGGTTTCGCAGCCCAGGTACTCGACGCCGACTACGGGCAAGCCGGCGTCGCCTGGCGCCTTCTGCAGGCTCAGGTGCTCGGGGCGGATGCCCAGGGTCAGCGGGCTGCCGGCCGTCAGCGCGCGGCTGTCGAACGGCAGGGCCGCCAAGTGGCCGAGAGCCGGGGTGGAAATGGTGCTGTGCAGGCCCGGTGCGAGCAGCTGCGCCGGCAGAAAGTTCATCCGTGGCGAGCCGAGGAAGCCGGCGACGAAACGGCTGACCGGCCGCTCATAGAGTTCCCGCGGCGAGCCGACCTGTTCGATGCGCCCGGCATTGAGCACGACGATCTTGTTGGCCAGGGTCATCGCCTCGACCTGGTCGTGGGTCACGTAGATCATGGTGGTGCCCAGGCTGGCGTGCAGCCGGGCGATCTCGTTGCGCATCTGCACGCGCAGGGCCGCGTCGAGGTTGGACAGCGGCTCGTCGAACAGCAGGATGTCCGGCTCGCGGGCCATCGCCCGGCCCATGGCCACGCGCTGGCGCTGGCCGCCGGAGAGTTCCTTGGGCTTGCGCTGCAACAGCTTGTCCAGCTGCAGCACGCGCGCGGTTTCCAGCACCCGCTCGCGCAGGCTGCGCTTGTCGGTCTTGGCCAGTTTGAGGCCGAAGCCGATGTTGTCGTAGACGCTCATATGCGGGTACAGCGCATAGGACTGGAACACCATGCCGACCCCGCGCTCGCGCGGCTCCAGGTCGTTGACCCGGCGCCCGTCGATCAGCAGGTCGCCGGCGCAGATCGACTCCAGCCCGGCGATCAGCCGCAGCAGGGTCGACTTGCCGCAGCCCGAGGGGCCGACGAACACCACGAATTCCCCACTGGCGATCTCCAGGCTGATGTCGCGCAGGATGCGCAGGCCGCCCAGTTGCTTGTTCACATTGTCGAGTTGCAACTTGCTCATGCGATGTTTCCTTGTTCTTGTGGGTTCAGCCCTTGAGCGCGCCGGTGGTGAGGCCGGAGACGATGCGCCGCTGGAACACCAGCACCAGCAGCACCAGGGGCACGGTGACCATCACCGAGGCGGCCATCAGCAGGCCCCAGGGCAGCTCGTGCTGGCTGCCGCCGGAGATCAGCGCGATGGCCACCGGCACCGTGCGTTGGGCGTCGGTCAGGGTGAAGGTCAGGGCGAAGAGGAATTCGTTCCAGGCGGCGATAAACGCCAGCAGGCCGGTGGTCACCAGCGCCGGCCAGAGCAGTGGCAGCAGCACCCGGGTCAGCGCTACCCAGGGCGATGCGCCGTCCATGATCGCCGCCTCCTCCAGCTCGCCGGGCAGTTGGCCGATAAAGGTGGTCAGCACCCAGACGGTGAACGGCAGGGTGAAGATGGTGTAGCTGAGGATCAGCGCCCAGGCGCTGTTGTACAGGCCGAGGGCGCGGATCACCTCGAACAGCCCGGAGAGCACCGCGACCTGGGGGAACATCGACACGCCCAGCACCAGCAACAGCACTGTGGCGCGGCCGCGAAACTTGACCCGGCCCAGGGCGTAGGCGGCGGTCAGGCTGAGGAACAGCGCCAGCGCCACCACGCAGAACGCGACGAACACCGAGTTGCCGATGGCTTGCAGGAACGACGCCTGCTGCAACACCGCGGCGTAGTTTGAAAAGTCCGGCTTATCGATCCAGTAGCTCACCTGGAACAAGGCGCTGGATGGCTTCAGCGAGGTCAATACGGCGTAGTAGAACGGGAATACCGCATACAACAGCAGGATGCCGATCGCGCCGCCGAAGCCCAGGCGCAGCAGTGCTTTTTTCAGTAGGCGCAGGTTCATCAGCGCACCTCCATTTGCCGGCGGCCGAGGTAGAGGTAGAGCACGGCGATCACCGCGACTATCAGGAACAACAGGGTCGAGGCGGCGCTGCCGTAGCCGACGTCCTGGAACTCCACCAATTGCTGGCGGGCGTAGATCGACATGCTCATGGTCGATGACGAGTTCGAGGTCAGCACATAGATGACGTCGAACACCCGCAGCGCGTCGAGGATGCGGAAGATCGCCGCCACCAGCAGCGCCGGCATCAGCAGCGGCAGGGTGACCCGCCAGAACACCTTGAGCGGATGAACGCCGTCGACCCGGGCCGCCTCGTAGCAGTCGCCCGGCAGCATCTGCAAGGCGGCCAGCATCAGCAGCGCGACGAAGGGTACGGTCTTCCACACATCGACCATGATCACCGCCCACATCGACAGGCTGGCGTCGGCGGTCCAGGCCAATGGCGCGTCGATCAGGCCGAGGCCGAGCATCAGGTGATTGAGGATGCCGAACTGGTCGTTGAGCATCCACGCCCAGATCTTCGCCGAGACGATGGTGGGAATCGCCCAGGGGATCAGGATCATCGCGCGTACCAGCGCCCGGCCGGTGAACGGCACATTGAGCAACAAGGCCACCGCCAGGCCGAGCACGATCTCCAGGCTCACCGACACCGCGGTGAAGTGCAGGGTGTTGCGCACCGCCTGCCACCACAGCGGGTCGACCAGAATGCCCGACCAGCCATCGGCATCGTGGGCCAGGTAGTTGCTCAGGCCGACGAAAGCGCCGGCACCGGCGTCGCTCAGGCTGGTATCGGTGAGGCTGAACCAGAAAGTGCGCAGCAACGGCCAACCGGCCACCAGCAGCAGGCACAGCAACATCGGCGTCAGAAACAGCCAGGCGGCGCGGATACGACGGCGCTGTACGGGCGTTTCCTTGATCGGCAAGGGCTCGTCGTAGAACGGCTGGGCCCGGGAGATTGTGGTGGTCATGGCGGTTCCTTGGCGGTTTACCAGCTACGGCGTTTGATGCGTTTGAGGTCGCTGCCCAGTTCGCTCACCGCCTGATCGACAGGCGCCTCGCCGGAGAGCACGCCGTGCACGCGGTCGAACAGCGCATTGGAAACTCGTGGATAGCGGTCGGCGGTGATCGCCGCGGGGCGCATCACGCCTGCATCGAGAATAGTGCGCAACTGGCTGTAGTACGGCATGGCGGCGAGCAGTTCCGGGTCTGCGTAGAGCGACTCGATCACCGGGTTGTAGGCGCCGACCAACGCCCGATGTTTCTGCTGCTGGGCGCTGGTCAGGTAGGCCACCAGCTCGCCGGCGAGCTTGGGCTCGGCGCTGTAGCGCGACACCGACAAACCCCAGCCGCCAAGGGTCGAGGCATGGCTGCCGTTCTCGCCGCCCTTGGGCAGCGGGGCGATGCCGACCTGGTCCTTGATCGCGCTGTCCGGGCTCTGCACCAGGGCCCAGGCGTAGGGCCAGTTGCGCATAAACAGCGCATTGCCGGACTGGAACACGCCGCGGCCTTCTTCTTCGGTGTAATTCAGCACGCCGGGCGGAGAAATATCGCCCACCCAGCTTTTCGCCAGGGTCAGCGCGGCGCGGGTTGCCGGGCTGTCGACCTGGATATTGCCCTGGGCATCGATCAAGCCGCCGCCGGGCTGGCTGCCGATCCACTCCAGGGCGTTACAGGTCAGGCCTTCGTAGGCGCGGCCCTGGAACACATAGCCCCAGAGGTTGGCGTTGCCGGCATCGCGCTCGGCCTGCTGGATCTCACGCGCGGTGGCGGTCAGTTCGTCCCAGGTTTGCGGCACCGGCTTGGCGTATTTATCCAGCAGATCCTTGCGGTAGTAGAGCAGGCCCGAGTCGGTGAACCAGGGCATGCTGACCAGCCGGCCGTCGACGGTGGCGTTGTCCAGCTGCGCCTGGAAATAGCCCTGGGTCGCGTTGGCCGGCAATACATCGCGCAGATCGAGCAGGTGATTGGCCAGCATGCCGGGCCAGACCACATCGATCTGGATGATGTCGATGTCGGCCGATTGGGCGCTGAGGATCTGCTGATAGAACGACAAACGCTCGGTCGCCGAGTTGGGCGTCGACACCACCTCGACGCTGTGTCCGGTCTGTTTCGACCAGGCTTCGACGCCGTCCTTGCACAACTGCAATTCCGCACCCACGGCGCCGCAGGAAATGGTCAGGTCGGCCGCGCCGGCCAGGGCTGGCAGACCGCTGCAGATCGCCAGCAAGGCCGTTGGAAGAAGCGATTTCAGCTGTTTCATAAAACCTCTCTTAATTTTTATTTTTGTTGAAGATAACGTTAACATCGCTAATATAACAGCGCACCTTGAGATGTAAAACCACTTTTCAAGGTTTTCCCGACTGAGGGGCCAAGGCCCCGGTTGGCTCGCAAAAATAAAAACAAAAGAGGACTTCACCTATGCAGCACAGCTCACTGCAGCACAGATCACTATGGCTGACCGCCAGCCTGCTCGGCATTTGCGCACTCACCCCCCTGGCCCAGGCCGCCACGCCGCTCAGCCTGGAGGAACGTCTGGCCGCATTGGAGGCCAGAGCCAGTGCCGCCGAACGCCGTGCATCCGCCGCCGAACAACAAGCCCAGGCCACCGCCTTGGAGCTGCAACGGCTGAAAAGCGGTGCCGCCCTCCCCGCATCATCCCCGGCATTGGACGCGCGCCTGGCGCAGGTCGAAGCGGCACTGGAACAGCAGCAGGATACGAGTAAAACCAGCAGCAACCTCAGCGATGGCTTCAGCTTCCACGGCTATGCCCGTTCCGGTCTGCTGGTCGGTGAAGGGCTCGGTGGCGGACGTGGCGGCCCCTATGTCACTCCGGCCGGTTCGGTCGGCGGCGCGGTCGGCCGGCTTGGCAACGAAGACGACACCTATATGCGCATCGACCTGTCGAAAGAGGCCCAGGCGCAGAACGGCACCCGCTCGAAGTTCACCGTGTCGATCGCCGACGGGGTGGAAACCTCCAACGACTGGACCGCCGAAGAAAGCACCCTGAACGTGCGCCAGGCCTATGCCGAACTCAGCGAGCTCGCCGCCTTCAAGGGCAACCCCATGCTGGAAAACGCCACGCTCTGGGCGGGCAAACGCTATGACCGCGATACCTTCGACATCCACTGGCTGGACTCGGATGTGGTCTATCTCGCCGGTACCGGAGGCGGGATCTATGACGTGCAGCTCGGCGACAGCTGGCG
Source organism: uncultured Pseudomonas sp. (assembly GCF_946885955.1). The sequence continues at coordinate 128,854 of NZ_CAMPHI010000002.1, forward strand.
CTCCAACTTCTCCCTGATGGGCCGCGACTACGGCGACTTCAGCGCTAGCGGCGGCAATGCCGACGTGGAAAGCTACATCCTTACCGCCAACCAGTTCTTCGCGGACGACCGCTGGCAATGGATGGTCAACGCCATCGGTGCGAAGAAGAACGACAGCCGCAGCAACGCCGCCGGGCTGACCCCCGCCGACTCCGGCGTGCAGAGCATGCTGGCCCACCACCAGAAGAGCTTCTTCGGCCGCGAAGGCTTCTTCAAGACGGCGCTGCTCTACGGCCAGGGCCTGGGCGCCGAGGTGAAGAACCTGGGCTCGGACGGCGAGCTGCTCGACGACGCCCGCGCCCTGCGCCTGGCGCTCTATGGCCAGACCCCGCTGGCGTCCGGCTGGCGCATCGCCCCGAGCCTGCTCGCCGAGCAGAGCCAGGACCGCTACGTCGACGGCGACGACTACAGCTGGCTGACCCTGAACCTGCGCCTGGCCCAGGAAATCAACAGCAACTTCGAGATGGTCTACGAGGCGAGCTGGCAGACCATGGACCTCGATCCCATGGGCTACCAGGCGCGCAACGCGGTCGACGGCGACTTCTGGAAGCTCACGGTGGCGCCGACCTTCAGGCCGGACATGGGCGACTTCTTCACCCGCCCGGAACTGCGTGTTTATGCCAGCCTGATGGACTGGTCGTCGGAACTGGATGGCTACAGCGGCAGCGATGCCTTCGGTCAGGATGGCTTCCAGTCCGGTGGGCTGTGGCAGTTCGGGGTGCAGATGGAGACCTGGTTCTAAGCCATGCCCGAACGCTGGGCGCGCGCCCTTCTCGGCCTGCAATTCGCTCGGGCACTGCGGCCTGGCGGCCGACTCGCCAGCGCTGGCGGGTCGGTCGACAAGGCTCGGCAAACAGGCGAGGATGTCTTTTCAATGCAGGCAAGCACGGCAGGGCTAAATGGTTGCCGTGCTTTGCCGTATGCTCTGAAAACCGTCGAGAAGCGATCAATGAACCGTACTGCCCGCGTACCCGACCCCTCCTACGAGCTGATGGACGATCACGAGGGTCATTCGCTGATCTACCGTCAGCATGGTTTTCCCAGCCCGCTGGTGCGTTGGCATTTCCACAAGGAATACGAGCTGCACCTGATAGTCGCCAGTTCCGGCAAGGTGTTTATCGGCGACTACATCGGCAATTTCTCCCCCGCCACGTTGTTTCTCACCGGCCCTGGTTTGCCGCACAACTGGATCAGCCAGCTCGACGACGGCGAGGTGGTGGAAACCCGCGACATGCTGGTCAACTTCACCGACGAGATGCTGGCAAACGCCAGCGCGGTATTCGCCGAGCTGAAGGGGTTGGCGCCGTTGTTGGCGCGGGCGCAATTCGGCATCGAGTTTCGTGACGCGCGAACCATTCGCGAGGCCGGAACGCTGTTGCAGAAGATCGCCGACAGCCAGGGCATCGCCCGCCTGGGGCATTTCTTCATCCTCATGGAGTTGCTGGCGGTCGCTGAGGATTACCAGTTGCTATCAGGGATGACGTCCATGGAGCTGATCGACGAGCACCATGTCGAGCGGATCAACCGCGCGGTGTATTACATCTTCCAACGCTACACCAGCGAGTTGAGCCAGGAAGAAGTCGCCGAACATCTGGGCATGACGCCGACCTACTTTTCGCGCTTCTTCAAGCAGGCCACTGGACGCGGCTTCGTCGAGTTCGTCAATCGGCTGCGGGTGAGCAAATCCTGCGAACTGCTGAGCAAGAGCGACAAGCCGGTGACCGAGGTCTGCTTCGAGTCCGGCTTCAATAACATCTCCAACTTCAACCGGCGTTTCTACGCGCTCAAGGGCATGACTCCGTCGGAGTATCGCCGCACCTTGACGGATGTACTTTACGGCGCATGAGGCGGCAGCTCCGCAGCATGCTGTAAACCCTGCCCGGCTGCCCAGCCACTAGGCATTCGATCTGCTGCGCCGCCGAACATGGCGAATTTTCAACACTTGGGTTACCTCGCGTGGCTGGCAAAAAAGTATAGGTTTTCGCCTTTTGAGTATTTGTCAGTAGCGCCCGCCTTAACCTTAAATGACCCTGAACAGGCATAAACCTGCAGCTCATGCGAGCGGGGTTCCGCCATGCCATATCGCTTGGCGGTATGTGCGACGTGCCGGTCGGATGGCCGCCAAGAGCAGCAGGGCCCTACCCATGTCGAACAACAAACAGCCTCTGAAAGCGGATTACGAATGGGTCGCCCAGGCCGGCGATGAGTCGATCCACTATATCCAGCACGGCGTGCCGAGCAGCCTGATCCGCTGGCATCATCACCGGGAATACGAGCTGCGGCTGGTCAGGTCGACCAGCGGCAAGATGTTCGTCGGCGACTATATCGGCAACTTCGCTCCGGGCAATCTGGTGCTGGTCGGGCCGGATCTGCCGCATAACTGGATCAGCGAGCTAGCGGCGAACGAGTCCATCGCCCTGCGCGACCAGGTGGTGCATTTTTCCAGTGATTTCGCCCTCGGCTTGCAAGCGCTGATGCCGGAAATGAGGGCGGCCGAGCCGCTACTCAGGCGTGCGCAATGGGGCGTCGAGTTCCGTGGCGAGGACACTATTCGCCAGGCCATCGCGCTGTTCGATCAGATCGCCGGCGCCCAGGGCATGAAACGCCTGGCGCGCTTTCTGACCCTGCTAGAGCTGCTTGCCAGTGCCACCAACTACCGCACCCTGTCCAGCGAATACCACCAGCCGCTGATCGACAAGAAATACCTGGATTGGCTGAACCAGGCCGTCGGCTACATCCTCCAGCACTATGCCCGCGAGCTGCCGCTGGACGAGGTGGCGCAGCAGATGGGCATGAGCGGCACGCAGTTTTCCAAACACTTCAAGCGGGTCGCGGGCCACCGCTTTGTCGATTTCGTCAATCAGCTGCGGGTCAGCAAGGCGTGCGAATTGCTGGCGCAGAGCGAATTGCCGATCACCGAGATCTGTTTCGATGTCGGCTACAACAGTATCGCCAACTTCAATCGGCGTTTTCTCGACATCAAGGACATGACGCCAAGCGAGTACCGGAAAACCTACCTGAATGTTCTCTACTCGTGCTGAGGGCACAAGCGAATTTGCCCTCCGGGAATGTCGATTGCTTTCGCATACGCAACAGTCGCGGACTGACCCGGATAGCGGGCAAAAAAGTACAGATATCTGTCGATGACGTATTTGTGGTGGCGCACGCAAGGAACTCTAATGGATATCGAAAGGGCCCTGATTAATTAACTCGATGAGTCGCAGTGCCTGGGTATCCATAGCGATATATCCGATCACCAAGAACAAACAATCAACTGGTGTTTCTATGCAAGCGCTCGTATTGGAAGAAATGGGTAAGTTATCGATTCGCGATATTTCGCTCGAGCAGAACATGGGCAAGGACGACGTGCGCATTGCCGTTAAAAACGTCGGCGTCTGTGGCAGCGACGTTCATTATTACAAGCACGGCGCCATCGGGCCGTTCGTCGTCCGTGAGCCCATGGTGTTGGGCCATGAGGCCTCGGGGGTGGTTGTGGCCGTGGGCGAGAATGTCACTCACCTGAAGCCGGGCGATCCGGTGTGCATGGAACCGGGAATACCGGACGTGAAGTCCCGGGCCTCGTTGGAAGGCAAATACAACCTCGATCCGGCAGTGCGCTTCTGGGCCACGCCGCCGATTCACGGCTGCCTGACCGCGCACGTGGTGCACCCGGCCAGCTTCACCTTCAAGTTGCCGAGCACCGTGAGCTTTGCCGAAGGCGCGATGATCGAGCCCTTGGCGACCGGCATGCAGGCCGCCGACAAGGCGCGCATCCGTCCCGGCGATGTGGCCGTGGTCATCGGTGCCGGCACCATCGGTATCCTCACCGCCGCGGCCGCGCTGGCCGGGGGTTGCAGCCAGGTGATCATCGCCGACCTGGTGCAGGAGAAGCTCGACCTCGCCGGGCGCTACGCCGGCATCACGTCGGTCAATATCAGCGAAGAAAATCTGGCCGAAGTGGTTGGTCGCCTGACCGATCAGTGGGGCGCGCAGATCGTCTTCGAGGCGTCCGGCAGCCCCAAAGCCTACGCCAACCTGTTCGACCTGGCCTGCCCCGGTGGCTGCGTAGTACTGGTCGGCATGCCGCCGCAGCCGGTTGCCCTGGATATAGTCGCGATGCAGGCCAAAGAGCTGCGCGTCGAGTCGGTATTCCGCTATGCCAATCAGTTTCCCCGCGCGCTGGCCCTGCTCGGTTCCGGCCGGCTGGATATCAAAGCACTGGTTTCCGCCGTCTACCCGTTCGATCAGGCGATTGCTGCCTTCGACCGGGCCGCAAGCGGCAGACCCGGCGATGTAAAAGTGCAAATCAGTTTCGATCCGATCGAGCATGAAGTCGCCTAACGACCAGCTGTTGGTGACGTTAAACAAAACAGCATTCCCATAGTTTGCAAATAATGGAGCTACATCACCCACGACAACCAGGCAGAACTTGCTATCGCCTATCAAATAAAAATTAGAGAGAAGCAAATGAAAACAATAAAACTATTGCCGGCCGTTATTGCAACCGCCCTCGCCACCAGTGCCATTGCTGCCAATGCCACGACCACTGTCACTATCGGTACCGTGAATAACGGCGACATGATCCGTATGCAGGAACTTTCCCGCGAGTTCGAGAAAACCCATGCAGATATCAAGCTGGAATGGGTGGTGCTCGAAGAGAACGTTCTGCGCCAGCGCCTGACCACCGATATCGCCACCCAGGGCGGCCAGTTCGATGTGATGACCATCGGCATGTACGAGGCACCTATCTGGGGTGCGCGTGGCTGGCTGACGCCGATGGAGAATCTGCCGAGCGACTATGACATCGAGGATATCTTCCCCTCGGTCCGCGATGGGTTGTCGGTCAACGGCACGCTCTATGGCCTGCCGTTCTATTCCGAAAGTTCGATGACCTACTACCGCACCGACCTGTTCGAGCAGGCGGGCCTGGTGATGCCTAAACAACCGAGCTGGGAGCAGATCGGCGAGTTCGCCAAGGCGCTGAATAAGCCCGACCAGGAGCAATACGGCCTGTGTCTGCGCGGCAAGGCTGGTTGGGGCGAGAACATGGCGCTGATCAGCACCATGGCCAACGCCTTCGGCGCGCGCTGGTTCGATGAGCAGTGGCAACCGGAATTCACCGGTGCCGAATGGGGCAAGGCGCTCAACTTTTATGTCCAGACGCTGAAAAACTACGGTCCGCCCGGGGTCTCGTCCAACGGCTTCAACGAATCCCTGGCGCTGTTCAATTCCGGCAAATGCGCGATCTGGGTCGATGCCACGGTGGCCGGCTCGTTCGTCACCGACACCTCGCAGAGCAAGGTGGCGGACAAAGTCGGCTTTGCCCTGGCGCCCAAGCAAGTGACCGATAGAGGCGCCGGCTGGCTCTGGTCCTGGTCGCTGGCGATTCCGGTGAGCTCTGACGCCAAGGCCGCCGCGACCGAGTTCGCCACCTGGGCCACTTCCAAGGCTTACAGCGACCTGGTGGCCGAGCGTTTCGGCATCGCCAATATCCCGCCAGGCAGTCGCGCCTCGACCTACAGCGATGCCTACATCGCCGCGGCGCCTTTCGCCGAAGTGACCCTGGAATCGATGAAGAAGGCCGACCCGGCCAAGCCCTCTGCCAAGCCGGTGCCTTATGTCGGCATCCAGTTTGTCGGCATTCCCGAGTTCCAGTCGGTGGCGACCCAGGTCGGCAAGCAGTTTACCGCGGCGCTGACCGGCCATATGACGGTCGACCAGGCCCTGGCCGCGGCGCAGCAGTCGACGCTGCGCGAGATGAAGCGCGCGGGCTATCCGAAATAACCCTTTGCCGCGTAAGCACCGCGCATGCACCCGCATGCCGGTGCGTATTCCCCGATTCACCACGGAGTCGCCATGAACACCTCGGCCCTCGCCACATCTCCCGAACTCGCCCAGGCGCCACCCGCCAAGCGGCGCGGGTTCAAACCTGGCTGGTTTCTGGTCAGCCCCTCGGTCGCCCTGCTGTTGCTGTGGATGATCGTGCCGCTGGGCATGACCGTCTATTTCTCGCTGATCCGCTACAACCTGCTGTACCCCGGCGAGAACCAGTTCGTCGGCCTGGAGAACTTCGAGTATTTCGTCACCGACGCCGGCTTTCTGCCCGGCGCGACCAATACCCTGCTGCTGGTCGGCAGCGTATTGCTGATCAGTGTGGTGCTCGGCGTGCTGATTTCCGCGCTGCTGGAGGCCTGCGAATTCTGGGGCCGCGGCATCGTGCGGGTGATGCTGATCTCGCCGTTCTTCATCATGCCCACGGTCAGTGCGCTGCTGTGGAAGAACCTGATCTTCCACCCGGTCTCGGGAATTCTCGCCGCCGTGTGGAAATTCTTCGGCGCCCAGCCGGTGGACTGGCTGGCGCAGCATCCGCTGTTCTCGATCATCCTGATCGTGTCCTGGCAATGGCTGCCGTTCGCCATCCTGATTCTGATGACCGCGATGCAGTCGCTGGACCAGGAGCAGAAGGAAGCCGCGCGTCTCGACGGTGCCGGCCCCTTGGCGATCTTCTGGCACCTGACCCTGCCGCACCTGGCGCGGCCGATTGCCGTGGTGGTGATGATCGAGACGATCTTCCTGCTCTCGGTATTCGCCGAAATCTTCACCACCACCAGCGGCGGCCCGGGATTCGAATCGACCAACCTGGCGTACCTGATCTACAACCAGGCGCTGCTGCAATTCGACGTCGGCATGGCCTCGGCCGGCGGCCTGATCGCGGTGGTCATCGCCAACCTGGCCGCCATCGTGCTGATCCGTCTGATCGGCAAGAACCTCACGGACAAGGGCTGAGACCATGCTGACTCTCAAGCAATCCCGCCGCATGCAAAGCCTGGTGGTCGGCGCGCTGGCCTGGACCATCGCCGCGCTGATCTTCTTCCCGATCCTGTGGATGATCCTCACCAGCCTGAAGACCGAGATCGACGCGTTCGCCACGCCGCCGCAGTTCATCTTCATGCCGACCCTGGAGAATTACCTGCACATCAACGAGCGCAGCGACTACTTCGCCTTCGCCTGGAACTCGGTGCTGATCTCCTTCACCGCGACCCTGCTGTGCATGCTGATCGCGGTGCCGGCGGCCTACTCCATGGCGTTCTTCGAGACCCGCCAGACCAAGCGCACGCTGCTGTGGATGCTCTCGACCAAGATGCTGCCGCCGGTGGGCGTGCTGATGCCGATCTACCTGCTCGCCAAGAGCATGGACCTGCTCGATTCGCGCATCACCCTGATCGTCATCTACACCCTGATCAACCTGCCGATCGTGGTGTGGATGGTGTACACCTACTTCAAGGACATCCCCGTCGACATCCTCGAAGCCGCACGTCTGGATGGCGCCACCACCTGGCAGGAAATCGTCCGCGTGCTGCTGCCGATTGCCCGTGGCGGCCTGGCTTCGACCATGTTGCTGTCGTTGATCCTGTGCTGGAACGAGGCGTTCTGGTCGCTCAACCTGACCAGCTCCGCCGCCGCACCGCTGACCGCTCTGGTCGCCTCCTATTCCAGCCCGGAAGGGTTGTTCTGGGCCAAGCTTTCCGCCGTCTCCACGCTCGCCTGTGCGCCCATTCTGATCTTCGGCTGGATCAGCCAGAAGCAGCTGGTACGTGGCCTGTCGTTCGGCGCGGTGAAATAGATGAGAACCACGAGCGATGCCCACCGCCGTCGCTGTAGGAGCCAGCTAGCTGGCGATGCTTTTGCCCTACAAAGATCGCCAGCAAGCTGGCTCCTACAAAAAGCGCTTCGTGCGTCGCGTATGAAAACAGAACAAGAACGAGGATATTTCCATGGCTGATCTGAAGATCCGCAATCTGAAAAAAGGCTTCGACGGCACCGCGATCATCCAGGGTGTCGACCTGGATATCCGCGACCGCGAGTTCGTCGTGTTCGTCGGTCCGTCCGGCTGCGGCAAGTCCACCCTGCTGCGGCTGATCGCCGGGCTGGAGGAAGTCAGCAGTGGCAGCATCGAGCTGGACGGCAAGGACATCACCGACACCGCGCCGGCCAAGCGTGACCTGGCCATGGTGTTTCAGACCTACGCGCTATACCCGCACATGACCGTGCGCAAGAACCTCTCGTTCGCCCTGGATCTGGCCGGGGTCGGCAAGCAGGAGGTGCAGGAAAAGGTCGACAACGCCGCGCGCATCCTCGAACTGGCGCCGTTGCTCGAGCGCAAACCCAAGCAGCTGTCCGGTGGCCAGCGCCAGCGCGTGGCCATCGGCCGGGCGATCGTGCGCAACCCGAAGATCTTCCTGTTCGACGAGCCGCTGTCCAACCTCGACGCCGCTCTGCGCGTGCAGACCCGCCTGGAGCTGGCGCGGCTGCACCAGGACCTGCAGGCGACCATGATCTACGTCACCCACGATCAGGTCGAAGCCATGACCCTGGCCGACAAGGTGGTGGTGCTCAATGGCGGCCGGGTCGAGCAGGTCGGTTCGCCGCTGGAGCTGTACAACCACCCGGCCAATCTGTTCGTCGCCGGCTTTCTCGGCACGCCGAAGATGGGCTTCTTGCGCGGCATCGTCAGCCGTTGCGACGCGAGCGGCTGCGAGGTGCAGCTGGAAAGCGGCGCGCGGGTGCCGCTGGCGCAGACCGCCGGACACCTGGCGATCGGCTGCCCGGTCACCCTCGGCATACGCCCCGAGCACCTGAATGTGGTGGCCGCGGGCCAGGGCCGCATGCGCGTGGTCGCCGATGTCAGCGAGCGCCTGGGCAGCGATACCTTCTGCCATGTGCGCGCGGCATCCGGGGAAATGCTCACCGTGCGTGTGCGCGGCGACTTTTCGCCGAGCTACGGCGAAACGCTGGAACTGGCTTTCGAGCCCGCCCATTGCCATCTGTTCGACGCCGACGGCCAGGCCGTGGGCAAAGCCTTGCAGCAGGCCGCATAGCGTACCACCGACCTTTTAGGATTCTCGATGAAACTCAATCGCCAGCACCTCTCATTGCTTGGCGGCGCTATCGCGCTGCCCGCGTATCCGCTCGACGCGACTCGTCAGGGCATCGCCCATATCGGCGTCGGCGGCTTTCACCGCGCCCATCAGGCGGTCTATACCGAGGCCTTGATGAATCAGGGCGAGGCGCTGGACTGGAGCATCTGCGGGATCGGCGTGCGCGACGGCGACCGCGCCATGCGCGATGCCCTGGCCGGGCAGGATTACCTCTACAGCCTGGTCGAGCTGGGCGACCGACCCGGCCTGCCGGTGCGGGTGATCGGCGCGATCAGCGGCATGCTTCTGGCCGAGGACTCGCCCCAGGCGGTGATCGACAAGCTGGCCGACCCGGCGATCCGCATCGTCTCGCTGACCATTACCGAGGGCGGCTATTGCATCGACGACAGCAGCGGCAAGTTTCTCGCCGAGCTGCCGCAGATCCAGCACGACCTGGCCCACCCCGAGGCGCCGTGCAGCGTCTTCGGTTTGCTCTGCGCGGCGCTGGCCAAGCGCCGCGCGACAGGTACCCCGGCGTTCACCCTGATGTCCTGCGATAACCTGCCGCACAACGGCGCGGTGACGCGCAAGGCGCTGTTGGCCTTCGCCCAGCTGGCCGATGCCGGCCTGGCCGAGTGGATCGACGCCAACGTCAGCTTCCCGAATGCCATGGTCGACCGCATTACGCCGATGACCAGCGCCGATCACCGTCAGCAGCTGGCCGCCGAACACGGCATCGAGGATGCCTGGCCGGTGGTCTGCGAACCCTTCGTGCAGTGGGTGCTGGAGGATAAGTTCGTCAATGGTCGACCGGCCTGGGAAAAGGTCGGCGTGCAGTTCACCGACGATGTCGCGCCCTACGAGGAGATGAAGATCAAGCTGCTCAACGGCAGCCACCTGGCGCTCACCTACCTGGGGTTTCTCAAGGGTTACCGCTTCGTCCACGAGACGATGAACGACCCGCTGCTGTGCGCTTACGTGCGCCGCTTCATGGACCTCGACGTCACGCCGCAGCTGGCGCCGGTGCCGGGCATCGATCTGACCCAGTACAAGGACACCCTGATCGAACGCTTCTCCAACCAGGCGATTGCCGATCAGCTGGAGCGGGTCTGCTCGGACGGCTCGTCGAAGTTTCCCAAGTTCATCGTGCCGACCCTCAATCGCCTGATCGAAGCCGGCCAGCCGTTGGACCGTGCGGCGCTGGTGGTGGCGGCCTGGGCGTTGTACCTGCGTGGTGTCGACGAGCACGGCAATAGCTACCGGATCGTCGATCCGCGCGCCGAACACTGCCAGGCGCTGGTCGCCGACGATGCCGGGCTGAGCGCCAGGCTGCTCGGCGAGGAAGGGATTTTCGGCACGGCGCTGGCCGAATCCGCGGCCTTCGTCGCCGCATTCGAACGCTGCCTGGCTAGCCTGCGCGAAGCCGGTGTGAGCGCCACCCTGCGCGCCCTGTTGCGCAACTAAAAATCCGGAGAATCAGATGCCCAGTCTGCTCGAGCAGCTCAAACAACACAGTGTGGTGGTCGCCGATACCGGCGATCTTGCGGCGATCAAAAGTTTCCAGCCGCAGGATGCCACGACCAACCCATCGATCGTGCTCAAGGCCCTGCAGGCCGGCCAGTACCAGGAGCAACTGGACGCCGCGCTGCACTGGGCGTTGGCCAATAACCACCTGCCGGGCGGCGTGTTGGCCAATGCCTGCGATCGCCTGGTGGTGAGCATGGGCGTGGCTATCCTCGAGCAGATTCCGGGCAGGGTATCCAGCGAAGTACCGGCGGCGCTGTCGTTCGATACCCGCGCCACCCTTGAGCGTGCCCGCTCCTTGTATCGCCAGTATCTGGAGCTGGGCGTGCCCGGCGAACGCGTGCTGGTGAAGATCGCCGCGACCTGGGAAGGCATCCAGGCGGCGCGCCAGCTTGAGCGCGAAGGTATCCATTGCAACCTTACGCTGATCTTCAATCTGGCCCAGGCGCGCGCCTGCGCCGAGGCCGGGGTGTACCTGGTGTCGCCCTTCGTCGGGCGCATTCTCGACTGGCACCGGCGCCAGTCGCCGGACAGCGGTTTCGCCGCGCTCCGCGACCCCGGGGTGATCTCGGTGCGGCAGATCTATCGCTTCTTCAAGCAGCACGACTACCCCACCGTGGTCATGGCGGCGAGCTTTCGCAACCTCGATCAGGTGCTCGCGCTGAGCGGCTGCGACCGCCTGACCATCAGCCCCGGCCTGCTCGCCGAACTGGCGGCGACTGAAGGCACGCTGACACCGGCGCTGCACGATGATGGCAAGCGTGCGGTAGCACCCGACCAATTGCGCGAGGCGCAGATGCGCTGGCAGATGAATGAAGACGCCATGGCCACGGAAAAGCTCGCCGAGGGCATTCGCCAGTTCCATGCTGACCAGCTCAAGCTCGAGGCGCTGCTTGCCGAGCGCCTGCAAAGCCTGCGTCGGGCCGGATAAGGAGGCGCTGGCCATGTTTCTCGGCATCGATTGCGGAACCCAGGGCACCAAGGCGTTGATCCTCGACGCCGACAGCGGCCGCGTGCTCGGCCAGGGCAGTGCCCGTCACGGCCTGATCGAAGGCGCCAACGGCCGCCGCGAGCAGCTGCCCAGCGACTGGCTGACGGCCTGCGAACAGGCCATCCACCAGGCGCTGAATGCTGCCGGTATCGATGGCAGGCAGATTCTCGGTATCGGCGTGTCCGGCCAGCAGCACGGTCTGGTGCTGCTCGACGAGCGCGGCGAGGTGCTGCGCCCGGCCAAGCTCTGGTGCGACACAGAATCGGCGCCGCAGAACCAGCGCCTGCTCGATTACCTTGGCGGCGAGGCCGGCTCGCTCGAACGCCTTGGCGTGGCGATCGCGCCCGGTTACACGGTGTCCAAGTTGCTCTGGACCCGGGAAACCCAGCCTGAGGTGTTCGCCCGTATCGCGCATGTGCTGCTGCCCCACGAGTATCTCAACTACTGGCTCAGCGGGCGCTGTTGCAGCGAGTACGGCGACGCCTCCGGCACCGGCTACTTCGATGTGCGCCGGCGCAGTTGGGACGGCGTCCTGCTCAACCATATCGACCCGAGCGGGCGGCTAGTCGCAGCGTTGCCTGAGTTGATCGAGTCCGAGCGCTGCGTCGGGCGCATTCGTCCGGAGCTCGCCGAACGTCTGGGCATCAATCCCGCCGCGATGATAGCCAGCGGTGGCGGCGACAACATGCTCGGCGCTATCGGCACCGGCAATATCCAGCCGGGCGCGATCACCATGAGCCTCGGCACCTCGGGCACCCTGTATGCCTACTCGGATCAACCTCGGATCAGCCCGCAGCCACAAGTGGCGACGTTCTGCTCTTCGTCGGGCGGCTGGCTGGCGTTGATCTGCACGATGAACCTGACCAACGCCAGTGGCATCGTCGGGCAACTGCTGGAGCTGGATATCCAGCAGTTCGCCGCGCTGGCCGCCCAGGCCCCGGTCGGCGCCGAGGGCTTGCTGCTGTTGCCGTTCTTCAATGGCGAGCGGGTGCCGGCGCTGCCCGCCGCCACGGCCAGCCTGCTGGGGATGACCGCCGGCAACCTGACCCGCGCCAACCTCTGCCACGCGGTGATCGAGGGCAGCCTGTTCGGCTTGCGCTACGGCCTCGACCTGTTGCGTGCCGGCGGCTGCGAAAGCCAGCGCATCCGCCTGATCGGCGGCGCGGCGCAAAGCCCGCTGTGGCGGCAGATGGTCGCCGACATCATGGCCACACCGCTGATCTGCCCGACCCATACCGAAGCCGCGGCCCTGGGCGCGGCGATTCAGGCGGCCTGGTGTCTGGCGCACGAACAGGGCCAAGCGACCAGCCTGGAGCAGTTTTGCCAGCGCTGCGTCAGCCTCGACGGCAACAGCGAAACCCATCCCGATCCTCAACGCAGCGGCGAATACCAGAACGTTTACCGGCGTTATCGCGAACAGGTGATGCGCCTGCAGTAAACACCGGCTGGCCCGCTCAACCCAACGAACTCGGCGCTTGCGCCACCCTGAACTGGAGACACCCATGTACCTGATATGCGGCGAAGCGCTGTTCGATTTCTTCGGCCTGGAGCAGGGCGCGCGCAGCAGCGAGCTGACGTTCAAGGCGCTGGCCGGCGGCTCGCCGTTCAACGTGGCCGTTGGCTTGTGTCGCCTGGGCAGTGCGGCGGCGTTGTTCGGCGGAATTTCCAGCGACCCGCTCGGCACGCGCTTGCGCCGGGTGTTGGCCGAGGAAGGGGTGTGCGGCGATTACCTGATCGCCAGCGATGCGCCGACCACCCTGGCGATGGTAACGGTCGATGCGCAAGGCTCGCCGCAATATGGCTTCCGTGGCGAAGGCTGCGCCGACCGTCAGCTGCGCCTCGAACATCTACCGCAGTTGAGCGCAGAGGTGCGCGGCATCCACGTTGGTTCCTACTCGCTGGTGGTCACGCCGATTGCCGACACCCTGCTCGAACTGGTGCGCCGCGAGGGCGAGCGGCGGCTGATCAGCCTCGACCCCAATGTGCGGCTCAACGTCGAGCCGGATATCGCGCTGTGGCGCCAGCGTGTCGAGGCATTCGCCGCCCATGCGCACCTGATCAAGGTCAGCGAGGAAGACCTGGGCCTGCTCTATCCCGACCAGGATCCGCAGGCCGTGGCCGAGCGCTGGCTCGGACAGCGTTGCCAGCTGGTATTCCTCACCCACGGCGGCCAGGGCGCCAGCGTCCACAGCACCACCCATGGCCAGTGGCGGGTGTCGGCTGTGGCGGTACAGACCCGCGATACCGTCGGCGCTGGCGACACCTTTCAGGCCGCGTTGCTCAGCCACCTCGCCCGCCATGGCCTGGACAGCCCGCAAGGCTTGGCCGGAATCAGCCGCGAACAACTCGACGCGATGCTCGCGCTGGCGGTACGCGCCGCCGCCCTGACCTGTTCGCGGGTTGGCCCGGATCTGCCGCGCTGGCATGAACTCGAAGCGTTTTGATTAACCGCCCGCCTTATTCCCAGGAGCCCATATGCCGCACTCTCCCTCATCCGCCGATATCACCCGCAGCGCCAGTTGGCGGGCTCTCGCCGCACACCGCGAGCAGTTGGCCGACTTCTCGCTACGCCAGGCGTTCGCCCACGACCCGCAGCGTTTCGCCAAGTTCTCGCTGAACGACTGCGGGCTGTTTCTCGATTACTCGAAGAACCTTATCGACACCCGCACCCGCGAACTGCTGGTCGGCCTGGCCGAGGAGGCGGGGCTAGCCCGGGCGATTGGCGATCTGTTCGATGGCGCCCTGGTCAACGGCTCGGAGCAGCGGCCGGCGTTGCATACCGCGTTGCGTCGGCCGCTCGGCGACCGGGTACTGGTCGATGGCGTCGACGTGATGCCGCAGGTGCAGCGGGTGCTGCACCGCATGGGTGAGCTGGTCGGCCAGGTGCATCACGGCTTGTGGCGCGGCTACACGGAAAAGCCGATCACCGATGTGGTGAATATCGGCATCGGTGGTTCCTTCCTCGGCCCGCAACTGGTCTCCGAGGCGCTGCTGCCGTTCGCCCAGCGCGGCGTGCGCTGCCATTACCTGGCGAATATCGACGGCAGTTCGTTCCATGAACTGGTGGCCAAGCTGCGCGCGGAAACCACTCTGTTCATCGTCTCGTCGAAAACCTTCGGCACTCTGGAAACCCTGAAGAACGCCCAGGCCGCGCGCGACTGGTACCTGGCCCAGGGCGGCACGGAAGCGGAGTTGCACAGGCACTTTATGGCGGTGTCGAGCAACACCGCGGCGGCGGTGGCGTTCGGCATCCGCGAGGAAAACATTCTGCCGATGTGGGATTGGGTCGGCGGGCGCTATTCGTTGTGGTCGGCCATCGGCCTGCCGATCGCCATGTCGATCGGCATCTGCAACTTCAAGGAATTGCTCGCCGGCGCCTACCGCATGGACCAGCACTTCCAGAGCGCGCCCTTCGAACGCAACATGCCGGTGCTACTGGCCTTGCTCGGCATCTGGTACGGCAATTTCTGGGGCGCGCAGAGCCACGCGATCCTGCCGTACGACCATTACCTGCGCAATATCACCAAACACCTGCAGCAGCTGGATATGGAATCCAACGGCAAGTGCGTGCGCCAGGACGGCAGCCCAGTGACCACTGCCAGCGGCCCGGTGATCTGGGGCGGCGTCGGCTGCAACGGCCAGCATGCCTATCACCAGTTGCTGCACCAGGGTACGGCGCTGATCCCGGCGGATTTCATCGTGCCGGTGAGCAGCTACAACCCGGTCGCCGACCACCATCAATGGTTGTTCGCCAACTGCCTGTCGCAGAGCCAGGCGCTGATGCTCGGCAAATCCCGCGCCGAGGCCGAGGCCGAGTTGCGTGCCGCGGGGCTCGGCGAAGCTGAGGTGCAGCGCCTGGCGCCGCACAAGGTCATCCCCGGCAATCGGCCGAGCAACACCCTGGTACTCGAACGCGTCAGCCCCAGGCGCCTCGGCGCGCTGATAGCGCTGTACGAGCACAAGGTATTCGTGCAAAGCGCGATCTGGGGCACTAACGCCTTCGATCAATGGGGCGTCGAGTTGGGCAAAGCGCTCGGCCAGGGCGTGTATTCGCGGATGGTCGGCAGTGAACGCAGAGATGCCGAGGATGGTTCCACCCAGGGCCTGATCGAGTTCTTCCGCGGTCGTCATCGCGGCTGATTCGTCGCCCAGACGAGCAAAACCAATCCCCACGTTGTAGTGCCTCCGGCTATTGCCGGGGCCGCGCCGTGCGCAACGCACGGCCTCACCGAATCCGCCATTCCGGCGGCTATTTGCAGTACCTCACACAATAAAAACAATCAGGAGCTGTCATGAAAATCAGTACTAACCCTGTATCCCATCGGCTTGGTGGTGCGCGTCGCGCACCCTACGTGGTCGCGCTTGCCCTCGGTTTGGCGTTGCCCCAGGCCCAGGCGCTGGAGTTCACCGGCTATGTGCGCAGCGGCGTCGGCAGTGCGGACGGCAACGGCACCCAGTCCTGTTTCCAGCTACCCGGTGCGCCGTCGAAATACCGCCTGGGTAACGAGTGCGAGCAGTACAGCGAGCTGGACCTGCGCCAGGACCTGGCCAGTTTCGATGACGGCTCGGTACTCAGCGTCGAAGGCATGGCGCAGCTGTACAACGCCTATGGCCATACGCCGAAGTTCACTGGCGACTACGGCTTCGCGCGGATGAACCAGATGTACGCGGAATGGAGCAACGTCAGTGCGCTCAACGGCGGTTCGCTATGGGCCGGGCGGCGCTTCTACAAACGTAACGACATCCATATCTCCGACTTCTTCTACTGGAACCAGAGCGGCACCGGCGCGGGTATCGAGGATTTCGAGCTGGGCGGGTTGAAATACAGCTACGCGTTTTCGCGCAAGGACAGCTACTTTCAGGAACCCTATATCAACCGCCACGACTTCAACGTCGCCGGCTTCGATGTCAATCCGGGCGGCGAGCTGGAGTTCGGCCTGAGCTATATCGACAAGCCCGACAGCACCGATGCCCACAGCGGCTGGGCGATCACCGCGCAGCATAAGCAGAGCGATTTTCTCGGCGGCAAGAACACCTTCGCCCTGCAATACGGTCGCGGCCCCGGCACCGCCTTGGGTTACACCGGCGACGTGACCCTGGACAGCGACAACAAGAGCTATCGCCTGGTCGAGTTCTTCGATTGGCAGGCCACGCCGCGCTTGGGTGGCCAGGTGCAGTTCGTCTACCAGAAGGACATCCGTCCCGACGGTGACGACCAGGACTGGCTGTCGGTCGGCGGGCGTACCAGCTATGCCTTCACCGAGCAGTTCAAGCTGGTCGGCGAGATCGGCCACGATCAGGTCGATGCCACCGACGGTACGCGCAAGCTGACCAAGTTCACCGTGGCGCCAACCTGGTCGCCGTCCGGCCCGGGCTTCTGGGCGCGCCCGGAAATCCGCTTGTACTACACCTACGCCAACTGGAACGAAGCGGCGCAGCGTGCGGCCAGCCTGGTCGCCGCCGGCTCGGCGCTGTCAGACAGCGGCGCGTTCGGCACTGCCCAGCACGGCTCGAACTTCGGTGTGCAGGTGGAATACTGGTGGTGATCGCCGGCTAGCCAAAAGGCAGCTAAAAGCGGCCGAGGGATGCTGAGAGCACTCCTCGGTTTTCACCTACCTGGCAACAAAGGTACGCACCAGCGCATGAGTGGCTGCTGAACGAGCACGGGCGTTGCCAAGCTGTATTGGCGAGGTGGTCAGATATCCGTTGTTTGAGCCCAGACGGCCGTGAGTCTAGCCATTTGTACCGACTGTTTTGGGGGTTAACACTACTTCATTCGCCGAGTATCGCAACACCAGTAGCCACTATCTTTCTTTGGGTCCTGCGTCTGGACGTTAGATTGGGTGACGCACTATCTCTTCACTAAATGATTGATTGTGACTACCTCCTATTCGAAACATAGTTGCAGGTATTATAAAATGAACAAAAGCCATCGCATAAAAGCTGGGATAGTGTCTCGAGTTTGTCTGGGTTTTCTCGTGGTTCTATTAGTTTCGTTTACTTCGACATTAATCCAAATGAATTACTCTGGGAGGACTATCGAAAATGTCGACAATATTGTTGCCCGGTCCGCTCCTCTACTTCAATCAAATAATACTCTTTTGCTCAGTCTGACGAAGGTCAGCAGATTGTTTCAAGAGTACCTGTCTGCTACGGCAGAAAATGATTTGAATAACATTGAAGGGCGAATAAAGCAAAATTTGGAAGTCATCCATGATCATTTGAAGATAATAGAAAATATCATGAAGGATGCAAACGAATTAGGGGAAAATGAAAGCGCGCTACATTTGAAGGATACATTTAATGCAATTGAAGAACTCATGAATCGCACAATGCTAAGGCATGTTGCCAACCTGGAGTCCATCAATGCCGTTAGCATCCAGAATGCGAAACTAATGAAATTGGAGAATGAAGTAAATACGACGTTTGATTCGTTGGTAATGTCCTTGAATGATGATTACGCTATTTCAATCGCGTATGAGTTTTATGCATCGCTTTTAAAAAGCATCATGATCGTAAATAGAATAGGTTTGGCTGCGACGCAAGAAGAATTAATAGAAAATAATGAGTTATTTTCCAAATGGAATGAAGCGCATCAGGATAAGTTTTACAGTTTTGTAACCTTGGCAAGTGACTATTCTGAAGCTAAAGATTTTATGGTCACGGCAAAAAACAATACAGATGCGGTCACGTCGATGGTCAAAGGAACAAAAGATAATCCGGGTATGTTGCTTTTGAAACAGAAAATTATTGAATATAAATCCGAGAACGATGCCAGTTTGCAGAGGATGGCCGAGCTACAAAAGGACTCCGATAATTTTTTACAAGCGCTTAATAAGTATGCTCAAGACTATGCTTTACAGTCAAACGAAGCTGTCTCCGGTATGCTCTCCAAGAGTTTACTGTCCTCCAAAACAGCGTTCTTGATTTCCATCATCACTTCTCTGATTGTGCTGTTTGCCATAGTGCGAAGCATTCGTCCATCTTTACAGGTTCTTAAACGGGCTCTGAACACTCTATCTCAGGGAGATTTAACCGTTGTAATTGATCATCACAGTAAGGATGAAATGGGCGAGTTGACTCAAGCGGTCGAGGGAGTTCGACAGGCTTTTGTAAATATTATTCTTGAAATCAAGGGGAGTGCGCTATTGATTCAGGAGTCGGCGCAAAACAATCAAGCCATGTCTGAGGAAGTGAAGGTTCAGGCCGACGCGCAATATGAAAATATTGAAACTATCTCCACATCCATGTGTGAAATGAGCACCACGGCTGAAAAAGTGGCGGAAATTTCCAATCAAGGCAAGCAGCTGACATCTATGGCGGTAGGTGAAATAGAGCTTACTGTCAGGGATATGAACCTGAACCTCGCTTCCTTGGATGTTCTTAGGGAGAGTATTGTCCAACTGGTGGCATCCACAAAACTTCTCGCGGTGGAAATGGAGGGTATAAAAGGTATTTCATCAGTAATTAATGATATTGCCGAACAAATTAACCTGCTTGCGCTTAATGCAGCCATTGAAGCGGCGCGAGCAGGTGACCATGGTAGAGGCTTTGCCGTGGTTGCTGACGAGGTCCGTACCCTCGCCAACCGAACAGCCGGTTCAACGACAAAAATCCGTAATACCATAGAAGACCTGATTAGCCGCTATCACAGGCTTTCTGAAGTTATGGTTGAAAATAAAACTTCCGTTATCAGGAGTCACGAAGTATCAAGTCTTGCCACTCAAAATATTTCCGACTTTCGGCAGCGCATTTTAGAACTCAATTCTCTCAGCGTCGAAATTGAGCAAGCGTCTAAGGAGCAAAGCCTAGTAGGAGAAGATATAAGCCATCGCTTGACCAGTGTTGCTCGCACAGCAAAGGAAGCCAGCAGCAAGTCTTCGTCTGGGTTAGGTATAAGCAACCGGCTGGGTATAGCCGCGGAAGAAATGGAGCGAATTGTATCGCGTTTCAAAGTGCCAGGCTTGGAGCCCGGAGAGCCAAGGGGTATGTCGTAGATATACCCCTTGGCATCAACCCGAGCCTCCAGCCCTGTCGATGGGCGTGGGCTACTTCGGATATCCCGCGCGCTTCATCTCGCGCAGCGTGGATTGCTGCGCTGCGGCCAGGGCTTGGTTGACCGTCATGTGCCCAGTCAGTGCGGCGGCAAACTGCTTGCCGACTTGAGTCGCCACCGACTGGAACTCGGGAATGCCAACAAATTGGATGCCGACATAGGGCACCGGCTTTGCCGATGGCTTGATCGGGTCGGCCTTCTTCATCGACTCCAGAGTGACTCTAGCGAAGGGCGCCGCCGCCATGTAGGCATTAGTGTAGGTCGATGTACGGCTGCCGGCTGGCACATTGGCTATGCCGAAGCGTTCGGCCACCAGCTCGCTGTAGGCCTTGGAGGTGGCCCAAGTGGTGAACTTGATTGCGGCGGCCTTGGCGTCGGAACTCACCGGGATCGCCAGAGCCCAGGACCAGAGCCAGCCGGCGCCTCTATCGGTCACTTGTTTGGGCGCCAGGGCAAAGCCGACTTTATTCGCTACCTTGCTTTGCGTGGTATCGGTGACGAACGAGCCAGCCACCGTGGCATCGACCCAGATCGCGCATTTGCCCGAGTTGAACAAGGCCAGAGATTCATTGAATCCGTTGGTAGAGGCTTCCGGCGGACCATAGTGGTTCAGCGTATTAACATAAAAATTGAGTGCGTCGCGCCATTCGGCACCAGTGAATTCGGGCTGCCATTGCTCGTCGAACCAGCGCGCGCCGAAGCCATTGGCTATGGTGCCGATCAGCGCCATGTTCTCGCCCCAACCGGCCTTGCCGCGCAGGCATACACCATACTGCTCTTGAGTGGGCTTGTGCAGAACCTTGGCGAACTCAGCTATCTGCTTCCAGCTCGGCTGCTTGGGCATCGTCAGACCCGCCTGTGCGAATAGGTCGGTGCGGTAATAGGTCATCGAACTTTCGGAATAGAAGGGCAGGGCATAGAGCGTGCCGTCGAACGAAAGGCCGTCGCGAACCGACTGAAAGACATCCCAGACGTCATAGTTGCTCGACAGATTTTTCATGGGTGTGAGCCAGCCGCGCGCGCCCCAGAGGGGGACCTCGTACATGCCGATGGTCATCACATCGAATTGACCACCCTCATTGGTGATGTCGGTGGTCAGGCGTTGGCGCAGGTCGTTTTCCTCAAGCACCGTCCAATTGAGCTTGATGTCTGGGTTCCGCGCTTCGAAGATATTGGCCAACTGTTGCATGCGGATCATGTCGCTGTTATTGACCGTGGCGATAGTCAGGGTTTCGGTTGCCTGGGCGAATGTGCTGAGGGCCAGGCATGAGGCGGCAATAAGTGCTTTTACTGAGTGGTTCATGGTTTTGAACTCCTCTCCTTCGCCGCTGAGGCGGCTACAGAAGAACGGCTATTGTTTTTGTATTGCTTCGCCTGGATTACACGCCCGTACGCCACCGCGGACAAATCCTTGACCGCACGATAGCTAATACTTATTTGCACTCATTGGGGCGCCCTACAGTAGCTCCATGAGGACGAAGAAATACCCCAGGCGGGCGATTTTCTGGCTGTCGGCAATCTGCTGCAGCAATACTCCGGACATGGCGGATGATCCTCGGCTCAAGGAGCTCGATGCCGACCAACACTGCGGTACCGGCACTCAGCGCCCTATTGGTGAACTGGCCTTTCCCGCTTGGTAACCACCTCTTCGGCGGCAAATGCACCTGGCCCTGCATGCGACCGCAGCCTCGGCACTTTCTGATACGGGTGCCTTCGACAATCCTAAGCACGGCTGCAACTTCGGGGGCGGGCGAATATTGATGGTAAGGGTCGCTTGAGCGATTAGCCTGGTAGCACCTGGCGATTTCAGCGTCGTCAGAGCGGCGGTCGCTGGAACTAATCTGCCATCTACATGGCCAACAGTGCGCGACTGAAGTCTGGAGGGCTTAGTGGATTTAATCGATTGGCTGCAATGGCCGGCGATGCTGGCGACGGTGATCGCCGCCTGGTTGATCGCGTCGTTGAACGCGCGTCGGCGGATCGTCGGGTTCTGGTGTTTTATCCTGAGCAACCTGCTCTGGAGTATTTGGGGCTGGTATGCCAGCGCCTGGGCCCTGATCGTGCTGCAGGTGTGTCTGGCGGCCCTGAATATTCGCGGGGTGAAGAAGAATCACCCCGATCCGCCGTAGCCTTCATATCGCCTCGCGCGACTCGTCCAGATGCAGCTCCACGCCCAATTGACGCGATAGGCAGGGCCAGCGCTTCCAGGCCGCCACGGTTTGCGGGTCCTGCAGGCGCGCACGGTAGGCCGCCACCGAATCCTGGGCGAAGCTGTCCTCGTCGAGCATGCCATCCACCGCATGGTGCACGGCTTCATCCAGTTGATTGGCGAAGGGCTCGCCGATCAGCTGGTGGGCGACCAGGTTGGCCACGGTGGTGTCGAGCGGGATCAGCGGTTGGCCCAGGTGAGCGATATAGCGATCGTTGATTTCCTCAACCAGGCGGTGCGCCAGGTAGGCCTCGTCGAGCAGGCCTTCGAGGCCTTCATGGCCCGCCATCAAGGTTGGCGGTTGCAGAAAGAATTGTTCGGCGATCTGCAATACCGGTTTGATCTGCGCCTCGATACCCGCTTCGCGGGCGACCTGATTGGCCGCTTCGAGAACCTCGGGCACCTGTTCGATATAGGCCACGATAAAGCGTTTCAGCACACCGGCGGCGTCGTCACCCGGGATGCGGATGGAGGGGTGCAGGCTATCGAGGTGGCTGCCGAGCTGGCGCATCAGCTCGCCGCTGCTGGCATCGTGCAGATGAGCGCGCTGAATCAGTTCATGCAAAGCGGAGGTATTCATCGGACTTCCTAAGAAATGAACATGGGCGAGAACCTTAGCTGGCTTAAAGCCATCCCTAAGATTCTATTGTCATAGTTAATTCATGGTTATGCAGTGTCGCTATAACCAATTCAGCAACCTTCTTCAGGCCCCCGCCGTTCGCGGCCTTTAGCTCAGGCTTTACGCGGCATTGCTCATTTGTTTTTTTGCGTTGCCAGCTGCAACTCCCGGTCTATACTCGAACTCGAAAGGCAGTACCTGATAACACCGGACGCGCTTCGGCATGGATAGGTTTCGACGGTTGCCAGTTCTTCAAGGCATTGAAAAATATAACGTTTTTCAGTGCCCGTTCAGGCAGTCGTTCCCTAAGTCGCAGGCATGTCCGGCGGGATAACAAGAATCATAAGGGGAACCCGCAATGACGCGACATCCACGAGTTTGGATGGGCCTCCTGCTGTGGTTGGCATTCAGCTCGGCGCACGCCAGCTGGACGGTCAACATGGCGCCTGGTGTAACCGAGGTCAGCCGCTCAGTTTTCGACTTGCACATGACGATCTTCTGGATCTGCGTGGTGATTGGCGTCGTGGTATTCGGCGCCATGTTCTGGTCGATGCTCGTCCACCGCCGCTCCAACGGGCAGCAACCCGCGCATTTCCATGAAAGCACCACGGTCGAGATTCTCTGGACGGTGGTGCCGCTGGCCATTCTCGTGGCCATGGCGATTCCAGCGACGAAAACCCTGATCGATATCTACGACTCGACTGAACCGGAACTGGATATCCAGATCACTGGCTATCAGTGGAAGTGGCATTACAAGTACCTCGGTCAGGACGTCGAATACTTCAGCAACCTGAATACGCCCAGGGAACAGATCAACAACCAGGCCGAAAAAGGTGAGCACTACCTGCGGGAGGTCGACGAGCCGCTGGTGTTGCCGGTCAACACCAAGGTGCGCTTCCTGATCACCTCGGCCGATGTGATCCACTCCTGGTGGGTGCCGGCGCTGGCGGTGAAGAAGGACGCCATTCCCGGTTTCGTCAACGAATCCTGGACGCGCATCGACGAGCCCGGTGTCTACCGCGGGCAGTGCACCGAGTTGTGCGGCAAGGATCACGGCTTCATGCCGATCGTGGTCGAAGCCAAATCCAAGGAGGATTACGCCGCCTGGCTGGCAGAGCGCAAAGAGCAGGCTCTCGCCGAGAAGGAGCTGACCAGCAAGGACTGGACCATGGATGAGCTGATGGCGCGTGGCGAGAAGGCCTACAACACCACCTGCGCGGCCTGCCACCAGCCGACCGGTGAAGGCTTGCCACCGATGTTCCCCGCGCTCAAGGGCTCGAGCATTACCACTGGCGCCGCCGCGGAGCACATCAAAGTCGTGGTCAACGGCAGGCCGGGTACCGCGATGGCCGCGTTCGGCAAGCAACTGTCGGAAGTCGATATCGCCGCGATCATCACCTACGAACGCAATGCCTGGGGCAACAAGGTCGGTGACATGGTCACGCCCAAGGACATTCTAGAGTTCAAGAAGGCTCAGGAGTAAGGACATGAGTGCAGTGATCGACACGCATGGTCATGCCGGACACGACCATCATGGCCCCGCCAAGGGCCTGATGCGCTGGGTGCTGACCACCAACCACAAAGATATCGGCACCATGTACCTGTGGTTCAGCTTCGCCATGTTCCTCCTTGGCGGAACCATGGCCATGGTGATTCGCGCCGAGCTGTTCCAGCCGGGCCTGCAGATCGTGCAGCCGGAATTCTTCAACCAGATGACCACCATGCACGGCCTGATCATGGTCTTCGGTGCGGTGATGCCGGCCTTCGTCGGGCTGGCCAACTGGATGGTTCCGCTAATGATCGGCGCGCCCGACATGGCTCTGCCGCGGATGAACAACTTCAGCTTCTGGCTGCTTCCGGCGGCGTTCAGCATGCTGGTCAGCACCTTGTTTATGGAGGGCGGCGGACCGAACTTCGGCTGGACCTTCTATGCGCCGCTGTCGACCACATATGCGCCGGAAAGCGTGACCTTCTTCATCTTCGCCGTGCACCTGATGGGCATCAGTTCGATCATGGGGGCGATCAACGTGGTCGCCACCATTCTCAATCTGCGCGCCCCCGGCATGACCCTGATGAAAATGCCGCTGTTCGTCTGGACCTGGCTGATCACCGCCTTCCTGCTGATTGCGGTAATGCCGGTACTGGCGGGCTGTGTGACCATGATGCTGATGGATATCCACTTCGGCACCAGCTTCTTCAGTGCCGCCGGCGGTGGCGACCCGGTACTGTTCCAGCATGTGTTCTGGTTCTTCGGCCATCCCGAGGTGTACATCATGATCCTGCCCGCGTTCGGCGCGGTCAGTTCGATCATCCCGGCCTTCGCGCGCAAGCCGCTGTTCGGCTACACCTCGATGGTCTATGCCACCGCGAGCATCGCCTTCCTGTCGTTTATCGTCTGGGCGCACCACATGTTCACCGTCGGCATCCCGCTGACCGGCGAGCTGTTCTTCATGTACGCGACCATGCTGATCGCGGTGCCGACCGGGGTGAAGGTATTCAACTGGGCGAGCACCATGTGGCGCGGCTCGATGACCTTCGAGACGCCGATGCTGTTCTCGGTGGCGTTCGTCATCCTGTTCACCATCGGCGGCTTCTCCGGTCTGATGCTGGCCATCGCCCCGTCGGACTTCCAGTACCACGACACCTACTTCGTGGTGGCGCACTTCCACTACGTGCTGGTGCCTGGGGCGATCTTCGGCATCTTCGCGTCGGCCTACTACTGGCTGCCGAAGTGGACCGGCCACATGTATGACGAGACCCTCGGCAAGCTGCATTTCTGGATGAGTTTCATCGGCATGAACATGGCGTTCTTCCCGATGCACTTCGTCGGTCTGGCCGGCATGCCGCGACGCATTCCGGACTACAACATGATGTTCGCCAACTTCAATATGGTGTCGAGCATCGGCGCCTTCATGTTCGGTACCACCCAGTTGCTGTTCCTGTTCATCGTCATCAAGTGCATTCGCGGTGGCAAACCGGCGCCGGCGAAGCCTTGGGATGGGGCCGAAGGACTGGAGTGGACGATACCGTCGCCGGCGCCCTACCACACCTTCCAGACTCCGCCGGAAGTGAAGTAAGGAGCCCTGGCCATGAGCGAAACCCTGCCGATACGTCGCCTTGTTCTGCGCCTCTCATTCGTGGTGGTGGCGATGTTCGGTTTCGGTTTCGCCCTGGTGCCGATCTATGACGTGATGTGCAAGGCCTTCGACATCAACGGCAAAACCGCGGGTGCCTATGGTGGCGGGCCACAAAGCGTGGACGAAACGCGCCAGGTTCGCGTGCAGTTCCTCGCCACCAACGCAGCCGATATGGCCTGGGACTTCAGCCCGCTGGCCGATGAAGTAACGGTGCATCCGGGCGACAGCACGCTGGTTATGTTTACTGCGCACAACCCCACGGACAAACCGATGACTGCCCAGGCGGTACCCAGCATCGCGCCGTCCAAGGCCGCTTCGTATTTCCACAAGACCGAATGTTTTTGCTTCACCCAGCAGGTGCTGCAGCCGGGCGAGCGCATCGAAATGCCGGTGCGTTTCATCGTCGACCGGGATATGCCGGCTGATGTGCGGCACCTCACGCTGGCCTACACCTTGTTCGATATCACCGAGCGCAAGCCGCCGGTGGCACAGGCGACCCTTATCCGGGCGACTCCATAAGGAGAATAAAAATGTCGAGTCACGAAAATCACCCAAGCTATTACGTCCCGGCGCAGAGTAAATGGCCGATCATCGCCACCCTGGGCATGCTCTTCACTGTCTTTGGGGTCGGCACCTGGTTCAACGACATGAAGGCCGATCGTGCTGAGTCCAACGGTCCGATGATCTTCTTCGTCGGTGGCCTGTTCCTCGCCTACATGCTGTTCGGCTGGTTCGGCAACGTCATCAAGGAAAGCCGCTCCGGGCTCTACAGCCCGCAAATGGATCGTTCGTTCCGGTGGGGCATGAGCTGGTTCATCTTCTCCGAGGTGATGTTCTTCGCGGCGTTTTTCGGCGTGCTGTTCTACGTCCGTTACTGGGCCGGTCCCTGGTTGAGCGGTGAGGGCGACAAGGGCATTGCCCACATGCTCTGGCCGAATTTCGAATACACCTGGCCACTGCTCAATACCCCTGATCCGAAGCTGTATCCAGCTCCGGAAGGCACCATCAGCCCCTGGGGACTGCCGCTGCTCAATACCATTTTGCTGGTGTCTTCCAGCTTCACCCTGACCTTCGCTCACCATGCGCTGCGCAAGGATCATCGCAAGCAGCTGAAGATCTGGCTGGCGCTGACTGTGCTGCTGGGGCTGTCGTTCCTGACGTTCCAGATCGAGGAATACATCCACGCCTATACCGAGTTGGGCCTGACGCTCGGCTCCGGCATCTATGGTGCGACCTTCTTCATGCTCACCGGCTTTCACGGCGCGCACGTGACCCTGGGCGCACTGATGCTGACGATAATGCTGATCAGGATTCTGCGCGGGCATTTCACCCCGGACAAACACTTCGGTTTCGAAGCCGCCGCCTGGTATTGGCACTTCGTCGACGTCGTGTGGATCGGTTTGTTCGTCTTCGTTTATGTGCTGTGAGGCGGATAGCGCCGCAGTCTCGATAAATCGTTGAACCGTGGGGACGGTTCGACGATCCACCTACCAAGTGACGTGCGAGGTCAACTGGCCGCTGTAAAAGCCCCAGGCGATCAGCGCCACCGTCAAGCCGGTGAGCACGACCCGAACGGTGAGGGAGTTGACCACACGGGAGGTACGGCCTTCGTCCTTGACCAGAAAGAACAAGCCGCTGAACAAGCTGACCAGGGTAGCCAGCAGTAAAAGAACGATAGCGGCTTTGAGCATGCGTAACTCCGGGGGAAGGGCAATGTGGTTCGGGTGCAGTATAGCCAGCTTGATCAGGGTATTAGGGGACGTGGCATGAGCCGCTTTAGACCTGGCCTGCTGCCCAGCGTTCTGGTGTTGCTGCTGCTTCCCGGGCTGATCGCCCTGGGCTTCTGGCAACTGTCCCGGGCCGACGAGAAGCGTGAACTGCTGGCCACCCAACAGGCCCGTCAGGACGCCGCCCCGATCAGCATCGACGAGCTTGAGCAGAAAGCCGACCCGGCCTATGTACGGGTGCGACTGCAGGGCTACTTTGACGCTCGGCACAGTCTCCTGCTGGATAACCGCACCCGCGACGGTCAGGCCGGGGTCGAACTGCTGCAACCCTTTTATGACCAGGGCAGCGGCCTCTGGTTATTGCTCAACCGCGGCTGGCTGCCCTGGCCGGATCGCCGCGTACCGCCAACATTCGCCACCCCGAGCGAACCGCTGAGCCTGTCGGCGTGGGTCTATGTGCCCACGGGCAAAGCCTTTCTCCTGCAAGCGGATGCGCCCACGAGCGACTGGCCACGGTTGGTCACCGCCGTCGAGCCGAAGGCGCTCTGGGAGGAGCTGGGGCGCGGCGGCCTGAGCCATGAGGTGCGTCTGCAACCGGGGCCGGCTGCGTTCCGCAGCGACTGGCCGGTCGTTGCCATGAGCCCCGACAAACACCTCGGCTACGCCGTGCAATGGTTTGCTTTAGCGGCCGCTCTATTCGGCCTGTTCATTTATCTCGGTCTACATAACGCGCGGGAGACTCGCCATGAATCCAGCCATCGCCCTGCCTGAAATCACCCCCGGCCAGCGACGCCGGGGCCGCTTGCAACTGATCCTGATCCTGGCGGTGGTGATCGGCCCGATGATCCTCGCCACGGCCATGTACCAGTGGCGCTTCTGGGTGCCGGAAACCCGCAGCTATCACGGCGAATTGATCGGCACCGGGCAGACCCGCGCGGACCTTGGCGTGATCGGTGCCGAAGAACAGCGCTGGCAATTGCTGGTGACCGTGCCCGGTGCATGCGACTCCGCCTGCCAGCAACTGATCTTTCTCGCCCGGCAGATTCATATCGCCTTGAACCGCGACACCGCGCGCGCCTCCCATGGCGTGGCCAGCGCCGAGCCATTGGCGGAGGACTACGACGCTCGCCTGCGCCGCGAATATCCGCAGCTGGCGCGCTACCGTCTGGACCTGCCGGTGTATGACAAGGCCGCCGGCGATGCTCAGGGCGCGCAGCTGTGGATCGTCGATCCACGCGGCAATCTGGTGCTGCGCTACGACGCGCGCAGCAAAGGCAAAGGCATCCTCAACGACCTTCGCTACCTGCTGAAGATCTCGCAAATCGGCTAGCCACGGCTGCGATTAAGGAAAGAAGATGAGTAAACCCGGTTTCCGTTTCGCCCTGATCGCCACCCTGCTGGCGTTGGTGGTGGTCATGCTCGGTGCTTACACCCGCTTGAGCCATGCCGGCTTGGGCTGCCCGGACTGGCCTGGCTGCTATGGCTTTCTCGGGGTGCCGATGAGCGAGCACAGCCAGGCCCTGGCCGGCAGTCGTTTTCCCGAAGCGCCGGTGGAAGTGGCGAAGGGCTGGTCAGAGATGATCCACCGCTATTTTGCCGGCACCCTCGGTCTGCTGATTCTCGGTCTGGCGATTCATGCGCTGCGGCGGCGCGGGCAGGCGGGACAACCGTTGAAATTGCCATTGCTGGTACTCGGCCTGGTGATCCTGCAAGCGGCGTTCGGCATGTGGACGGTAACGCTCAAGCTCTGGCCGCAGGTCGTCACCGCGCATCTGCTCGGCGGCTTCGCCACCCTGAGCCTGTTATTCCTCCTGACCCTGCGGTTGTCCGGCGCGCTGCCGAGATTGCCGCGCCCCAGCCCTGGCCTGCGCGGCCTGGCGGCCGTCGCCTTGTTGCTGGTGATTGGTCAGATCGCGCTCGGTGGCTGGGTCAGCAGCAACTATGCCGCAGTCGCCTGCGTGGACCTGCCGACCTGCCATGGTGAGTGGTGGCCGGCGATGGACTTCGCCAACGGCTTCCACCTGACCCAGCACATCGGCCCGAATTATCTCGGCGGCCAGCTCGACAGCGCCGCCCGCACCGCCATCCATATGAGCCACCGTCTCGGCGCCCTGATACTCAGTCTGGTGCTGCTGGTGCTGGTCTGGCGGCTGCTGCGCAATGGCCTGGCGGCCCTCGGCGGTTTGCTGCTGCTGGCGCTGCTGGTGCAGGTCAGCCTCGGCCTGAGCAACGTGTTCTTCCACCTGCCGCTGCCGGTCGCGGTAGCGCACAACCTCGGTGGCGCGGCGCTGTTGCTGAGCATGGTGCTGGTCAACTATCGCCTGCGGGCGCCGCTGAGCGTGGCCGCGGCCCCGAGCGACGCACGCGCGACAGCGCTGGCGAAGAATTCCGGCAGCCTGCAACTGCCCCACGCATGACAAAGGAGAGGCCCATGGCGACGCTACTGCGAACCCAGCCACAACATGCAAGCTGGCGCGACTATCTGGAACTGACCAAACCCCGGGTGGTGGTGCTGATGCTGATCACCTCGCTGGTCGGGATGTTTCTCGCCACCCGTGCCGGGGTGGCCTGGCAGGTACTGATCTTCGGCAATCTGGGCATCGGGCTGTGCGCGGGTGCCGCCGCCGCGGTCAACCATGTGGTCGACCGGCGCATCGACTCGATCATGGCGCGTACGCTGAAGCGTCCGGTCACCTCGGGGCGGGTCTCGCCAACCGCGGCGCTGGGTTTCGCCCTGCTGCTGGCGGTGGTCGGTATGGCGCTGTTGCTGACCTTCACCAATCAATTGGCAGCCTGGCTGACCCTGGCTTCGCTGCTCGGCTACGCGGTGATCTACACCGGCTTTCTCAAGCGCGCCACGCCGCAGAACATCGTCATCGGCGGCCTGGCCGGTGCGGCGCCACCGTTGCTCGGCTGGGTTGCCGTGACCGGGCATATCAGTGCCGAGCCATTGCTGCTGGTGCTGATCATCTTCGCCTGGACGCCGCCGCACTTCTGGGCCCTGGCGATCCACCGCAAGGCCGAATACGCCAAGGCCGATATCCCGATGCTGCCGGTCACCCATGGCGAGCACTACACCAAGGTGCATATCCTGCTCTATACCTGCATCATGTTCGCCGTCACCCTGCTGCCCTACGCGATCCACATGAGTGGCCCGCTCTACCTGGCCTGCGCCGTCGGCCTGGGCATGCGCTTCATGCACTGGGCCTGGGTGCTTTACCGTGACAGCAAACCGCATGCCGCGATCAATACCTTCAAGTACAGTATCTGGTACCTGTTCCTGCTGTTTATCGCCCTGTTGGTCGATCACTACCTGGTCGTTTGAATAGTCGCAGCGCCGGCGCCAGGGCAAACGCCACTGGCCGGTGCTGCCAATCATCCCCTGCAATCGTTGGTGCCATGAGCCGAACCCACACCACTGTTTTCATCCTCGTCGCCATTGTCGCCCTGGTCCTGGGGCTGACCGTCAACAAGGTTTTGAGTAGCAAAGGCCAGGGCGATCCGACCCTGCTGCTCGATGCCGGCATCGTATTGCTGCCGCAGAGCCGTACGCTGCCTGAGCTGAGTTTTATCAATCAGAACGGCCAGACGGTGAACGTCGACGAACTCAAGGGTAAGTGGAGTCTGCTGTTCTTCGGCTACACCTTCTGCCCGGATATCTGCCCGGCGACTCTCGCCCAGTTGCGCCAGTTGCAGGGCCAGCTGCCGCAGGAGGCGCGTGACAACCTGCAGGTGATCCTGGTCAGCGTCGACCCCAACCGCGATACCCCGGCCCAGCTGAAGACCTACCTGGACTATTTCGACGCCGGCTTCGTCGGCCTGACCGGCGACGAGGCAAGTCTGAGCAAGCTGGCCAATGCGGTGAGCATTCCGTTTATTCCAGCGGACACCAGCAAGGAAAACTACACCGTCGACCACAGCGGCAATCTGGTGATCATCGGCCCGGACGGTACGCAGCGTGGTTTTATCCGCGCACCGCTGAACAACGCCAAGCTCGCCGCCCAGTTGCCGGGCTTGATCACCGCTCGGGACTGACTAGCGGTTTAGCAGTACCGCCAGCGGACCGCGGCGCAACTGGCGCCGCAACAGCGCGCGACACTCGGCCGGGTCTTCGTCGGGATGGCGCAGCCAATGGATAAAGCTGCGCAGGTAGACCCCGGTCAGCAGACTTTCCTCGATTGCCCGACACAGGTAGCGACTTTCCCGCTGCGCCGCCTCGCGCCACCACTGTACGGTGCGACCGATACGCAGCAGACCAAGCGCCTGTTGATGCAGGTGCCCCGGCTCGAGCTTGTGCAGGAGCATCTGTGCGGTGAGCGCACGGTACTCCGCCAGGCTATCGAGCCAGGCGATCAGAAGTTCTTCCAGGCGTTTTTCCGCAGTCAGCGCGTGCATGTCGCTGGCGCCCGCGCGAGCCAGCATGGCGCGGTCGGCGCGGTCGAACCAAGCCTCGACGAGGTGATCCTTGTCGCGATAATGCACGGCGATGGTGTCCAGGCCGATGCCCAGGTCCGCGGCAATGTCGAACAGGTGCAAGCGCTCCCAGCCGCATACCTCGGCCAGACGCAGGGCGCTATCGAGTATTTGTTGGGCGTTGGCTTTCTTGCTGGTCATAGGCTCACCTCGCCAACGAGTATGGGCCGCACGCGGAAAAACACAGGCTGGAAACGACCAACGGAACCCGAGGGTTCCGTTGGTGAGGGGGCGATCTCAACACCAGTCGCAAGGTGCGCCGTGCGCACCACCTGACCAGGCGATCGAGGGCTTAGCGCCAGTTATACAACTCTTTCTCGGAGATCTGATGCATCTGGCTGACCTGCGCCTGGAAGGCTTGCATCGAAGCCCATATACGCCCGTTCAGCTCGCTCTGTGCGGCCAGTTCGCCAAGCACCACGGCGCTTTCCCGCTGCATGGCGTCGAGGACCGGGTCGGGAAAACGCTTGAGCTGAACGCCCTGGCGCTTCAGTTCGTCCAGGGCCAGGGCGTTGTGGTAGACGTAGTCGTCCATCATGTCCTGGCTGGCGGCGCGAGCGGCTTCGCTGAGGATCGCCTGCAGGTCGGCCGGCAGACTGTCGAGGGCTTTCTGGTTGACCAGCAGTTCGAGCACCGCCTGGGGTTCCTGCCAGCCCGGGTAGTAGTAGAACTTGGCTGCTTTGTGCAGGCCGAAGGCCAGGTCGTTGTAAGGGCTGACCCAGTCGGTGGCGTCGATCGCGTGGCTCTGCAGCGAGGTGAAGACCTCGCCGCCGGGCAGGTTGACGGTGGTCGCGCCGAGCCGGTTCAGCACCTCGCCGCCCAGACCCGGCATGCGGATCTTCAGGCCCTTGAGGTCGTCCAGGGAGTTGATCTCCTTGTTGTACCAGCCGCCCATCTGCATGCCGGTATTGCCGACCACCATGGGCTTCACGCCATAGGGCGCGTAGGCCTCGTCCCACAACGCCTGACCGCCGCCCTTGCTCAGCCAGGCGTTCATTTCGCTGGTGGACAGGCCGAAAGGCACGGCAGTGAAGAACTGCGCCGCCGGCACCTTGCCTTTCCAGTAATAGGCCGCGCCATGGCCGAGTTCGGCGGTGCCGCGCGAGACCGCGTCGAACACCTCCAGCGGCGGCACCAGTTCGCCGCCGGCATACACCTTGATGGTCAGGCGCCCGCCACTCATGGCCGCGACCCGCTCCGCCAGATGCTCGGCGGCAGTGCCAAGGCCGGGGTAGTTCTTCGGCCAGGCGGTAACCATTTTCCACTGGAAGGTCTGCGCGGGTGCGGCAGCCTGCTCGGTAGCGGCTTTTTCATCCTTGCAGCCAACCAGGCCAAGGGTGGCGAACAGGGCAGTAGCGAGCAGCATATGGCGACGAATCATGGGGACTTCCTTATTGTTCGAATGAATCTCGTAGCCTGGATTGCATCCGGGCTACCAAAGCTTTTAAAGCGCTTCCAGCTTGGCATAGCCGAGCATCAACCACTTGCTGCCTTCATCCTCGAAATTCACCTGCACCCGCGCCTGCGCGCCAGCGCCTTCGAAATTGAGGATGGTTCCTTCGCCGAACAGCGAATGGCGCACGCGCTGGCCGAGGCTGAAACCGGTATCCGGTACCGCGCTGCCGGCGAACAGGCTGCTGCCGCTCATCGAGCTGCTGCCACTGAACGGCCGCGTTACGCTATTGGACAGGCGTACTTCCTGCATCAGCTGCGGCGGAATCTCGCGGACGAAGCGCGACACCTTGTTGTAGGTTTCGCTGCCGTACAGGCGCCGGGTTTCCGCGTAGCTGATTACCAGCTTCTGCATCGCGCGGGTGATGCCGACATAGGCCAGGCGGCGCTCTTCTTCGAGGCGGCCGGGTTCTTCCAGGCTCATCTTGTGCGGGAACAGGCCCTCTTCCATGCCGACCAGAAACACCTGGGGGAACTCCAGGCCCTTGGCGCTGTGCAGGGTCATCAGCTGGATGCTGTCCTCGTTCTCCGCAGCCTGGGTGTCGCCGGCCTCCAGCGAGGCATGGCTGAGAAACGCCTGCAAAGGGCTCAGCTCGTCGTCTTCGTCGTTCTCGAAGGTGCGCGCGGCGCTTACCAGTTCCTCGAGGTTTTCCACCCGAGCCTGGCCTTTCTCGCCTTTCTCTTCCTTGTGGTAGGTGATCAGCCCGCTCTGCTCGATGACGGTTTGCGCCATCAGGTGCAGCGGCATGCTCAGCACCTTGGCCGCCAGGTTGTCGATCAACTCGATAAAGCCGGCGAGGGCGCCGGAGGCGCGGCCGGGCAGGGCCTTGTTGGCAACCATCAGGCGGATCGCTTCCCACATGGAAAGGTCCTGCTCACGGGCGAAGGCGCGGATCGCCTCGACGGTCTTCTCGCCGATGCCGCGCGCCGGCACGTTGATCACCCGCTC
The DNA here is from genome assembly GCF_946885955.1 of uncultured Pseudomonas sp. The sequence continues at coordinate 162,948 of NZ_CAMPHI010000002.1, forward strand.
CAGCGCCGCGTCGTTGCCGCGGCCGTCGAGCAGGCGCAGGTAGGCCATGGCGTTCTTGATTTCCAGGCGTTCGAAGAAGCGCTGGCCGCCGTAGATGCGGTAAGGGATCTTCTCGCGCAGCAGGGCTTCTTCAAGCACTCGCGACTGCGCGTTGGAGCGGTAGAGGATGGCGATCTCGCTGCGCTTGAGGCCATCCTTGCGCAGCGCGTCCTCGATCGACTCGACCACGTAACGCGCTTCGTCGTGCTCGTTGAACGCTGCATACAGGCTGATCGGTTCGCCGTCGCCGTCTTCGGTCCACAGCTCCTTGCCCAGGCGCCCCTGGTTATTGGCGATCAGCGCGTTGGCGGCCTTGAGAATGCCTGCGGTGGAGCGGTAGTTCTGCTCCAGGCGGATCAGCTCGGAATCCTTGAAGTCGTCGCCGAACTGCTGGATGTTCTCGATCTTCGCCCCGCGCCAGCCATAGATCGACTGGTCGTCGTCGCCCACCACCATCAGGCTATCGCCGCCCTTGGCGAGCATGCGCAGCCAGGCGTATTGCACGGCGTTGGTGTCCTGGAACTCGTCGACCAGGATGTGCCGGAAGCGCCGCTGATAGTGCTCAAGCAGGCCCGGCTTGTCGCGCCACAGGTCGAGGGCGCGCAACAGCAGCTCTGCGAAATCGATCACCCCGGCGCGGGCGCAGGCCGCTTCGTAGGCTTGGTAGATGCTCAACTGGGTGGCGAGAAACAGGTCGCCGCCGGGCTGGATGTTCTGCGGGCGGATGCCCTCGTCCTTCTGCCCGTTGATAAACCACTGCGACTGGCGCGGCGGCCAGCGCTGCTCGTCCAGGCCCAGTTCGCGGATCACCCGCTTGATCAGGCGCTGCTGGTCGTCGGAATCGAGAATCTGGAAGCTTTCGCTCAAGCCGGCTTCCTGCCAGTGCGCACGCAACAGACGGTGGGCCAGGCCGTGGAAGGTACCGACCCACATCCCGGCCGGGTTGTGCCCGAGCATCTGCTCGATGCGCGCGCGCATTTCCGCCGCGGCCTTGTTGGTGAAGGTCACCGAAAGAATGCTGTGCGGCGAGGCGCCTTCGATCTGGATCAGCCAGGCGATGCGGTGTACCAGCACGCGGGTCTTGCCGGAGCCGGCACCGGCGAGCACCAATTGGCGCCCGAGCGAGGCGGTCACGGCCTGACGCTGGCCGTCGTTGAGTGAGGCGATAAGGAGTTCGGGGTCGTTTTGCATCGCGGCATTCTAGGGGGCTGCGGCGGGCAGGGCAAACCGCGCTGTCGGCCGGTCGCGCGCGGCCCGCGCGATGGGCGCTGGATGGCACGGCAAGGTCAGCGATAGAGCGATTGGTTTTGTGAGTTAACGCACACCCATCTATGGCGATGCGTCTGGCTCGGTTATGCTCGGCCGTCATACCTAGGCATCCACTATAAGAATTTCGCCTATGATCACCACCCGAGATGCTTCCGCAATGCCGGACGCGCCGTGGCAAATCGCCGAGCAATTCGCTGCGGAGATTGCGCTTGAGCGCACCCGCCTGCTGTACCAGGGCTCGCGCTTGCCGACCCTGTTCATGCTGCTTAACGGCCTGGCCAGTGGCTATCTGCTCTGGAAGCCTCAGGGCAATGCGACGCTCGCCGCCTGGCTGATCGGGCTGCTGTTGTTGGCGCTGCTGCGTCTGGTCCAGGTCAACGCCTTCAACAACGCCTCGCCAGTGCGTCAGGCGCAACCGCACTGGCGCTTGAGTTTTCTGGCCGGCGCCACCGCATCCGGCCTGGCCCTGGCTTTCGTCGCCATCTTCCTGGTGCCGGCGGATGCGTTCTATCAGCAGGCGCTGGTCTATGGTCTGATCGGCGCGGCGATTCTCTCCGCCAGCGTCGCTTATGCGATCAGCCTGCCGGCGTTCCTCGCCTTCGCCATGCCCTGTTTGCTGCCCTCGATGGCATTTCTACTGTCCAGTACGCATAGCTTGCAGCGTGGCTGGGGCATGCTCAGTGCGATTCTGTGCGCGGCGTTGCTGGTGATGGCCTGGCAGGTCAACCGCCTGGTGCAGCGCTCGCTGTTGCAGCGCTTTCACAACCAGGCGCTGATCGCCAACCTGGAACAGGCCAAGCAAGGCGCAGAAAGCCTGAATAGCGAGCTGGCCCACGAGGTCGAGCAGCGCGGTCGTGCCGAGCGCGAATTGCGCGCCGCCCATGCCGAGCTGGAGATGCGGGTGGCCGAACGCACCCTGGAGCTGGACGAAGCGACCCATGCCCTGAGCAAAAGCCAGACGCGCTTGAGCCTGGCCATCGAGGCCAGCGAACTGGGGCTGTGGGATTGGAACCTGCAAAGCGACGAAATCCATCACTCGCGCCTCAAGGAAATCTTCGGCATCGAGCCGACCGGTGTGCATGCGATGCTGCGCGACCTCAAGCCGCGCCTGCACCCGGACGATCTGCCGGTACTGCGCCGGGCGCTGATCGAACATATGAAGGGGCGCAGCGACGGTTACCAGGTCGAATACCGGATCAAGCACGCCGACGGCCATTGGGTGTGGATCGAAGACCGTGGCCGCGCGGTGGAGCGCGACCCTCAGGGCCGGGTGCTGCGTATGCTCGGCACGCGGCGCGATGTCAGCGCGCGCAAGCAGCTGGAGCAACAACGGCAACTGGCCGCCACCGTGTTCGAAGCAGCCAGCGAAGGCATCGTGATTCTCGACCCGGATTACCGCCTGCTCTCGGTCAACCAGGCATTCAGTCAGGTCACCGGCTATCGTCAGGATGAACTGGTCGGTCGCAATGTAATGAGCCTGATCGGCAGCCGCGATACGCGCCGCCAGTATCAAATGATCCGCCTGGAGCTGGAAAACACCGGCAACTGGCGCGGCGAGCTGATCGAGACGCGCAAGAATGGCGAACTCTACCCGCAGTGGCTGCAACTCAACGTGGTACGCGATTCGCGGGGTAACGTCAGCCATATCGTCGGCTTCTTCGCCGATCTGTCGGCGCGGCGTGAAGCCGAAGAACGGCTGCGTTATCTCTCGCATTACGACGAGCTGACCGGCCTGGCCAACCGCACGCTGTTCAAGGAGCGCCTGCACGAGGCCAGCCAGCGCGCCCGGCAGAGCGGTCGCAGCATCGCCCTGCTGCATATCGACCTGGATCGCTTCAAGCTGCTCAACGACAGCCTCGGCCATGAAACCGCCGACCAGTTGTTGCGTCAGATGAGCCGCCGCCTGACCCAGGCTGTTTCCGAGGCCGATACCATTGCGCGTTTATCCAGCGACGAATTCGCCATTATCCTCGACTCCTACGGCAGCCTTTCCAGCCTGGCGCGTCTGGCCAGCCGCCTGCTGACCAAACTGCGCATGCCGATGACTGCCGGTGGCGAGGAGTTGGTGATCAGCGCGTCCCTGGGTATCAGCCTGTTGCCGGACAACGCGCGGGAAATCTCCGCGCTGATCAGCCAGGCCAATATGGCCATGCAACATGCCAAACACCTGGGCGGCAATACCTTCCAGTTTTTCACCGACAACCTGCAGGCCTGCACCCTGGAACGCTTGCAGCTGGAAACCCAGCTGCGCAAGGCGATCGACAGCGACCAGTTGGAGGTGTTCTACCAGCCCAAGTTGCGCCTGTCCGATGGCAGCCTGAATGGTGCCGAGGCCCTGGTGCGCTGGCGCCACCCGGAAATGGGCCTGGTGCCGCCGAACGATTTTATCGGCCTGGCCGAGGAAACCGGGCTGATCGCCCCCATTGGCGAAATCGTCCTGCGTCAGGCCTGCCAGCAGGCGCGCGAATGGCAGCAGCAGGGCTTGGCCGAGATCCGCGTATCGGTGAACCTCTCGGTGCATCAGTTGCGCCAGGGCAATCTGGTCAGCCTGGTGCGGCAGATCCTGGTGGAAACCGGTTTGGCGCCGCAGTTCCTCGAGCTTGAGTTAACGGAGAGCCAACTGCTGGACAATGTCGAGAGCGTGATCAGCACCTTCCAGCAACTGCGTAACCTCGGCGTGCAACTGGCGATCGACGACTTCGGCACCGGCTACTCCTCGCTCAGTTACCTCAAGCGCTTCCCGGTGGATTGCGTGAAAATCGACCAGACCTTTATCCGCGACCTGTCGCCGGGCAGCGAGGATGCCGCGATCACCCGGGCGATCATCGCCATGGCCCACAGCCTGGAACTGAAAGTGGTCGCCGAGGGTGTGGAAACCCGCGAGCAGCTGGACTTCCTCAAGACCCAGCGCTGCGACGAAGTGCAGGGCTTCCTGATCAGCAAGCCGGTGCCGGCGCAAAACTTCGCCCAGTTGCTGCGCGACGACGCCTTCGCCATCTGGAAATAAGCGCCGCCCACCCGCAAGGCGCGCTTGTGCCGGTCAGGGGGCGCTGGTTATTGTCGCTTGCCTTGTTCGGCGCGGCGGAAAAAGCCGTCGCGGTGCGGCTAGCACGCTAAAGAGACCACCATGTCGTCCACTCCCCTCGATGCTACTCCGCGCCCGGCCACCGCCACCCTGCTGCTATTGGCCTCGCTGTACTGCGCCCAGGGATTACCCTCCGGGCTGATCGCCCATTCGCTGCCGGTGCTGCTGCGTCAGCATGGCGTCGACCTGACGGTGATCGGCCTGCTCAAGCTGCTGGCCCTGCCCTGGCTGCTCAAGGTACTTTGGGCGCCCTGGGTGGATCGCCTGGAATCGCCCCGGCTCGGTCATCATCGTGGCTGGATACTGCCGCTGCAAGGCGGCATCGCGGTGCTGCTCGGCGGGCTGGCGCTGCTCTCGCCGGCTGTGCTGTTCGGCAGCCAGTTGCCGCTGCTGCTCGGCCTGTTGCTGTTGATCAACCTTGCGGCCTCGACCCAGGACATCGCCACCGACGGCCTCACCGTGCGCCTGTTGCCGGAGCGCTGGCGCGGCCTGGGCAACAGCCTGCAAGTCGGTGGTTACAAGGTCGGCATGCTGGTCAGCGGCAGCGGCCTGCTGCTGGCAATCGACTGGCTCGGTTGGAATCTGGCCGTGGCGACGCTGGCGATATTACTGCTGCTGACCCTGATACCGATCTGGTGCTTCCCCGAGGCGCAGCGTCTGCCTTACCGCCCGGCCCTCGCCGAACCTGCCGGCCCCGGCCTGCTGCTGCGCCACTACCGCGGCCTGTTGGCGCAGCCAGGCATGCTGTTGTGGCTGGCGGTGGTGCTCAGCTTCAAACTCGGCGACGCCCTGGGTTCGCCGATGATCAAGCCGATGCTGGTCGACCAGGGCTGGAGCTATGCCGACCTCGGCCTGCTGACCCTGCTCAGCAGCCTCGCCGGGATCGGCGGCGCACTGCTCGGCGGCCTGCTCTACGCGCGTCTGGGTACGTTGCGTTCGCTGCTGTTGTTCGGCGCACTGCAAGCGCTCGGCATCGCCGCCATGGCCCTGCTGGTGCAGGCTGGCGGTAACCGCGAACTGGTCTACCTGGTCGCTTTGTTCGAACAACTGGCGGACGGCATGTCCACGGTCGCGCTGTTCGCCGCGATGATGCGCCAATGCCGGCCCGAACACGAAGGCGCCGACTTCACCCTGCAAGCCTCGGCGCAACTGCTGCTCGGCGGCCTGGTCGGCGCGCTTAGCGGGGTGTTGGCGAAGGCGTTGGGTTACTCGGGGCTGTTTCTCAGTGCCGGTTTGCTGGGGGTTTTGGTATTGGGGGTGGTGCTGGTTTATTTTCGGCGGGGCTGGCTGAGTGGGCGGCAATGAGCTGCCGAACGGTGAGAAAGGCTAATCAGGTCGCGCTGACGACTGAAACAGAAGGGGCCGCTGCTGCGGCCCCTTGGTGAATCACTTGCTGGCGGCGATGCGCTGGCGGATATGTGCGGCGCGGTCGGCCGAGCCCGGGTGGGAGTCAAACATGCTGCTGTCGCCACCGCCTAGCTCAGCCAACTTGTCGAAGGCGCTGGCCAGGCCCTGCAGCGGAATGTTGCGCTGCTTCAGCAGGTCAAAGGAGAAGTCGTCGGCGGCGCTTTCCTGAGACTGGGAAAACTGCGCGTTGATCAGCGCCTCACCCAGGTCGCCCAGCTGCGAATTGGACAGCGCCATTGCCGCACCGTTGCCAGAGGAGGCGATGGCACCGCGGGCTACCGAAGTAGCGTAGGCCGCTTGCATGGACTTCTTGGTGTGGCCGAGGGCCACGTGGCCCATCTCATGGCCCAGCACGCCTTCCACTTCATTGTCGTTCATCAGGTCCATCAAGCCGCTGTACACGCGCACGCAACCGTTAGCCATGGCCCAGGCGTTGACGTCGTCGGTCAGGTAAACCTTGTAGGTGACCGGCGTACCGTTGATCTGGCTGCCGAGGTTGCCGGCGATCGTCTCCAGGCGTTTGCTGTACTTGCTGTCGGCCGAGGCGATGGGCGACTGGGCGTCCATCTGCACGCAGGCGTCGTCGGCCATGGCCTTCACTTCGGCATCGCTGAGCGTGGCGGCCTGCATCGCTTGCAGCCCAGTGCTAAGCATGGCGTCGGGGCTCATGTTCTGACAGCCGGAAAGCAGGGTGGCGAGGGCGAGCGCGGACAGGGATAACTGCAGTTTCATGGTCATCTTCCTTGAAGATTCAGGTAATGGGGTGGCCGAAAGCCAGCGGCGTCCGGCCGGCGCGGCATTGTCGGTGATATGCGCGATGCCAAAGCGAGACGCGGGTCACATTCTGCTGCTTGGCGTAGGCGGCCAATGGCGTTAGTTGCTGCTGCTCGGCCTGCAGCAGGCGCGGGGTATCGCCGTCATTGCTCGGCTGGAGAATTTGATTAACCCTGAATCAGGTGGCCCGACGGGTTCCATGCCAGTTTGCGGTTGTTGCCATCGGGTGGCAGATAGCATGCTGGCGGCCTGGGCGTCATAAGGGTTCGAATCTGGTCCTTGACCCACTCAGTTGGACCTGCCTTAACTTGGCGGATTGAAGCAGCGCACCTGCCATGCCTTCAATTTCCGCACTCATATGCAACTTTGCAAGCCATTGAGTCGGTATTCCCGACTTACCATAAAAGGCGCCGGCCAATTGACCGACTATCGCTGCGGTAGTGTCTGCATCATTGCCAAGGTTCGCGGCGTCAAGTACGGCTGACTCGAAGCTGCCCGACCGCCAAAAACACCAAATGGCAGCTTCCAGCGAAGCCACGCTATAGCCTGTCCCAGCGATTTGTTCGCGTGTCTTGAACATGTATTCCCCGGAAGCGATGCTCCTGACCTTGGGTTCGATAAAACTTGTCTGCGAAGGGCTAAGTACTTCTGCCTTTGACTTGCCAGTCAAGGCCTTGGATATTAGCTCTCCAAGCAGGCGACAGCACTCGGTCGCTTCGGGTGCGGAGTGGGTTGTGCGAGAACTCGCTACCGTGAATTTGGCGATATCTTGTTCAAAGGGATAGTAGAAGAGCACGACAGGGGCGAGGCGCATAAGCGAGCCATTGCCCGCTGTCTCTGGCTCTATGGAGCCTGCAAAAGGTTGATTCGTTTGCTGGTATTTCAGGAGCGCTTGCCTGACTGTGTTTCCAATGTCAAAGCACTCGCCAGTGGAACTCATATACCCCCATTGCCACCAGTTGAGGTATCGCCCCATCTGATCCTTCGCATCGAAACCATTCTTCGTCAGTAGGCTTTCCGCAAGGCATAGAGCCATTGATGTATCGTCCGTCCACTGGCCCGGCGCGAGCTTAAATGGACCACCACCGACCATATCGACAAGAGGGGTGAATGTATCGCGCGGGCAAAACTCCACCGCCGTTCCCACCGCATCGCCGCAAGCCAAACCAAGCAAGGTGCCCGCGTAGCGATCCGATAGTTCAAGCTTCATCTTTTATTGTCCATGTTTTGGTTGAGCAGAATTATGGTGCTACAGGATTAATCTGAATAAGCCTTCGATGGTAGGCGGAAAATTAATACGCAGCGCCCTGTTGCTTGCACTTATTGAATTATTATTTTAACGAGTTGAGCCATTTCTTGAAGAATTCTGCTTGGTCATTCGGGCTTTTAGCGATATCCATCTCATCGTAATCGAATATATTTACAATATCATTTTTCAATGCTTGCTCACCTAGTTTTAATTCATAGGCTAACAACCCGCTAGCCATCTGCGATGACATTCTAGACGGATAAACGTTTCGCTTTGCTCCCTTGCACAGAAAGACTATGTCTGGACGCAATGATCGTATTTGAGAGAAGCATTCAAAAAGATTATTTCCAGAGCCTGTGATAGAGGATCCGTCAGCAAAATTGACACTCAAGGTGGTTAAAGCTGAATCATAAATGAGTTCTGCAATTTCTTTGGTTCTGTCATTTATGATTGTTATATTATTAGGGCTCATTGCTAAAGTTTTATAAGTGAGGCTGTGTCTAGGTAGTATTGGTGTTTTTAATATGTAAGGATGTCGAGGGTGCCAATTGATTTGGCTAGCTCATCTAGGAAGTCTTTTTCATTATTGAAATTCTTCTGGTCTAGGAAGACCAAAAACCATTCGGCATTTAAAGCAATAAATATATCTCGCCATTTAAGTTGTTTTGCCACTGTTTCTGGCAGCTCCCCACCCATCAAGCCATGTCCTTTCCCCTCAAGAAATAGAAAAGACTTATCCTTGTACGAGTAGCCAATAATTTTTGGCCATTCTGAGCTATGCGCTGCGCCAGGTGATAAGTCTTGCTGTGCAATAACATAGTAATCTTTCATTAATTCTCCGGCAGTACGTCAACTTTATCGAAATCTATTTTTTGGCCATCCAGATGCAGCTGCGCAGCTCCACCTTTTCCGTACTCGGGATAAGCCTCGGCAAAAGGCTCAAGTTTGGTTTTATCGGTGTCTCCCTTCCAATGTGGTACACGCGCCTTCGGAACGCCTTCGACATAAAGTTGCAAAGTATCGAACTCGCCTCTTAAACGTGCGTCACTCCATGATCCTGCACCATTCGCATCTGGTCCAATTTCAGGGCCTTTAACTTGAAATGCCTCTCTAGCCTCAGAGCCGGTCTCGTACTTCTCGAATCCCACATAAGTGGTAGGTGCGGATTTTGACTCTAGTGTCATATCTGCATACTTATTAATACTGCCATCATCGTTTTCATACCGCATATAGCGATAACCAGTCGAAGGCAGCGTCGAGTCAGGGCCCGATGGGCCGACGTAAAAATCAGGCTTGCCTGGCTGAGGACAATCTCCCTTCGCCCCAGCCAACCCCAATGGATCCACCCACCCCGTGGGGTTTTTCACATACTGATAGTTATTAAGTCCACCCGCGAGCTTGATCGGATCGGGGTTGAGGTAGCTACCGGTGTTGGGATTGTAGTAGCGGTGGCGGTTGTAGTGCAGGCCGGTTTCGGCGTCGAAGTACTGGCCCTGGAAGCGCAGGGGGTTGTCGACTTCGGCGACTTCCAGTTTGGCGACATTGCCGTAGGCGCGGTATTTAACCGACCAGAGGATTTCGCCGGCGGCGCTGGTCAGTTCTTGCGGCGTGCCAAGGTGGTCGAGTTGGTAATAGAACGGCTCGGCCTCGGCGCCCTTGCCCTGGAGCATGGCCAGGGGGCGGAAAGTGCCGGGTTCGTAGACATAGCTGCGGTACTGTTCAGGGCCGCTCTCGGCGATCAAGCGGTCGCCTTGCCAGAGGAACTCTGTGGTTTTGCCGTCTACCACCTTGGCGATGCGCCGGCCGAAGGCGTCGTAGCGGTAGCTCACCTGGCTGCCGTCGGGCAGGCTGGCGCCAATCAGGCGGTGCTGGTTGTCGTAGCGGTAGTCGGTAATCAGCCGCTGGCCGGCGCCGCGGCGTTCGCGCATCAGGTTGCCGAAGGCGTCGTAGTCGAAGTGGCGGTCGCCCTGCATCAGCAGGCGGTTGCCCTTGACGTTGACGCGGTCGGTGGCGACGGCAGTGCTTTGCTCCAGCAGGGTGCCGGCCGGGTCGTGGGCAAAGCTTTCCGGGGTGTCACCGCGCACCGCCACTAGGCGATCCAGCGGGTCGTAGTGGAAGCTTTTACTGCCTTTGCGCGAGTCGTCGATGCCGGCCAGATTGCCGTTGGCGTCGTAGCGGTAGTGGCGTTGCAGCACGCGCTGCTGTTCCTGGCGCAGGTTATGGGCGCGCAGGCGGCCTTGTTCGTCGTACTGGTATTCGCTGAGCAACGCGCCTTGCTGACGGTACTGTTCGCGCCCGCCCGCGGTGAACTGGTGGGCGGTCAGCGGCTGGCCGTTGAGGTCGATGGCGGCCAGCGTGCCGCCGGCTTGGTGGCGGTAGTCCAGACGGCTGCCGTCGGGAAGGCGGCAGTGGTTGAGCTGGCCGAGGGCGTCGTATTCGTAGCGCAGGGTGGCCCAGCCCTGGTGTTCTTCGATCAGGCGATCCTGCAAGTCGTAGCGATAGGCCAACGGCCACTGGCCGTCGTCGACGCCGACCAGACGGCCGAGGGCATCGTAGGTGTAATGCACCTGCTCGCCGTCCGGTAGGGTCTTGACCAGTAAACGCCCTGCGGCGTCGCGCTGGTAGGCGGTGACCAGCTCGCTGCCGTCGTCGCCGAACTCCTTCTTTTCGATCAGATGGCCGTTGAGGTCGTAGGCGTAGGCGGTGCTGCGCCCATCGAAGGCGGTTTCACGCTGGATCAGTCCGTTGGGGTAGTAGTCGAGCTTGTAGTGTTCGCCGCGCTCGTTCTCGATCTCGGTGAGCAGCAGGCGGGCGTTGTCGTAGCGGTAGCGCAGCTGGCTACCGTCCGGATTGATCCGCCGGCTGACCAGGTGCAAGCCATCGGCGTATTCGTAGCGGGTGACGCGGCCGAGTTCGTCGCGCTCGCCGGTGACCTTGCCATAGGCGTTGTAGCTGAAGGCGCGCGTGCAGCCGCCGGGCAGGGTGATTTGCGCCAGGCGGCCGACGGCATCCCATTGATACTGGGTGATGGCGCCGTTTTCGTCCTGGCGGGTGATCTGCCGACCCTGGGCGTCGTAGCGGTAGCGTCGCTCGCCGCCAGTGGGCAACTGCTCCTCGATCAGTTGGCCCAGTGGGTTCCACGCCAGTTTGTGCTCGCTGCCATCGGGGTGGCGAATGGAGAGCAGGCGACCCTGGGCATCGTAGTTGTATTGGGTGGTATGGCCGTGCGGGTCGGTCTGCGCGGTGATATCGCCCTGGGCGTTGCGGCGGTACTTCCAGGTAGCCTCGCCGCGTTGTACCGCGCTGACGAAGCCGTCCCGGTACTCGTAGGCAATCGGTTGGTCTTCCGGCGGGATCACCGCAGTGAGGCGACCGGCTTCGTCATAGCGGTATTCGGTAATGGCGCCAAGCGGGTCTTGCTCGGCGATCAGTTGACCTTTTTCGTCGTAGGACTTTAGGGTTTGCGCGCCGTCCGGGTCGATTTGTTTGACCAGTCGGGCGTTGTCGTCGTGAACGTAGACTTGCTCGCTGCCATCGGCGTTGAGCACCGTGACGCCGCCTTTATCGTCCCAGCTGTAGCGGGCCTCCATCTGCTGGAAGTTGGCCCAGTGCCGCACGCAACGGGCTTGTTTGCCTTCGCCTTGCCATTCCCAGTAGAAAGCCGCGCCGCCGGCCAGCTGGCGTTCGAGAATGACATTGGCCTCGTCGTAGCGGTAGCGTTCGGTCTCGCCCAAGGCATTGCTGGCTTCGAGCAATTGTCCCGCGGCGTTGTAGCGGTAACGCACCAGGGTCTGCTCGGTTTGCCAGCTGTCTTCCTCGGTGTCCGCAGCGCGCTGGATTTGATACTCCACCGCGGCGATATGTTTGCCCTCGTAGCGCAGCCGCAGCGCGCGGCCGGCCCTGTTGCTCAGGCGCTGGATGCGCCCCATCAGGTCGCGACTGAGGTTGATGCGGTTACCGTAGGCATCGCTGATGGCGATCAGGTAGCCGCCCTGGGTATCGCGGCGGAAATGATAGAAGCGCGGCGCCTTGCCGGCCTGGGCGAGGATCAGTTCGGCCGGGTCGTCGCCCAGGTAGATGGCGGCGCGTGACAAGCGGTTGGTGATCGCCGGGCGCTGCTGACTGGGTATGGGGAAGCGTGTTCGGCGGTTCTCATGGTCAGTCCAGACCAGTTCCTCACCTTCTCGATCCAAACGGTGTGCCAAGCTGTGGCTCCAGCCATAGCCCAGGCCGCGGTCAATCTCGGCGGCGCTGGTGCGGTACAGGCGGCTCCAGGGGAAACTCAGCAGACCGTCAAGTTCGCCGTCGGTCAGGGTCAGCAGCTCTTCGCCGGTCACCATCGACACCGGACATTTGTCGGTGCAGGTCTTTTCGGCGCTGTCCGCCGCCTTATCGTTCGGGTTTTTCGCGGAAGCCGAAGCATCGTCCACGGATTCCGCTTTGGTCACACGGGTGTTTTGCGTCTTGCCGCGTTTGACGCTCAGGGTGTCCGGTTCGGTCAGATCAATACCCTGGGCCGGACTCTTGACCTGCAGTGTGGTCTTTTGCGAGCTGTTGACCAGTACCTCGCCGCGCGCGGCCAGCGGCTTGACCGCCTCGGCATGGGGCTTGAGCGCATGGCTCTTGCTCACGTCGATCAGGGTTTGCACGGCTTTTCTAAGCTGCCCGGCTGCGCCGTTGCTGAGCCCCTTGATCGCCTTGGTGGAATAGCGTACGACCAACCCGGCTCCCCCGGTCAGGACGATACCCAGCAGAATATCCAGCAGCAGGCCGGTAAGGGCCTGCCCGGTGAGCTCCGCAACGGTGGTGGGCGGCAGCAGTTGCACCCAGCACACCACCGCAGAGGCGTAGAGGAACATCAGCGGCTCGTCGCTGACGATCATCAGCAGCGTATGCATCAAATCCTTGGCCTGCGCCTTGAGCTTCTGAAAGTCGAATTCAGAAATAAACGTCAGCAGCTTGTCGCAATACTTGTCCAGATTGGTGAGTATCTCGAACAGCTTCTTGACGTCGTCCCAGAGCGCCATCAAGGCGTTGCCCATACCATCCACAAACGCTTTGTTGATCTGTGCCAGACGCTTGGGGTCACCGACCGGCGCCATCAGCTTCCATTGCGGGGCAATGTTGCCGCTCCATTCCGCCTGCAACCAGTCGTGCAACTTGGCAATGACGCCGTCGTAGGAAGCGTAAAGGGTGTCGATCTCACGCTGGCTGACGTTGGGGTAGAAGCGAATGCGGTATTGGCTGTTAGGGATGCAGCCGCTGATGCTGCCCATGCCGTTGGCATCAAGCGTACCGGTAAATTTCTGCGGGCTCTGGCCGCTAAAAATCGAGAGTTGCTGCACCGCCTCAAAGGGCGTGTTACCGATGGGCACGAAGTTGGCGGAGTCGAAGGCATGCAACAGTTTGAGCTGCCCGTTCACCGGGCAAGTCGCATAGGCGTTCACCGCCCCGGTTTTATCCTTGTCAGCCTTGATCGGCATGATCTCGTCGCCGATGGTGAACTTCTGCTGGGCATCGAGCGCCCAGCCGGTCAGCAGGCTGTCGGCCAGCTCTTTATAGCGCTCCATGCTGTTGCGTTTGAAGTCGCCAATGATCTTGCCCGCGTCGGGCTCCTCTGCCATCAGGCCATAAAGCATGAACGAGCCATAAAGGACATTGCTGATCATCGAGTCAATTCCTGTTCCAAATGGGCTTTGAAACGCCCGGCTAAAGTGTCTTCCATGTGCTGGCTGTGCCGAACGAAATGTTCGGTCTTCAGCCGCAGGTTGGGCTCGGGAAAGGCGAAATACAGCTCGGCGTGATCCTCACGCAGCCACTGCATCAGGTTGTCGACTAGCGGGGTGGGGTCTTCTTCATTCAACTTGTTGAGCAAGGTCGCCGGGACTTGCCACCAGGGGTAGGGCTTGGCCGGGGTGAGCGGTGGTAGTTCGAGTTCAAGCCCCTGACCATTGATCAGGTAACGCTCGAATACCGGCAGCAGCTCGCCGGCCTTGGCGCCCAGGTAGTTGAGGATCGGCAGTAAATGACGGCCATCCCAGAAGCGGAAAAATACTTCGCTGGCGTCCGGCATGCGCACCTGGGTCAGGCCCTTGAGGTGCTCGAGTACGGTTTCAGGCGAGTGGGGCGAGCAGGCCAGCCAGCCCCAATCCTCTTCGCTAGCTTGCTCGACCCAGTCGAGAAAAGAACCGTCGGACTGCAACTCACCGAGAAATGGCATCACCGCCTGCCAATCCGCATAGGGCGTGCCGTCCCAGATGGGCAGCGGTGCAATAGCGGATTCTTGCTGGTAATAGGCATGCAGCGGGTTGGCGTCGCTGGCGTTGCTCATCACCACGTAGAGATGGCTGTCGCCATTGCGGGGTTGGCCATTCAGCCAGTCGCGGACACTCAGGCGCTTAGATGGCACAGGCACCGTCCTTGCATTTCTCGCACTCTTCACAGAAAGGTGCGTTGCGTTTTAGCGTTTGAATTTGCGCGGGCGTTAGCAAGGCGCCGGCCTTATCCGCATCCGCCGGCTTGACCTTGCCCGGCCGAATCGGTGCTGCCCCCGAGCCACTTCCCGGCGCGCCACCCGAGTTGAATTTGATAATCGGCCCGACCAGGGTGATGCCGCCGCCATCCAGTTTGATAAAGCTGCCGGCGGCTTTGAGGGTCAGTTCGCTGCCGGCTTCGAGGACGACCTTCTGGCCGCTGGATAGATGAATTTCTGTACCGGCGTTGATGTATTGGCCGGTGCCGATTTTGATGTGTTGGTTGTTGCCGACGGTGAGGTGGTCGTTGGCTTTGATTTCGCTTTTGCGATCCAGATGCGTGGTGCGGTGTTCTTCGGCCAGAAATTCGCTGTAGCTGTTGGCTTCGATGGTGTCGTGGCGTTCGTTACCGATGCGGATCTTCTGGTCGTGCTCGATGTTTTCGTCCCAGTCGCGCTCGGCGTGGATGTAGATCTGTTCCTCGCCCTTTTTGTCTTCGATGCGTATTTCGTTGTAGCCGCCACCGCCTGGCGAGCTGAGGGTTTTGAACACGGTGCGGGTCTTGTTCGCCGGCAGGTCGTAGGGGACGACGTGTTCCTTGTGATACAGGCAGCCGGTGACCAGTGGCTGGTCGGGATCGCCTTCAAGAAAAGTGACCAGTACTTCCATGCCCACGCGCGGAATGGCGATGGCGCCGTAGCGGTCGCCGGCCCAGCTACTCGATACGCGCAGCCAGCAGCTGGTTTTATCGTCGGCCTGCCCCTCTCGATCCCAGAAAAATTGCACCCTGACCCGGCCGTATTGGTCGCAGTGGATTTCCTCGCTGGCGGGGCCTGTGACCACGGCGCTCTGGCTGCCGAGGATGCGCGGCTTGGGATGGTTCAGCGCTGGGCGGAAGGGTACGGTCCAAGGGGTGGCGGTGAAGTGGTTGCGGTAGCCCTGGATGAAATCGGGGGCGCCTGCTTTTCCCTCACCCCAACCCTCTCCCGGAGGGAGAGGGGGCTGACCGTGTTGGCTGCCAAAGTCTGTGACCGACTCTTCCAGCACCTGCGGCTGTTTGCCTTCGTGGTGGATTTCGGTCAGTAACCAGAGGTCGTTCCAGTTTTGCCGCGGGTGGTCGGTGAAGGCGAGGAAGTGGCCGCTGACCAGCAGCGTCTGGTCACTGTCGCCCTGGGCCAGCTCGAAGTCGTGGCGGTGGCGTTCCAGGGCGCGTTGGCTGAGGTGTTTGCCGCGCTCGCGCTCGACGAAACGGCCGGGGTAGTCGTAGTCCTCGAGGTCCGGGGTGAATTCGCTCTTGGCCGCGGCCTCCATTAGCAGTTTGGGCTTTTCGAAATCGTAATCGCGGCGGGTCACCCGGCTGGTGCGGGTTTCCACGCGCACGCCGAAGCGTTTGATCACCGGCTGATCGGCGACCAGGCCGCTGTCTTGCTGATAAGCGGTGGGCGCCAGTTTGGGAAACGGTGTCTGATCGTCGCCGAACACCAACACATGGCCCTGCGCGCTGTGTTGGAAGTGGTAGTGAATACCCTCTTCTTCGCATAGGCGCTGAATAAAGTGCAGGTCGGATTCGTCGTACTGCACGCAGTACTCGCGCTCGGGGTAGATCGAGCCGAGTTGAAATTGGTAGGCGTTAGCCTGGATGCCGTGCTCTTCGAGCACTTGGCCGATGATCTTTTCCACCGTCAGGTGTTGGAAAATTCGTTGGTTAACGCGGTGCGCCAGATAGGCCAGTTGCGGGCGCAGGCTGACGTGGTAACGGGTCAGGCGCTTGCCGGATTCGCCCTGGGCGACGCGGTAGAGCTGCCCGTGGATGCCATTGCCGGCCTGGGATAACGCCAGGAATGCGGGCTGATGCAGCAGGCTTTCCAGGTCGAGGTCGGGACGTTCGCTGACCAGTTCCAGTTCGAATTCGAAAGGCTGGCTGATTGCCTCGCGGCCGCTGAATTCGAGCACCTGCAGATCGTGACTGACGCCTTCGATGCTGAGGCTGAAATGGGTCTGGTTGGCAGGGGCGAACATTCGTTGTTCCTCTTGTTTCGATCCATGAATAAGCCAGCCATTCTACGAGCCCATCGAGCGAACAACCGGGCGTATTCGACGTTTATGGCCTGATGCGGAAAACTCGAAAACACAACGGCCAGGACGATGCCTGGCCGATGCGGTATTACACGAGCTCAGCCAAGACTTAGGCGGAGATCGGGGTACGCCAGTCGTCGGAGCCGGAAGTGCCGGAGACTTCGTGGGTCCAAACGATTTTGCGGTAGGTGAAGTACACGTCTTCCAGGTGAGTGAAGTGCGACATGCCTGGGTCTTGGCAGTTCGGCATGCGCGACTGCACGTCGACGATCACGGCATCTTCCAGCTCGATGGTGAAGTAGTGCTCTTGAGTACCGGTGGAGGAAGTGCGGTACCACTCCAGGCGGCACTTGTTCAGACGCTCACCGGAGGTCAGGGAGTTGAAGATCAGCGGCGAGGATTTGTCGAACACTTTGGTGATCATCAGCGGCTTGTGTACGCGCTGACCAGTCGGCTGGCCGGACTGCGGATCGCGCGGGATGATGACCTGGTGGTTGAAGGCTTGAACCAGGATCTGGTCTTCATGACCTTCCTGGAAGATGTTGCCGACCGAGTCTTCGGTGAAAGTGCCGGCGGTGATCAGGCCTTGCTTGGTGCCTTCGAGGGACAGATACGCGGGTGTTGGCATGAGTGCTTTCCTTGCCTTGGGTCATGGATCTGAGTGATCCGGGAGCCCAGTAGAAAGCCAATAGCATGCCAGTTTCATAAAGCACATTTAAAACAATAACTTAGCGTGACCGATAAAAATAAAATAGTCACAATGTGCGGTAAGTCACTGAAGAGTGCGCAACTTGTTGCACAGCGCTGTGCAACAAGTTGCGCATTGTTGCCTAAGCCTTTAACAGCCGAGGCTGTAGGGAAGTATCCACAGACTTATCCCCAATTTGCTGCGCAACAAGTTGCGCAGTTGGCATATTGGGCCTGCTGGGTTCAGCGCCGCTATAACCATAGATCACCCGCTCAAACAGCGCCCTCGGACCAATGAAAAGACGCTGCTCCTCGTACTGTGCCGCATTCAGGCAGCGGCGCTTAAGTGAGGGCTGAACTTCGCAGGGTATGTCGTGCGCGCCAGTGGCACAGCGGGTTTCTGGTGCATAGGGCGCACCCCAGCCATGGCGATGGTGGGTTGGCGCCGTCCCCGGCGCCAAGTTAGCTGAAGGCCTAGGCAGCGATCACTTCACCGTGGTTTTCCGGCTCGATCAGCGCGCGGTGCAGGGCCGCGATGGCGGCGTCGTAGTCGGCCTCGTTGACCACGCACTGCATTTCCACCTGGCGGATTGACTGGTGTACCGCCTGGATGCAGATGCCGGCTTCGGTCAGTGCGGCCATGGTCTTGGCCAGGATGCCTTTTACCTTCAGGTCAGAGCCGATCGCCGAGACGATGGCGACGTTGTGTACGGTGACTTCGGCGGCCGGGTAGCGTTCTTCGATCAACCGCGCGGCGCGGTCGATCAGCTTGCGCGAGCCGGAGGCGTAGTAGGTGATGCTGTTGGCGTCGGAGTCCTTGTTCACCACGTACAGGCGCAGTTGCTTGAGCAGCTTGGTGATTTCCATGTCGTAGCCGACATCGCCGAGCATGTCCTGATCGAACACCTCGAGGCCGAAGACGTCCTTGCGCCCGGCGATGATTTCCACGCAGGGCCGTTCGCTGCGATAGCTCTGGCTGATCAGGGTGCCGGCATGCTCGGGCTCGAAGGCGTTCTTGATCCGCAGTTCGATGCCGGCACGGCGCAGGGTCTTGGCCGCGCGCGGGTGGATCGCCTCCATGCCGAGGTTCGACAGCTGGTCGGCGACGTCGTAGTTGGTGCGGCCGATGGTCACCACGGTGTTCTCGCCGACCAGTTTCGGGTCGGCGCTGCTGAGGTGAAATTCCTTGTGGATGATCGCCTCGCGGGCGCCGGTGGCGGCGGCGATCTGAGCGAAGGTGATTTCGCTGTAGCCTCGGTCGAAGCTGTTCATCAGCCCTTCGCTGCAATGGGTGTAGCCGGTGGCGACGGCCAGCTCGCGGGACAGGTCGACGTCCTCGAAGCGGCTGCGAATCATCGTCTCGAAGGCCAGCGGCGCTTCCAGGTGCCAGCCGGTGAGGTCGACCAGCTTGGCGTTGACCCCGCGCTGCTTGAGCGCCAGCACGGTGTTGAAGGCGCTGTGGGCCTCGCCGAGCGAGGCGAGCATTTCGCGCACCTTCATCAGGTGCTCGGTGAGCTGGAAGTGGCCGTACACGCACAGCCGCTGCAGGCTGTGCATGCATTCACCGGCATCGGCGATACGCGACTCGATGAACTGGTTGGCCGCCTGGCGTTCGAACTCGCCGGTGAACAGCTCGGCGTTCTTCGCCAGCATGCGTTGGCGTACGGTTTCCAGTGCGTCACGCCAGGCGCCCTTGCTGCGGGCGTCGGCGAAGCGCTGGTAGACGCCGGGTTCGCCGGTTTTTTTATGTTCCAGCAACAGGTTGGTCAGGCCACTGTAGGCGGACACCACGAAGACCCGCTGGTACAGCTGGTCGCCCTGGCGCGGGCCGATAAGGATGTTGTTCAGAACTTCATCGAAGCGGCTCATGGACGTGCCGCCGATCTTTTCCACGGTATGCATGTGTGCGTCCAGTTCTGGTGAATGCTTCCCTGGGCCGGCAATCGCCGGCCGAAGAGCGAAGGCAGGCCCAGCGATGGGCCTGCGCGATCGAGCGAGCGATCAGAGGTACTGCTGGCGCTGGATATCCAGTGCGGTGAAGTCCTCGCGCTCGGCGACGAAGGCCGGGCGTGGCGCCTGTGCGCAGAAGGGCGCCTGGAGTGCGTTGTCCACCTGGTTGTAGACGTAGAACAGGTTGCTGCGCGCGCTGGGGGTGATGTTGCTGTTGGAGCCGTGGAGAATGTTGCTGTCGAAGAACACCACGCTGCCGGCCGGACCAAGGGCGGTATCGATGCCGTAGCGGCTGGCCATCTCGCTCAGGCTGTTGTCGTCCGGTACGCCGAACTGCTGCTTGCGCAGCGATTCCTCGTAGTGGTTCTCCGGCGTGGCGCCGACGCAACGTACGTAGTGCTTGTGCGACCCGGGGATCAGCAGCAGCGGGCCATTGTGCGGCTCGTTGTCGGTGAGCAGGATCGAGCAGCTCAGGGCGCGCATGCGCGGCATGCCGTCTTCGACGTGCCAGGTCTCGAAATCCGAGTGCCAGTAGAACTCCTTGCCGGTGAAACCCGGTTTGAAGTTCATCCGCGACTGGTGCACGTACAGCTCGCCGCCGAGCAAAAAGCGCGCGATGCCGGCGATTCGCTCGTCACGGGCGACGCGGGCGAATAGCGGGTTGTCCTTGTGGATGGCGAAGACCGAGCGCACCGCGCCGCTTTCCGGCTCGGTGATGGTCTTGCCGGAATCCGCGATCGCCGGGTCGCTACGTACGCGGTCGAGCTCCTTGAGCAGCACGGCCACTTCTTCGGCGCTGAACACGTCGTGCAATACCAGGTAGCCGTCGCGCTCGTAGCGCTCGATCTGTTCCGGGGCGATCGGTGCATGTTCCAGATCGTGGCGGTAGACCACCGGGTCCAGACGTTCCTGCCAGCTCGGTTCGGGGTGCTGGCGCGAAGGGTAAAGGTCGTTTGTTTCGGGGTTCACGATGACTCCTTACGGCCCGGCTATCAGCGGGCCGTTTTTAACGCTGTAGCGGCAATGCGGGTGGCTTTTCAACGGCCAATCAGGCGACCGTTTCTGCCTCCAGCGGATACACACCGCTTTCGTCGTGCACCTCTTTGCCATTCAGCGGCGGGTTGAATACGCAGGCCATCTTCATTTCCGTGGTGCCGCGCAGCAGGTGCTCGTCGTGCTTGTCGAGGATGTACAGGGTGCCGGGGGCGATCGGGTAGATCTTGCCGTCGGCAATGGTCTCGATCTCGCCTTCACCGCTGATGCAGTACACCGACTCCAGGTGGTTCTGATACCAGATGTGGGTCTCGGTGTTGGCGTAGATGGTGGTGATATGGAACGAGAAGCCCATGTTGTCGTCCTTGAGCAGCATGCGCGTGCTGTCCCAGGTTTCGGTGGTGATTTTGCGGTTGGACTGCTCGCAGTCGGCGAGGGTGCGTACGATCATGGTTAACTTCCTTAAGAGGCAGAGGCTTGGCTGGCGGTCTGTGCGGACATCACGGCGGCGAAAGCCGCGTCGAGAATGGTCATCGCCTTGTCGATTTGCGCTTCGCTGATAATCAGCGGGCACAGGCACTTGACCACTTCGCTGTGGGCGCCGCTGGTCTCGATCACCAGGCCATGCTGGAAGGCGTGGCGGCAGATCGCGGCGGCGATGTCGCCATCCGGGCAACTGATGCCGATCATCATTCCGCGGCCTTTGATGAACAACGAGTCGGGGCCGTAGCGACGGACGATCTTGTTCATCCCGTCGGCGATGCGCTTGCCTTTGGCGCGCACGCTCTTGGCGAACTCGTCGTCGCGCCAGAAGTGCTCGAGCGCCGCGGTGGCGGTGACGAAGGCATGGTTGTTACCGCGGAAGGTGCCGTTGTGCTCGCCCGGCTTCCATTGGTCCAGCTCCTTGCGCAGCAGCACCATGGCGAACGGCAGGCCGAAGCCGCTGAGCGACTTGGACAGGGTGATCATGTCCGGCTTGATGCCCATTTCCTCGAAGCTGAAGAAGCTGCCGGTGCGCCCGCAACCGGCCTGGATGTCGTCGACGATCAACAGCATCTGGTGCTTGCGGCAGAGCTTCTCGAGCTTGCGCACCCACTCGGCGGAGGCGGCATTCAGGCCACCTTCGCCCTGCACCACTTCGACGATCACCGCGGCCGGCTTGTCGATGCCGCTGCTCGGGTCGCTGAGCAGTTTGTCCATCATGCCGATGGTGTTGACCTTGTCGCCGAAGTAGTTGGCGTAGGGCATGCGGCTGACGTCGGTCAGCGGCACACCGGCGGCGCCGCGATGGTGCTGGTTGCCGGTGGCGGCCAGGGCACCGATGCTGCAGCCGTGAAAGCCGTTGGTGAAGCTGATGACGTTGCTGCGCCCGGTAACCTTGCGCGCCAGCTTGAGCGCGGCTTCCACCGCGTTGGTGCCGGTCGGGCCGGTGAACTGCATCAGGTAATCCATGCCGCGTGGCTTGAGAATCAGGCGGCTGAAGATTTCCAGGAAACGCTCCTTGGCGGCGGAGTACATGTCCAGACCATGGGTGATGCCGTCGTTGCTGATGTAGTCGATCAGCGCCTGCTTGAGCACCGGGTGGTTGTGTCCGTAGTTCAGGGTGCCGGCGCCGGCGAGAAAATCGATGTAGTGCTTGCCGTCGCGGGTGATCAGCTCCGCGCCGCGCGCTTGGTCAAATACCACGGGGAATGAGCGGCAATAGCTCCTGACGGACGATTCGTTCTGTTCGAAGAGTTTCATGCGTTCTCCTTGAGGGTTTCTTCCAAGATTGGGGTGTTGAACGGGCCGGCGCGATAGAGCACCTCGTCTTCGTGCTGGCCATCGAAATGCTCGGCACGGGAAAACAGGGTGCGGGTCTGGTAGTCGACCCCGAGGCGAGCGAAGGCCCGCTTGAACAGCGCCTGGGAGGCGCCGTTGTCCGGCGAAATGGTGGTTTCGAGAAAGCGTACGCCCTGGGCGGCGACCCGTTCGGTCAGCGTCAGCAGCATGCGCAGGGCCAGGCCTTGACCTCGGCACGACGCATCCACCGCGACCTGCCAGACGAATAGCGTGTCTGGACGCGAGGGCGGACGGTAGCCGGAGATGAATCCCACCAGGTGGCCGTCAGCGTTCTCGGCGGCGATGGCGGTATCGGCGAAATCGCTGCACTGCAGCAGATTGCAATACGCCGAGTTGGTGTCCAGGGGTTGGCAGCGGGCTACCAATTGATGCAGCGGATATCCGTCGCCGTCGGTTGGACGACGGAGTGTGACGGGGGCAAAACTCAAACCAGAATCCTTGAAGTTGTGCAAATCCCTATTAGGTTAAACATATCGAAAAAAAATTCTCAACCCACGATATCGATATGAAAGTGACGATTCGGTTAAGAATATTCTCGATTCAGGTTAATGCGTCGGCAAATAACTAGCGGATTATCGGCGCTGAGACGAGGCCTGATTAGGCGCGACAGTCGGCGTTCGCGCACGCGGTTCAAGCGAGTTATCCGGCGGCTGGCGCGGTAGTTGCTTAAAGGCCTCGGAGATCGCCTCCGACAAGCTTCGTCGTGAGCTGCTGAAAGCCCCTTGATGCGCGGTATAGAGCGATATTTTCGATTATCGCGGGCGGCCGTTTCCAGGCGCCGGATATCGGCCGATATCCGGCGCATATAGGTGGATATATGCAGGTGAATATCGCACCTGTGAACTTTTCTGATATACGGGCGAGTGCGTGCTAAATCAGAGCCTATATGCATGGGTAAGCCGCATCGCATTATGAGCGCTGACGGCAGCTGAATAATTTCTAATGGCTGCTTGATATATAAGCCGCCAGCTGGAAGTTATCCATGGCTATATCACGCCGTGACTCGAAGTGCGTCCGCCCCTCTGTGCCGCATATATCGCCGGGCTGAGAGCATTGTTTGGCCTGCGCCCTGCCCTCTGTGCTTTGGTAGGAGAAAAATGCTGCTTTTGTACAAGAGCCGGCGCTAACCCTCACAAAACATACTGTCTTTACCGAGACATCTTGAGGGGAACGCAATGAAAACGATCTTGCTAGCGTCTTTAGCTTTAAGCAGTGCCCTGGCCGCCGTGCCGTCCGTGCAGGCCGAGGAGAAGGCCATGGAGGCCGCCGGGCGTCAGTTGTTCGCGCACCACTGCTCGGCGTGCCACTCGCTGGATACCAGCGAGAACGCCTTCGGTCCCAGCCTGTTCGGCGTCGTGGGACGTCCAGCGGCTTCCGTGCCGCGGTTTGCCTACTCGCAGGCCATGCAGGCGTCGGGAATCACCTGGACCGAGGACAACCTGCGCAAGTGGATCACCGACAACGAGGCACTGGTGCCGGGCACGCGCATGCGCCACGTCGCGATTGCCGACCCGGCCGAACGGGATTACCTGATCAGCTTCCTGCATACCCTGCAGTGAGCTCCGGCCCTTCGGCCCGATAGCCCGGCGGACGCTCACTCCATCCATTTGCGTCCCGCCCGTTCCAGCAGCAGACCGGCCTGTTCCGGTCCGCTGCTACCGGCGGGGTAGGTGCGTGGGCTTTCGTAGTAAGACTGCCAACCCTGCAGGATCGGGTCGATCCACTGCCAGGCGGCTTCCACCTCGTCGCGGCGCATAAACAGCGTCGAGTCACCGTCGATCACATCCAGCAACAGGCGTTCGTAGGCGTCCCAGCGGCGTTTTTTGCGAAACGCATGGGCCAGGTTGAGGTCCAGCTCCACCGGTTCCAGGTGCATGCCTTTGCCGGGGTTCTTGGCCATCAACTGCAGGCTGATGCACTCCTCCGGCTGCAGGCGGATCAGCAGGCGGTTGGCCTCGCCATTGCCGAACAGCTGATGCGGCACCGGTTTGAACTGAATCAGGATCTCCGAGGTTTTCTTGCTCAGGCGTTTGCCGGTGCGCAGGTAGAAGGGCACGCCGGCCCAACGCCAGTTCTCGATTTCCGCCTGCACGGCGACGAAGGTTTCGGTATCGCTATCGTTGTCGACGTGCTTCTCGAAGTAGTACGCCGGTACCTCCTGGCCGCCGATCTTGCCGGCGGCGTATTGGCCGCGCACGGTCTTGTCGCGCACGTCGAGGCCGGTAATGGGCTTGAGCGCTTCGAGAATCTTCAGCTTTTCATTGCGCACCGACTCGGCGTCGAAACGCACCGGCGCCTCCATCGCCACCAGGCACAGCAGCTGCAACAGGTGGTTCTGCACCATGTCGCGCATCGCGCCGGCCTTGTCGTAGTACGCGCCGCGGTTCTCCACGCCAATGGTCTCGCACACGCTGATCTGCACATGATCGATATGCCCGGCGCGCCAGATCGGCTCGAACAGGGCGTTGGCGAAGCGCAGCGCCATCAGGTTCTGCACGGTTTCCTTGCCCAGGTAATGGTCGATGCGGAACACCCGCGCCTCGTCGAACACCGCGCCGATCGCGGCGTTGATCGCACAGGCCGATTGCAGCGAGTGGCCGATCGGCTTTTCCAGCACGATGCGCGCGTGGGGTCCGGCCAGGCCGGCGATCTTCAGGTGCGAGGCGATGTCCTCGAACAGGTCGGGGGCGGTGGCCAGGTAGTAGACCCGCACCCGTTCGTCGGCAGAACCCAGGCGTTTGCCCAGGCGGCCGAAGTCGGCGCTCTGGCTGGCATCCATGGCGAAGTAGTCGAGACGGGCGGCGAAGCTGTGCCAGGTGTCGTTGTCGAAATCGGCGCGCGCCACCTGGGCGCGACAGTGGCGCTCGGCCAGGGCCTGGTAGGCTTCGCGGCTATGGGCGCGGCGGGCCAGGGCGAGAATGCGCATATCGGCATGCAAGCGGCCGTCGCGGTGCAGGTAGTACAGCGCCGGCAGCAGTTTATGCAGGGCCAGATCGCCCGTGCCGCCGAACACCAACATGTCGCATGGAATGCTCAAAATGATGACTCCGAGTCGGATAAAGAGCTGTTGGCCGTGCGAGGGAGCGGTCCATGTAGTATAACTACAAGGCCACTACACCCGGCCCGCCCCGATCATAACCGAGCGTCACTCGGAAGCGGCGCGCCGACTGATTCGTTTCTTTTCAAAAGCCGAGCCTTGCCCTTGAATCTGTTGCAGCACATCGCCCAGTCACGTCATCTGCTACGCAAGTCGGAACTCAAGGTAGCCGAATACGTGCTGCTCGATCCCGCCTCGGTGATGCACAGCTCGATGGCCGAGCTGGCACACAGCGTCGGCATCAGCGAACCGACCATCGTGCGCTTCTGCCGCGCGATCGGCTGCACCGGGTTCCAGGACCTGAAACTCAAGCTTGCGCAAAGCCTGGCCGCCGGTGCCAGCTTTGGTCAGTTCGCGATCCACGAGAACGATTCGGTTGCCGATTTCAGTCTGAAAATCTTCGACACCACGCTGCACACTTTGATCGAAGTGCGCGAGCACCTCGACCCCCTGGCGCTGCAACAGGCGATTGCCGCCTGTTCCCAGGCGCAGCGTGTGGAGTTCTACGGTTTCGGTGCGTCCGGCGCGGTGGCGGCGGACGCCCAGCACAAGTTCTTCCGCCTGCTGCTGACCGCTGCGGCCTACTCCGACCCGCACATGCAGGCGATGTCGGCGGTGACCCTGAAACCCACCGACGTGGCCATCTGCATTTCCCAGTCCGGGCGTTCCAAGGACCTGCTGATCACCGCCAACCTGGTCCGTGAAGCCGGCGCGACCCTGATCACCCTGTGCCCGAGCCAGACACCGCTGGCCGACCTGGCGACCGTCAACCTGGCCATCGACGTGCAGGAAGACACCGAAATCTACACCCCGCTGACCTCGCGCATCGCCCATCTGGTGGTGATCGACGTGCTCGCCATGGGCGTGGCGATGGCCCGCGGGCCGAGCCTGGTCAATCACCTGAAGAGCGTCAAGCGCAGCTTGCGCAGCCTGCGCCTGTCGCCGAAATCGGTGCGTGCAGTCGAGGATTGATCGGCGCCGCGGTTAATCCCTGTCCCGGATTGCGCCTGGGTTTCTCCGGGCTACCAGCGCGCGTCGTCTAGCCCGGATGCAATCCGGGACAGGTTGCGCCCCGACATCGCTCCCCGGACTGCATCCGGGCTACGGGGTAGCGCTCGCTTTGTCAGCGTCTCTTCATCCTATCGTTACCAAAGCGTCACACTCCGCGCCGATCCTGTGACTCCCGTTATTCAGCTTGGGAGTTCCCCATGTCCGGCCATTTGGATAAAGCGCAAGCTCACCTCAACGGCGATGCCAAGGCCCGCCGCAAGTTGCTCGATCAGCGCCGTATGGAATACCGCCGTGCGATCGAACATTACGCCGAACAACGCCATCTCCAGCAGCAGCTGGTCGACTACCCCGAGCTGATCGCTGCCGCCCTGTTGCAACGCCGTATGGCGCCTGCGGCTAATGGGAGAAGGGCATAAGCGGAGCTGGCGCTGGCACAGCGGGCTCCGTCTCGGCGAAGCCTTTGGCCAGCGAATTGATCTGGCTGCGCTGATCGCGCACGAAGGCGAAGAACGCCTGGGCCACCGGCGACAGGTACTTGCCCCGCGGGTGCACCAGGCACCAGCTGCGCAGCAACGGCAGTTCACTCACTGGCAGTTCGCGCAGAGCGCCGCAGCTCAGCTCGCGGCGCACGGCGTGACGTGGCAGCAGGGCCAAGCCGAGGCCGGCGATCACCCCTTCGCACTGGCCCTCGGTCGAGCCGACTTCCAGGGTCTGGGCGAAGTGCGCGCGCTTCTGGTGACAATATTCCTCGCTGGCCTGGCGCGTGCCCGAGCCGGCTTCGCGGATCAGCAGCGGCCAGGCGGTCAGATCGTGCAACTGCAGCCTGTCCCGCGCGCAAAGTGGATGCCCGGCGGGGGCCACTGCGACTATCGGGTTGTTGAGAAACGGCAGGAACTCCAGGTCCAGGGTCGTCGGCACCTGCGACATGATCAGCAGGTCGTCGCGGTTGGCACTCAGACGCTTGAGCGCCTGGGCGTGATTGACCACCACCAGTTGCAGGCTGACTTCCGGGTATTCGCGGCGAAAAGCGGCGAACAGATGGGGAACGAAATACTTGGCGCTGGATTCGACCGCCAGACTCAGTTGCCCTTGCAGCGAGCCGCGCAGGTCGGCGAGTTGCATATCGAGGCTTTCCAGGCGGCCGAAAATATCCCCACTGGCGCGCTGCAGCGCTTCGGCTGCGTCGGTCAGGTAGAGCTTCTTGCCGACATAGTCGAACAGCGGCTGGCCGAGCAGCTCCTCGAGTTGGCGGATCTGCAGGCTGACGGCCGGCTGGGTCAGCGACATTTCCTCGGCTGCGCGGCTGTAAGAGCGTTGATCGCACACCGAGCGGAACACCTGTAGCTGACGAAATGTCATACGCAGCAATGACTTACGCATGATGCTGACCTTTTTACGGCGGCTGGTTGGCTTAACTATAAGTCTTTACTAATGGCTATCCCAATAAATATTGATTTTGGTTAATCGTTTCGTCGGCGTAGCTTAAAGCGCCTGGCCTGATCTACTGATCCGGCCCTTCGTCGACCGGTTCGCTGGTCGCCTGCTCACGTGATCGAGGACGCTGGCTCGTGATCAAGAAAATTCTGATAGCCAACCGCGGTGAGATTGCCGTGCGCATCGTGCGTGCCTGCGCCGAGATGGGCATCCGCTCGGTGGCCGTGTATGCCGACGCCGACCGCCATGCGCTGCACGTCAAGCGTGCCGACGAGGCGCACAGCATCGGTGCCGAGCCGCTGGCCGGCTACCTGAACCCGCGCAAGCTGGTCAATCTGGCGGTGGAAACCGGGTGCGACGCCTTGCACCCGGGTTATGGCTTTCTCTCCGAGAACGCCGAACTGGCGGAAATCTGTGCCGAGCGCGGAATCAAGTTCATCGGCCCGAGCGCCGAGGTGATTCGTCGCATGGGCGACAAGACCGAGGCCCGCCGCAGCATGATCAAGGCCGGCGTGCCGGTCACCCCGGGCACCGAAGGCAACGTCGCGGATATCGCTGAAGCGCTGCTCGAAGGTGATCGCATCGGTTATCCGGTAATGCTCAAGGCCACCTCGGGTGGTGGCGGTCGCGGTATTCGTCGCTGCAACTCGCGCGAAGAGCTGGAGCAGGCGTTCCCGCGGGTGATTTCCGAGGCGACCAAGGCCTTCGGCTCGGCGGAAGTCTTCCTGGAAAAATGCATCGTCGACCCGAAACATATCGAGGCGCAGATCCTCGGTGACAGCTTCGGCAACGTGGTGCACCTGTTCGAGCGCGACTGCTCGATCCAGCGGCGCAACCAGAAGCTTATCGAGATCGCTCCCAGCCCCCAGCTGACCCCCGAACAGCGCGCCTACATCGGCGACCTGGCGGTGCGCGCGGCCAAGGCGGTGGGTTACGAGAACGCCGGCACCGTGGAGTTCCTGCTCGCCGAGGGCGAGGTGTACTTCATGGAGATGAATACCCGGGTGCAGGTGGAACACACCATCACCGAGGAAATCACCGGCATCGATGTCGTGCGCGAGCAGATTCGCATCGCCAGCGGCCTGCCGCTCTCGATCAAGCAGGAAGACATCATCCACCGTGGCTTCGCCCTGCAGTTCCGCATCAACGCCGAAGACCCGAAGAACAACTTCCTCCCCAGCTTCGGCAAGATCACCCGCTACTACGCCCCCGGCGGCCCCGGCGTGCGCACCGACACGGCGATCTACACCGGCTACACCATTC
>NZ_CAMPHI010000003.1 GCF_946885955.1 uncultured Pseudomonas sp.
CTTTATCCATCCACCAAACCGCGGTGGTGGATGAGAAAAGCGTCATCCACCCTACGTAGCTCTGGTAGCCCGGATGCAATCCGGGGAAATCCCGCACATGGAAATCGCTCCCGGATTGCGCCAAGGCTTATTCGGGCTACGAGGCTGCAAGACGTGCTTTTGTAGGGTGGACATAACGAAGCTTTGTCCACCGCTGGCGGCCAAGTGGCGGACAAAGCCTTGGGCATCCCGCCCTACCTGTAGCAGTTACTGCAGACGCTACTACTGCCCCTTGAACGGCACCCTCGGCTTGGTCCGTAGCGGATCGAGCAGGCCCGACAAGCCGTTGTGGTCGATCTCCTGCATCAGGGCCAGCAGACGGCCGATTTCGCCGGAGGGGAAGCCTTCGCGGGCGAACCAGTTGAGGTAGTTGCCAGGCAGGTCGGCAAGCAGACGGCCCTTGTGTTTGCCGAAAGGCATTTCACGGGTCACGAGCAGGAGCAGGTCTTCTGGTTTCATCGGGGTCGTAGGGCCGTCGGGAACAAGCGCGAAGTATGCCGTTCGCCGCCGACAGGGGCCAGCCCGACCAAACTCGGGTAAGCTTCGCCCCCTCATTTTCCAACCAGGGTTATCTCAGAATGCTTATCAAGGCACTCAGAATCGGTCTCGGCCAGTTGATCGTGTTCATCGACTGGATCACCCGCCCTCGCAAGCTCAAGCGTGCACCCGAAGCGCAAGCCGCGGTCGAACAGAGCGCTGCCGGCCTGGCGCTGTATCAGTTCCATGCCTGTCCGTTCTGCGTGAAAACCCGCCGCACCCTGCACAAGCTGAATGTGCCGGTGGCGCTGCGCGATGCGAAGAACAATGTTCAGGACCGCCAGGAGCTGGAGCAGCAAGGCGGCAAGATCAAGGTGCCGTGCCTGCGCATCGAGGAACACGGCCAGAGCACCTGGCTGTACGAATCCAAAGCGATCATCGCTTACCTGAACGAACGCTTTGCCAACGCATAAAAGAACTGCGCCAGGGATCGAACCCTGGCGCAGTCTTTGTTTCGCACCTCAGGTGACGCTTACTTGATGAAGTAACGGCCCCAACGCTCGGCGCTACGTGCCGACTGCTTGAGCATCAGCGTACGACCTTGCTTGGCGGTTTCCGCCGCGGCAATTTCGTCGTCGATGATCTTGGTCGACAACGACAGCCAACTGGTGGCGAACGCCATGGCATCGCCATGCAGCTCCAGGGCATCGGCGTCGAGGTTGCTGATGTCATCGCAGGCCTGGTGATAGCAAGAGTCGAATGGCTCATTCGCTGCACCGCCGAACTTCTGCGCCTGCTCCTCGCTCTTCAGGTCTTCGGCGCCGGTGAACAAGCCGCCGAAGGCGATCCCGTCATCGAAGAACTGCGCATAGTCGGAACGGAAGTCGATCTCGGTGCCTTCGGTCGGCGCGCTGCGCAGGTTGAAGTAAGCCCCCAGCAAACGCTCGATGGCAGCCGAACCGGGCGGGCCTTGCAGGCCGAATTCCGAACCGTCGCCGTCATAGATGAAGTTGCCGAAGTTCGGCGAGGCGATCATGTCGAAGTTCAGGTAGGCCTTGATCCGCTGTTTCTGCTCATCGGCCAACTCGTTGACGTAGTAGGTGGAACCGACCAGGCCGGATTCCTCCGCGCCCCACCAGGCGAAGCGCACCTTGTTGATCGGGTGCGCCTTGCTCATCAACACCGCCATTTCCAGCAGCGCGGCGCTGCCCGAGCCGTTGTCGTTGATGCCTGGGCCTTCGCCCACCGAATCCAGGTGCGCACCGACCATCACCACGTTGTCCGGGTTACCGCGACGGGTCTCGGCGATCACGTTATGGGTTTCGGTACGGCTACGCTCGACATCGGCCACCATGTGCGCCTTTACACCTTCGGTCTGCGCCCAGTCGGCGCCGATGTCGTAGGTGGTGAACAGCACTGGAATACCGCCGGCGTAGCTGTCACCCAGGGTCGCGTTCATCAAGCCCTTGCGGTCCTCGGTGTCGCCCTGGTTGAAGATGATCACACCGGTAGCACCCGCCGCCGCGGCATTTTCCGCCTTGATCTGGAAGGTGCAGGCGCCACGCTGGACCAATGCGATGGAACCACTGGGGAAGCCAGCGAAATCCTCCACCTCGCAGCCGCTGGTGGAAGCATTACCCGCACCGAGCGCGACATCGACCGGCACCACCGCAGCGCTGACATCGCCGGCTTCAGTCTGCGACAGGTAGGTGAAATCCTCATCCCATACATAGTCGCTCGGCGTTGGCGCGAGCATGCTCAAGGTGCCCGGCCCGACCTCCTCGTAAGAGGTGAACGGAAACGCCTGCAGGGTAACGGTATAACCGGCCCGTTCGAGGGTGCTGCGGACATAGTCGACCGAAGCCTGATAGCCCGGCTGCGCGGCTGCACGGTTACCACCATTCATGCTGGCGATATCCTGCAGTTGCTGCAAACGGGTCATCACATTGCGGGCCTGCATGCAGTACGGCAAGCCGATCGGCGTACCGACCAGCAGCGGAGATTTGCAAGCCGACAGCGATGGCTTGCCCGGCGTCCAGAAATCATTGAAGCGCTGACTGTCATCGCCAGGGGCGGCAACGCTTGCGGTGGACGCGGCTAACGCGAGAGAACCAACTACACGACGCACATTGTTTTTCTTCTTCATCGGAAAATCATCCTTGGTAATGTCGTTGTAAGCAGGCCACGCAGGGCTTACGCCACTGCCCACTGGAACTCAGTGGATGCGGCCATGAGCACTGGACCCATGCTTGAACGGTTCGGTTCGGTGAGTTCCGCGGGAGATGCAATCCACTTGCAGTTTTCTTGACCTATTGCTCAACAATGAAAAGTTGTCGCCACACCGATTGAATGCGTCGCACCGATACAAACCGATTATTGAGGGATGGACTACGCGGCGATGAGAGGATTGGATGTAAGCAGATTGCCCGCTCTACTCCAGGCTTCGAGGGCCCGACGCAGGGCGTCGACGGCTGTATTCCCGGGCAGGAGCGCGGCAACAATCAGCACTTGAGAGGGTTGATCGCAGTCGAGCCAGGCCGCTCTGCGCTCAGCTTCGTAGCCGGATGAATCCAGGAAAATGCCCCAGCCGACGACGCGTCCCGGATTGCATCCGGGCTACGAAGCGCGCGTTGGCAGAGCGGCCCTTCGCTCACCAAGCACTCCGGCAGTGTTCTTGCGAATATCGCGGGCCAGCCGAAGGGTTAATCGGCGCGTTTCAGTTCGGTCACGACGAACTGAGTGCCCTTTTGTTCGACCACGAAATCAACCTTGTCGCCCACATGCAGGCCGTCGAGCAAGGCGGCGTCCTGCACGCCGAAGACCATGGTCATCGGCGGCATGCCAAGATTGATCAGGGGGCCATGGCGCAGGGTGATTTTCTGCGTGGTGGCGTCAATCTTGCGCACCTCGCCATGGCTCATATTCGCAGCGGCCTCGCTGTTGCCGGGCGTCGGCGCCTGTTCGGCAGCGAATGCGGGGAAGGCCAGGCTGCAGCCCAGGGCGATAGCGCTCAGTAATGCTTTCATCGGTTTTTCCTCTGCGGTAGTGGCGGCGCCACGGGGGCGCCGCAAATAATCAAAATGGCAATCAAATGCTTGGCGATACGCTGATTTTGCCGATCATGCCGGCTTGGTAATGCCCGGGCATCAGGCAGGCGAAGTCGAATTCGCCAGCGCGGTTGAAGGTCCAGACGATTTCCTCGCGCTTCCCCGGGCCGACATGGGCCATATAGGGTTCGTCGTGCTGCATGCCGGGGAACTTGACCATCATCGCAGCGTGCTCATCCAGGTCCTTTTGGGTTCCCAGGACGAACTCATGCAGCACCTGACCTTGGTTGTGATGGATGAAGCGAACGGTTTCGCCAAGCTTCACCTCGATCCGATCCGGGGTGAAACGCATCTGATCGGTCATGCTCACCTCTATCGTGCGGTCGACTTCATCGCTGTCGCCAGCAATGCCCCAGGCCTTCTGCTCTTTAACCACCTCCTGGGCCTGTTGCTTGGCATGGGAGTCGCCATGGGCCAAGACCGGCCCGCTGCTCAGGGAAACGGCAAAGGCCAGCGCCAGGGCGGTGAGGTTTAGCGGTGAATTCATTGATATATCCTCGGTATTAAATAGCTGCACATTCGTTGTAGGAGCCGGGGGGACGCCTAGTCCTTGCCCGCGATATTTTTTTATCGAACTCATCGCGCCCAAGGCGAAGTGCCGCCAAGCCGCTCCTACATGTTTCATCAATGGCCGGTATGGCCGCTGGGTTTACGTACCTGTACTTCGATGGTCTCGCTGGGCGGTTGTTGCAGCGGCATGCTCTGCCCGCCCGCTTCGTTCGAGCGCGTCGGCGTGGCCAGTTCGCCGCGCCATTCGTGGGCCACGCTGCCGGCCGGGTGCTTGAACCAGCCGGGGTCGCGGTAATCGCCGGGCGCCTGATCCTTGCGTACCTTGAGCATGCTGAACATGCCGCCCATCTCCACCGAACCGAAGGGGCCGTCGCCGGTCATCATCGGCGCGGTGTTGTCCGGCAATGGCATCTGCATCTCCGCCATATCGGCCATGCCGCGCTCGCCCATCACCATGTAATCGGGTATCAGCTTGGCGATCTTGCGCGTCATGTCGCGGTGGTCGACTCCGAGTAAAGTCGGAACGCCGTGGCCCATCGCATTCATCGTGTGGTGGCTCTTGTGGCAGTGAAACGCCCAGTCGCCCTCCTCGTTGGCGATGAATTCGACCTGGCGCATCTGCCCCACCGCCACATCCGTGGTCACTTCCGGCCAGCGCGAACCGACCGGGGTCGGCCCACCATCGGTGCCGGTCACTTCGAACTCATGGCCATGCAGGTGGATCGGGTGGTTGGTCATCGTCAGGTTGCCGACACGGATGCGCACCTTGTCGTTCTGACGCACCACCAGCGGGTCGATGCCAGGGAAGATGCGGCTGTTGAACGTCCACAGGTTGAAGTCGAGCATGGTCATGATCTTCGGCGTATAGGCGCCGGGGTCGATGTCGTAAGCATTGAGCAGAAAGCAGAAATCGCGATCCACTTCGCTGATCAGCGGGTGATGTTCCTTCGGGTGGGTGACCCAGAAGCCCATCATGCCCATGGCCATCTGGGTCATCTCGTCGGCATGCGGGTGATACATAAAGGTGCCGGGGCGGCGTGCGACGAATTCGTAGACGAAGGTCTTGCCCGAAGGGATCGCCGGCTGGGTCAGCCCGGCAACACCATCCATGCCGTTGGGCAAACGCTGACCGTGCCAGTGCACACTGGTGTGCTCGGGCAGCTTGTTGGTGACGAATATCCGCACCCGGTCGCCCTCCACCACCTCGATGGTCGGCCCCGGCGACTGGCCGTTGTAGCCCCACAGGTGGGCCTTGTATCCGGGCGTCAGCTCGCGCACTACGGGTTCAGCGACCAGGTGGAATTCCTTGACCCCGTTATTCATGCGCCACGGCAGCGTCCAGCCATTGAGGGTGACCACAGGGTTATAGGGCCGGCCGTTTTGCGGTTGCAGCGGCGGCATGGTGTCGGCGCTGCTCTGCGACACCGCTTCCGGCAACCCGGCCAGGGATACCCGACTGACCGCCGAGGTGGCGACCGCTGCGGTAATAGCGCTGGCACCGAGAAAAAAATCGCGTCTTGAAACCATCTTCAGTATTCCTTGATCAGTGGCCGCCAGAGGCATCGTCGGAACCTGCGCCTGCAGCGGCGCCAGCAGCCATGGCGGTCATGCTCGGCGCACCGAGCATGGCCATATCCAGATCGGCCTTGGCCGTCCAGAAGTCGCGTTGTGCCTGCAGATAGCCATCGACCGCGAGTATCTGTTTGCGCGCATCGGCCAGCAGCTCGAAGGTGCTGATAAACATGCCGTTGTACTGCAGGATGTTTTCCTCGGCGATGCGCTGGCGCAGCGGCAATACCTCGTCGCGATAATGCCGGGCGATATCGTGCGCCGAGCGGTAACCGAGATAGGCCTCGCGCACCTGGGAACGGGCATTGATCGCCGTCTCGGCCGCGCGATTGAGCATCTGCCGGTACTGCGCCTCGGCTTTCGCCACCTTGGCCCCACTCCAGTCGAACAATGGCAATTCGACGCTGATCTCGTAGCCGCGCTGGGTCGGCTCCTCGTTGGACCTGTTGTTCACCAGGCCCAGCTCCAGCACGTTGATAAAGCGCGTGGTCTTGCTCAAGCCGAGGTTGCGCGCCAGACGCTCGGCATCCAGGCGCATAGCTTGGATATCCAGGCGTTGGCCCATGGCCAGTCGCTCGACATCCGGCAGCTGCTCGGCTGCGGCCGGCAGTTCGGGTAGGCGCTCGGGCAAGCGGAAATCGATCTGCTCGCCCCAGAGCCCTAACAGCCGGGTCAACTGCTCGCGGGTCTGCAAGCGCACCTGCTCGGCGCGGATCAGATTGAGCCCGGCGTCGGCGTAGAAGCTCTGTTCCTGGGCCTGCTGCAACTTGCTGTAGTTGCCCACCGCAGCCAGGCGCCGGGCCAGCTCGGCGCCGACCTCCGCGGAATCCATCACCTGGCGCATAAAACCCAGGCTTTCCTGCGCTGCCACCGCGCGGTACCAGGCCTTGCGCGTCTGCGTGGCCAGCTCGAATACCGCCAGGCTGGTTTGCCGCTGCACCTGCTCGAAACGCTTGGCCTCGATGCCGGAGGTCAGCGGCATGGCGATCAACCGCGCCAAGTCGATATGCAGGCCGCGCTCGTACTCCACCTCGCTGCCCTTTTCCAGGCGGCCGAAGGAGAACCCCGGGTTGGGCAGCCGCCCGGCCTGCACCCGCTCGGCCTCGCTGATGCCCAGCTCATCAAAACTGGCCTGCAGCCCCGGGTTGTTAAGTAAAGCGATCTGCACCGCGGCGTCCGCCGTCAGCGGCTCGGCCAGCAACTCGGCGACCCGTTCGGCGACCTGACTGCGCTGCTCCGGGGTTTTCACCCAGGTGACCTGTTTGTCCAACTGTTGCTGGCTGGCCTGCTCGATCGCGGTAAAGCCGCCATCCTTGGTGAAACTGGCGCAACCGGCCAGCAGCAAGGTGCTACAGAGCCCGGCAAGTCGTAAAAAGTCGTTCATTCGCACCCCCTTAGTCATGGTCATGGTGCGGCTCCATTGGCATGGTCGAAGGCTCGACATTCGGCTCGGCGGGCTGCGGCTCCCAAGGCTCCTGGGCATAGGTACGCCAGCCGCCGATACGGCCGACCAACTCGTTGGCCTCGCGCCAGTTGTGCATGGGCTCGTCACCCATGCTTCGATAACTGTTCAGCGGGGATCGATAGTCGAGGGCCGGCGTAGCCGCCTCGGCATCCAAGGGGTCGGGCGACTCGGCCCAGGCGCCAACGGGCAGCGCCACTAACGCCAGGCAGACCAGCGCCCGCCGACAGGCAAATGGATAACGCATAAATGAAGGTTCTCGCGTCAAGCGCAGGGACCGGCAAAACCGGACAACCCACGCACATAAGACAAAGGCCATGTACCTGTTAGCGGATGCGGACTGCTCCCCTCTCCCTCGGTAGACGACTGCACGGATGCAGGAGGTAGGGCGACGCAGGATGCCCAAGCCGAGGGGCTGGGGGTGAGGGCGCGGCTAACGGGAATTACAGGCGCACTAATGGCTTAGACGAGAACAACGCGTGGGGGTCTTTCGGGGGTTTCAGCGATAAAGCCGATAAATCGATCCAGCCGAACCAGGGATGGCTCGCTGGTTTGCTGGGGGGAGTTGCTGATGGTCACAGTACTCAGAGCAACCGCACCGACACAAAACGCGCAGAGGCTGCACAGGCTGTTATCGCTGCTTTGCTGCGTAGCGGAAGTGGCGTGATGCGCGGCATGACCAGCATCAGCATGTTGGGCCATAGCCCCGTGATGCGCCGCCATCTGCCCACTCTCGCCCTGCTGGCTCAACGCACATAACTGCATGCCGATCGCCGCCATACTCTGCGCCGGGAGGGCGAGCATCAGCATCCAGATCAGGGCGATTCGCAGTTTGCGCATGGCGATAGGGCTGTCTTCGAACAAAGAGAGATGGAGCGGATTATCCACCGATTCAGGCGCTTGTCCATGGCTGACAAGCGCGTGGGCTTGATCTGTCTGCCCTGGCCCGCAGCCGCGACGGCACTCAAAACGACGACAACGCCTTCCGCCGCAGCCTGGAAAAATACTCAGGAGACCGCCTAACCGGCTTAATGACCATGGCCTGTTATTGGCTGGTTGACAGGGAAAAGCGGCGGCGGTTGAGGGCGGACTGAGATGGGTAGCAGTCGGCCAATACCTGCCGGTTAGTACTGGCAGAAGGGCCGATCAATCGTCTCGACCTGCCCTCTCCTCAAATCTCTGGCCACATAATGGCTAATAGATCAAGCCACCGATTCTGACGGCCAATCCTCGGGAACTAGCGCGGGTGGCTTGGTCCACGGATTTTCAACCAGCGCGTCTTGGAACCACTGCTCGCGCAAGTTTGCATGCTCAGTAATGATTAGTTGAAAACCTGGAACCTCTTCTTGAGTGAACTTCAGCAACAACTCGAATAATCGGCGAACCGCATTGAGGTCGGCGTCGGCTTCCGTCTTCTGCACCGAACCGTCAGCATCCTGGTAAACCTGCTCAGAGGGGAAGTAAACCTGGGTTGGTTGGTCGATCAGTAGGAAGCGCGGAATTGGTCGATTGTTCTGCGCCGCGAATAGGTGCAGGGCGAGTAGTGCCGACAGATGGTACGCGAGATGGTTTTCGCCGCCGCCGGTCCTGCCCATCGGCACTGGGCGTTCGGGCCGATCAAAGATGATCGTTAGTTGTGGCAGATTTAGCCGCGCGGGATAAGGACCGAATTCGGCGTCGAACTTCTGGATGTATCGCGACATCTGCGCGGAGATGTTGTTGAGGATCGACGTCAGGCGCTCGTTGCTGTCATCCGCCCCGATCTGCTCCTCAAGCTGCTTGACCTTGTTGCTGAGGCGGCGACTCTCGGCTTCCAGATTGGCAAGGTCCTCATTTGGGAGGAGCGTTTCTAGGAACAGACTGATACGGCCGACCACGCGCGCAGCGGCATTGTTGCGCGAGCCCATCTTGGCGAGAAATTCGTTGGCCGAGATCGCCGCGGACAGCTCCGCTTCCTTCTGCTTGATCTCATCCTTGATCTCATCCACGGTGCCGGCCAGCTCGGTCAAGTAGGCATCTAGCTTAGGACGTTGGCCGGTGGCGACGCGCAACTCCTTGTCAAGCGATGCCAGTTCGTTGAGCAGGACAACGGCAACTGGGGATTCTAGTGCCAGATTCTGTTCGCTGAACGGCCATTGCCATTCACCACTGTCGGGATTCTTCGGCAGGGCTTTGATCGACGCCAGGCGGTCTATTTGTTCGGCGGCCTCGTTTTCGTAGCCGCCTGAGCGTTTGGCGAACTGTCGCGCTGCATCAATCCTCCCTTGAGCGTCCCGGCGATTACGGCGCAACTGAACGAGTTTATCTTCCAGAATCGAAACCCGGCTGCCGTCGTCGTCAGGTACCGTTTCGGGCTTCCATGACAACGCAGATCTCAATACTTCTATGATCCCGTCTGCATTGAGATTCTCGTCGGTAGTGCCAAGAACCCCGACTGCCTTTGCTTCCGAGTAAAGGCTGATCGCCTGCACATGCGATGTGTCGACGGCGTCGCGTGCCAGTTCCAGTTTCTTCTGGTTAACCCTCAGATCCCGTTGCGCCAAGCGCAACTTGGACTCCAGTTCGTAGCGGTCGCTGGAAGAGACTCCGAGCAGGATCGGTAACGTGTCACGGATCGCCTGCGGTTGGAATTGCTCGTTCTGCCGGTAGAAAAGTTGGTCTTTGTTGGCGACCAACCCCTGTTTCTGGAACAGGTAATAGAACGTGTGCTTAACGTTGGCGTCGTAGCTGTTGCGACTATGCTCCAGCGCGACCTCGGTGCGGTTCTCGGGAATGCCGAGCAGGCGCGACAACAATTCGACGATGCTTTCGTCGTCAGTGTTGACCGCCAAGTCCTTGAACTCGGGGGGTTGCAGTTGGGCGCCTCTGCGCAGCATCACTGTACTGCAACTGGCGCCGCTGCCAGAAGGGGTTGGCTTGGCAACCAGCACTTGCTCCTTTTCAAACTGGTAGATAACGGCGAACCAAGCCACCTTGTCGCGAATGATGCCCTCAGGGACGTTGAACGAAGATCGTCCCATACAGTATTCGATGATCTCTGAAAGCGCAGATTTGCCAGTGGAGGAGCGACCGGTGATGACGTTGAGTCCGTCCACCTTGAATGTGAGGTCACGACGTTGGCCATCATGGCTGTATATGTGGATGGATCTGATCTTCATGGGCGAATCCCGAAAGTCGTGTAAACGGTCGCCCGGTCGGCGATACGTGCGAATTCCTTTCCTACTACGCGCGCCACTTTCTGGCAGGCGACAGTTTCGGCAGTTCCATCGATGGCCTTGCGCACCTTCTTGGGTACGGTCTGAATGCGTCCATCATCCGCGACGGCGATGCAGCCCCTTTCCATCAGAAGACCGAACCCCTCGAAGGCATAGGGAAGCATCTGCGTGACCCGGTCGGCAAAGCCCACCATGATTTGTTGGTTCTTCTCTGCGGTCTTGAGTAGATAGCTGCGAGGGCTGCTAGCGATTACCTCTCGTGAGTCCTTGTGCAAGCTTAGGGGCAGGACAAGAAGCGACAGCGAGAAGGGCATGCCGCGGTTATCTTCTTCTTCGTAGCCGGCCAGGGCGCGAAAAATGACTAAGCCACAGAATGCAGGGTTGAACAGGTTTCGAACCTCGAAAGGGCGCTGATCCCATCGTTTCACGATGCCGCCTCCAGTACGTCTCTGAGACGGTCAAGGAATCTGGGGTGCCAGTAGACTCGGGGTTGGGGGGTACTGTCGGCGAGAATGTGGAAACTTCCACGAAGGACGTAAGGCTCCGTCACCCGCGCACGAATGCGCAGGGAGTCGATCTTGGCGGTTTCAAATTCGGCCCAGTTGTAAAGTTCAACGCCGGCTTGGCGAAGCGCGTCCTCAGCGCTGTCGTCTTCCAGAGTCTCGAAAATGACATCCTTGTAGCGGTCCCACTCATCGGCCAAGCGATCTTCGTATTCCTCGACCTCTCCCAACACAAGCAGGCTCTCACGCGCCCAGGCCGACCGTTGTTCAAACGCCCGGTAATAATCCAAAATGGCATTCCTGATTCGCTTCGCGGAAATGCCAATCTCGCGCAGCTGCGCCACGAACAGGCGCGGATCAGTATCAATGTCGATGTTGTCGGAGGGGAGTTTTCCACGGAAGGTGATAGGCAGGTTATCTGCCTTGTACTCCTCGGCGAAGTTCGAGAGCTTGTCAGATACTTCGTAGCCAAAAATCCCTTCAGGACTGCCACCGGTGAGCTGCTTGATCACGACATCGGTCCACCAACCTTCCAGCCGCTCGAAGACGAACTCGCGATGCTCACGCCGGATGCTTCGCATGTGCTTGTCCCTTATGAGTCCGGGAATGTCGCCGATGCGCGGGCTGCTGTCGAGGATCAAGATACGCTCGAGGAAATCCTGTTTCTCAGCATCATTCAGTTCCTCGAACGCCACGGCAATCGGCGCGATGAGTTTCGATTTCGATGCCGAAAGTGCCCTTTTGGCCAATTCGGTCAGAGTTTCGTCATCTCCGGAGAAGGTGGGCTGACTAGGGAGAAGCCGGGATAGGAACGAGTCTGTCGACACCTCGCCGGTGGTGAATAGGAAGAACCGCAGGTTCGATGCAGCGCGGCCATCACATTTGTACCGCACCAACCAGATGTTGACGGACTTCCAGAAATCGGTCGACAGATCGGTCAGCCTGTCACCGATTGCCTTGTGCTTGAGCGAGGCCAAAGACTTGACGCCTTCGCGGTCGACGAAATCGAGGTCGTCATCCTTTTCTAGAAAGATGGACGTGTCCTCAGGCAACTGGAGCAAATGTAGTAGAGCGAGACGCGCCTGGTAGATGTATCCCAGACTTTGCTCGCCAGCTGAGAACTTGTCGGTAGATGTCCCGGCCATGCCAAAGTCCTTTTCGTGAAAATTGTCGGGAGCGTATCTAAAGTTGTGGCGGGCCATGGCAAATCTTCTTATGCGCCATGCTTTCTATGTCCAGACTACCAGTGATTACGGCAGCAGGCCCGTTCCCCAGAGCCTGTCCGCTATCCAGATAATAGCAAAATGCCCTGACAAGTCAGTCTAGGTTATGCGCGACGTCGAAGCGGAAGTTACGGACACTGGCATGTAAATTATCCAGAGGCAGGCCGCAGCCAGCGCGCAGGTTTTTTGATGCGGAGGTCGTTCTCGCCCCACTCGTAGCCGTCGAGGCGCAGTCACTGTTGCGTGGTCTGGCCGGCGGCGCTACGGCCTATCGGTGAGTTCATCGCCGCCATGCACCTGCGGACGTTCCTGCGCCGTCACCTGGCGCTGCGCCCGGCGGAGGTCGAGGGGGCAGCGCTCGTCACATCTATCTTGCTGGGCAGCCGCTGACTGCCAGGAGGGTAGGCCGGTGCATGTTACAAGTTGGCCGGCCATTTCGCGCCACGCCCGTCGCGAGGTGTTGCTACAGCCCCTGCCGGTTCACTCACAATCTCGACTGTCAGCGTCTGGCCGACTCCTGCCTTTTCCCTCCGGCAACTCTGGGTCGACACTCCGGAACCGACTACCGCCCCCGCCCCGCCAACACGCGCGTCGCGCCCTGGGTTTTCCGGCAGTACCAGAGCACCCGGCTGACGCCGCGGGTAATGGCTACATAGGCCAGGCGCAGGCTTTCGTCCTGCATGGCTTGGTCGTAGCTGTTGTTGAAGAAGCCAGAGTAGGCGTAGAGCGCATTGCGTAGCGGGTGTGGCTCGGGTGGCTGGCAGTCGTCGAGGATGATCGCCACTTCGGCTTGCAGGCCCTTGGCGCGGTGGATGGTGTAGGCCTTGACCGGCAACTTCTTGTCCAGTTGGGCCTGGATCTGCTGCAAGGGCTCGTTGCGCCGACTGAGGATCAGCACGGCGTTGCGCTCGGCGCTTTTGCGCGTGGCGACATGGGCGCATTGGGCGTGGATTTCCTTGAGCAGTTCCGGCAGCCGGGCTTTGCTGTCGAAGCCCTGGATCAGCCGCACGCCATGATCCCCCGGCTGCACGGTCTTGCAGGCTTGGCTGGTTTTCGCCTGCTTGTAGGCGACGCCGCCCAGCACCGCCTCGCCGTCGCGAATGATCGGTTCGATGGAGCGGTAGTTGGTCGCCAGCATCAGCACGGCGCTGCGCTTCGCCCGGCCCTTGCCGGGGAAGTGCCGGTCGAAGTCCATAAACAATTCCGGGGAGCTGCCGCGCCAGCCATAGATCGACTGCCAGTCGTCGCCGATGGCCATCAGGCTGACCGCCTCGCCCTTGCCGGCCTGGGCGCGGTGAACGGCTTGCAGCCACTGGACGATTTGCGGGGAAATGTCCTGAAACTCGTCGATCAGCAGGTGATTGAACGGCGCCAACACCTGGGCCGGCATGCCCTGCCCGCCCGCTTCCAGGCGCTCAGTGAGCAGCTGAAACGCCGCGTTGAAGGTCATCAAACCCTGCTCTTGCAGGCAGCTTGTGAAGCTTTTCCAGAACAGCATCAGCGCTTCGATAAAGCAGCGTTCCTGGGCGGCGCAGGCCAGCTTCTGCAGATCGATCCGCTCGATGCGGATGCCGATGCTTTCGATAAAGCCGGCCTGCGCATAGAAGGCCTCGAATAGCGGCACGGGGGTGAACTCGCCCTGGAGTTTGAAGTAGTCCAGCGGCGCTTTTACAGCGCGCTTGCCCGGTGGCTCAACCGGCGCGGGTAAACCCAGCAGACGATGCACACACTGGCGAAAGCCCGGCTCAGCGGCATAGCACTGCTGGTAGGCCTGCTTGAGCAGGCGCTGCTGCGCGGGGCGCAAGCGCGCGGAGGTCAGCGGGTTGTCCAGCTCGGCGCTTGCCCCCTGCTTGTCGTCCAACTGCTCGAACCAGCGCGGGTTGTTCAACACCTCCTTGGCCACCACGCCCATGGCCGAGTGGAAGGTGCGCACGCACTGGCGCGCCTGGGCGGCATCGAAGGGATATTGGAAAAAGCCCAGCACCTTGAGCAGTTGCTCGCGCAATTGCGCGCAGGAGGCGTTGGTAAAGGAAATCACCGTCAACCGCTGCGGCTCGATGCCCAGGTGACAGAGCATAAACACCACCCGTAGCACCAGGGTGGTGGATTTGCCCGAGCCCGCCCCGGCGAAGATGCGGGTCAGCGGATGATTGCCAAGGATCATCGCCCACTGCTCGTCCGACGGTGCGCTGACCACCCCCGCCGCCACCGCATCGGCGACCCGCGCGCGCATGGCCTGTATCTGTGCTTCGTCGACTGCCATCAAGCCTGGGCCGTAGATCGCCTGGCTAATGGTTTTCGCGGGTTTCGCTCGGGGTTTTGCCGGCTTCTTCGCGCCGCCGCCGACCTTGGCCTTGCGCGCCGGGGCGGCACTTTTCTTCTGCCGCGCGCGGGGCTTTTGCTGCGCAACCGCGGCCTCGCGCTCGGCACGCAGATAGGCGGTGGTTCGCGGAAAGTAACGCGCCAAGGCTCCGGAAAGGAGCTGCTTGTAGCGCGCAATGGCAGACGGCATGCGGCGACCTGGGCGGTGAGTTAGGGCGTTGAATGATAAGTGCTTTTTAGCTGCGACTGGCGATTGATACGGCTATTTACCCTAGGAAAAACGCGAGAACGATCGGCGGCGGTTGCCTTCTAGTAACCCGCTGCGATCCAGACGTGTTGTAAGCCGTACAAACGGTTCCCGGATTGCATCCGGGCTACGCAGCGCGCGTTAGGGCGGACATGGACATAGGATCGGCAAGCGCGCTGCCAGCGCTGGAAAGCGCGCAGCCTGCAACATCAACGCCTCACCAAGGTACGTGCAACAGCTAACAGGCTTGAGCATGCGAGCGGCTCGATTGTTTCGCTTGACGCCACGCCGCTTCGCTTCTTGACTCAAGCAACCAACCCCCATGACAAGGAAAGTTACGACCATGTCTTCTGCCGTCCCTAGCGATACCACCGTCGTCAAAGCCGCCATCTATCCGCCTATTGGCATTGCCCGTGTCGGCAATAGTCCGGATGAATTCTATTTCTCCCCCGAGGTGCCCGACCCACGCCCCGAAGCGCCGGGCTTCTACCGCGACGCCAGCGGCGCGCTGAAGCGCGAGGCCGCACGTTTTCGCCTTTATGGTCTGAATGCCGCCGGGCAGGCGGTGGTCGAGTTGACCGCGGACAATGCCGAGATCGAATGGGCCGCTACCCTGGCCAACACCAAGGCCGCCTGGTACCAGTTCCAGATCGCCCTGGATATTCCGGAAGCGATTACGGCGCCGCTGTCCTTCCTGCGCAATATGGCGGTAGCCGACCGCAGCCTGCTGAGCATCACCCCCGGCGAGCGGCAAATCAGCGGGCGCGACCAGCAAGGTCCGGCGCATGCCTTCGCCAATGGCCGCTTTATGGGCAGCGAGGTCTATCTCGGCGAGCTGCGCACCGATGCCCAGGGCCGTTTGATCGTCCTCGGCGGCCACGGCAAAG
This sequence comes from uncultured Pseudomonas sp., assembly GCF_946885955.1. The sequence continues at coordinate 15,562 of NZ_CAMPHI010000003.1, forward strand.
CCGCTTCCTATAACGGCGCGGCGGCCATCACCTTCGCCAACAACGAAGGCTGGCACGACGACGTGGCCGACGGCCCGGTGAGCGCCTGCGTGCGTTACCAGGGGCAGGACCTGCCGGTGGACCCGGCCTGGGTCGTGGTCGCGCCGCCCAACTATGCGCCGCAGCAGAAATCGGTGCGCACCATGTGGGATCTGCAGCGCGATCTGTTCGTCACCCAGGGCAGCCTGGCAGCACCGCAGCGACCCTCGTTCCAGCAGGACATACGACCAATTTTCGAGCGCCTGTCGCGCCTGCAATGGGTCAACGCCGGCTTCGCCGCGGCCTTCGGCTGGGGCGGCAGTACGCCGTTCAGCCAGGCCGAGTGGATGGCCAGGCTAGCCAGCCCGGCGCCGGAAACCCGCGAGTGGCGCCTGACCCTGTTCAACCAGTTCCGCCAATTCAAGCGCGACGCCTGGGCACCCTCGCCCTGGCCTTGGCTGTATGGCGACGCCATGAGCGTGCCGCCCGCGGAAAACCCACGGCAGAACGCGGCGCTGAGCAACCTGCAATTGCGCTTTTTGCGCCAGTGGGCCGAAGGCGACTTCGACGCCGATTACGACCCCCACGCCCTGCCGCCAGCGTGCATCGACGAGGTGGCGCTGGTCGACCAGCCGGATTGTCTGACCCGCGCCGCCATGGAGTTCTGCCTGGCGGACGCCTTCCACCCCGGCTGCGAAATGACCTGGCCGATGCGCCAGAGCAGCATGTACATGGCGCCGTTCCGCCTGGCTCACCAACCCAAGGGCTGGGTCGAACCGGACTACGGCGGCGTGCTTACCCCGGACGCCATCAGCGGCCCCTGCAGCGCCCAGGCAGCGGGCGGTATCAGCCGCTGGATGGCCGTGCCCTGGCAGACCGACACCGCCAGTTGCCGCTCCGGTTACCAGAAAAGCTACGACCCTTATGTGCCGACGTTCTGGCCGGCGCGGGTGCCCAATCAGGTGCTTAGCCAGCAGGCCTACGAGATCGTCATGGACGAAAGCCTGCCAGCCGAGGAACGCCTGCGTGCCTTCGCCAAACGCGCGGCCTGGATACGCCCGCTGGGCAATATCAGCTACCAGAATCAGATCAACAACATGATCGCCGACATCGCCCAGATGGGCGTCGTCGAGGTACGCGAAGGCCCTCACGATGGCGCGGGCTTCCCCAGCCAGCTGGAGGTCGAGCAACTGCCGCCACACCTGGAGAAAGGTCTGCTCGCCAGCCGGGCGCTGCCTGATGACTTCGAGGATGTGGAACTGAGTGCCATCGACAAGGTGCGTCATCTCGGCCCGCAGCGTCGTTGATGCAGGCCGATGTAGTGATCCTTGGCGCCGGCCCCGCTGGCGCCATCGCTGCGCTCAATCTGGCCGCGCATTGCCGGGTGTTGTTGCTGGACCGGCTGCCCGAGCCGGCCCAGCGCATCGGCGAGTCGCTGCCGCCCGCGGCGCGACGCTTACTCGTCGATATGGGCCTCTGGCAGGCATTCGTCGCCCAGGGCCATGCGCCCTGTTACGGCAACCGTTCGATCTGGAATGGCGAGCTGGTCGAACAGGACTTCTTGCGCGACCCGGACGGCCATGGCTGGCACCTGGACCGCGCCCGTTTCGAAAGCTGGCTGCGGGCAGAAGCCCTGGCCCGTGGCGCGGCGCTGCTGGCGCCTGCCACCCTGCTCTCGGTCACCAGAATCGAAGGCGGTTGGCAGCTGCTGGTACAAACCGCCAGCGGACCCGTTCAAGTGCAAGCACGCGTGCTGATCGATGCCGGCGGTCGCGCCTCGACGTTGGGTAAAAAACTCGGCGCTCGGCGCAAACGTCAGGACAAATTGGTGTGCGCCTGGCTGTATGGCCATGACCAGGGCGAAACGCCCGTCGATGGCCTGTCGCATATCGAGGCCGCCGAACACGGCTGGTGGTACAGCGCGGCGCTGCCCGGCAAGCGCCGCGTGTTGGCCTTCCACACCGACGCCGACCTGCCGCCCGCAAGGAACTTCAAGATTGATGGCTGGCTGGCCAACGCCGCCTGGCAAGCACCAGCGCTCGCCGCATTGCTGGATCGCAGCGGATTTACTGCCGAAGGCCCAGTGCAGGTCGCGGCCGCCCACAGCAGCGAACTGCAACCGGCGGCCGGTGACGCCTGGTTGGCGGTGGGCGACGCGGCGCTCGGCTTCGACCCGCTGTCCTCCCAGGGCATATTCAACGCCCTGTACACCGGCCTGGCCGGCGCCGAGGCCGGCTACCGTCACCTGTGTGGCGAAACCGCAGTCATCGCCGACTACCGTCGGCAACTGGCCGATATCGCCCAGGCCTACCGCGATCACTTGAAGCTTTATTACCGCGAGGAAAGGCGCTGGCCGAACGCGCCGTTCTGGCAACGCAGGCAGGGCTGAGGTGTATCTCGAACTCCCTGCGTGAGCAGCGCGCGTAATGCCTGTAGGGCGCCCTCTTCCGAGTGAATTCGTAAGACCCGTACCGGGTTTACACAGCTAGCTCAACCCGGCCAGCCTTCTCAGCCGCTCTATGTCCATCGTCGGTTCGCTATTACATAGCGCTGCGGCCAGGCGCATCAGCACCTGTTCGCGACGTACCTGGGCCTGAGGCAATAGATAGGCCGCGCCGATCAATTCGCGCACCGCCATCGGCAGTCCCCAGCGAGCCTTCAATTCGATGGCAAAGGCTTTGGCGAAGTCATCCATGGCCTGCCCGAGGCTGTTTTCATCGACGCTATCGCCGTTCCCGTTACCCTTTTTCGCCCACTCCTGCACCTGGTACAGCACGCACAACTCACCCATACGGTGCAGCAATGCCGCGACATGCAACGAGGCGGGTTCGAGCCCGCATTGGCGGGCCAAGTCCACGACTTGTTCGGCCAAACGCTCGGACGCCTCGAGATGAACGCGCAGCTGCGCCGCTAACACGGGGTCACTGTTTTCGCTGCTGGTTTGTCTCAACGCCAGACTGATCGCCAGATTCATGCTGGTGCGCCCGCCCAGACGCTTGAGCGCTTCGTTCAAGCCGGTGCAAGGCTTGCCGGTACTCAGATAGGCCGGGCTGTTGGCCGCGGAAATCAGATAGGCGCACAGGGCCGGATTGTGCTGCCACTCGCTGGCGAGGACTTTGAAATCCAGGGGCACGCCTTGGCAAACCCGCTGCAATTTTTCTTTGACGTCGCCCAGTAGCGGCAAATCGAGATCGGCCGCACCAAGCCCGCGCAAATACGCACGAAGCTCCGTTTGCACCGGCGCGTCGGCTTCACGGGACTCCGCAGGCGGCAGCAAACGCTCGAGAACGGCCAGCACCTGGGGGACCTCGAACGGCTTGGTTATATAGGCGCTGATTGCCAACGGTCTGATCGCCAATACGCTATCGCGGTCAGCACGTCCGGTAATCATTACCAGCGGCGTTTGCCGATCGCCCTTGCGAATCGTCTGCAACAGGCTGAGCCCGGAGTCGTCGGGCAGATTCCAGTCGGCCAGCACCAAGCGATACGTGTTGCTTTGCCAGGCCTGTGCCGCACTGCGCGCATTGCCGAAACAGTCGATGTGCGCGCTCGGGCGCAGGCTCAAAACCAGTTGTTTCAGCAGATCGGCTATCCACGGATCGTCATCTACGATCATTACCCGCATACCCACTCCCGAAAATCTCCGAACGGCTGTGCCAGAGGATAGGTGAAATTATTCGCAGCGAACCGGCACACGACGAAATTCAGAACAGCCCCAACTGACCGCCAACCAGGGTGGTGAAATCGTCCTGTACGAACGGCAGTATGGCATCGGCCACCGGCTTCAATTGGCGCACTAGATAATGGTCGTAGTCGATCGTGCTGACGCGGGTTTCCAGCGGTTCGGGGCCGGCCAGGGTGATCACGTAGCTGATCCAGCCACCGTTCTGGTATTGGCGTGGGCGACCCTGACGGTCGTTGTATTCGTCGGCCATGCGCGCCGCGCGTACATGCGGCGGCACGTTGCGCTCATAGTCGTCGAGTTTGCGCCGTAAGCGCTTGCGATAAATCAACAAGTCATCGAGTTCGCCGGCCAGGGTGCGGCGCACGTAGTCGCGCACATAGTCTCGATAGGGCTGCTGATTGAAGATGCGCAGGTAGAGCTCGCGCTGGAATTGCTGGGCCAGCGGCGACCAGTCGCTGCGCACGGTTTCCAGGCCCTTGTAGACCATTTCCGCCGAGCCATCGGCACGCTCGACTAGCCCGGCATAGCGCTTCTTGCTGCCCTCCTCGGTGCCGCGAATGGTCGGCATCAGAAAGCGCTTGAAGTGGGTTTCGAACTGCAGTTCGAGCGCGCTGCGCAAACCGAACTCCGCCTGCAAGTGTTCGCGCCACCACTGGTTGACCCGCTGCACCAGCGCCTGGCCGATGCGTGCGGCGTCTTCCTCGCCATGGGCGCGGCCGAGCCAGACAAAGGTGGAATCGGTGTCGCCGTAGATCACTTCATAGCCTTCGGCTTCGATCAGCTCGCGGGTCTGGCGCATGATCTGATGGCCGCGCAGGGTGATCGAGGACGCCAGGCGCGGATCGAAAAAACGGCAACCGCTGGAACCCAGCACGCCATAGAAGGCGTTCATGATGATCTTCAGCGCCTGGGACAGCGGCGCGTTGCGCTCGTGCTTGGCGGTTTCGCGGCCCTGCCAGACGCTTTCGACGATGGCCGGCAGGCAATGCCGGGTACGCGAGAAGCGCGCGCCGCGAAAGCCTGGCACCGACTGCTCATCGTCGGGGTGACGTAAACCTTCCACCAGCCCCACCGGGTCGATCAGAAAGGTGCGGATGATCGAGGGGTACAGGCTCTTGTAGTCGAGCACCAGCACCGAGTCGTACAGGCCCGGTCGCGAGTCCATGACGAAACCGCCCGGGCTGGCCTCCGGCAAGCGCTCGCCGAGATTCGGCGCGACAAAGCCCTGGCGGTGCATCAGCGGCATATACAGGTGGGTGAAGGCCGCGACCGAACCACCGCTGCGATCCGCGGGCAGACCGGTGACGGTGGCGCGTTCGAGCAGGAAGGTCAGCAGTTCGGTCTTGGCGAAAATCCGCGTGACCAGCTCGCAGTCCTTGAGGTTGTAGCGCGCCAGGGCGGGCTTGTCCTCGGCGAACATGCGGTCGATTTCGGCCATGCGCTGGTAGGGGTTGTCGATGGATTTGCCTTCGCCGAGCAGGCTTTGCGCGACGTTCTCCAGGCTGAACGAGGAAAAACTCCAGGTCGCCGAGCGCAGTGACTCGATGCCATCGATCAGCAAACGGCCAGCGGCAGAAGCGAAGTAGTGGTTGCTGCGCCTGCCGTGCTCGCGCCATTGCATTTCATCCCCGCCACGGCCCAGGCGCAGTGGTATGGCCAGGCGCCGCGCATGCTCATGCAGCACGCGCAGATCGAACTGCACCAGGTTCCAGCCGATGATCGCATCCGGGTCGTGGCGTGCCAGCCACTCGTTCAGCGCCACCAGCAACTGTCCGCGGCTGTCGCAGTAGTCGAGCTGAAAATCGACTGCCGTATCCGCCTCGCTGGCACGCCCCAACATATAGACTTGACGCTGGCCGCAGCCTTCCAGGGCAATCGAATACAACTCGCCCTGGGCATTGGTTTCGATATCCAGCGATACCAGCCTGAGCTGCGGGCGATAGCTCGACGCCGGCTTCATCTGCGCATCGAGCAGCATGCCGCCATCCGCCTTGCCAGCGAAACTCACGGGCGCGGTGATGAAACGCTCCATCAGGTAACGCTCCGGCGGGCGGATATCGGCCTCGTATACATCGACCCCGGCACCGCGCAGCAGCTTGTCGAGCTGCATCAACTGGCGATGCTGCTGGCAATACAGCCCCAGCACCGGCCGCTGCTGAAAATCGCACAGCGCCAACGGCCGCAACTCGACCCCCGGCTCGTCGCGCAATTCGTCATGCAACAGCGCCTCGGCCCGCTCGCGCTGCTGCGCCGGAATAAACGCCACCGAGGGCTGATAAGGCAAACGGATATGCCGCGGGCCGGCATCGGTCGCCAGCCAGAACTCGACCTCGGTGCCCGCGGGCGTATCACGCCAATGCCGGGTCAGGACGAACCCCTGCTGTAACTCCACCACCGCAACCTCAAGTATCCGTTTCACCGCGCGATTCTACGTGCCATCGGCGCGGATTGCGCGCCGCTGAACGCCTGGGCGTTAGGCGAGCGGATTCATTCGCGAAATCTTCGACAGGCTAAAGCCCAACCACAAAAAAGCCCCGCATCATGACGATGCGGGGCTTTCATCAGGCAGCGGGACGGCTTGCGCCGTCAGCTGTCAATCTTCGCGATAGCGACGCAGCTTCAGCGGCTTGCCGCCGACGCGGGTGTCTTTCAGCTTGCTCAGCAAACGCTCCAGACCTTCCTCCGGCAACTCGACCAGGCTGAAGCTCTCGCGCACCTGGATGCGACCGATGGCTTCACGGACCAGACCACCTTCGTTGAGGATCGCACCCAGCAGGTTCTTCGCGGCGATACCGTCGCGTGCGCCCAGCGCGGTACGGCAACGGGCACGGCCTTCGGCCAGCGGCACCGGAGCACGGCGCTCACGGCTGCCATCGCGCTCGGGACGGTCAGGGCGGTCACCGCGCTCGCTGCGCTCACGCGGACCGCTGCTACCCGGCACCAGCGGCTGGTCACGCTCGACCTCGGCCAATGTCAGCGCCTGGCCATTGGTGGCCTTGCGCAGCAGAGCGGCCGCCAGGGCACGCGGGCTGCAACCGATATCGGCGGTCAGACGATCGAGCAGATCGCCATGGCTGGCTTCGGCGTCAGCCACCAGCGGTGCCAGGCTGTTGGTCAGCTTCTTGATGCGGGCATCCAGCACCTGCTGGGCGTTCGGCAGTTTGACTTCGCCGACTTTCTGCCCGGTGACACGTTCGATCACCTGCAGCATGCGGCGCTCGCGCGGCGTTACCAGCAACAGGGCACGACCGGTACGCCCGGCGCGGCCGGTACGGCCGATACGGTGCACATAGGATTCCGGATCGTAGGGCATGTCCACGTTCATCACGTGGGTGATGCGCGGCACGTCGAGGCCGCGGGCGGCGACGTCGGTGGCGATAACGATGTCCAGGCGACCATCTTTCAGCGATTCGATGACCCGCTCACGCTGGTTCTGCGCGATATCGCCGTTCAAGGCCGCAGCCTTGTAGCCCTTGGCTTCCAGCGCGGCGGCCAGGTCCAGGGTGGCTTGTTTGGTGCGTACGAAACCGATCAGCGCGTCGAACTCCTCGACTTCCAGCAGACGCAGTACCGCGGCGTGCTTCTGGTCGGCGTGGACCATCAGGTGCGCCTGCTCGATGGCGGTCACGGTCTGGGTCTTGGAGGCGATCTTGATGTGCTGCGGGTTGCGCAGGTGCTTCTCGGCGATGGCGCGGATCGAGTGCGGCAGGGTCGCGGAGAAAAGCACGCTCTGACGGCTTTCCGGCATGGCTTCGAAGATCACTTCGAGGTCGTCCATAAAGCCCAGCTTGAGCATTTCGTCGGCTTCGTCGAGGACCAGGTATTGAATGGTCGACAGGACTTTCTCGTCGCGACGCAGGTGGTCGACCAGACGACCCGGCGTGGCCACGATGACCTGGGCGCCCTGGCGGATGGCCTTCAGCTGCGGGCCCATGGGTGCGCCACCGTAGACGGCGACGACATTCAGGCCGGGCATTTGCTTGGAATAGGTTTCGAACGCGGTGGCCACCTGCAGGGCCAGTTCGCGGGTCGGCGCGAGGATCAGCGCCTGCGGCTCACGCTTGCTCGGATCGATTTTCGACAACAGCGGCAAGGCGAAGGCGGCGGTTTTACCGGTACCGGTTTGCGCCTGGCCGATCATGTCCTGGCCGGCGAGGATCACCGGAATCGCCTGCGCCTGGATAGGCGATGGCTCTTCGTAACCGACAGCGGTCAGTGCAGCGAGGATATTGGGGTGAAGTCCGAGCGCGGCGAAGCCGCCGATTTCCTGGGTCATGGGTCTGCCTCAAGTGCATCCGCAAAGACCCATGTTCCAAAGCTGCGCATGCCGTGTAAGACTCTGAAGTCACCCTGGCAGCTCTGTCGGCGGGGATTTGCGAAAACGTAGTGGTAAATGAATCGTTAAGGGTAGTCCGCTGAGCGGACCGGCTGCCGAAGTTAGCCTTCGGGCGATTTGCGCTTCCTGAACGTGGCCAAGAATTGACCGGCGCGCACTATACCGGAAAAGCTGATTCATGTGTCGGTTATTCCCACAATAAAAGTGTTCGCACCGCTGGACGGTCGGTTGTCGGGTGCTTTGGTACCTCTGCCCAATGCCTTGGACAAGCCGGAGCCGAACCGCTATACCGGTTCACGTGCTTTTTCTTTCGCCCGAGGATTTCGTCATGTACCCAAGCAGCGACGCTCGTGTAAGCAGTGAAAAACGTGGTCATGTCATGCTTATAGGGCTCGATCGCACGGCCAAGCGCAATGCCTTCGATCTGCAGTTGCTCAATGCGTTCTGCCTGGCCTACGGCGAGTACGAGCGTGACGACGACGCCAGGGTGGCGCTGGTGTTCGCCCACGGCGAGCATTTCACCGCGGGCCTCGATCTGGCCAACGTCGCCGCGAGCTTCGCCGCCGGCTGGAATATTCCCGAAGGCGGCTGCGATCCCTGGGGCGTGTTCGGCGGGCCGCGGGTCAGCAAGCCGGTGCTGGTCGCGGCCCAGGGTTACTGCTTCACCATCGGCATTGAGCTGATGCTCGCCTCGGACATCAACCTGTGCGCCAGCAATACCCGTTTCGCGCAAATGGAGGTGCAGCGCGGGATTTTCCCGTTCGGCGGCGCCACCCTGCGCATGCACCAGAGCGCCGGCTGGGGCAATGCGATGCGCTGGCTGCTCACCGGCGACGAGTTTGATGCCCACGAAGCCTATCGCCTGGGCTTGGTGCAGGAAGTGGTGGCCAGCGAAGACTTGATGCCCAGGGCGTTGTGGCTGGCAGAGCGGGTCGCCGCCCAGGCCCCGCTCGGCGTGCGGGCGACCCTGGCCTCTGCGCGCCAGGCGGTCGCCCGGGGCGCTACCGCGGCCGCCGCCGACCTGCACCCGACCGTCGTACGTCTGATGGCCAGCGAGGACGCCCAGGAAGGCGTGCGTGCCATGCTGGAGCGTCGGCCAGGCGCTTTCCAGGGGCGCTAGGTGGCCGGACGCAGAGCCTTGATCAACGGCAACAAGGAATAGCCCAAGCGCGGCGCCAGCTGTTCATCACGACACTGCAGCCGTTCCAGGTCCGGGGTCTGGTCGAGGTCGGCGGGCACCAACAGCACGACATTGCCCTCCTTCACCGGGCACTCCCAGTAATGCCGATGGTAGAGCCCGCGCAACAGGGGCGCGCCCAGCGGCTTGCCATCGTTGCCGGCCCATTGGTTGATGATCAGCCAACCGCCGGGATTCAGTTGCTTCTGACAATCCTGCAGGAACCCCCAAGCCAGATGGCCGCTGGCCGGACCGTGATCGGTATAGAGGTCGACGAACAGCAGATCGGTTTTCTCGGCGCTGCCCAGCAACTCCAGAGCGTCGCCGATGCGAAGGGTCAGACGCGGATCGTCGGCCAGGCCCATATGCTGCATGGCCAGACGCGGCACGTCGGGCCGCAGTTCGATGACTTCAACGTCATCCAAGGACAGGAACTTCAGGCAGGCCTGGGTCAGGTTGCCGGCGCCCAGGCCGAGAAACAGTGCGCTTTCGGGCGCGTCATGGCACAGCGCGCCGAGCAGCATGGCGCGGGTGTAGTCGTACTCCAGCCAACTCGGATCGGCCATGAAGACACAGCTCTGCTCGATCGACTCGCCGAATTCGAGAAAGCGGTAAGCACCCATCTCGACCACCTGAATCACGCCGAAGGCATCGCGCACTTCGGCGATCAACACTGGTTCAGGCATCTGATCCACCGGGGGTAAACCTGGCATTGCGCGACTCTCCACCCTGAAGTCCCAGGCGTCGATACCCAGGCAAAGATGGCAATTGTCATTGACCCAGCCCGTCCGGGTCACGCGCTATTTGACCCCAGCGCTTATCCGCCGCCGATATAGTGTCGCTATCGAGGCTATCGGCTTGAAGCGCCGGGCTTATCGGTTACCATGCCAGTCCGCCTAAATTGCCTGAAGCCGAGAGCCGCAATGTCGCAACCCTGGAGCCCTGAAAGCTGGAGAGCCAAGCCCATCCAGCAACAACCGCAGTACCCGGACGCCGCCCACCTGGCCACCGTCGAACAGACCCTGGCTGGCTATCCACCGCTGGTGTTCGCCGGCGAAGCCCGTGAGCTGCGCCGTCAGTTCGCCGAGGTGACCCAGGGCCGTGCCTTTTTGTTGCAGGGCGGCGATTGCGCGGAGAGCTTTGCCGAGTTCAGCGCGGCGAAAATCCGCGACACCTTCAAGGTACTGCTGCAGATGGCCATCGTCATGACCTTCGCCGCCGGCTGCCCGGTGGTCAAGGTCGGACGCATGGCCGGCCAGTTCGCTAAACCGCGCTCGGCCAACGACGAAACCATCGATGGCACCACCCTGCCCGCTTACCGTGGCGATATCGTCAACGGCATCGGCTTCGACGCGAAAAGCCGCGTGCCGGACCCGGAGCGCCTGCTGCAGGCCTACCACCAGTCCACCGCCTCGCTGAACCTGCTGCGCGCCTTCGCCCAGGGCGGTTTCGCCGACTTGCATCAGGTGCACCAGTGGAACCTCGACTTCATCGCCAACTCGGCCCTGGGCGAGAAATACAGCCACCTGGCCGACCGCATCGACGAAACCCTGGCCTTTATGCGTGCCTGTGGCATGGACGGTGCGGCGCAAGTGCGCGAGACCAGCTTCTTCACCGCCCATGAGGCGCTGCTGCTGAACTACGAGCAGGCCTTCGTCCGTCGTGACAGCCTCACCGGCGGCAACTACGCCTGCTCGGCGCATATGCTGTGGATCGGCGACCGCACCCGCCAGCTGGACGGCGCCCATGTCGAATTCCTGCGCGGCGTCGGCAACCCGATCGGGGTCAAGGTCGGCCCGAGCATGGACAGCGAGGAACTGATCCGTCTGATCGATATGCTCAATCCGGACAACGACCCCGGCCGCCTCAATCTGATCGTGCGCATGGGCGCGAACAAGGTCGAAGCTGGCTTGCCGCGCCTGGTGCAGACCGTGCAGCGCGAAGGCCGTCAGGTGCTGTGGAGTTCCGATCCGATGCACGGCAATACCATCAAGGCCAGCAGCGGCTACAAGACCCGCGACTTCGCGCAGATCCTCGCCGAGGTGAAGCAGTTCTTCGCCGTGCACCAGGCCGAGGGCAGCTACGCCGGCGGTATTCATATCGAGATGACGGGGCAGAACGTCACCGAATGCATCGGCGGCGCGCGGCCGATCACCGAGGATGGCCTGTCGGATCGTTACCACACCCACTGCGACCCACGAATGAACGCCGACCAATCGCTGGAGCTGGCGTTTCTGATCGCCGAAACGCTCAAACAAGTGCGTCGTTGACCGACGCGCCGCCGCATCGCATCGCCCGGGGTTTCAGCAACCCCGCGGCGACAGCGATGGTCAACCGGCCACAGCGCCTGCCCGGCTATTCGCTGACGCCGTGACGGGCAGCCAGGCGCAGATACTCGCCATTGGCGATCTGACTTGCCAATGCCTGATTGAAGCGTTGAAGAAGCTGTTCCGCCCCCGGGTATGTCTTGGCAATCAACAAGTACTCGCGCACCTCATGGATGGGTTTGCTCAGCATGCGGTAGTTCGCCCGCGTACCGGCAACGGACTCGATCAGATTCCAGCCGGCCTGTTCGCTGAGAAAAATCCCGTCAGCCCGGCGGCTTTCCATCATGCGCACGCAGCTGTCCATCTCGCGCACGGTAATCAACTCGATCAGATGCTGGGCGAGCGCCTCCTCGATCAGCGGGAACAGGTTATAGCCCAGCGCCGAACATAGGCGCGCACCACGCAAATCATTCATTTCCCGGTATTGCAGGCCTGCGGCGACATGCACGAACAGGTGCACGGTGTTGCTGCGCAATGGATCCGAATAGAGCATCTGCTCGGCCCGTTCGCTGCTGAAGCTATAAGGAAAGGTGGCGGTGAACCTGCCAGAGAGGGTTTCCTGATAACCGCGCTTCCAAGGCAGATAGGCGACCTGCACGGGGTAACCCAGCTGCTGGAAGATACCAGTCACCAACTCCGTCAGCATGCCGCCGGAGGGTAGGTTTTCCCCGCTGTAGGGGGCGAACTCGCCGGTTACCAGGCTGATTTCCTCGGCCATCAGTGGCTCGCTGCCCAGCATCAGCGAACCCACGAAATACCAGGCTCGCAACAGTTTCCAATTCGCCATAAGCCCCCACCATTGCCTAGCCGCCAGCTATGACGCGCGCGCAGCCGTTGCTGCTGACCAATCGACGACGCCGAGTCGTCACGGATTTTCAGAGAGTAGCCGAAACTGGCAGCCCGCGAGAGCCCCCTCGAAAGCGATACGAGGGCGGCGCGTGTCAGACAAATGCACACAACGACTGACAGTCGCCATGCTGCGCGCTAAGGTGGAAACTCCTTTCATTTTCAAGGAGTCGACCATGCCCTGGTATGCCTGGCTGATCATCGTCCTGGCGCTTGGTTCTATCCTGGCCAGCCTGTTGCTGCTGCGTGACACCGCGAAAAAGCTGCCCCTGAGCGACGAGCAACTGCAACGCATCAAGCAACGCAATGCCGAGCAGGATGCCAAGGATGCGCGCGAACCCTAGCCTGCTGCTGATGCTGCCACTGCTGACGGCCTGCGCGCAGCAGCCTGGCGCGGGCGCCAAGGACGCCTGCATGGCGCTGTTTGACGAATGGAGCAGCGCCAGCGCCGCCAGCCGCGACGCCCAGTACCGCGCCATCGAAGGCCTGCCCGGGCTACGCAGCAGCCGGCTCGATGCCGCCCTGGCGACCGACGCGCGAACGCCTGAACAACGCCAACTCTGGTTGCAGCGCCTGGCCGATAACGATCGTGAGGCCAGCGCGATAGAGCTGGCCAACCTGCCGAACCAAGAGCGCCAGCGCTGGCGTGCCGCACCCATGCAAGCGCAACTGGACGAGTGTCGAGACCAACAGCAGCAACGCCTGCTCGACGACCCCGAGTCCTTCGAGCACCTGCGCCGCACCAGCCAGGTGGCCGATGACTATTCATCCTGGGCCCGCACCCTGGGCCTATATTCGCTGTTCAAGCCCTTTTATCGACGCGGTATCGCCGCCTGGCAGGCCGAGGCCGCAAGCTTCCAGGCGCCCAGCGATTCGCCGCGCTGGCTGAGCTACCACGCGTTGCCCGACGACGAGCCCGTCGTCGGGCCACCGGCACCGGACGCCCTGGGCTTGCCCATTGTCGACCTGCAGCAAGGAGAGGCGCTGCTAGCCCGTCATGCCCCGCGCTTGCGCATCGAGCAAGCCAGCCAGGCCGATCGAATCGGCCGTCCACGCTTCGATGCCCAGGGCCAACGCAGCTTCGCGCCCACTTTGCCGCAGGTATTCCAGCGATTAGGCTGGAGCCGAATCGACGGGCGCTGGCACCTGCAACTGATCTACCAGTTCTGGTTCAGCGAACGGCCGAAACCTCATGCGCTGGATCTTTTCGGCGGCGAACTGGATGGATTGATCTGGCGGGTAACCCTCGACCAACAGGGTGACGCCCTGCTCTACGACGCCATTCACCCGTGCGGCTGCTGGCACAGCTTTTATCTGCCGGCCAACTCCCCCCTGCGTTTCCACCAGCCCGAGGATCAGGAAGCGCGTCTTGTCCGGCGCCTGGACATCAACGGCGACAGCGCCGCCACCTTATGGCTGAGCAGCGGCTCCCATAGCCTGCGCTGGGTGGACGGTCGGCGCTCCCCTTATCCCTCGATGCTCTACTCGCGGCAACCGATGGATCAGCTACGCCAGCTGGCCCACCCACAAGGCTCGCACAGCCTGTATGGCATCGATGGCCTGGTGCCCGGCAGCGAGCGCCTCGAGCGCTGGCTGTTGTGGCCCTCAGGGGTACGCTCCCCGGGAGCCATGCGCCAATGGGGCCGGCATGCCACGGCCTTTGTCGGCCGCGCGCATTTCGATGACCCGGATCTGCTCGCGCGCTATTTCCATCGGCCTTGAATGGTTCAGGCGGATACGGGCAACTTTGCAGGGTGGCGTTGGCGACACCGCTGGCAGTCCAGATGGCGGCCAAGTCTTCGGCCTGTCCCTCATGCACTACCAGCCTGCACATGTGGGAGGTGCTTTAGCGACGAGCTTTTCAACGGCCTGTTAGACTGCGCGCCCCTGCAAGGAAAGCTCGCATGCCGCTGCACCTACGCTTGTTGCTGCCAAACCTGGGCTTGGCCATGGGTTTTGCCCTGGGTTTTGTTCAACCGTTGGGGCTACTGGCAGGCGCCGGGCTTATCGCCCTGGTGTTGTTCGCCCAGCCCTATCTGCCGCGCGCACTCTGGTCCCCCCTGGTGCTGTTGTGCGGCATCGCCTTTGCCGCCCACCTGCTACCCGGCTTCAGCCCCTGGCCGTTATGGCCACCACGGCAAATCAGCAGCGATGCCGCGCCCTATGCCCTGCGCCTATCCTGGGACAAATTGCTGGTCGGTTTGACGCTGCTGGCCTGGTGGCTAGGCGAGAGCCATAAAACCTATCGACGCCCCCTGCTTGCCGGTGCCGTGGCCCTGACCACTTTGATCGCAGTGCCGCTGCTGGCACTGATGTTGGGCGTTGTCGACTGGCAACCGAAATGGCCGGATGGCCTGTGGCTGTGGTTGGCGGTAAATCTGGGAGTGACGGTCCTGGCGGAGGAGTTGCTATTTCGCGGCCTGCTGCAAACCCAGCTGATCGCCTGGCTCGGGGTGTGGCCGGGGTTGCTGCTGACAGCGTTGCTGTTCGGCGCCGCCCATATCCCCTTCAGCCCCCTCTTCGCCCTGGTTGCGGGCGCTGCGGGCCTGGGTTACGGCCTACTATTTCACTACAGCGGCCGGCTGAGCCTGGCGATCGCCCTGCACCTGGCGGTCAACGTGCTGCATCTGCTGTTACTGAGCTATCCGCTGCGCCTGCAGTGACGGTGATATGAAAAGGTTCGAAAATTGCGGCCAATTGCCCATTGGCCCGCAGTTGCTCGAGCAAAGCGGAAAAATCGACGGCACTGATGGCCGCACCGGGCCGTATCAACGCCATGTGGTGATAGCTCTGATCGACCTTGCGCGATATCAGCAACTGCCCGGCATATTCCTCATGGCGCCGTAAGAAGTCGTCGATATAGGAGCGGGTCACCGCGGCGATATCCACCCGATTGTGCAGCACCATCAGCAAGTTGCTGTCGTGGGAATAAGTCAGGGTGGCGTTGAAGTTGTTGCGCAGGAAATCCGGGTTGGCATTGAAACCGGCGAAGGCATAGTGATAACCGTTGAACAACGCCAGGCGCTTGTTCTGCAGTTGGTCGAAGTACGTCTGATCGCGGTGCTTATAGCTACGGGTGACGAATACTTCGAAGTCCTGGAGCCCCATATCGACGATATCGTAGTCGATATCCTGCCAGCCCCAGTCGGGGTTCTCGAACAAGGCGATATCGTTGCGTCCATCCTGCAGATCGGCAAAACGGCGTGGAATAGCCGTCGGCCGGATAATGAACCGATAATCGTCTTGCAATTGATTCAAGGCGTCGAGCAATTGCGGCAACAATCCCGGATGCTCCGACTGCCCGGGCTTGACCACGTACGGCGGGAAAAACGCCGCGCCCACTGTCACCACCTGCGCAGCCGCAGCCTGGCCTGCCAGCAAGCCGGCAATCAATAGCAAAAATCCCCGTGCCACACTGCGCATGAACAAGGGCATACGGTTTACGTCCCTATAGGTATTTGAGGCCAAGCCTACCCCAGTAAAAGCTGACCGAACAGTACAACTTCAGTCGCCGCCAAAGGCCTCCGTGGCGCGCATGTGATAGCGCGCGAGCAGAGCGTCGAGCCCGCCATCGCGGTTGAGTACTTGCAGCAAATCAGCGAATTGCCGGGGGCTAAGCGGGGCATGCGGGCGGAATAACGCCTGGTGCTGATAAATCTGGTCGACGCGCTCCGACACCAGCAATTCCGAGCGAAGTTCTGGATTATTGTCCTGATACATCTCCAGATAGGAGCGGGTAATTACCGCGATATCCGCACGACCACGCAGCAGCATATTCAGGTTGCTGTCATGGGAATAGGTCAATACCGCGCCTAATTTGTCGCGCAGGTACTGCGGATCCGAGTTGAAACCGGCAAAGCCGTAATGGTAGCCGGTATAGAGGGCCAGGCGCTTGTCGTTGATGTGCTCGAAATACTCCTGCCCTCGCCCCGGTTGCGCCCGGGCGACATAGACTTCGGCGTCCTCGATGTGCAGGTCCAGCGCCTTGTGCTCGGTGTCCTGCCAGCCCCACTTGGGCGACTCGAACAGAATCATGTCGAATCGGCTACCTTGCAGATCGCGGTAACGCCGGGTGACGGAGGTCGGCATCAGGCTGAAGCGAAACGCCTGTTGCGCCTGATTCAATTGCGCCAGCAAATCCGGCACCAGCCCTGTGGGCTGATTGCTCTCGGGTTTTACCACATAAGGCGGAAAGTCATAGGCACCGACGCGCACCGGTTGCGCGGCGAAAACCGCCGAAGCCGATACCAGGCAACATGCCAATAGCCAGCCACTGAGTAACGCGCGCAAACGATGCTCCTTTCCACTGACACAGCGCCATAGTCGGCTCCCTGTGATTACCAAGCGAAAGGTTCCATATCGCGCCGTGTAAAATCGAACTTTAGGAGACTAACCGATTATCTTCAAACTTCCTTCAGCACCAGCGACAGTGCCTCTTCGGCCAATTGATCCAGGCTCATTGGGCCCTCAGGGCGGAACCAGGTATTGGTCCAACTCAGTGCGCCAGTGAGAAAACGCCTCAGGATAAACGGGTCTGAATGAACATAGCCAGCCGCCTTGGCCTCGTTCAGCACGTCCAGCCACAATTGCTCGTAAGTATCGCGCAACTCGAGAATGAATTGCTGGCTCTCCGACGACAGTGAACGCCACTCGTAGACCAGCACGGCCATGGCTTCGCCGGTACCGCCCATGATCGACTGCAGCTCGCAGCGGATCAATGCCAGCACCCGCTCGCGCAGCGTAGTCGCTTCGGCCAGCGAAGCCCGCATCAGGGCCGTGTTGTAGCGGATGGTTTCCTCCATTACCGAGCGGAGAATTTCATCCTTGCTTTTGAAGTGATGAAAAATACTGCCCGACTGAATCCCCACCGCGCTGGCCAGATCGCGCACCGTGGTGCGTTCGTAACCTTTGCTGCGAAACAGATGCGCGGCGGTTTGCAGCAGCTTGCCTCGCGCGCTGTCCGGATCGGTCACCAGACCGCCGGCTACCAGTTCGCGCATCACTACCTGGGCTTGTTGATCATCCACGCTTATATAGTCTCCAACGCTCTTAATCGCTCGAACCAGGTCGAATACCTTGGCAGCTGACGCCGCCGCTCCGCCGACGTGCCCAAGTGCCTGTGGTAGTGACGAAATTTATGCCGCACAAGCCACCCAAGCAAGCGCTTGTATGAATTAACGGAAAGATTCGCCCAAGGGCTTTTCAACCAAGCGCTTGCTTGGTAGCCTTCATTCACTCTTCCCGGGCAGCGGACTTAACCAAATGAGCAAAACCGTACGCATCGGCTGCGCCTCCGCCTTCTGGGGCGATACCTCCACCGCCGCCGCCCAGCTTGTCCGGGGTGCCGAACTGGATTACCTGGTATTCGACTACCTGGCCGAAGTGACCATGTCGATCATGGCCGGCGCCCGCATGAAGAAGCCGGACGCCGGTTATGCCACCGACTTCGTCGAGGTACTGACGCCACTGTTGCAGGACATCGCCGTCAAACGTATCCGCGTGATCAGCAACGCCGGTGGGGTCAACCCCAGCGCCTGCGCCGCCGCGCTGGCCGCGGCCTGCGAACAGGCCGGGGTGCAACTGAAAATCGCCGTGCTGCACGGCGATAACTTGCAGCCCAAACTCGCAGAACTGGGTAAAGCCGGTGCGGTGGAGATGTTCAGCGGCGCCGCCCTGCCGCCGTTCTGCGTCTCGGTGAATGCCTACCTGGGCGCGCCGGGCATCGTCGAGGCACTGAGGCTCGGTGCGGATATAGTGATCACCGGCCGGGTGGTCGACAGTGCGGTGGTCAGCGCCGCCCTGGTGCATGAGTTCTGCTGGGCCTGGAGCGATTACGACCGCTTGGCTCAGGCCGCTCTTGCCGGGCATATCATCGAATGCGGCGCGCAGTGTACCGGCGGCAACTTCACCGACTGGGAAAACGTGCCGGACTACGAGCATATCGGCTTCCCGGTGGTGGAAGTCGCGGCTGACGGCAGCTTTGTGGTGAGTAAACCCGAAGGCTCCGGCGGCTTGGTCACGCCTTTTACCGTTGGCGAGCAGATGCTCTACGAGATCGGCGACCCACGGGCCTATCACCTGCCCGACGTGGTTTGCGATTTCACCTGGGTCGAGCTGCGCCAGGTCGGTGACAACCGCGTCGAACTCAGCGGCGCTCGCGGTCTACCGCCCACCGCGCAGTACAAAGTCAGCGCCACCTACCCCGACGGCTTTCGTTGTACCGCCAGTTGCCTGATGGCCGGGATCGATGCGCACAAGAAAGCCCAACGGGTCAGCCAGGCGATCATCGCCAAGACCGAGGAGATGTTCGCCGAGCGCGGTTGGGGGCCCTATAAAGAGGTGAACATCGAGCTGCTCGGCGCCGAAACGACCTACGGCGCCCATGGCCGGCGCGCGGATACCCGCGAAGTGGTGATCAAGATCGCCGTGCGTCATGCGAAAAAAGAAGCGTTGATTCTGTTCTCCCGCGAGATCGCCCAGGCCGCCACCGGCATGGCACCGGGCTTGACCGGTATCGTCGGCGGCCGCCCGACGGTTTACCCGGTGATTCGTCTGTTCTCGTTCCTCGCCGACAAGAGCCATTGCACGCTGGAAGTGGAGCTGAACGGCGGACGCCACTCGGTCACCCTGCCGCAGCTCGACGCCCTCGACCCAAGCCAGGTCGCGGCTGACCTGCCCGCGCCAAGCACGGATGCACAAGCCGACACCGCGGTGCCGTTGATCGCGCTGGCCGTGGCCCGCTCCGGCGACAAGGGCAACCACAGCAATATCGGCGTCGTGGCCAGAAAGCCCGAGTACTTGGCCTGGATCGCCGCTGCGCTGACCCCAGGCGCCGTGGCCGAATGGATGCAACACGTGCTCGACCCAGAGACCGGCAAGGTCAGCCGCTGGTATTTGCCGGGCAGTCATAGCCTGAATTTTCTCTTGGAAAACGCCCTGGGCGGTGGCGGCGTCGCCAGCCTGCGCATCGACCCCCAAGGCAAAGCGTTCGCCCAGCAGCTTTTGGAATTCCCGATTCCGATACCCGGGGCGCTGGCAGAAACCCTGTAGGAGCCAGCTTGCTGGCGATCATCAACACAGCAAAAGTATCGCGAGCAAGCTCGCTCCTACAAAAGCGGATAGCGCACCACCCTGAAATGCTGGCGCCCGATAAAGCCTAAGGATAAGAACGGAAATGGCATACGACTCGATCTTCAAACCCGGCCTATTCAGCGGCCAGACCATCCTGGTCACCGGCGGCGGCAGCGGTATCGGTCGCTGCACCGCCCACGAACTGGCCGCCCTGGGCGCCCATGTGGTGCTGGTCGGACGCAGGCGGGAAAAGCTTGAAGCGACCTGTGGCGAAATCCGCGAAGACGGCGGCAGCGCCAGCTTTCAGGTCTGCGACATCCGCGACGAAGAAGCAGTCAAGGCCATGGTCAAGGCGGTGTTCGATGAGCACGGGCCGATCCACCACTTGGTCAATAACGCAGGCGGCCAATACCCCGCCCCGCTCGCCTCGATCAACCAGAAAGGCTTCGAAACCGTGGTGCGCACCAACCTGGTCGGCGGTTTTCTGGTCGCCCGCGAAGTGTTCAACCAGAGCATGAGCAAGACCGGCGGCAGCATCGTCAATATGCTCGCCGACATGTGGGGCGGCATGCCCGGCATGGGCCATTCCGGGGCGGCACGTGCGGGCATGGAGAACTTCACCAAAACCGCCGCCGTCGAGTGGGGCCATGCCGGGGTGCGGGTCAATGCCGTGGCGCCGGGCTGGATTGCCTCCAGCGGCATGGACACTTATGAAGGCGCGTTCAAGGCGGTGATTCCGACCCTGCGCGAGCACGTGCCACTGAAGCGCATCGGCAGCGAGTCGGAAGTTTCGGCCGCCATCGTTTTCCTGCTGTCGCCGGGCGCCGCCTTTATCAGCGGCAACACCGTACGCATCGACGGCGCAGCCAGCCAGGGCAGCCGCGCCTTCCCGCGGTTCAAGGCCAAGCCGGGGCAGAGCCAGGCCTACAACGGTTTTCACAGGGCCTACCTGCCCGATGTGCTGAAAGAACAGGGAGAATGATGCGATGCCGATAATTCAGTCGGATATCGACGTGCATGGCCACGACTTCGCGCAGAACCGCGAGGCCATGCTCGCCGCGGTGGCCAGCTTTCGCGAGATCGAGCAGAACTGCCTGAACAAGGCGCAGCAAGCCAAGGCCAAGTTCGACAAGCGCGGCCAATTGCTGCCGCGCGAACGCCTCAACCTGCTGCTCGACCCCGGCGCGCCCTTTCTCGAACTCTGTTCCCTGGCCGGCTACAAACTGCACGACGACAAGGACGGCAGCCAGGCCGGTGGCGGGATTATTTCCGGCATCGGCTATATCGCCGGGATTCGTTGCCTGATCACTGCCAGCAACAGCGCGATCAAGGGTGGCACCATCTCCCCCAGCGGCCTGAAGAAAACCCTGCGCCTGCAACAGATCGCGGTCGAAAACAAATTGCCGGTGGTGACCCTGGCCGAAAGCGGCGGCGCCAACCTTAACTATGCCGCGGATATCTTCGTCGAAGGCGCCCGCGGTTTCGCCAACCAGGCGCGCATGTCGGCCATGGGCCTCCCGCAAATCACCGTGGTGCATGGTTCCAGCACCGCTGGCGGGGCTTATCAACCGGGGCTGTCGGACTACGTGGTGGTGGTTCGTGGCAAGGCCAAGATGTTTCTCGCCGGCCCGCCGCTGCTCAAGGCCGCCACCGGCGAAATCGCCACCGATGAACAACTGGGCGGCGCCGAAATGCATGCCCAGGTCGCCGGCACCGCCGAATACCTGGCCGAGAACGACGCCGATGGCGTGCGCATCGCCCGTGAAGTTGTCGCCATGCTGCCATGGAATGCGCAGCTGCCGGCGCGGCCGCAGAAGAGCTGGCGCGAGCCGTTGTACCCGGTCGAGGAACTGCTCGGCCTGGTGCCGGCGGATGCGAAAAAGCCCTACGACGTGCGCGAAATCATCGCCCGTATCGCCGACGGCTCGGTGTTTCTCGACTTCAAAAACGAGTTCGACAACCAGACCGTCTGCGGCCATCTGCAGATCGAAGGCCAGCCCTGCGGCTTTATCGGCAACAACGGCCCGATCACCCCGCAAGGCGCGGCCAAGGCGGCGCAATTTATCCAGCTGTGTGAGCAGAGCAACACGCCGATCCTGTTCTTCCACAACACCACCGGCTTTATGGTCGGCACCGAATCGGAACAGCTCGGGGTGATCAAGCACGGCTCGAAGATGATTCAAGCGGTGGCCAACGCCACGGTACCGAAGTTGACCATAGTGGTCGGCGGCTCCTACGGCGCCGGCAACTACGCCATGTGCGGCCGCGGCCTCGACCCGCGATTTATCTTCGCCTGGCCCAACAGCAAGACCGCGGTGATGGGCGGTGCCCAGGCCGGCAAAGTGCTGCGCATCGTCACCGAGGAAAAGCACCTGAAGGAAGGCAAAGAGGCCGACCCGAAGATGCTCGACATGCTCGAACAAGTCACCGCGCAGAAGCTCGACAGCCAGTCCACCGCGCTCTACGGCACCGCCAGCCTGTGGGACGACGGCCTGATCGACCCGCGCGACACGCGCAAGCTGCTCGGTTTCCTGCTCGACATCTGCGCCGAAGCCAATCTGCGCCCGCTGAAGCGAAGCAGCTTCGGCGTGGCCCGTTTCTAACCGTAGGGTGTGCGGGGCCGCCTAGGCCGTGCGCACCAACCCAGATCGCGGTGCGCAGGGCGCACGTTACAAGGAGAACAACGATGATTTTCACCCAGGAACATGACGAGCTGCGCCGCACGGTCCGTAACTTCGTCGACAAGGAAATCAACCCGCATGTCGAGCAGTGGGAAAAGGACGGCCGCTTCCCGATCCACGAGATTTTCAAGAAGGCCGGCGACCTCGGTTTGCTGGGTATTTCCAAGCCGGAGAAGTTCGGCGGCATGGGCCTGGACTACAGCTACTCGATAGTCGCCGCCGAAGAGTTCGGCACCATCCATTGCGGCGGCATCCCGATGTCGATCGGCGTGCAGACCGACATGTGCACCCCGGCCCTCGCCCGCTTCGGCTCCGATGAGCTGCGCGAGCAATTCCTCAAGCCCGCGATCAGCGGCGAGATGGTCGGCTGCATCGGCGTCTCCGAAGTCGGCGCCGGCTCCGATGTGGCCGGACTGAAGACCAACGCGCGCAAGGACGGCGACGACTATGTGATCAACGGCAGCAAGATGTGGATCACCAACTCGCCGAGCGCCGACTTTATCTGCCTGCTGGCCAATACCAGCGACGACAAGCCCCACGTCAACAAGTCGCTGATCATGCTGCCGATGAACACGCCGGGCATCAGCGTCAGCCCGC
Source organism: uncultured Pseudomonas sp. (assembly GCF_946885955.1). The sequence continues at coordinate 38,300 of NZ_CAMPHI010000003.1, forward strand.
ACCTGGACAAGCTCGGCATGCGCAGCTCGGAAACCGCCCAGGTGTTCCTCGACGACGTGCGGGTGCCGCAGCGCTACCGCATCGGCCACGAGGGCGCCGGCTTCATGATGCAGATGCTGCAGTTCCAGGAGGAGCGCCTGTTCGGTGCGGCCAATATGATCAAGGGGTTGGAGCACTGCATCGAGGCCACCATCGAATACTGCAAGGAGCGCAAAACCTTCGGCAATGCGCTGATCGACAACCAGGTGATCCACTTCCGCATGGCCGAATTGCAGACCGAAGTCGAGTGCCTGCGTGCCCTGGTCTACCAGGCCACCGAGCAGTACGTGCGCGGCCGCGATGTGACCAACCTGGCGTCGATGGCCAAGCTCAAGGCCGGCCGCCTGGGCCGTGAAGTCACCGACAGCTGCCTGCAGTACTGGGGCGGCATGGGCTACATGTGGGACAACCCGGTTTCCCGCGCCTATCGCGATGTGCGCCTGGTGTCGATCGGCGGCGGCGCCGACGAAATCATGCTCGGCATCATCTGCAAGCTGATGGGCATTTTGCCGGGCAAGAAGAAGGGGTAGTCAAGCTCACGCCCTAGGATCTGATGGTTCCCACGCTCTGCGTGGGAACCCATAACGGGACGCTCTGCGTCCCTGCGACGCGGAGCGCCGCCAAATGCATTCCCACGCAGAGCGTGGGAACGATCATCCTACGTAGAGGAATAGCGGATGCCCGCTCTACCCGAATGCCAAACCCTGCTGCTCAACCTCGAAGCCGGCGTGCTGCATATCACCCTCAACCGCCCGGAAAGTCGCAACGCCATGAGCCTGGCGATGGTCGGCGAGTTGCGCGCGGTACTGGCTGCCGTACATGACGATCTGAGCGTACGCGCCATCGTGTTGCGCGGTGCCGGTGGGCATTTCTGCGCTGGCGGCGATATCAAGGATATGGCCAGTGCCCGCGCAACTGGCAGCGATGCCTACCGGGAACTCAACCGCGCCTTCGGCAGCCTGCTGGAGGAAGCACAGCACACGCCCCAGGCACTGATCGCCGTGCTGCAGGGCGCGGTGCTCGGCGGCGGCTTTGGCCTGGCCTGCGTCTCCGATATCGCCATTTGCCAGCAGGACGCCAAGTTCGGTCTACCGGAAACCACTCTCGGCATTCTGCCGGCGCAGATCGCGCCCTTCGTGGTGGGGCGCATCGGCCTGACCCAGGCGCGCCGTCTGGCGCTCACCGCCGCGCGCTTCGATGGAGCCGAGGCCGAGCGCCTGGGCCTGGTGCATTACTGCGAAGCCGATAGCGAGGCGCTGGCACAGCGTCTGACCGAGGTGCTGGGGCAGGTCCGTCAATGCGCGCCCCAGGCCAATGCGCAGACCAAGGCCCTGCTGCTGGCGGCCGAAAGCGAAGCGCTCGGCCCCCTGCTGGACCGCGCCGCCGAACAGTTCGCCGCAGCAGTAACCGGCGCCGAAGGCATCGAAGGCACCATGGCCTTTGTGCAGAAGCGTAAGCCGAAGTGGGCCGAATAAAACAACCGTAGCCCGGATGCAATCCGGGGCCGCTCACAAAGATGATTCCCCGGATTGCATCCGGGCTACGCAAAGCAGGAGCATCGAATGCCCGCCTTTAACAAAATCCTTATCGCCAACCGTGGCGAGATCGCCTGCCGCGTGATGCGCACGGCCCAGGCCCTGGGTTACCGCACCGTGGCGGTCTATTCCGAGGCCGATGCCGACGCGCACCATGTGCAACTGGCCGACCAGGCCGTTTGCATCGGCCCGGCCCAGGTCAATCAGTCCTACCTGTTGATCGATAACATCATTGCCGCCGCACAAAAAACCGGCGCCGACGCCATCCACCCCGGCTATGGCTTTCTCTCGGAGAACGCTGACTTCGCCCGCGCCTGCGAAGCCGCCGGTATCGTATTTATCGGCCCAAGCGTGGACGCCATCCACCTGATGGGCAGCAAACGCCTGTCGAAGATCGCCATGCTCAAGGCCGGCGTGCCGTGCATTCCTGGCTACGAGGGCGCCGCACAGGACGATGAAACCCTGACCGGCGAAGCCCAACGCATCGGCTTTCCGCTGATGATCAAGGCCAGCGCCGGCGGCGGCGGCCGTGGCATGCGTTTGGTGCATGAGGCTTCCGAGCTGCTGGCGCAGATCCGCACCGCCCGCTCGGAAGCGCAGAACGCCTTCGGCTCCGGCGAGCTGATTCTGGAACGCGCGGTGATCCAACCGCGCCACGTGGAAATCCAGGTGTTCGGCGATACCCACGGCAGCATCGTGTATCTCGGCGAGCGCGACTGCTCGGTACAGCGCCGCCACCAGAAGGTTGTCGAAGAAGCGCCCTGCCCGCTGATGACGCCAGAACTGCGAAAAGCCATGGGCGAAGCCGCGGTCAAGGCCGCCGCCTCGGTCGATTATGTCGGCGCCGGCACCGTGGAATTTCTGCTCGATCAGAGCGGCGAATTCTTCTTTCTGGAAATGAACACCCGCCTGCAGGTCGAGCACCCGGTTACCGAACTGATCACTGGGCAGGACCTGGTGGCCTGGCAGATTCGCACAGCCTCCGGCCAAGCACTGCCGCTCAAGCAGGAAGAAATCCGCCTGACCGGCCATGCCATGGAAGTGCGCCTGTACGCCGAGGATTCCGCGCAGAACTTCCTGCCGCAAACCGGCCGCGTGCTGCGCTGGGAGCCGGCGTCGCTCGACGGCATCCGTATCGACCACGGCCTGCTTGAAGGCCAGACCATCAGCCCGTTTTACGACCCGATGCTGGCCAAGGTCATCGCCTATGGCGCGACCCGTGAGGAAGCGCGACGCAAGCTGCTGCGCGCGGTCGAGGATTGCGTGCTGCTGGGGGTCAATGGCAACCAGCGTTTTCTCGCCAATCTGCTCAAACATCCCGAGTTCGCCGCCGGCAACGCCACTACGGCCTTTATAAGCGAGCATTTCGCCGCCGATCCGAGTCTATGCCCGCAGCCGCCAAGCGCCGGCGAACTGGCGCTGGCTGCCGCCCTGCTCTACCAGCAATCGGCCAATGCCCGGGCCCACCAACCGGGCCTCTCCGGTTGGCGCAACGCCGGCAGCGCACCCTGGCGCTTCCTGCTCAAGCAGGGCGAGCAGCCATTCGAGATCGAACTGGACGTGCTAACCGATGGCTCCCAGCCGAACTTGCGGGCGAAAGTTGCCGACACCTTGCTCGATATAAGGCTGCTGTCCTGCGACGGTCGCTGGGCCACGTTCGAGCTGGACGGTATTCGCCAACGCCTGGCCTACCACCTGGACGGCGCAGCGCTGTGGCTATATGGCCATAGCGGCAACCTGGCATTTAGTGACATCACCCACCTGCCGGTCAGCAGCGCAGCTGGTGCCGGTTCCGGCAGCGTCAAGGCGCCGATGGATGGCGCCATAGTCGACGTGCTGGTCGAGCAAGGTAGCCAGGTCAGCAAGGGTCAACTGCTGCTGGTACTGGAAGCGATGAAAATGGAACACCCACTGAAAGCCAGCATCGACGGCGTCGTCCGGCGGGTTGGCGTAAACCGCGGCGATCAGGTGAAGAACCGCCAGCTGCTGGTGGAGATCGAAGCCAGCCGGCCCTAACCCGTAGGGTGCGCCGTGCGCACCAAATCCCCGAGGTGCGCACGGCCTAGGCGGCCCCGCACCCCCTACGCCATAAGGAGTTCCAAGATGTCACTGAAAGGCAAAACCCTGTTTATCACCGGCGCCAGCCGTGGCATCGGTCGTGAGATCGCCCTACGTGCGGCGCGCGATGGCGCCAATATCGTCATCGCGGCGAAAAGCGCAGAGCCCCACGCCAAGCTGCCGGGCACCATCCATTCGGTGGCGGCCGAGGTCGAGCAGGCCGGCGGCAAGGCCCTCGCCCTGCAATTGGATGTGCGCGACGAGACAGCGGTAAAAGCGGCCATGGCCAAGGCCGCCGAGCACTTCGGCGGTATCGATGGGCTGGTCAACAATGCCGGGGCAATCAAGCTGGTGGGCGTGGAGAAACTCGATCCCAAGCGCTTCGACCTGATGTTCCAGATCAACACTCGCGCGGTGATGGTCTGCAGCCAGGCGGCGCTGCCGTATTTGAAGAACAGCGCCGCCGGCGGGCATATCCTCAGTTTGTCGCCACCGCTGAATATGGACACTAAGTGGTTCGCCCAGCACGGCCCTTACACCGTGACCAAATACGGCATGAGCATGCTGACCCTGGGCATGAGCGAGGAATTCAAGAAATACGGCATCAGCGTCAACGCGCTATGGCCGAAGACCATGATCGCCACCGCCGCCATCGAGTTCGAACTGGGCGGCCGCGATGCCTTCAAACGCGCCCGCACCCCGGCAATCATGGCCGACGCCGCCCACGCCATCCTAGCCAGCCAGCACCGCAGCATCAGCGGCCGCCTGTTGATCGACGAGGAGATTCTGCGCGAACAGGGCGTCAGCGACTTCGAGCAATACCGCTTCGACCCGGAAGGCGGCGCGCTGATCGCCGACCTGTTCGTCGATTAGCGGCAGAGGCAAGTCCGGGCAAGCTCAGTGAGTTCAAGCGCGGAGCTAGCGCTTGAACTCAAATTGCAGTTCGGCGCCATCCAGTGATTTCCAGTAGTGCTGATCGTCGCGCTCGCCGGTAATCAGTTTGCCTTGCAGTTGAAAAGGGCTGTCAGGGCCATCTCGCTCATCGAACAACGGCGGCAACAACGCCGACGGCAGTTCGCTGAAGGACTCCACTGACTCCGTTGGCTTCAGCAACTCCTCCGGCAGACTCAAATCCAGTGCCGGTATCGGTGTCTCGGCCACGACGGGGTCAGGTTCGTCCTTGAGCGCAGGCACGCTGACCGCAGGCTTGGGCGGCGGGCTCGGTTTGACTGGCGCGCTCGTCTGCTTGGCTGGCGCCTCGGGAGCGGGAGCGAGCGCCGGCACCGCCGCAGCCGGAGCCGAAACCCCTGGTTTAGGCGGCTCGACCGGCTTGATCGGCGGCGCCGGGTCGTTGTCGCAAGCGCCAAGGGCAAGCAAAGGAACAAGCACGAGCAAAGAACGAAAGCTGATCATCGGGGACACAAATACGCATGGGTAAAACATGCATGCTCCACCCTCATCCGCGATCTAGCAAGCCTGCTCTGCGCTGCATTTGCTTCAGCTTTGCAGTCTCGTAACCCGGCCACACATCTGCCCCCGGATTGCATCCGGGCTACAACGCCCTTCTTGGCTTAAATGGACAACGTTGTGTTGTCGCGGCGTCAACGCCAAGCCTGCAGATGCCGAGCATCCAGACGCTGCCATTGGCCAGCCCGCTGCTGTTCCTCTGCCGGCAACCACAAACCGGTGCTTGCGATCAGACTTTGCGCGGGCAAGGCAAGTAGCTCATCCAGGGCGATCAGGCGCAGCTCGCCGGAATCGTCCTCAACCTGATAGTCATAGGCGAAGGTACGAACCCGCAGCCCTTGGCTGTCGAAGCCTTCGAAATGCGGCATCAGGCCAATCGCTGCGCGGCTGCTGCGCAGGCTTTTCTCACTCAGATCCAGCAACAGCAGCAACCAGATATCCTCCTGGCTGTCGCCAGCGCGCGCATCGAAACGATCCAGATGGCGAGTCAGTGCCAGGTAGCGGCCATCCGCCGACCAGATCATCGCCGGCGCCAGATCGGCAACCGCGCAGCCCGAGGCGGTCAGCAGACAGCCGCCCTGACGCGGGTGGCTTTCGCGCAGGTAGCTATCGCGATAGCTGCTCTCTGCGCCGAACAGCCAGGCGGCGTCACGGCCGTGCGGAGCAGGCAGAATAAAATCGCCCTCGGCATTGGCGGCGGGCGCTTGCTCGGCCAAACGCCAGCGTGGCAATAGGCTTAGGCCGTCGGCATCAATTCGCACCTGCGCGACCTGGTAATACAGGCGCGAGCCTGCGGTCGGCGCGACGAAAGCGGCGGCGGTTTCCGCGCCGGGGGCCTGACGGTCGAATCGGCGTAACGGCGTACTGTCTTGATCCTCATCCAGGCGCCCGCCGATATGCGCCAAGCTCAGCACCTTGCCGCGTAGATCGTAGAAGCGTGCGACCAGCAACGGTTGTTCGAGCCGCAGCAGCGAACGCGTCTGCACATCGGCGATCACCACCTGATGCGGTACTGCCGGCGCCTCGGCGAATGCCAGCAGCGCCAGGTAGCGGCCGCAATCGGAGACGCGGTGATCCAGGCACCATTCGCCGTCCAACTGCCACTCACCGATGCGGCAGGCATAGGCCCCGCGCGCGCCGTCCGCGCTATCGCGCAACCAACTTAGGCAAGACGCCAATTGATCCTGCATAGGCTGCAGATGCAGCTCGCTGGCGTCTTGGCCGTCGAGCGCCGTGGCCAGCTGCAGTCTGGTCAACCGATATTCCCCCGGCACCGCCCGCCCTAAAGCGTCATAACCGGCCAGGGCTTCTGTGTCGCCATGAATACTTCGCAGGCTATAACCAAAACCCAAGCGGTCAGTCTCGGCGAAGTCGAAATAGGCTTCACGCCAGAGCTGTCGCGCATCCAGACGACAGGGTGCGCCCCAGTTCAACGAAGGCTCGTCCGCCCGCGCCTGCCAGGGTTCCGGCAAGGCCCGCCAGCCGTGCTCGGGCTGCCATAACCAGCAATCGTTGCTGTAGCGGTTTTCCACCTGTGCTTGCGGCCGGGCCCGGCACACCAGGGCCTGACCGTCATCGCGCCATACCACGCTTTCGCCGTCATGCAGCAACAGGCCACTGGGCTGCTCGTCGATCAGCAGGCGATAGCTGGGGTAACGCAGCGGCGTCAGCGGATTGTCCAGGCCGTTCAGGTTATCCGGCAGGTTCAACTCGCCGATCAACACATGGGCGCCCCGGGGCGCGACAAACTCCAGCCGTGTGGCTTGCAGTTGCTGCGCCCAGGCCGGTGCCAGCCAGAGGTCGCCGATGGCGATAAAATCCTCGCTCCGAGCCTGACGCAGCAGGTCGGCCAGGCCGATTTTGTAACCCTGATTGGACACCAGGGGGCTATACCGACCGCGGATTTCCGTCGTGCTGAATTCGTCCAGCTCCCAGAACTCGGTGCATTCCGGGCAATGATGCAGGCGGCGCAGCTGCCGATCGAAAATCGCCAAACCCCAGGTACCGCGAGATGGCACGGGCGCAGCGAAGTAGCGGCCGTCGCTGGAGAACATCGCCGAGCTGCCTAGCCCCTCCAACACCACGCCGTCGGGCAACAGGTAATCGCAGTAGGCCGGCCCACCCATGGCGATCTCGCCCCAGTTGAAGGTGTGGATCGGCCCACCCTCGGGGGTAAATGCGATCGCCCCGCTGCCCCAGGCGCTGATACCCGAAGGCTCGCCCCCAGCCACCGTTTCCGGCTTGGCCGATGCCAAGCCCAGGCGACGCTCGAGGGTGGCGAGACCGGCCAGGCCAAACAGGATGGTCAAAATCCCAGCCGCCAAGTTCCAGTACTCCGGCAGCACCCGACCCAGGCCAAAGCCCAGGCCGATCAATGCGCCAGTCGCTAAACGACTCAGGGCATTGGCCGCATCGGCATAACCCAGCTTGGCAACCCCACCCATCGAGGCCACCAGCAGCGAACCCCCGGCCAGGGTCAGCAGCGGCGGCGCCATGGCGAACAGGATGATCGGCACTATCAGTACCGCAAGCTGCCAGAGCAGCTCCAGTAGCAAGCGTGGCAGGCTTTTGTCGTCGGTTTCGTGAGGGGTGGCGGGCATCACGCACTCCATGCGCACTTAAAGACGCCATGCTAGCGTTTCGCTCGCAGGCATGGCGTGCTTCGTTTGCAGTTCGTAGATCCTGTGTTCATGTGCGCATGCCAGCGGCGGACGAGGCTGCGCCATGTCCTCCCTACCAATGCACGCAAGTCCAGAAGCAAGCCAGGGATCGCTCCTGCGCCTGTATCGCCCTGCTAACGGTTGTTTTCGAGGCGCAGCAACTGCGCCTCTATATCCAGCTGCGGATAGTCTTGCTGCAAGCGCTGCTGCAGGGCTTTCGCTTCCTCGGTCTTTCCGGCACGGCGCAACTCCAGCAGTTGTAGCAACAATTGCTCCGGCTGCGCTTGCAGCGCCTTGCTCACCTGCGGCGCAGAGGCCGCGGCCATCGGCGGCTCTGCGTTTGGCGCCTGGGCGTCGGACAAGGCTTCGCGCTCGGCCGCTGCTTGTTCACGCATTTCTTCTGTTACCAACTCCTTCTTCTCGGCCCTTTGCCGCTCCTGCGCATAGCTCTGCATGGCCGGTGCCTGTTCGCGCAGCAGGCCTTGCGGTGCCTCGGCTTCGACCACGGGTGCGGCTGGCGCCGGTGCCATCACCGCGCGCGGCATGGGCGCGTCATAGGTATCGGGGGTTCGCTCCAGGGTACGCCAGGTCAGGCTGACGCCGATGCCGACACAAGCCAGCCCGGCCACCGCCACCGACCAGCGCTGGCGACCGCCCGGGCCGAACAGCCAGGCATGCAGACGCTGGCTCCAAGCAGGCTTGCTCGCTACCTGCGCGGCGCGGGCCGCGGCGAGGATGCGCGCGTCCAGTTCGGCGGACGGTTCGCCCTGGCCATGAGCGCGAAAATGATCGAACAGCGCCTGCTCATGTGGATCGTGTTGGTCGCGGTTCATACGGGTAGCTCCTCGGCGGCCGGGTCAGCCAGCAGCCGACGTAATTTCTGCAACGCATAGCGCAAACGGCTCTTTACCGTTTCCGCCGGCGTGCGGGTCAGCTCGGCGATCTCATGTAATTCAAGATCGCCGTGGGCGCGCAGCAGGAAGACTTCACGCTGCTCCGCCGGCAGATCGGCGAGCGCGGCCTGCAGGCGCTCCTGGTCGCGACTCAGGCTAAGCTGCCGCTCAGGATTGGTCTCGCTGCATGGCTGGTCATGCAGCTGCTCGTCGAACACCTCATGCTTTCCCTGCTGGCGACCCGATTTGCGCCAGTGATCGATCAGCCGGTTACGCGCGATCTGATACAGCCAGGTCTTGAACAGCACCGCCTCACGCTGCAGCGACTGGCTGCGGATCAGGCTCATCCAGGTGTCCTGGAACACCTCCTCGGCCAGCGTCGGGTCGCCACACAGGCCACAGAGAAAACGGAACAGGCCGAGGCGGTGGCGCTGGTAGAGCAACGCAAAGGCCTCGGCATCGCCCTGGCGATAACGCCGCAACAAGGCGGCGTCCTCTTCGTCGGGCAGTGGAACAGTAGGGTTTGCAGTCACGCTAGTCGACCTTGGCAGCGCTGGGTGCGGGAAGTGAAGACGGAGTTTGCAGACTTTGCGCCAGTTCGACCAGTTGCACGAACTCGCCGCGCAGGCCAAAGCGATCCTCGCCCTTGCCGCTGCGCGCCAGTTCGGCGCTGGCGGCCAGATCGAAGGCGCCGGTGTACTGCCCCCCTTTGAGCTGCTGGGCGAAAGCCGCCACCGCGGCGGCGAAGCGCAGATCCTCGCTAGCCTGAGCGATTACGGGCGCGTTGCCTTGGGCCGCAATGGGGATTTCCAGCAACTTACTGCTGCTCTGCTGCGGCGCCTTGTAGCGGATGCGCAACAGCGCCAGCTCACCCTGCTTGCCGGTGGCCTTTTCCGTCTGCTGATAGCGAAGCGGCTCCAACCAACCCTTATTGCCGGCCGGGACTATTTCATAAAGCGCTGTCACCGTATGGCCGGCACCGATCTCGCCGGCATCGACCTTGTCGTTGCTGAAATCTTCACGTTTCAAAGCGCGGTTTTCATAACCGAGCAGGCGATACTCGCTGACCTGCGCCGGATTGAATTCGACCTGGATTTTCACGTCCTTGGCCACGGTAGCCAAGGTCGAGCCGAGCTGATCGACCAACACCTTGCGCGCCTCGCGCAGGTTGTCGATATAGGCGTAATTGCCGTCGCCGGCATCGGCAAGCTGCTCCATCAACTGCTCGTTGTAGTTATCGGTGCCGAAGCCCAGGGTGGTCAGGGAAACACCGGTCTTGCGCTTATCCGCCGCCAGTTGCTTGAGCGTCTCGAAATCGCTGATACCGACGTTGAAGTCGCCGTCAGTGGCCAGCAGGATGCGATTGATGCCACCTTCGATAAAGCCCCGCTGCGCCTGCTGATAAGCCAGCTGAATACCCGACTCGCCAGCGGTCGAACCGCCTGCGCTGAGCTGATCGATGGCCGCGCGGATTTTCGCCTTGTCGCTGCCTGAGGTTGGCTCCAGCACCACACTGCTGGAGCCGGCATAGACCACCAGAGAGACCTTGTCCTCGGCGCGCAACTGCTCGACCAGCAATTTCAGGGTGCTCTGCACCATGGGCAAGCCTTCGCGGCGATCCATCGAACCGGAAACGTCCACCAGAAACACCAGATTGGCCGGCGGCAGTTGGGCCACCTGCATATCCGACGCCTTGATCGCGATGCGCAGCAGACGGCTCTGCGGGTTCCACGGCGTCACCGCCAGTTCGGTGCCGACGCCAAAGGGCGTATCGCCGCTCGGCAGCGGGTAGGCATAGGGGAAGTAGTTGACCAACTCCTCCAACCGCACCGCATCGGCTGGCGGCAATTGCCCCTGGTTGAGGAAGCGCCGGACGTTGGCATAACTGCCGGTATCCACATCGATGCTGAAAGTCGACACCGGAGCTTCGGCTACCGCATGCACCGGATTGTCGGCGAGATTCTGATACTGCTCGCGGTCTTGGTCGCGGTAACCCGGAGGCACGGCATCAGCCATCGAACCGGCTATCGGCATCGGCGCATAAGCCACGCTAGGCATGACCAGGCGCTCCTCCATGCTGGTTTTGCGCTGCAATTGTGCCGATGCAGCTGCCACTTCCTCCTCGTGCAACTCGGCACGCTGGCTCTGGCGCACCTGATCGGCGAGCACCACAGCTCCTTCAGGCTTGGCCGCGGAGGCAGCAGCATCGGGGTTGGAGGCGCTACAGGCGCCGAGAGCAAGCAACAAGCCCGCGGCAAAACCAGCGGTAAGGGGACGGGCAAGCAAAACGGGATAAGCGGACATGAGGTCTCTCCTGAGCAAACGAACGAACCATTCGCTTAGGTAGACGCGGAGCTATGCGAAAACGGGTTAAAGGGTTAGAAAAACAAAGGCCCATCATCGGATGGGCCAGTTGGCAGCGATCACCATATCCAGCTGTGCACGCTGGTCAGCAGTGAGGTTGGACTCACCACCAGGCGGCACGCCGAACGAGGCCATGGCGTCGACCAGGTTTTGCACTTGGTTGTCGAATAATGTATTGGCATCCGCCGTCTGGAAGCGCTCGACCCGATACTGCTCACCGAGTACCAGTTCTGTACGATCAGCTTATCGCTGCTACCGATGCTGCTTACCTCCAAGTAGTTGGCTGTACGGCGGAATCACAACCGCTCCTGGCTGATTCCTTCGCCGAATAGGGCCAAATCGCTATTAGCCTCAGCCGCATCGCTTTCCACGATGCGGCCTATACCATCGCCAGCTTTAAGCGTCACCGTCGCAGCCGGCGAATAGACCGAGAGCGATCAGGCTAACGCGCTTCTACAGATCAGATTCATGCTGCGACCCTCAAGGTCTTGGGTGTACTCATGGTTATTGTTCTTTCCTTGTGATCAATACGTGGTCGACGTGGCGGCTTCCTCGTCGACAGCGTGTTCAGGGCGTTTGAGGTGGTCAGCCAGGGACTGAGGTTGGCGCTACTGGCTGGGCCAGCACTTCATCGCTCACTAGGCCATCGCCATGAATCAAACGCCTATAGGCCTCCACACCTCGACTCACCGAATAGTCTTGCGCACTTAGCCAAGCTGCACGCCTCAATACCTGGAAGTCGCCTAGCCTGCTCAGCGCACTCACTACATTCCTAGCGATATCTTGCGTATCGAAGAAGTCCACCAACAAACCATTTTCGCCATGCCTGATCACCTCCTGCACCGGCGCCGTATCCGAGCCGATAATCAAACAGTTACTGGCCATGGCCTCCAGCAGCGACCACGACAGCACAAAGGGATAAGTCAGGTAGATATGCACCGCCGAAACTTGCAGTACTTTCTTGTAGGTTTCATAAGGCACTTTGCCGAGAAAGTGCACGCGGCTTAAATCGACGGGATTTTCCGCCAACAGTTTGCTGCGCCAGTTGAGCGCGCCCTTGGGTTTGTTGCCGTAGCTGACGTCATCGCCACCGACGATTACCACCTGGCAAGTCGGGTGCTGTTTCAGGATTTGCGGCAGTGCGCGCATAAAGCTGTGAAAACCCCGATACGGCTCCAGGTTGCGCGCCACATAGGTAATGATCGGGTCGCCGGCCTTAAGCACACGGCCGTTGGGCAGTTGCAAAGTCGCCTCGGGGTCTGGTCCCAGGTTGGCGGTGTCAATGCCTTCGTGGATCACCTGGATTTTGTCCTGATACGCCTTGGGATGCAGACTGTGTTGCCAATGAGTTGGGGTGATGGCCTGGTCGCAGTTTTCCAGGTTAAGCAGGTGCAGGGCGTTGCGACTGCGGATGCTGGCGGCGCCGTTGATGTCCAGGGGGAATTCGGGATCGAAACCGGCATCGGCACCCCGGGTCTGGTAGTAGTACTCGCAGAAGTGGATCAACTTGACGCTGGGGAAGGCTTCCTTGGCGTAGAGGGTTTCGCCCCAGCCGGGATGGGCGACTATTACGTCCGGGCGGTAGCCTTTGACCTTGAGGTCGAGTAACAGGCGCAGCACTTGCTGGCCATGCAGAATGGCGTCTTCGAAGCTACGGGCGTAAGGGTGGGTGTGCGGGCTTATCGCCCGATGCGGCTTATAGCGCAGGAGCTTTACGCCGGGCAGACCGGGAGCGGTATCCCGGCCGACGGCCAGCACCTGCACATCTGGCTGTTTAATCAAGTCCGCGGCGATATGGCGGAACTGGCCGGGGAAGTTCTGGTGGATAAACAGCACGTTCATACCGCGGCTCCTTGCGATTTTGTTATTTGGCTTTAGCCACCGCATGAGTCTGCGGCGTTCGACCTACAGCAGGGGTATCGCTGAGCTCAACCCATCCTAACGGTTCCTCAACCTACGCGGCCCAACCTGCGCGGCCCGACCCACCCGGTGCTGTTCTGCGCTATTGGATCGCCAGTAAGCTGGCTCCTGCGGGAGGCGGTATTCGTCGTTGGCGTTCGCTTAGGCTTTCGGCGATGTACTGTTTAAGCGGGCTTAGGAAGTAATCGATCCTGGGTTCTACCCCGTTTCCACGGGCGGTTTGAAAAGGACTGAAAATTTCAAATCTTGCCGGGCGACTCTACGACGCATTCGTGGGTTATGAAACCGCTCGATGTAGTCGAATAAATCCGCCCGTGCTTCATCATGGGTTCGATACGACTGGTGTACCACGCGCTCCCGTTTGAGCAGGCTGAAGAAGCCTTTACAGGCAGCGTTATCGCCGCAATGAATCCATTTTCAGATATCTCACGTCCGGCGTTCGCAGAAGTGTGAAGCCCCCCTGCCCGTCAGCTAAATCCCCCAGCCTCCTGACACAACTGCCCGGCCAGCATGCCCAGGGTCATCAACGCCCTTTCCGACTCGCGGTTCCAGGGGATGCCGCAGTTGAGGCGGATGCAGTGGTTGAACTGCTCGGTGTTACTGAAGATCAGCCCCGGGGCGATGCTGATGCCTTGTTGCAAGGCGCTGACGTGCAGGTCCTTGGTATTGACCCGCGCCGGCAGGCTGACCCAGAGGATAAAACCGCCGTTGGGCCGAGTGATCTGCGTGCCTTCGGGGAAGTATTGCTGCACCGCCAGTTGGAAGGCGCTGAGATTTTTCCTGTATTCCTGGCGGATATAGCGCAAGTGGCGGTCGTAGCCGCCGTTCTCCAGATAGGCCGCCACCGCCATTTGAGTGACGCTGCAGGCCGAGTGGGTGCTGAAGGTTTGCAGGCGTTGAATTTCGTCCTGGTATTTGCCGGCGATGATCCAGCCGATACGCACGCCCGGCGACAGGGTTTTGGAGAAGCTAGAGCAGTAGATCACCCGCCCCTCCCGGTCATGGGATTTCAGCGCCTTGGTCGGCCCCTGCTCGAACATCAGTTCGCCGTAGATATCGTCTTCGATGACCTGAATATCGTAGTCGCCGGCCAGACGCAGCAGTTGTTTCTGCCGAGGTTCAGGGATGGTGCCACCCAGGGGGTTGCTCAGTCGCGCAGTCAGCACCAGCGCCTTGATCGGCCATTGGTTGGCCGCCAGCTGTAGCGCTTCGAGGCTAATGCCAGTGCTCGGATCGCTGGGGATTTCGATGACTTTCAAGCCCAGCAGGTCGGCCAATTGCAGCAGGCCGTAGTAGGTCGGCGACTCGGCGGCGATCAGGTCGCCCGGCTTGGTCAGCACTCGCAGCGACATCTGCAGCGCATCCACACAGCCATGGGTGATCACCACCGCGGACGGGTCGACCAGTACGCCGGCATCGCGCATACGGATCGCGACCTGGCGACGCAGCGGCTCGAAACCGGGGCTGAACATATAACTGAAGGCCCGCGCACTGTGGAAACGCGTGACCTTGGCCAATTGCTGGTGCAGCGCACGCACCGGCAGATATTCGACGTGGGGCACGGCCGCACCCAGGGGAAACACGCCCTCGCGCCGCGATTCGGTGAGTACCTGGTTGATGATGCTGCTGCGGGTGACCAGGCCGGGCCGCTCGACCCGCGCGATATCCGGGGTGGAGGCAGTCAGTGCGGGCGTCTGGTGCACATAGAAGCCGGACTGCGGGCGGGCGCGAATCAGGCCCTGATCTTCCAGATTGGCGTAGGCCTGCAACACGGTGGCATGACTGACATTGAGCTGTGAGCTCATCTTGCGCACCGAAGGCACGCGCTCGCCCGGCTGGTAGACACCACGACGAATGTCTTCCGCCAGCTGTTGGGCGATGCGTTGATAGAGCAACAGATTAGTCATGGCCAGCGCCTCTGTATTACTGAACCAGTACAGTAGCGCACTGTTGGAAAATTGCACGGGTACAGTTTCAACAATAGTCGCTGATACAGTCCTTCGACTGATGGGGTATCGATGGACAGACGCACACAGCGACTGCGCCGCTAGGAGGCACCAAGCACACCGAGGCGCTCAGCGCCTGGTTTCCAGGCAGCTATGGAGAAAATGGGTCGCGGTTCGATGCGCCCGGATTGCCCCCGGGCCATCCGGCGCCTGCGGCGTTTTCGCTCGGGCCTTGCCGAGAAAAGGCTGGACAATGAACGCCGTTCAATTGCGTGCAGCGAACGGCGTTGAGCCCGGCGTCCTGGGTTTCTTCAGGGCGTCGGGGCGATCAGCGGTTGGCGCCCAAACGCCCCAGCTCGTCGGAGAAGACAATTTCGACCCGACGGTTTTGCGCACGGCCCCTGGCCGAGGCGTTCTCGGCAATGGGGAAATCTTCGCCATGGCCGACGACCTCCAGACGCTTGGCGTCCACTCCCAGGTCGATCAGGACATCGGCCACCGTCTGCGCCCTTGCGCGGGACAATTCAAGATTCTCCTGCTCGTCGCCACGGCTGTCGGTATAGCCTTCGATCCGCACCACACGACGCGGATTGAGCTGTAGGAACTGCGCCAGCTTGAGCACGGTGCGATTGGCCGAAGTATTCAATTCGGCCCGCGCGGCATCGAACAGCACGTCGCCCAGGGTGACCACCAGCCCGCGCTCGGTTTCGCTGGCCGCGAGATTGAGCATCTGCTCTTCCAGCCAATGGCTCTGCTCTTGCACGCTGAGCAACTTGGCCTCGCGCAAAGCCAACTGCAGCCGCTGACGCTCGAGCCCCAACTTGGCCGCGCGCTCCTGATTCAGGTTGAGTTTGCTGTGCTCCAGGGCGATTTCACTGTAGCGCTGGCTCAGATAAGCGTAGTGGCCGACGTCCTCGGCGCTGCCCCAGTAACTCGACAGGCGGTCGGCGCGGGCCAGCGACTCCCCGGCGCGGATCACGTCCTTGGGCGCGCTGCGCAAGACGTCGGAATTTTCCTTTACCGCCTGAAAGCTGGCCCTGGCCGCCTCGAGCGCGGCCAACTGATTTGGCTGAGAACCGGCACAACCGCCGAGCGCGCAAACCAACGCGATCAGTGTGGAAAAGCGCAAACACAGGGTCATGGCAAATCCCCCAGTTGCTTGCGCAGACGATCGATGCGGAGCGTCAATGCATCGAGCTGCTCCTGACTCTTCTGCGTGAGAAATTGCGCCTGGGCTAGACGGGCATCCAGTTCGGCCTGCTCGGAGAGAATTCTCGCCTGCTTGAACGCCCCGTCCTGCATGGCTAATTGGGCCGCGGCCTGCTTTTCCTCAGCCAGTTTCAAATTGCTCAATTGTTCGCTATCGATGCCCAGCGCCTTGGCTTGGGAGACGGCTTGATCGCTTAGACGCAGTTGTTCGGTGGGAGCCGGATCGCTGGCGCAGGCACTGAGGGCGAGCGCTATTGCGACGGCGCACAGACATCGTTTGAACACACGGATTTCCTACTGAGTGGGGAGAGTCGCCGGCTGCTGTTGCGCTTTCCAGCGTTCGAGGTTGCGTTGCAGCCATACGTCGGGTAGGCCGGCATCGAACAATTCTGTCATTTTCTTCGCCAATTGTCCGCGCAGCCAGGGGTCGTTGCAGGCGGAGTTATGCGATAGCGTCAGGTACAGACCTTCACTGGAAATCGGCGGATCGAGAATTTCGAGACCATCCTTCATGCCGAGGCTTTCGGCCAGCGCCAAGCCCGGATAACGCTCGTAGAGAACATAATCGGTACGCTTGAGCATCAACTTCTGAAACGCCTGGTTCAAGCTGGAGACACCTTCGAGGGTCAGATTGCTTTTGGCGAACGCATCGAAACGCTGGCCGAAGCTGTTATTCACCAGGGTATCACCGGTGAGTCCGCGCAAATCGTCCCAGCCCGTATAGGGGAACGCCTCGCCCTTGCGCACCCAGACCACGCTTGGCGTGTAAAAGAATGCGGGGTGGACGTAATCCATGTATTCGAGACGCGGCAGGGTCAGAAAGGCACCGGCAAGCAAGTCGACCCGACCGGTACGCACTTCTTCCTGCGCACGCGACCAGGGGCCGGAGTAAATCACATCGATCGCCACCCCGAGCTCGTCAGCCAGGTGCTTGAGCAGGTCGGCATTGGCACCGATCAACTGCTTGGGGTTCTGCGGATCACGCCAGAGATAAGGCGGATATTCGGGATTGCCGGTGGCGACCAGGCGTTCGCATTTGCCAGCCGCATGCGTAACCGTTGCCAGCAATGACAAGCCCACGACCAACATCAACGACTTCAATAGGCAACGCTCGGACATCGACATCTCTCAGCTCGAATTTTTGACGGGCAATTCGCTATCTGCAAACAGCGCAGGGCCTATAGCCATGCTAGCTTAACCGGCGCTCAATCATAATTTGCGATAAGGATACGCAATGAAAAAACTGATGCTCGGCCTGCTGCTGTTATTCGCGGTTGCTGCGGGGGCCCTCTACTACTCGCCCGGCGCCCTGCTCGCCAGTATGCAACTGGTCGAGCGCCAACTCGCGGGGCTTTCGCACAAGCAGCTCACCGTTGGCGATCTTAGCATTCATTATTACCAAGGCGGGCCTGCAGATGCACCCGCCATCCTCATGCTGCATGGCTTCGGCGCCGACAAGGACAACTGGCTTCGCTTCGCCCGCCATTTCAGCGAACGCTATCAGGTCATTGCCATCGACCTGCCGGGGTTCGGCGACAGCAGCAAACCGGCGGCTAGCTACGATGTGGGCACTCAGGTCGAGCGCGTCGCCGCCTTTACCCGCGCCCTTAATATCGAGCGCCTGCATCTGATCGGCAACTCGATGGGCGGACAGATCAGCGCCCTGTACGCCGCTCGCTACCCCGACCAGGTCATATCGGTGGCGTTGCTTGCCAATGCGGGAATCGACTCACCACAGAAGAGCGAATTGCTCGAAAAACTGCAACGTGGCGAGAGCAACCCACTGGTGGTAAAAACCCCTGAACAATTCGACCAGTTGCTGGACTTCGTTTTCGTCGAAACGCCTTACCTACCCACCAAGGTGAAGCAATACATGGCGCAAAAGGCCATCGCCAACAGTGCCCACAACGAGCTCGTATTCGAACACCTGATCAATCGCTACATTCCGCTGGAGCCGGTGCTGCCAAAAATCCAGGCCCCCACGCTGGTGTTGTGGGGCGATCATGACCGGGCATTGGATGTATCGAGCATCGAGGTCATGCGCCCGCTATTGCGCCACCCCACGGTGGTTGTCATGAAGAACTGCGGGCATGTGCCGATGATCGAGCGCCCAGCAGAGGCGGCCATGCACTATCAGGCATTTCTCGACAGCGTCGAATAAATGCCGCGCACAAAAAACCCGCTCGAAAGCGGGTTTTTTATGCTCTGGAGAAACGGCTTACACCAGTTTTTCCAGCTCGGGGATGGCTTCGAACAGGTCAGCCACCAGGCCGTAATCGGCCACCTGGAAGATCGGCGCTTCTTCGTCCTTGTTGATCGCGACGATCACCTTGGAGTCCTTCATGCCGGCCAGGTGCTGGATCGCGCCGGAGATACCGACGGCGATGTACAGCTGAGGGGCAACGATCTTGCCGGTCTGACCGACCTGCATGTCGTTGGGTACGAAACCCGCATCGACCGCGGCGCGCGAAGCGCCAACCGCTGCGCCCAGCTTATCGGCCAGGGCGTACAGGTGCTTGAAGTTGTCGCCGTTCTGCATACCGCGACCGCCGGAAACGACGATCTTGGCAGCGGTCAGTTCCGGACGATCGGAGGTGGCTAGCTCTTCACCAACGAAAGCCGAGATACCGGCATCGGCGCCGCTCGACACGGCTTCCACAGCAGCGGAGCCGCCTTCGGCAGCCACTGGATCGAAACCGGTCGCACGCACGGTAATGACCTTCACCGCAGCCGAGGACTGCACGGTGGCGATGGCGTTACCGGCGTAGATTGGGCGCTTGAAGGTATCGGCGCTTTCGACCGCGATGATCTCGGAGATCTGATCGACATCCAGCTGTGCGGCAACCCGCGGCAGGATGTTTTTGCCGTTACTGGTAGCAGCAGCCAGGATGTGGCTATAGCCCTTGCCCAGTTCGGCAACCAGCGGCGCGACGTTTTCCGGCAGTTGATGAACGAATGCAGCGTTATCGGCGACCAGTACTTTGGCGACGCCCGCTACTTTGGCAGCCGCCTCGGCAGCTGCGCCACAACCACTGCCTGCAACCAGCACATGAATGTCACCGCCGATGGCCTGGGCCGCGGCAACGGTATTCAGGGTGGCCGGAGCCAGCGCAGCGTTCGTGTGTTCTGCAACAACTAAGATAGCCATTTAGATTACCTTCGCTTCGTTCTTCAGTTTCTCGACCAGTTCAGCCACCGACTTGACCTTGATACCGGCGCTGCGGGTAGCAGGCGCTTCGACTTTTAGGGTTTTCACGGTGGAAGCGGTGGAAACGCCCAGGTCGCCCGGGGTGACGGTTTCCAGCGGCTTTTTCTTGGCCTTCATGATGTTGGGCAGCGACGCATAGCGCGGCTCGTTGAGGCGCAGGTCGGTGGTGACGATCGCCGGCAGGTTCAACGCAACGGTCTGCAGACCGCCGTCGATTTCGCGGGTCACGTTGACCTTGTCGCCAGCCACTTCGACTTTGGATGCGAAGGTGCCCTGGGCGTAACCGCTCAGCGCCGCCAGCATCTGGCCGGTCTGGTTGTTGTCGCTATCGATGGCCTGCTTGCCAAGGATCACCAGCTGCGGCTGCTCTTTGTCGACTACAGCCTTGAGCAGCTTGGCCACGGCCAGAGAGTTCAACTCGTCGGCGGACTCGACCAGGATGGCGCGATCGGCGCCCAGCGCCAATGCGGTACGCAACTGCTCCTGGGCAGTAGCCGGGCCAATGGTTACGACAACGATTTCGCTCGCCACGCCTTTTTCTTTCAGGCGTACAGCTTCTTCCACGGCGATTTCGCAGAAAGGATTCATCGACATCTTGACGTTGGCAAGATCAACGCCGCTGTTGTCCGCTTTGACGCGAACCTTGACGTTGTAGTCGACCACTCGTTTGACAGCTACAAGAACCTTCATGGATTCCTCGTTACTCTCCGGTGAATAAGAATGTCGCCAGAAGCGAACATGGCGGGGACTAGCGGACCGGCCGGAACCGGAGTCAACCAATAACGGCAGACACAAAACCGCCCGTATCTTGACTGCGCGACCCGAGTGGGTCAATACAGCGGACCGGCCAATCGTTGGCGGTGATGTAGTACGATTCTAACAGCCCTACAGAAAATTCAAACAAACGTTTGTATTGGCCCATAGCCAGGGTCTGGATATAATGCGCCAGCATCGCCCAGGGGACGAGCCTGATCGTCAAATAAAATTAGAGTGCCTTGAGTAGGAGATAGCCTGTGGAACGCGAATTTATGGAATTCGACGTCGTCATCGTCGGCGCCGGCCCTGCTGGTTTGTCCGCCGCCTGCCGACTGAAGCAGAAAGCCGCCGAAGCCGGTAAAGAAATCAGCGTCTGCGTGGTCGAAAAAGGCTCGGAAGTCGGCGCTCATATCCTTTCCGGTGCTGTGTTCGAACCCCGCGCCCTGAACGAGCTGTTCCCCGACTGGAAAGAGCTCGGCGCCCCGCTGAACACCCCGGTCAAGCGCGACGACATCTACATGCTGACCAGCGCGGAAAAATCCACGCGCCTTCCCGACCTGTTTGTGCCCAAGACCATGCACAACGAAGGCAACTACATTATTTCCCTGGGCAACCTGTGTCGCTGGCTGGCCCAACAGGCCGAGAACCTGGGTGTGGAGATCTACCCGGGCTTCGCCGCCCAGGAAGCCTTGATTGACGACAAAGGCGCGGTCTATGGCATCCTCACCGGCGACCTCGGCGTCGATCGCGAAGGTAATCCGAAAGAGGGTTACTACACCCCCGGTATGGAATTGCGCGCCAAGTACACCCTGTTCGCCGAAGGCTGCCGTGGCCATATCGGCAAGCAGCTGATCAAGAAATACAACCTCGACTCCGAAGCCGATGCCCAGCACTACGGCATCGGTATCAAGGAAATCTGGGATATCGACCCGGCCAGGCACGAGCAGGGTCTGGTCGTGCACACTGCCGGCTGGCCGCTGGATATCGTCGGCAATGAGAACACTGGCGGCTCCTTCCTCTATCACCTGGAAAACAACCAGGTGGTCGTTGGCCTGATCGTCGACCTGTCCTACGCCAACCCGCACCTTTCCCCGTTCGACGAATTCCAGCGCTACAAGCACCACCCGGTCGTCGCCCAGTACCTGGAAGGCGGCAAGCGCGTGGCCTACGGCGCCCGCGCCATCTGCAAAGGCGGCCTCAACTCGCTGCCGAAGATGGTATTCAACGGCGGCGCACTGATCGGCTGCGACCTCGGCACCTTGAACTTCGCCAAGATCAAGGGCAGCCACACCGCGATGAAGTCCGGCATGCTCGCCGCCGACGCAGTGGCCGATGCGCTGTTCGCCGGCCGCGAAGGCGGCGATCAACTGACCGGCTATGTCGATGCGTTCAAAGCCAGCTGGCTGTATGACGAACTGTTCCGCAGCCGCAACTTCGGCCCGGCACTGCACAAGTTCGGCCCACTGTTCGGCGGCGCCCTGAACTACATCGACCAGAACTGGTTCGCCGGCAAGATCCCCTTCACCCTGCACGACACCAAGCCGGATTATGCCTGCCTGAAGACGGCTGCCGAGGCGCAGAAGATCAGCTATCCGAAACCGGACGGCAAACTCAGCTTCGACAAGCTCAGCTCGGTATTCCTCTCCAATACCAACCATGAAGAGGAGCAACCCTGCCACCTGAAGCTCGCCGACCCGAGCATCCCGCTGACCAAGAACCTGCCGCTGTACGACGAACCGGCGCAACGCTACTGCCCGGCCGGGGTCTACGAGATCGTGACCCAGGAAGACGGCGAGAAGAAATTCCAGATCAACGCGCAGAACTGCGTGCACTGCAAGACCTGCGACATCAAGGACCCAGCCCAGAACATCAACTGGGTGGCACCGGAAGGCGCCGGTGGGCCCAACTACCCCAACATGTAAGATGCAAAACAAAGGCTCCTTCGGGAGCCTTTGTTGTTTTAGCCTCAAGCTACCAGCAGTCGCACGCGCTCTCTCTAGTCGCTTGACGCTTACAGCTAAGCCTTACGGCTCCAGCCCAATCGGGAAGAACTCGCCGCCACTCCAAACGCCCAGCCAGGTCTGGCCATCGATTTCGCGCGGCACGGCCAACTCCACCAACTGATAAAACACATTACGATGGATCAATGCCTCCAGGTTACTGCGCACGTGCACATAGGGCGCCGGCTCCTGGGTTTGCTCGTCGAGCACCACCCTTAGCGGGTGCTCGGCCCCGGCCATGACCTCATCCTCGACATTGGTGATGAAACGCAACACCTGAGCCTCGCCCTCGCCTTCCACCCGCATTTCGACCGCCACGAAAGGCGCATCGTCAACCTTGATACCGACCATCTCCACTGGCGTTACCAGCACATAGTCATCGCCGTCGCGACGGAGGATGGTAGAGAACAACTTGACCATCGGCTTGCGGCCGATAGGTGTGCCCATATAGAACCAGGTGCCATCGCGGGCGATGCGCATGTCGATATGGCCGCAAAATTCCGGGTGCCACAGGTGCACGGGTGGCAGACCCTTAGCGCTTTTGGGGATCTGCGCCAGCAGGTCGCTGGCTTTGCCAGAATTGCTCATCAGGGTGTCCTCAATCGCCGAGCCCCAACAGTCTACGGGCGTAATCCTGCAAGGGCGGGCCGAGCAGATGCTCGGGCTTCGAATCGTAGAAAGTCAGAAAACCGCCGCGACTGCGAATACGCGCGGTATCGACGAGGTAACGGGTATTGGTTTCGATCAACATCAATTGAATCACACCGCTATCGACGCCGAGTCTATCCAGCGCCTCCTGATCCTCCCACTCCTCCACGGTGCCGATGCGATCATCGGCAAAGGCGAAACGGCTGTACAGCAGGTAATGAGCGCCTGCCTTGCGTGCGGCGCTCATCGCCTCCTCCAGGCCTAATGGCGCACGCGCTCGGCGCACCATGGGGAAATACTCGACGAACCCGTTGAACGCCTCTTCCGCCACCACATTGGGGCGCGGATAGGCATGGCCCGGCGGTACGAAATGACCCTGCGCAATGTAGATAAAGGAATCGGGCTGCAAGCGCCAGGTATTCGACCGGGATGTGCGGCTGTGGTCGAGAATCCCGGCATCGCGCAGCTGGTAGGCCGCGCCATCGGCCAGGTCGCTGACCTTCATGCAACCAGCCATGGCCATGATCGTTAACACAAGCAACAGACTACGCATCACCATCTCTCCCGCTGCCGGCGACGAAAAACCGGCGGATAAAGCCTTGATGCAGATTTCACGCCATTGCAGTCACAACCCACGCTGCCATTCCTGGCGCAGGCCAGCTCCCTGCGGCCGCTCGATGGCTTCGCGCACCTGGGCCAGCAGGCGCGCCTTGTCCGCACCGAGATTACCTTTGAGCACCAGGTAATTGGACGCGTGGTCGCTGCGAAACACCGTGTCGCGCAACTCAAGCCCCTGCAACAGACGCTCGACTTCGACGAACAACTGCTGCTGGCTCAATGCCTGATAGTCGCTAAAACCCTGGCGAAAACGCACCTCGCCCTGGGGAAAGCTGACCACTAAGGTCGAGAGAAACTCCGGCTGCGCTTCATTCATCAGGCGCGCCGAGTTATCCGCGTGCTGAGCGCTCAACGCAACGCCACCCAAACCATTGAGGATCATCACCGAACGACTGATCCCCGCCTGACCGAGCTTATCCAGGGCGCTAAGGCTGGACTCGAAGGTTTCGCCCTTGTTCACTCGCGCCAGCACCTCGTCATCGCCCGACTCACAGCCGACATAGGCCATGCGCAGCCCGGCGTCGGCCAATTCCTTCAGCTCGTTGACGGATTTCTTGCGCAGGTTACGAGGGAGACAATAGCTGGAAACCCGCTCGACCTCGGGCATGAACTCACGGATCGCGCCGAGAACGGTCAGCAGGCGTCGGGTCGGCAATACCAGCGCATCACCATCAGCAAGGAACACCCGCTGCACGATCATCCGTTCTCCGGCCCGACGAATCTCCTCCAATACCTGGGCTTCGTCGCGCGCGCGAAATTTCTTCTGCGCCTGGGTATACATCTCGCAGAAGGTGCAGTGGTTCCAGGAGCAGCCGTTGGTCACCGGCAGAATTAGCGAATGGGCCTCGCTGGGCGGACGGAAGACCGGCTCGATATAGGCGATGGGGAAGTCATTCATAATTTTTCAACTTCAAGCCAGGAGACCTTCGCTCGCCCTCTCGCGGCTTGCGACCTGCAACTTGCAGCGCTCAGCCTCCAATAATCTTCATGACGGTCACACCGCCGGAGAAGGCAATTTCCTGCTTATCGCCAAGCGCCTTGACTAACAGCCGCTGCAGAGCCGGCAGCGCCTGATGGCGCGGTTTATCCAGCAGATCGCCGACATAATGCCGGTTACTCGACGACAGACAGCCATGCAGCCAGCCGGTCGACGACAGACGCAAACGCGAGCAGGTACGACAGAAGGGCACGCTCTCGTTGGCGATCACGCCGAAAAACCCTTGTTCTGGAATCTGGTAGCGCAGTGCCGTGGCATCCAGTGGCGCGTCGGCCTGGGTAAATTCATGGCGCTCGCCAATCAGCTCCAGCAGCTCTGGCATGCCGACGAATTGCTGAGCAAAAGCATTGCCGGGACGGGCCAGATGCCCCATGCGCATCAGCTCGATAAAACGTAGTTCGAAGCCATTGGCCAGGCAATATTCCAGCATCGGCAGTACCTGATCGAGGTTCTGCCCGCGCAACGGCACCATATTTATCTTGATCTGCATGCCTGCCGAACGCGCCTGCGCCAGGCCGTCGAGCACGCTTGCCAGGTCGCCACCGCGGGCAATCGCGCGAAACGCGCTGGTGTCGAGGGTATCCAGGGAAATATTCAGGCGGCGGATGCCGCACTCGAGCAACAGCGGCAATTTGCGTGCGAGCAATTGGCCGTTGCTGGTCAGGCTGATGTCGCTCAAGCCGAGCTCGCCGACCCCACGTAAAAACGCCTCCAACCTGGGACTGACGAGCGGTTCGCCGCCGGTGACGCGCAAGCGCTCGATGCCAGCGGCCTCGATCAGGTAAGCGACGCCGCGCACCATCGCCTCGGCGGATAGCTCGTCCTGCGCAGCGACCAGCCGCTTGCCGTCCGGTACGCAATAAGTACAGGCATAGTTGCAGGCGGCGGTCAGGCTGATTCGCAGATTGCGAAAGCGTCTACCCTGGCGGTCGACGATCATGGAAAACTCCGGCGAGGTTATGCGCCGAGTATATCGCCGCAAGCCATCGCCCACATGAGCTATAGATCAGCTGAATAAGCTCAACTGGCCGGTGGCTCACCGTCGCGCTTGCGCTTGTTGCCCATGCGCACGCCGATATCCATGAGGAACTGGAAAAACCCTTCCTGGTCTTCCAGCACGTTGCTCCAGAACGGCGAGTGATAGAGCGCGACGGCCCCATGCACCAGCGCCCAGGCCGCGCAGTAGTGGAAATAAGGCGGCACATCTTCCAACTTGCCTTCGGCGATACGGCCCTTGATCAGCTGGGTCAGGCGTTCGAAATTGGAGGCGCGGATGCTGTGCAACTGCTCGACCATCTCCGGCACCTGGTTGCCCTTGACGACCTTCTCTTCCAGACGGTCGAACAAGCGATAACGTTGCGGATCGCGCATGCGGAATTCGAAATACGCGCGCGACAAAGCTTCCTTGTCGCGGTCGATATCGGCCGAATGCAACAATTCGTTCAAATCGCGTTCATAGTCGAGCATCAGGCGCAGATAGATCTCCGCCTTCGATTTGAAGTGCTTGTAGATGGTGCCCTTACCAATACCGACGGCGTCAGCAATCATCTCGACCGTCACGCTGTCTTCGCCCTGTTCGAGGAAGAGCTTTAGCGCTGTGTCGAGAATTTCTTGCTCGCGGCGGCGAAACTCACGGACCTTGCGGGGTTCTTTATGCATAAAAGGACTACGGGGTCGGAAATCGAAGGCGCGTATTATGCCTAAATAGCAGCAAATTGCACGGATCATCCGACCATGTACGATGTTCATGACGAGTTTCCACAACTTGCGTCGCTTCGCTATCTGAATCATGCGGCCGTCGCACCCTGGCCGCAACGTGCTGTTTCGGCCGTCAACCGCTTTGCCGAACAGAATGCGCATACGGGTGCGCGCGACTACCCGGACTGGCTGCAAGTCGAGCAGCGCTTGCGCGAACGCCTGCAGCGCCTGCTCAACGCACCGACCAGCGCCGATATCGCGCTGGTCAAGAACACTTCTGAAGCACTGTCGTTCGTAGCCTTCGGCCTAGACTGGCGGCCCGGCGAGCAGGTGGTGATCAGCAACGAGGAATTCCCCTCCAACCGGATTGTCTGGGAAGCGCTGAAGCGCTTCGGCGTCGAGGTCATCCAGGTCGATCTGCAGCATGGCGACCCGGAGCAAGCCCTGCTCAATGCCTGCGGTCCGCGTACGCGCTTGCTGGCGATCAGCGCGGTGCAATATGCCAGCGGCCTGCGCCTCGACCTGCAACGCCTTGGCCAGGGCTGTCAACGGCGCGGAGTATTGCTATGCGTCGATGCGATCCAGCAACTGGGCGCCCTGCCTTTCGACGTGCAGGCCTGCCAATGCGCCTTCGCCATGGCCGATGGGCATAAATGGTTACTCGGTCCGGAAGGCCTCGGGGTGTTCTATTGCCGCAGCGACCTGCGCGATCGGCTCAAACTCCATGAATACGGCTGGCATATGCTGGAACACGCCGGCGACTACCAACGCACGGACTGGCAGCCGGCACGCAGCGCTCGGCGCTTCGAGTGCGGCAGTCCGAACATGCTCGGCGCCATGGCGCTGGAAGCCAGCCTTTCACTATTGGAAGAGGTAGGCATGCCAGAGGTCGCCAGGGGGGTACACGAGCGTGTGCAATGGCTGCTCGACGGCCTGGATGCGATCCCCGGGATTACCCTGCATAGCCCTCGCGAACTGGAGCGGCGCGCCGGCATCCTCGCCTTCAGCCTGGACGGCTGGGATAACCAGCAGCTCTTCGAGCGCCTCAAAAGCGAACAGGTCATCTGTGCCCAGCGAGGTCGCGGCATTCGTTTTTCCCCGCATTTTTATACCGAACAGCGGGTAATCGAAGAAACTTTGCAGCTGCTGGGCCAGTTGGCGCCTGGCTGAGAACTCAACAGACTCGCTTGTATTCCAAATCCGTTTAAGAACGAGCGGTTTGCGCCTGGACGATCGGCCAACATGACCAATACTCAAAACTACTGGTGTGGGCATCTCCCCCCAAGTGTCCCGCCAGGCAAGGTACCGTGGACCGCGTACCTTGATTACTCCTAATGGTCTTAACCCGGATTCGCCCCCAGAATCCGGGTTTTTTTTGTTCGTGTTTTACCGCGCAATCCTTGCCAGCGGGAACAGGCGCTGAAAGTTGCTGCTCGTCTGTTCCGCGAATTGCTGGTAACTCACGCCCCGCAGCAAGGCCAGGTATTCAGCGACATCGCGTACGTACTCCGGCAAGTTCGGTTTGCCTCGATGCGGCACCGGCGCCAGGTACGGCGAATCGGTTTCCACAAGCAGGCGGTCCGCCGGTACCTGCCGTGCGACTTCGCGCAGCGCCTCGGCATTGCGGAAGGTCACGATCCCGGACAGGGAAATATAGAAGCCCAGATCCAGCGCGGCCTTGGCCATCTGCCAATCCTCGGTAAAGCAGTGCAACACCCCGGCTTGAGGCAAGGCGGCTTCACGCAACAAGGCCAGGGTGTCGGCGCGAGCGGCGCGGGTATGCACAATTACCGGCTTGCCGGTGATCTGCGCCGCCTGTAGATGCAGGCGGAAGGACTGCTGCTGGGACTCGGCCGCCTCGGGCTCATAGTGGTAATCGAGCCCTGTTTCGCCGATGGCGACCACCCGCGGATGCTCCAATTCGGCCAGCAACCAATCCAGCGCGGGGGCGATACCAGGCTCGAGATCCAGCGGGTGCACACCGACCGAGCAATCCACATCGGCATAGCGGGCGGCAAGGCCCTTGACCGTCGCCGCATTGTCGGTGCTCACACCGATGCATAGAAAGTGTCCAACACCGCGCGCACGCGCCGCGTCCAGTGCGGCATCGAGGGAACCGCCATAGGCGGTCAGATCGAGTCGATCGAGGTGACAGTGGGAGTCAATCAACATAAAAAAGCCTCAAGCGACAAGCCTCAAGCTACAAGTAACAAGAAGGCGCCGTATGCGCGCTTTTGCTTGCCGCTTGAGGCTCGCAGCTTGCCGCTGCTACATCGTATGCGTGGGTCGATCGGAGGTCAGCGCGCCGGCCAGGTAGGTCTCGATCTTGTTGCGCGCGGTATTGTCGCCATCGTTGAACTGCACGCCGACGCCAGCAGCACGGTTACCCTGTGCGCCCTTGGGAGTGATCCACACGACCTTGCCGGCGACCGGGATCTTTTCCGGCTCGTCCATCAGGTTCAACAACATGAACACTTCGTCACCAAGCTTGTAGTTCTTGTTGGTCGGAATGAACAACCCACCATTCTTAACGAAGGGCATATAAGCGGCATAGAGCACGGATTTGTCCTTGATGGTCAGGGACAAGATTCCGTTACGCGGACCCAGGTTAGGTGGCAAGCTCATGCGGCATCCTGATTTTTCATAACACGAACTCCGATTCTAGCTTGGTCCGGGCAAGCTTGCCCACTGCACCAAGAGCGCTTCGAGAAGCAATACGCGATTGAGATTGGCCTTGCCGATGACTTTCTGTCGCTGCATGAGCAACCAGTCCTGAATCTGCAGAACTTTCGATTGCGGGGTTTTCTCCGCCAGATACTGCACAACCTTGCGCATATCGGCTTGCCCCAACCCCGACTCGTCGCGGGTCAGTTGATAACGCAACAACAGTTGCGCCCAATCACAGAACCAGTCAAATAACAGGTTCAAGGATACAGCATTCCAACTCTCGGCCAATTGACTGGGAGCAATCTGCTGTTTGATCAGCTTCTTCACCCCATCGACCACCTGGGCGCGCTGCTCGCGGATGCCCTGGGCCTGCATACGCATCGCCACCAGCGGCGAACCTGCCGCCAGGCAGAGCAACTCGGCGCGCTCCTCTTCGCCACAGGAAGGCAAAGCCTGAGCCAGCCAGGCCAGGCTATCCGCCTCGCTGGGCAAAGGGCAGGCCTGTTGCACGCAGCGGCTTTTCACCGTTGGCAACAGGCGGCTGGGCTGGTGACTGATCAACAACAGGACGGTATCGCCGGAAGGCTCCTCGAGGCTTTTCAGCAGCGCGTTCGCGGCGTTCAGGTTCATTGCTTCCGTCGGCTCGACCAACACCACCTTGCGCCCGGCAAGCTGTGCGGTCTGTACCACGAAACTCACCAGGGTCCGTACCTGGTCGACCTTGATCGCCTTGTCGGCTTCTTCCGGTTCGAGAATAAAGTTGTCGGGATGGGTCCCGGCCGCCAGTAGATGGCAGGATTTGCACTGGCCACAGGCATCCAGCCCTTCTGGCTTCTGGCAAAGTAACCGCGCCATCAGCCGTTCTGCCAGCGCACGCTTGCCGATACCCGCTGGGCCGTGCAGCAGGTATGCGTGGGCATGCTGGCTGCGACCGGCAAGCTGCTGCCAGAGAGCGGACTGCCAGGGATAGGCCTCAGCCATGCGCCAGCTCCACGATCTGCGGCAGCAGGTTATCCAGCGTGCACTGGACCTGCGTCAAGGGTTGCGCGGCATCGATAATACGGTAGCGTTGCGACTCGGCGGCGGCGCGCTGCAGGTAGGTCTGACGCACCGCCTCGAAGAAGCTGCGGGTTTCCCGCTCGAAGCGATCCAGCTGGCCACGGGCAGCGGCGCGCGCCAGGCCGACCTCCACAGGCAAATCGAAGACCAAGGTCAGATCGGGGCGCAACTCGCCCTGCACGAATGCTTCGAGCATGCCGATGCGCGCCTGCGAGAGGCCGCGACCACCACCCTGATAGGCATAGGTCGCGTCAGTGAAACGGTCGCATAGCACCACACAACCACGCGCCAGGGCCGGCCGAATAACCTGCGCCAGATGCTGGGCACGGGCGGCGAAGACCAACAGCAATTCGGTATCGGCGGCCATCGGCTCTTCGCTGGGCGCCAGCAGCAGTTCGCGGATACGCTCGGCCAACGGCGTACCGCCAGGTTCGCGGGTGAGCAAGACCTCGATGCCCTGCTCGCCAAGACGGCTGGCGAGGTAATCGCGATTGGTGCTTTTTCCCGCGCCTTCAGGACCTTCCAGGGTGATAAACAAACCGCTCACAAGCCGTCCTTATTCTGATGATTGCAGCGCCGGCGCCGGACTCGAACGGTAATCCGCACGACGCTTGAGCTGGTATTCGCGTACCGCGCGATTATGCGCCTTGAGGGAATCGGAAAAAACGTGACTGCCATCGCCTCGGGCCACGAAATATAAACTGCTACCTGAGGACGGATGCAGTGCGGCATGGATCGCCTCACGCCCGGCCAGGGCAATCGGCGTCGGCGGCATGCCGTCGATTGCATAGGTGTTGTAAGGTGTGGGGGCAAGCAAGTCGGCGCGCGTGATTTTACCCTTGTAGCGCTCGCCCATGCCAAAAATTACCGTAGGGTCGGTTTGCAGGCGCATGCCGATCTTCAGGCGCCTGACGAACACCCCTGCAATCGCACTGCGCTCCGCCGCTACCCCGGTTTCCTTTTCGATCAACGACGCCATGATCAGGGCATCGTAGGGTTCGTTGTATGGCAGCCCTTCGGCGCGCTCCTGCCACTCCTCGGCCAGCACCGTTTCCAGACGCGCGTACGCCTGCTTGAGCAGATCGAGATCGCTCATCCCACCGACATAACGATAGGTATCGGGAAAAAAGCGGCCCTCCGGATTCAGCCCGGGCTGATCCAGACGCTCCATTACCTCGGCGTCGCTCAACCCCTCCAGGGCCTGTTCCAGCCGGGGCTCCCGGGCCAAGGCGGCGCGCACCTGATGAAAACTCCAGCCTTCGACCAGGGTCAGGCTGTACTGCACCACCTCGCCCCTTCGCCACAAGCCCAGCATGTCGATGACTTTGAGACCCGGGGTCAGGCGGTACTCGCCGCTGTGCAGCGGCTGATTGGCCAGATTGAAACGCCAGTACTGACGCAACCAGAAGGCGTCATGCAAAACCCCTTCGTCTTGCAGGCGGTTGAGTATGCCGCCCGGGGTCGCACCGGCAGGCACCTCGAGCAGACGCTCCTGATCGAGATTCAGCGGCTGCTGCAATGCCGAATGCTGCTGCCAGCCGATAAAGACCACCAGCATGGCGGCCAGCAGCACGCCGCCTTCAAGCAGCAGCAATAGTTTGCGTATCACTAATCAGCAGTCCAATAGATCGCGGGTAATTGCCTGCAGTTTACGGGTGAGCGGGCCAACCGGCCAGTCATGTGCGTGCAGCGCCCGCACCGGCCAGATGCCGTAAAGACTGTTGCAGAGAAACACCTCATCGGCCGCCAGCAACTCATCGAAGTCGATATCACGCACCTCGCAGGGCAACCCCAGGGCAGCGGCGCGCGCCAGCAACTCGGCACGCATCACCCCCGCTACGCCGCAGCGTGACAGGTCGGGGGTTGCCAGGCGGCCACCGGTGACGATGAACAGGTTGCTGTAAACGCCCTCAACGACCCGCCCGTTGATATCCCGCATCAACCCTTCGGCATGCTCGGCGTCCTGCCATTCCGCGCGCGCCAACACCTGCTCCAGGCGGTTGAGATGCTTCAGACCGGCGAGCGCTGGCTGCTCTGCCAGACGCGTCACGCAGGGGAACAGCCTTATGCCCTGTGCGGCATTGGCCGCCGGATAGTCGGGCTTCGCACCGCCGAGCAATACCCGCCGCGGCTGCGCAGCCTGAGGCGGTGCATAACCGCGCAGACCGTCGCCGCGAGTCAGGATCAACTTGGCCACACCATCGCCCAGCATCTGACTGAAGGCCAGCAGTTCGGCACGAACCGCCGGTTCGTCGAACGGGATCCCCAGCCGCACGCAACCGTGGGACAGGCGCTGCAGATGGCGATCGAATAAAGACGGCACACCTGCGGTAATCGCGATGGTCTCGAACAGACCATCGCCATAGGCCAAACCACGATCCGTTAAAGCCAACGAATCGGCGGGCTGGCCATCGACCCAGCTGAGCATCAGTCGGTGAACCGACGGAATACCAGGGAGCCGTTGGTCCCGCCGAAACCGAACGAGTTGGACAAGGCCACCTCGATCGGCAATGCCTTCGCCTGATGCGCCACAAAGTCCAGATCGCAGCCCACATCAGGCTCGTCCAGGTTTATGGTCGGCGGGGCCACCTGATCGCGAATCGCCAGAATACTGAAGATCGCTTCGACCGCGCCGGCCGCACCAAGCAGGTGCCCAGTCATAGATTTGGTCGAACTGACCGACAGTTTGTGCGCATGCTCGCCAAACACCGACTTCACTGCCGCGACTTCAGCCTTGTCGCCAGCCGCCGTCGAGGTGCCATGCGCATTGATGTATTGCACCTGGCCGGCACTCAGCCCCGCATCGCGCAGCGCATTGGCCATGCACCGCGCAGCACCTGCGCCGTCTTCCGGCGGCGAGGTCATATGATAGGCATCGCCGCTCATGCCGAAACCGATCAGTTCGGCGTGGATATGCGCGCCGCGTGCCTTGGCATGCTCCAGTTCCTCGAGGACCAGCGCCCCGGCGCCATCGGAAAGCACGAAGCCGTCGCGCCCCTTGTCCCACGGCCGGCTGGCCCTGGCCGGGTCATCGTTGCGGGTGGAGAGCGCACGTGCTGCGGCAAAGCCACCCAGGCCCAGCCCGCAGGAGGCCATTTCGGCTCCTCCGGCAACCATCACGTCGGCCTCGCCATAAGCGATATTGCGTGCAGCCATGCCAATGCAGTGGGTACCCGTGGTACAGGCCGTGGCGATGGCGTAATTCGGCCCCTGCAGACCCAGATGGATCGACAGGAAACCTGAAATCATATTGATGATCGAGCCCGGCACGAAGAACGGCGAAATGCGCCGCGGCCCTTGCTCGTTCAAGGATTTGCAGTTGTTCTCGATATTGGTCAAACCGCCAATACCAGAACCCATGGCCACGCCAATTCGTTCGCGATTGGCATCAGTAACTTCCAGTCCGGAGTCGCGCATCGCCTGAAAACTGGCGGCCAGTCCGTACTGAATGAAAAGATCGAGCTTGCGCGCCTCTTTGGCGGACAGGTATTCCTCGACATTGAACCCCTTCAACGCCCCGCCGAAACGCGTGGAGAAAGCGGAAAGGTCCATATGCTCTAGCATGCCGATGCCGCTACGCCCGGCCAAAATGCCCTGCCAGCTGCTCGGCACATCGTTACCCAGCGGCGACAACATGCCCATCCCGGTAACCACGACGCGTCTACGCGACACAGCAATCTCCTTTTCTATTTTTCACGTTTGGGAAGCGCTTAAAGAAAAGCCGCACTCCCATGACAGGCGTGCGGCTTTTCCGAGTCGAGAAGCAATGAATACGTTTACGCGTGAGCGGTAACGTAGTCGATAGCTTCCTGAACGGTGGTGATCTTCTCGGCCTGCTCGTCCGGGATTTCGGTCTCGAATTCCTCTTCGAGAGCCATTACCAGCTCAACGGTGTCAAGAGAGTCAGCACCCAGGTCTTCGACGAAGGAAGCGCTGTTGGTTACTTCCTCTTCTTTGACGCCAAGTTGTTCGGCTACGATTTTCTTGACGCGTTCTTCGATGGTGCTCATACCTTGTTTTCACTCCTAATTGAAACAATCCAGGCAGCTGGTCTGCGGCCAGTGTATAGAAAGGTTTTTTAGCATTTCAAGCGGAATGCGGGGATCCCCAGAAACACTTCAACGAACTGTCTATAAACCTATTGCAGCTTTATAACGGATTTTAGACAGCAGCTATGACATTTTTCTGAAGGCATCCGTCACATTTAGCTCATGTACATTCCGCCATTCACGGGGATGGTAGCGCCAGTAACGTAGGCGGCGCCATCGGAAGCGAGGAAAGCGACCACTTTCGCAATCTCCTCCGCCTGCCCCAAGCGACCCAACGGAATCTGCGTCAGCAGCGCATCGCGCTGAGCCTCCGGCAGCTCGCGGGTCATGTCGGTATCGATAAAGCCGGGCGCTACAGCATTCACGGTAATACCCCGCGAACCGACTTCACGCGCCAATGCACGGCCAAAGCCTTCCAGCCCGGCCTTGGCGGCAGCATAGTTCACTTGGCCGGCGTTGCCCATAGCTCCGACAACGGAACCAATGTTGATGATACGGCCGTGACGTGCCTTGGTCATGCCACGCAACACCGCCTTGGAGAGCCGATAAAGACTGTTCAAGTTGGTATTAATGACGTCAAACCACTCGTCATCCTTCATCCGCAGCATCAGATTATCGCGGGTGATGCCGGCATTGTTGACCAGGATCAACGGTTGCCCAAGGTGCTGCTGAATGTGTTCCAGCGTGCTTGCGACCGACTCGTTGTCGCCGACATCAAGAACCAGCCCAGCCCCTTCGATACCGTGCTCCTTGAGCGTCTCGGCAATCCGCTCGGCGCCGGCCGGAGTGGTTGCCGTCCCGATCACTACGGCCCCTTGACGCCCCAACTCCAGCGCAATGGCCTGACCAATACCGCGACTAGCGCCGGTGACCAGGGCAACCTTACCTTGCAGACTCATAAAGCCTCTCCTTATTCAGCCAGCGCCACGCGGGCAGCGGCGAAGGCATCCGGGGTTTCCAGATTATGGGTGTTAATACCTTTGACGCAGCGTTTGTTCAGCCCCGACAAGACCTTGCCCGGACCGCACTCGAGCAGGTCGGTGACGCCCTGCCCGGCCAGACAAACCATCGACTCG
Source organism: uncultured Pseudomonas sp. (assembly GCF_946885955.1). Next base: position 73,167 of record NZ_CAMPHI010000003.1, read on the forward strand.
ACCCAACGAACCGGACTGTACAACTGCATCAATAGATTATTCTTCAGACTTTCCACATCAGTGACCACCGATGCGCTGACGTTCTGCACCAGGGCAATCTGCGGCGCCTGCCAGACAATACCGGCAATGGACTCGGCAAAGCGCTCGGCCGCCGGGCGCATCAAGTCGCAATGCGAGGGCACGCTGACTGGCAGCGGCATGGCGCGCTTGGCGCCGCGCGCCTTGCATGCCTCGACGGCACGCGCCACCGCGGCAGCGCTACCGGCGATTACGACCTGCCCAGGGGCATTGAAGTTCACCGCACTGACCACGTCGCCCTGTGCCGCTTCGGCGCAGGCTGCCAGCACATCGGCGTCTTCCAGACCGAGAATCGCCGCCATACCGCCCTGCCCGCTCGGCACTGCCTGCTGCATCAGCTGACCACGACGCTCCACCAGGCGTACAGCCTGATCGAACGGCAGACTTTCGGCAGCCACCAGAGCGGAATACTCGCCCAGGCTGTGGCCAGCGAGAAAACCGGGCCGCACACCACCTTCAGCACACCACAGGCGCCACAAGGCAATGGATGCGGCCAGAATCGCCGGTTGAGTTTTATCGGTTTGATTGAGTTGCTCTTCCGGACCTTGTTGGGTCAGCGCCCATAGATCGTAACCAAGCGCCTCGGAGGCTTCGCCAAAGGTATCGATGACGACCTGCTGAGTACCGTGCTCAGCCAGCATCGCAAGGGATTGAGAACCTTGGCCAGGAAAGACAAATGCGAGGGATGCGGACATAAAATTAAGCCCCTAATGGTTTTATCGCCGGGGAAAATACGTTCGGCATTAGCCAAACGCAACAAACTGACAGTTGGATGACAAGCCGCTCGCCGCGGTCACATCAAAGCAAAATATCCTCAAGACGCCCATGAAGGCGCTGCGGCAGGTTGTTTTCAACCTCGATTACCGCACGCCCGATGGCATTTTTAAAACCATCCACGCCGGTTGCCCCATGGCTCTTAATCACGATGCCCTGCAACCCGAGGAAACTCGCCCCATTGTGCCGCGCCGGCGCAAGCTCGCCACGCAGACGCTTGAGCATTGGCAACGCCAGGATACCGACCACCCGCGCCATCCAGCCGCGGGTAAACAACTCTTCGATTCTTGCCGCGATCATCGACGCCAGCCCCTCGCTGGACTTGAGCAGAATATTGCCGACAAAGCCATCGCAGACCACCACATCGGCCTCGCCACGATAAAGCCCGTCACCCTCGACGAACCCCACATAATTAAGGCTTGCGGCCTGCTGCAATAAACTCGCGGCGAGCTTCACCTGCTGATTGCCCTTGACCTCTTCGGTCCCCACATTGAGCAGCGCCACCCGCGGATTGGCCACACCGAGGACTTCAGCGGCCACCGCCCCCATTACCGCAAACTGGTAAAGGTGCTCGGCACTGCAGTCGACATTCGCGCCCAGATCGAGCAGATGGCAAACCCCGCCCTGGGTCGGGATGGCACTGACCATTGCAGGGCGATCGATACCGGGCAGGGTTTTCAAGATAAAGCGCGATAGCGCCATCAGTGCACCGGTATTACCGGCACTGACACAGGCCTGCGCTTTCCCGTCACGGAGCAACTCAAGCGCCACACGCATCGACGACTCCGGCTTGCCACGCAACGCCTGGGCTGGACGCTCGTCCATGGCGATCACTTCTCCCGCGTGCACGACACGCAGGCGCGCGTGATCGACATCGGGATACCGGTCAATGATTTCTTCGAGCAAGGATGCTTGGCCGACTAGGACCAGGTGCAACGAGGGGCTTTCAGCCAGACAGGCGATACTGGCCGGAACAATGCAGTGGGGACCGAAGTCCCCACCCATTGCATCAATCGCGATGATCGGAGCGGACAAGGATTACTCGTCGGCGCCCTTGTCGATCACTTTGCGACCACGGTAAACACCTTCCGGCGATACGTGGTGACGCAGGTGAACTTCACCGGTGCTCTTCTCAACGGACAGAGCATTGCCTTCCAGCGCGTCGTGCGAACGGCGCATATCGCGGGCGGAACGGGATTTTTTGTTCTGCTGAACAGCCATAACTGATTAACTCCTAAACGTTTGGGTCACGCTTTAACTGCGCCAATACATTGAACGGGTTGGACCGCGTCACCTCGTCCTCGCTCGGTTCGGGCTCATCGAGCCCAGCCGGTTGCTGGCAATCTTTAGGGTCATGAGCCGGGACAATCGGCAAGGCGAGCAATAACTCCTCCTCAACCAACGCCAGCAGATCCAATGGGTTCTCACCCAGTTCCAACACATCATAGCCTTGCGGCACTGACTGAGTATTAGCCCCTTCCTTCACCACGGCGTAATCACACTCGCTGTGGATCGGCAGAGTCACCAGCTCCAGACAACGCTGGCACACCATTTTCACTTCAACGTCGAGCTCGCTGTGGATAACCACGGCATTGCGCTCATCGCGCTCGAAGACGAACTTCGCGCGCACCTCGCCTTGATTATCGGCAAGCGGGTCGCAGAGTCGCGGCAAATCGGCCAGCAGCAGATCACCTTCTAGGGTGGCGCCGCGATCAGCTAATTTGCGCGGATCAACGTGAGGTGGAATCGGTGCATTCGACATAGGCGGCGCATTCTAGGGATGCACCCCGCCGCTGTCAAAGGAAATTCGGCCTGTCCAGACACATGGGCGAACGCTAAAATCGCCAGCCGACCTCAGAAGGACAAGCCCATGCCACCCCTGGTGCTCGCATCCAGCTCACCTTACCGCCGCGAACTCCTCGAGCGCTTGCGCCTACCCTTCACCTGGAGCGCTCCGGAAATCGATGAAAGCCGCCAGATAGCAGAACCTGCCGAAACCCTGGTGCGTCGCCTGGCCGAGGAAAAAGCCAGAGCCCTTAGCCCGAGCCACCCCCAGCACCTGATCATTGGCTCAGACCAAGTGGCGGTGCTCGACGACCGCATCCTGGGCAAGCCGCACACCTTCGAACGCGCCAGGGAGCAACTCCTTGCAGCCAGCGGCAAGAGCGTCGTGTTTCTGACCGGCCTGGCGCTGCTGGATAGCCTGAGCGGGCACTGCCAGATCGATTGCATCCCTTTTACCGTGCATTTCCGCGACCTGAGCGAGGCGCAAATCACACGCTACCTGCAAGCGGAACAACCCTACGACTGCGCAGGCAGCTTCAAGGCTGAAGGCCTGGGCGTCAGCCTGTTTCGCAGCACCGAAGGTAGCGACGCCAACAGCCTGATCGGCCTGCCACTGATCCGTCTGGTGGATATGCTGCATCTCGCCGGCGTCGAACTGCCCTAAATGCAAAAGCCCGGCGCAATGACCGGGCTCTGCCTACAGCATGCGACGACCAACTAGCGCAGCGTTGGTCCCTGAAACCCCATCCACATCGCCAGATGCTCGGCGACACTGGCTCCGAATTTTTTCGTAAAACGATCGATCGGGCTTTCCTCGACGGTGAAGTCGACCAACTTCTCCTCACCGATAACCTCGCGCGCCACATAACTGGTGTTGCCCAGGGCATCGATAAGCCCCAACTGCAGCGCCTGCTCGCCGGACCAGATCAAACCCGAGAACAATTCGGGATGCTCCTCGAACTTGAGTCGATCGCCACGCCCCTGCTTGACGCTCTGAATGAACTGGCGATGGGTGGTTTCAAGAACCGTCTTCCAGAACTGCGCCTCCTCCTCATTGGATGGCTGAAACGGATCCAGAAATGCCTTGTGCTCGCCCGACGTATAGGCGCGACGCTCAACCCCCAGTTTCTCCATGGTACCAACGAAGCCGAAACCAGCCGCCGTCACGCCAATGGAGCCCACCAGACTGGCCTTGTCGGCATAGATCTCGTCTGCGGCGCTGGCAATATAGTAAGCACCCGAAGCACCCAGATCACTGATGACCGCATACAACTTGATGCTCGGATGCTCTGCGCGCAAACGCCGGATCTCATCGTAGATATAGCCCGACTGCACCGGACTGCCGCCCGGGCTATTGATGCGCATGATCACGCCGCGGGTTTTGTCATTCTCAAATGCCGCTCGCAGGCTGCTGACGATGTTGTCGGCGCTGGCGGCCTCCTTATCGGCAATCATCCCACGCACTTCGATCACAGCAGTGTGGCTGACATTGCTCGCCGCCCCCTTCTGCAAATCGAGCATCGGCGCGAACATCGCCAGCACGACGAACAGATAGGTAAACGTCAGCAACTTGAAAAATATCCCCCAACGGCGAGCGCGGCGCTGCTCTCGTATACCGGCCTGCAGCGTCGCTTCAAGCAACTTCCAGCTCTTCGCATCGCCATCACCAGCCGTCGATGCCTTCCATTCATCCGACATATTCACCCACCTCAATTCGTTGTACATCGGCGCGCCGCTCAAGCCAGTCGCGCAATTCGATAAAGCGTTCAATTGCCAGCGTCGGCTGATGCTCGCTCAGCATCGCCAGGGGCTGAGCCCCATAACCCACCGCCACACTGTCGATGCCTGCCCGCCGAGCCATCAACAGGTCGAAAGAAGAATCCCCCACCATCAATGCCCGCTCGGGCGCAACGCCGCAATGCGCGAGTATCTCCTGCAACATCAATGGATCCGGCTTGCTCGCGGTCTCGTCGGCGCAGCGCGTGACATCGAAGTAATCCACCCAGTCACGCCCCTGCAGAACCCGCTGCAAACCATGCCGAGTCTTGCCGGTCGCCACCGCCAACCGATACCCCTGCGCACGAAATACCTCCAGGGTTTCGGCGACATCGGCAAACAGCGCCGAAGGCTCCGCCTCGAGCGACAGGTAGTGCTCACTGTAGTGATGACGAAAGCGTTCGATACGAGCAGGATCGACGAGTTCCGGATACAAGCTGCCAATCGCTTCCGGCAACCCCAGACCAATGATGCCCCTGACCTGCGCATCACTGCAGCGCAGTAACTCACAGGCATCGGCCGCACGATGCATCGACTCGACGATACGCCCGATAGAGTCGACCAACGTGCCATCCCAATCAAAAATCAGCAGTTGGTAATCAGGCACCGAGTCGCTCCACGGTACGCGCCCACATCTCATCCACCGGCGCAGCAAGCTTCAACTCGCCGCCATCGGGCAGAGGCACGACCAACTCATAGGCGTGCAAGAACAAGCGCTTGCCGCCCAGCTCGCGAATCTCGCGGGTGAAATCATCGTCGCCGTACTTGCTGTCGCCAGCGATGCAGTGCCCGGCATACTGAGCATGCACGCGAATCTGATGGGTACGCCCGGTGACCGGCTTGGCCTCGATCAACGTGGCGAACTCGCCGAAGCGGCGCAGCACACGAAATACCGTCAGCGCCTCCTTGCCCTCGGGATTGACCTCGACCATACGCTCGCCGGAGCGCAGATTGCTTTTCAGCAATGGCGCATTGACCTGTTTCTTCGCCGTCGCCCAATGACCTCGCACCAGCGCCATATAACGCTTGTCCACACCGTCGCCGCGCAGCGCCTCATGCAGATGGCGCAACATGCTGCGCTTCTTGGCGATCATCAGCAGACCCGAGGTATCGCGGTCCAGGCGATGCACCAACTCCAAATCCTTGGCATCCGGGCGAAGCTGTCTAAATGCCTCAATCACCCCGTAATTCAAACCGCTGCCACCATGCACGGCAATGCCCGCCGGCTTGTTCAGCACGATCAGCGCTTTATCTTCATACACAATGGCATCTTCGAGCCGACGCAGCAGGCCCTGAGCCAGGGGTTCGGGCTCGTCGCGCTCAGCCAGGCGCAAGGGTGGCACACGAACGATATCGCCAGCCTGCAATTTGTATTCGGGCTTGATCCGACCTTTATTCACCCGCACCTCGCCTTTGCGCAAAATGCGGTAAATCAATGTCTTGGGCACGCCCTTCAATTGAGTGCGGAGAAAGTTATCGATGCGTTGGCCGGCAAGTTCCGGCGCAACCTCAAGTAGCTGAACGCCAGAGGTTGTAGAGGTAGGAGTCGTCATCGCGCAATCATAACAATTTTTTATGGAATTGAAGCACTTAATCATTACTGCTATAGTCGCGAACGCCGCCAAAAGCGGTCCGGTTTGCGGATGATCGCCAAAACTGCCATCCCCAACCGATGCAACCCATTCAGGACGTAAGGCCGTCCGACGGGTTCTTCAGAGATTGATAGGCCACAAAGGCCGCTCGAAGCACTCGGAAATAAAGCCTTTAAGCCATGATGCGCACTCGCCCCCTTTGGATGAGTGCGGTAATTGCCAACCCGCTACGGATTCAGCGTGCGGCACCCGATTTTCAGCGATACGTGTAGGGTGGAGATGTACAACTGTTGGTCTGCGTAGCTTTAAACCAGACGCTTTATCTCGTCCGCTACCAACAGCTGATTCCTCCTCCTGACTTAATGCTTTCTGTCACAACAGCGAGCAGGAGACGTCCGTCGCGGCCCAGCCCAACTGGCTGATTGCCGCTAGACAATGGAACGCTTTACGACCGTTTCTGACGCGCCTGACACCGACCCCTGAGAGTCGTGTGTACCGAACGCCGCTTCCAGCAGCACTGGAAACCGACGGTACTACATGAAAAGAATGCTGATTAACGCTACTCAACCCGAAGAGTTGCGTGTTGCCCTGGTCGATGGCCAACGCCTGTATGACCTGGACATAGAATCGGGCGCTCGCGAGCAGAAAAAGGCCAACATCTATAAAGGCCGCATCACCCGCGTCGAACCTAGCCTGGAAGCCGCCTTCGTCGACTTCGGCTCCGAACGCCACGGTTTTCTGCCCCTCAAAGAAATTTCCCGCGAATACTTCAGCAAGGCCCCCGAAGGCCGCGTCAACATCAAAGACGTGCTCAAGGAAGGCCAGGAAGTCATCGTTCAGGTCGAAAAGGAAGAGCGTGGCAACAAAGGCGCCGCCCTCACCACCTTTATCAGCCTGGCCGGCCGCTACCTGGTGCTGATGCCGAACAACCCGCGTGCCGGCGGCATTTCCCGCCGCATCGAAGGTGAAGAGCGCAATGAATTACGCGAAGCGCTGAACGGCCTGGTCGCGCCAAGCGACATGGGTTTGATCGTGCGCACCGCCGGCCTCGGTCGCTCCAGCGAAGAAATGCAGTGGGACCTCGATTACCTGCTGCAACTCTGGACCGCCATTAAAGAAGCCTCGCTCGATCGCGCCGCGCCCTTCCTGATCTACCAGGAAAGCAACGTGATCATCCGCGCCATCCGCGACTACCTGCGCCAGGACATCGGCGAAGTACTGGTCGACAGCGTCGAAGCGCAGCAGGAGGCACTCAGCTTCATCAATCAGGTGATGCCGCAGTACGCCAGCAAGATCAAGCTGTATGAAGACAGCGTGCCGCTGTTCAACCGCTTCCAGATCGAAAGCCAGATCGAAACCGCCTTCCAGCGCGAAGTGAAACTGCCGTCCGGCGGTTCCATCGTCATCGACCCAACCGAAGCCCTGGTGTCCATCGACATCAACTCCGCGCGTGCGACCAAAGGCAGCGACATCGAAGAAACCGCCCTGCAGACCAACCTGGAAGCGGCCGAAGAAATTGCCCGCCAACTGCGCCTGCGCGATATCGGCGGCCTGATCGTCATCGACTTCATCGACATGACCCCGGCCAAGAACCAGCGCGCCGTGGAAGAAAAAGTCCGCGAAAGCCTGGAAGCCGACCGCGCCCGTGTCCAGGTCGGTCGCATTTCGCGTTTCGGCCTGCTGGAAATGTCCCGTCAGCGCCTGCGTCCGTCGCTCGGCGAAAGCAGCGGCATCGTCTGCCCGCGCTGCAACGGCCAAGGTATCATCCGCGACGTCGAATCCTTGTCCCTGGCGATCCTGCGCCTGATCGAAGAAGAAGCGCTGAAAGACCGCACCGCCGAAGTCCGCGCCCAGGTACCGATCCCGGTTGCGGCCTTCCTGCTCAACGAGAAGCGCAACTCGATCACCAAGATCGAACTGCGCAGCCGTGCGCGCATTGTCATCCTGCCGAACGACCACCTGGAAACGCCGCACTTCGAAGTGCAGCGCATTCGTGACGACAGCCCGGAAGCGCAATCCGGCCTGTCCAGCTATGAAATGGCTGCCATCGAAGTGGAAGAAGTGCAGCCCGCCGCCGCCACCCGCACCCTGGTCCGCCAGGAAGCTGCGATCAAGGCCGCACCGCAACGTACTGCGCCCACCCCGAACGAGCCCGCGCCCGAACAACCGACCACGAAGAACATCGAGCCGAGCCTGTTCAAAGGCCTGGTGAAATCTCTGGTTAGCCTGTTTGCCGGCAAGGAAGAAGAGAAGCCGCCAGTCGCCGAGAAGAAAACCAGCGAGCGCAAGCCGCGTAGCGACGAACGCCGCAGCGGTCGCCAGCAGAACCGCAGCCGCGGTGGCCGTCGCGACGAAGAACGCAAACCACGCGAAGAACGCGCTCCGCGCGAGGAACGCCAACCCCGTGCCGCACGTGAAGAGCGCGCGCCCCGTGAGGAGCGCGCACCACGCGAAGAACGCAGCCCGCGCGAAGCAGTTGAAGTACGCGAGCCGCAGGAAGTGCGTCAATCGCGTCCGCCTCGCGAGGAGCGTCAACCGCGCGAACGCAAGCCGCGTGAAGAACGCCAACCACGCGAGCTGCGCGAACCGCTGGATGCCGCCCCGGCAGCCGCCGAGTCGAGCCCGGCTCCGGTGAGCGAAGAAGTACGCGCCGAACGCCCGCAGCGCGAACCGCGTCAGCCACGCCAACCACGCGAAGAGCGCCAAGTGCGCAGCGAGCCGGTAGCCGCTGATGAGGAAGCGCTGAACAACGACGCTGAACAACAAGACAACGAGCAAGACGGTAACGAGAGCGGCGATCGCCCGCGTCGCCGTTCTCGTGGCCAGCGCCGTCGCAGCAATCGTCGCGAGCGCCAGAGCGACGCCAACGGCAACCCGATCGAAGGCAGTGAAGAAGGCACGGAAATCAGCGCCGCCGCACCGGCTATCGCCGCCGGCACAGCAGTAGCTGCCAGCGAAGCCGTTGCCGTCACCGCAACCGCAACCGAGGAACCGAAGAGCGAAACGCCGCAGGCCGCTGAAGAGTCGACGCAAGTCGAGCAGACCAGCGCCCCGGCAGCCGAAGCCCCCGCTCCTCAAGCAGCAGTTGAAGTCGACATGCCCATAGCGAGCGAAGCGGCATCGATCATTGCCGAACAGCCCGTCGCTCAGGAGCCACAGCCAGATGCAGTGGTTACCGCAGCAGAACCCGCTGCTGAAGTAGCGGTCGAGGCCGTGATCGAAGCGCCGGCCGCGCCGGAAGCACAAGCACCTGCCGCAGTCGTCAGCACAGGTCGCGCACCCAACGACCCGCGCGAAGTGCGTCGTCGTCAGCGTGAGGCCGAGCGCCTGGCACGCGAAGCCGCCGAAGCAGCCACTGCACAGGATGCAGCACCGGTAGCGGCGAGCCCTGAGGTTGTCGAGCCCCAAGCGGAACCTGTAGCAAGTGCTCCGACCACCGACGAAACCGAAGCGGCTGAAGCTCCGGCGCAAGCTCAACCGACAGCGCTTGAAAGCCCTGCACCGGAAAGCGCTGCAGAGCAAAGCCCGGCTGCCGAGACTGCAGTTGAAGCTGATCGCGAGAGCGAAGAGCAAACTGACGACGAAGCGGTCAAATCGCACATCTGACGCGGTTCAGGCAATAAAAAAGGGGATGCTTCGGCATCCCCTTTTTGCTTTCCGGCTGCTGCGCAGCCAGACCATCTCCGCTTATAGCAGGTTCGGCTCCATCTCCAGCTCGACAGCAAAGCGCCGGGCGATATCCGCCTGGATGCGCTGCGCCAGCGCCAGCAACTGCCCCCCCGTGGCTTGGCCATAGTTGACCAGCACCAAGGCCTGCAATCGGTGCACACCGGCGTCACCCTCGCGAAAACCTTTCCAGCCCGCCCGCTCGATCAGCCAACCCGCCGCCAGCTTGACCCGCCCATCAGCCTGCGGATACGCCACCAAATCCGCATGCTCGGCACGCAGGCGCTCGGCTTGCTCGGCCGACACCAGGGGATTCTTGAAAAAGCTGCCAGCATTGCCCAACTGCGCCGGATCGGGCAGCTTTTCACTGCGAATCTCGCAGATGGCGCGACTTACATCCATGGCCGTAGGCTCAGCTACGCCCTGCTCGGACAGGCGCTGGCGCACCGGGCCATAGTCCAGATGCAGCGCCGCCGAGCGGCTCAGGGCGAAACGTACGCGCAGAATCAACCAACGCCCGGCTTCACGCTTGAACAGACTGTCGCGGTAGGCAAAATCGCATTGCGCCAGATCGAACTCGCGCAGCTCGCCGCTGCGGCGATCCAAAGCGGTCAAGCCAGCGAACAGGTCCTTCAGTTCAACACCGTAAGCACCAATGTTCTGCATCGGCGCAGCCCCGACAGTACCGGGGATCAGGCTGAGGTTTTCCAGGCCGACAAAACCCTGCTGCAGCGTCCAGAGCACAAAGGGGTGCCAGGGCTCGCCCGCCTCCGCTTCGACCAGCACGCGCTCGCCGTGATCCTGCAAGACGCGGATACCGCGACTGGCCATCCGCAGCACCAGCGCCTCGACATCGCCGGTCAGCAGCAGGTTGCTACCGCCGCCGAGCACCTGCAATGGCAGTTGCCGTTCGGCCGCATAAGCCAGGGCCTGCAATACATCCGCATCATCGTGGGCCTCGGCGAACCAGCGCGCCGACACCGCCACACCAAAACTGTTATGGGATTTCAGCGAGACATTCGACTCGACCTGCAGACTCATAAGCGCCCCTTGAGTTCGAGAATCAGGGCATCGCAAGCCTGCTCGATCAGATCCAGTACCTGTTCGAATCCTTCTTCGCCACCGTAATAGGGGTCCGGCACCTCATCGAGGGGCGCCTGATAACGGCGTAGAAACAGGTCCAGCTCGGCGACGGCTGCACCGGGGCGCATGCGCTGCAGGTGGTTCAGGTTGCTGCCATCCATGGCCAGCATCAGATCGAAGCGCGTGAAATCATCCGCCACGACCTGCCGCCCACGTAGCGCGGAGAGGTCATAGCCTCGCTGTTTCGCCGCGCGTAGCGTGCGAGCATCCGGGGCCTTGCCGACATGCCAGTCACCGGTGCCCGCGGAATCGACTTCGATACGCTCGCCCAGCCCGGCTTCGTGCAACTTATGACGCAATACCGCTTCAGCGGTCGGCGAGCGGCAGATATTACCCAGACAGACGAACAGGACGCGCATCAAGCCCCCAGCAGACGACGGACGCGATCGAGGTCGTCTTGCGTATCGACTCCGGCAGGCGGCGCCTGCAAGGCATCGGCGACATGAATACGCACGCCGTGCCAGAGCGCACGCAGCTGCTCCAGGCACTCGCCATCCTCCAGCCAGCAAGGTCCCCAGGCGACGAAGTCGTGCAGGAACTGTGCGCGGTAGGCGTAAATACCGATGTGGCGGCGATAAGGCACATTGGCCGGCAAACGCTCGCGATCGACGGCGAAGGCATCACGCGCCCAAGGCAGAGGTGCGCGGCTGAAAGTCAGCGCCAGACCGTTCATGTCGCTGACCACCTTGACCACATTCGGATTGAACAGCGTCGCGGCGTCGTCAATGGGTTCGGCCAGCGTAGCGATGGCCGCCTGCGGATTGACGGCGAGGTTGTCTGCCACCTGGTCGATGATCGCCGGAGGGATCAGCGGCTCGTCGCCCTGCACGTTGACCACAATAGCCTCGGGCGCCAGTCCCAAAGCCGCCGCCACTTCGGCAAGGCGGTCGGTACCGGAGTTGTGCTCGACACGGGTCAACAGCACCTCGGCGCCGAAGCCGCGGCAGGCCTCGACGATGCGTACATCGTCGGTCGCCACCACCACGCGCTGCGCACTGCTTTTGCAAGCCTGCTCCCAGACATGTTGGACCATGGGCTTGCCGGCGATGTCCTGCAACGGCTTGCCCGGCAAGCGGCTGGATGCATAGCGCGCCGGGATTACGACGGTAAAGGCAGTGCTCATTTATTTATCCAGGCGCTCGTCGACATTCAGGGTACGGGCTTCAGTTTCAAGCATCACGGGGATGCCATCGCGCACCGGAAACGCCAAACCGTCCGCCTTGCAGATCAGTTCGCTTTTATCGGCGGCCAGTTTCAGCGGGCCCTTGCACAGCGGGCAGGCCAAGATATCGAGTAGTTTCGGGTCCATGGGAAATCCTTGGTTGAGCGACTGCTGACAATGAGACGCCGGTAAGGCGATGAAACGACTGGCAGATATTTCAACGGCCCATCAGGGGCGCTGCAATAGACGCTGCAGTTGCCCATCGAGCCAGTCGACGAAAGCAGCCGAAGGTTCCGCATCCACCGCCAGGTACCACCAGTCCTCAGCGGCGAAAGCACGGCATTTGACCGCATCCTTCTCCGTCATCACCACTGGCAATGCGGGGCTGAAACGCAACAGCTCTGCGTCGAACTGCGCATGGTCGGCAAAGGCATGCGCAACAGGCCGCCAGTGTAGCGTTTCGAGGGTCGTGAAGAAACGCTGAGGGTTGCCTATACCGGCGACGGCATGTACCGCCTGGCCGGATGAAAAATGACCCAGGGCATGTCGCTCGCCGCTGCGCAGGTTGACCAGTGCCGAGGGTTGCAGCCTGAAACCGAAAGCACCGGGCGGATCGCTGAGCGCGCCGTTGTGAAGCAAGGCGTCGACCGCCTGCAGACGCTCGACCGGCTCGCGCAAGGGACCGGCCGGCAAACAGCGGCGGTTGCCCAGCCCCCGCGCGGCATCGACCAATACCAGTTCCAGGTCGCGGGCCATGCGGTAATGCTGCAAGCCGTCGTCGCTGAGAATCAGGTCCAGGGGTTCCTCGGCCAACAAGGCCGCCACCGCCCGACCGCGATCGGGGTCGATCATCAAGGGCACGCCGCTACGCTGGACGATCAATAACGGCTCATCGCCCGCGACACCGGCAACTTGATCGGCGCGCACTCGCCAAGGCAGTTGCGGCGGCTTGGCGCCATAACCGCGGCTGACCACTCCTACCCGCAGACCGCGACTGCGGCAATGCTCGATCAGCCAGAGAATCAGAGGGGTCTTGCCGGTGCCGCCAACGGTGATATTGCCCACCACCACGACCGGGACCGGCGCGCGGTAGATAGTGCCTTGACCGGCGAGAAAGCGTTCGCGCTTGCGGCGCACGATGCTGCGGTAAAGCCATTCCAGCGGCCGCAACACCGCGAGCGCCGGATGCCCGGCGTACCAGGCAGCCGTCAGACGTTCGCTCAGACTCATAAACCCGGAGCCTTCAAGGCGTCGCCTGCGCCTCGATCGTGGTGATGCGCAGATGGGCAAAGCCCAGTTTGCCAGCGGCATCCATGGCGGTGATCACCGCCTGATGCGGGGTCTTCGCATCGGCGCTGATAATCAACGGCAAACTGCTATCGCCAGCGGACTCCTTCTGCAGTGCCGCCATCAGGCTGCTCAGGTCGCTCTTCAGCAACGGCTGGCCATTCAGCGCGTAACCGCCCTGGGCATCGATCAGCACCTCGAGCTGCTTCAGCTCGGTTTGCTCCGGGGGCGCGCCGGTGGCGGCCTCAGGCAGATCGACCTTGAGCTGGGTCTCGCGAGTAAAGGTCGTGGTGACCACGAAAAACAGCAGCAGGATGAATACCACATCGATCAACGAGGCCAGGTTGATCTCGACGTTCTCCCGCGGTTTGCGCCGGAATTTCACGCCTTGTCCTCACCCAGATCGACGTCGCGATCGCCCTGCACCACTTCCACCAGCTTGATCGCTTCCTGCTCCATGCCGACCACCAGTTCGTCGATACGGCGCTGCAGATAGCGATGGAAGAACAATGCCGGGATCGCCACCATAAGGCCTGCCGCAGTGGTGATCAGTGCCTTGGCGATGCCGCCGGCGAGAACGGGCGCGTTCGACATGCCCGAGCCCATGAACGAGCTGAAGATTTCGATCATGCCCAGCACCGTGCCCAGCAGCCCGAGCAGCGGCGCAATACCGGCGATAGTGCCGAGGGCGTTGAGGTAGCGTTCCAGTTCATGGACCACGCGCGCCGCCGCTTCCTCGATGCACTCCTTCATGATCTCGCGACCGTGCTTGGAGTTGGCCAGACCGGCCGCCAGGATTTGCCCCAGGGGCGAATTGGCGCGCAGCTCCTTGAGTTTTTGATTGTTGAGCTTTTTATCCTTGATCCAACGCCATACCTGGCCGAGCAAATTAGGCGGCGTGACCCGACTGGGCCTTAACGTCCAGAGGCGCTCGGCAACAATGCCGGCCGCGGCGATAGAACACAAAATGATTGGCAGCATCATCCAGCCGCCTGCTTTGACCAGTTCCCACACGGTGGTAGATCCCCTTTGAAAAGTGGCGTCACTCTAGCATAGGGTCGCGGCTCAGCCGACCGCCGCTGTTCTCATTTTTCTCGCCAAAAACGCGACTGTTCACGCAAACCTCGCGCAACGCCGAACGCACCAAGGCGCAGGTGCACCGCGCCCTGTTCGACCGTATCGAAGAGCTCAGCGGGAACCGCCCTGTAGCGCGCGAGCACCTCGGCATGCGGATGCCCGAACGCGTTGTTGCGTCCTCGCGAAATCAGCGCCGCACGCGGAGCCACCGCCCCGACAAAAGCCGCGGAGGAAGAACTGCGACTGCCATGATGGGGCACCGACAACCAATCGGCGCGTACATCGAACCCGCTGTCGAGCAACGCTTGTTCGGCAGCGCTGTCGATATCGCCGGTCAACAGCAACCGCTCGCCATTGGCCTCGACCGACAACACACAGGACGCCTGGTTGCTGTCGCCAGGATTCGCCCAGCGCCAGATGGAAAACCGCACTGAATCCCACTGCCACTCATACCCGCTCTCGCAGGCACCTGCATTCAATGCCGCGGGCAACTCGTCAGCCTGACCGCTGATCACCTGCTCGATCGGCATCCCGCGCTGCACGGCCAGTGCGCCGCCGGCGTGATCGCTATCAGCATGACTGATCAAGAGCATATCCAGGCGGTCGACGGCCAACGAACGCAGCGATGGCAACACCACCCGTTCGCCCATATCGAAATCGCCAAAACGCGGGCCTGCGTCATACAGCAGGCTATGGCCGTGGGTTCGCAGCAGCAGCGCAGAACCCTGGCCGACATCGAGCATCCACACATCGGCCTGACCGACCGGCGGCTGCGCGACCGGACTGTACAGCAGCGGCAATAGCAGCAGCCAAGCCAGGGCGCGGAACGGCAGGCCCGCCGGTAGTAACAGCAGCAGAACCCCGAGCGATACCAGCGCCCACCCCCACAGCGGCAATGCGTGCGGCAACCAGGCCGGCAGCCAGATCGCCAGTTGCCTTAGCAGTCCGAACAGCAGTTCCAGCGAACCACCTGCCAGCCACAATAGGCCCTCCCCCAGCCAAGGAACCGGCAACAACAAGGTGCCGAGCAATGCCAGCGGCAGCGCTACCAGGCTGACCCAGGGCACGGCGATCAAATTGGCCAATGGTGCACTGAGGCTAACCGGAAGCCCCAGCCCCAACAGCAATGGAAGAAGCCCGAGCGCCATCGCCCATTGCGCTCGCCCCAGGGTACGCCACCATGACCAGGCCCCCAGGCGACCACCGAAAACCAGGATCAACAAGGCGACGGCACCGAAAGACAGCCAGAACCCCGGTTGCAAACTCGCCAAGGGTTCCCACAGCAACACCGCGAGCAATCCGACCAACAGCGGCCACCAGACGCCGAGATGGCGAAACCGCCAGCGCCATAACAAAACCAGGCCAACCATCACGCAGGCGCGCTGCACCGGCACGCCGAAGCCGGCCAGCCAGCCATACGCCAGGGCGCCGACGAACGCCGAGATGCAGGCCCAGGGCAGCCAGGGCAGTTGCCGCGGCCACCAGCCGAGGCGCGCCAGGCCCGCGATCAGGCCATATAACAAGGTTGCCAGCAGGCCGATATGCTGCCCTGAAATCACCATCAGATGCACGGTGCCGGTGTCTTGCAATAGTCGCCAGTCCGCAGTTGACAACGCAGAACCGTCCCCCAGCACCAGTGCCGCCAGCGCGCCTTCGCGCCCCCGCGCATCGACCTGCGACAAGCGCTGGCGAAGGCGATCGCGCCAGGTCTGCGGGCCCCGTGCCGCGCCCAGCAGCTCGCCACTTTTAACCGTGCCGGTGGCACCGATACGTTGCGCCAGCAGCCAGGCTTCATAATCGAAGGATTGTGGATTGACCAAACCGTGTGGGCGCTTCAGATGCACCGCCAGACGCCAGGTTTCGCCGGTATGCAGCGCGGGCCCGTCATACCAGGCCAGCCGCAGCAGGCTGGGCAGCTCCGCGCGGCGTGAATAGGGATCGGCCAATTCAAACCGCACCACACCGCTGCTCACCTCCGGCAAGCCTACGATTTGTCCTTGTAGCCACAGGGTTCGATCGTCCAGTTCACTGGCGAGGCGATCATCCAGCGCCGCTTGCGCCGAGATACATGCCCAACTGAAACCGAACAGGAACAGCGCAAGCGGATAAGTGCGAAACGGCAACAGCATCAGACCGACCAACGGCAACGAGCAGACCACCCAGAGCGGGGGCAACGCGGGTAACCAGCGCAGTAAAAGCAAGCCTGCAACCAGCGCAAACATCCCTGTGAGCATCGAACAACCTCCGTTTCCATCCTGGAAACCCAATTAAATTCGCCGCTTACTCATTTGCTGTGACAAACAGGGAAAGCAGTCTGCCAGTAACCGGTGCATAATATCGGAGCTTTTCAGTAGCCAGAGTCTTTTCATGCCGCGTCGTTTATTCAAACGCTATATGCCCAACCCGGAGCGCATCAAGGGCAACCGTTCCTTGCGCTTCCTAGGTGCGTTGATTCACGACCCCAACCTTTGGCACCTCAATCGACACTCGGTATCTCGCGCCATGGCCATCGGCCTGTTCTGGGCGATGATTCCCATGCCTCTGCAAATGTTAGCAGCCGCATTCGTCGCCATCCCGGCGCGCGCCAATCTCGCCATTTCCGTCGGACTGGTCTGGCTGACCAACCCGATCACCATGCCGCCGGTGTTCTACTGCAATTACAAGTTCGGCGCCTGGCTAACCGGTACGCCGCCGCTGCAGATGCCCGAACATATCACCCTGGGTTGGATTGGCCACGTACTGCAAACCCATTGGCAACCGCTGCTGCTCGGTTCTTTCGTGCTGGGTCTGCTTCTGGCCGGGCTTGGCTATCTGGCCACCAATAGCTATTGGCACTGGTGGGTCCGACGCGCCTGGCGCAAACGCCAGGAGAAGCGTCGCCAACGCGACGGATAAACAAAAAAGCCGTTACCCGGGTAACGGCTTTTTTGCATGTGCTGCCCCTGCCCGACTAGCAGATAACGGCGAGTTCATCACTCATAGCGCAACGCCTCGGCAGGCTGGATGCGCGCGGCACGCCAGGATGGATAAAGCGTCGCCAGAAAGCTCAGGCCAAACGCTGCCGAGCAAATCAGCAGAACATCGAGGGCCTGCAACTGCGACGGCAGGTAATTGATGAAGTACACGTCGGAACTCAGCACCTGCTGCCCCAATACACGTTCCCCCCACGCCACCAACTGACTGACGTTCAGCGCTGCGAGTACGCCGAGCACGGCACCGATCAGCGTACCGATTATGCCGATCACCGTGCCCTGCACCATGAAGATGCCCATGATCTGCCGGGGTGTCGCGCCAAGGGTGCGCAAGATGGCGATATCCGCCCCTTTATCGGCCACGACCATGATCAAGGTGGCGATGATGTTGAACGCCGCCACCGCGACTATCAGCAGCAGCAACAGACCGATCATGGTCTTTTCCATCTTCATCGCGCTGAACAAGCTACCCTGGGTCAACGTCCAGTCACTGGCCGTGTAGGCCCCGCCCAGCCTGGCGACGATCTCGGCGCTAACCCGCGGCGCCTGATACAGATCCTTCAGTTTCAGCCGCACGGCCGGCACCTGACCTGGCGGCAGACGCAGGATCGAAGCCGCATCGGCGACGTTGATCAGCGCCAGGGAATTGTCCAGCTCGGCCCCCACCTTGAACACCCCGACCACGTTCAGACGCTGCATACGCGGGGCGATGCCGCCGGGCACCGAACTGGCCTCGGGTACGATCAGCGCCAGCTTGTCGCCGACCTTGAGCTGAAAACGCCGCGCGGTGATTTCACCGATCACCACACCGAACTCGCCTGGCTGCAGGTCGGACAGGCGCCCTTGCCGCATGTGCTCGGGAATGATCGAAACCTTGCCCTCCAGCGCGGGATCGATTCCCTGCAACTGGATCGGTTGCATGGCGCCGCGGAAAGACAACATGCCCTCCAGCTCGGCAAAAGGCGCGACCGCCACGACCTGCGGATTTTCCTCGGCCTTTTCAGCCACCGCCTGCCAGTCGTCCAGCGCCTGCCCCGCAGCGATGCTGGCATGCGGCACGGTGCCGAGGATGCGCGTACTCATCTCCTGCTGGAAACCGTTCATCACCGACAGCACCACAATCATCGCCAGCACGCCGAGAGCGAGACCGATCATCGAGGTCAGCGAGATAAACGAAATGAAATGGTTGCGCCGCTTGGCCCCGGTATAACGGATACCGATAAAAATACTCAAAGGGCGGAACATCAGATGGCCACCAACTTGCCGTCTTCCAGGCGCAGGATATGGTCCATCTGCTGCGCCAGCGCCATATCGTGGGTCACCACCAGGAATGCGGTTTGCGAGGAGCTGCTGAGTTCCTTCATCAGTTCCTGGATGCCTTGGGCGGTGTGGTGATCGAGGTTGCCGGTAGGCTCGTCGAGCAGCACCAGCCCGGGCCGGTTGACCAGGGCGCGGGCGATGGCCACACGTTGGCGCTCGCCGCCGGACAACTCCGCCGGCTTGTGCGTCAGCCGGTGGCCGAGGCCGACCCGCTCCAGCAATGCCGTGGCCCGCTGGCGCGCCTCGGCGATTGCGGTCCGACCGATCAGCAGCGGCATGCAGACGTTCTCCAGAGCGGTGAACTCCGGCAGCAAGTGGTGAAACTGGTAGACGAACCCCAACGATCGATTGCGTAGCAGGCCACGCTCCTTTTCGCTCAGCGCCGACAACTCTTCACCGGCCAGCCAGACGCTGCCGGTACTGGGCGTGTCCAGGCCGCCGAGCATATTGAGCAAGGTGCTCTTGCCCGAGCCGGAACTGCCGACGATCGCCACGCGCTCGCCGGGGTGCAATTCGAGCTGCAAGCCCTCCAGCACCACCACCGATTGCGGACCCTCGTCATAACTCTTGCCAAGGTTGCGACAACTTAAAACCGCACGATCTTGCATAACCTGATCACTCATAACGCAGAGCCTCCGCGGGCTGGGTACGCGCCGCGCGCCAGGCCGGATAAAGGGTGGCGAGAAAACTCAAAAGCAAGGCTGCGCCGCATACCAGCAGCACGTCCTCGGCCATCAACTGCGATGGCAGATAATCGATGAAATAGACGTCGGCGCTGAGGAACTTGACCCCCAGCGCATCCTCCAGCGCGGCGATCCAGGCGCTGATATTCAGCGCGGCGAAGATGCCCAGGGCCGCGCCAATCGCGGTACCGAATACGCCGATCACCGTGCCCTGCACCATGAAGATCGCCATGATCTGCCGCGGTGTCGCACCCAGGGTGCGGAGGATGGCGATATCGCCCTTCTTGTCGGTGACCACCATAACCAGGGTGGAAATGATATTGAACGCCGCTACCGCGACTATCAGCAGCAGCAACAGACCGATCATGGCTTTCTCCATGCGGATCGCCTGGTACAGGTTGCCATGGCTACGCGTCCAGTCGCGGGCGTAGTAGTCGCCACCGCCCAGGCTCTGAGCCAGCTCCCAGGCGATGCGCGGCGCCTGGAACAGATCGGCGAATTTCAGTCGCAGGCCCTGAACCTGATCGGGCTGCCAACGCCGCAAGCGCGCCAGATCCTCGATATGGGTCATGGCGATAAAGCCATCGACTTCGCCAGCGCCGACATGAAAGATGCCGACCACGGTGAAGCGCTTGAGCCGCGGGAACATACCCGCAGGGGTCACCGTCACCTCAGGCGCGACGAAGGTGACCTTGTCGCCCAGACCGACACCCAATTTCTGCGCCGCCTTGGTGCCAATCACGATGCCAAACTCCCCTGGCTTGAGGGCATCCAGCGAACCCTTGCCACCATCTTTGGCCTTGAAGAAATCGCCAATGATCGAGACCTTGGCTTCTTCCTTCGGGTCCACCGCATTGATCAGGATCTTCTGCACCTTGCCTTCATAGGTGAGCAAGCCCTGCATCTGGCTGAAGGGGGCCACTTCCAGCACCTGGGGATTTTTCAGGGCGCGCTCGCCAAGGCTGCGCCAATCGTCGATCGGGGTTGGGCTTTCGATGGTGGCGTGCGGCACCATGCCGAGCACGCGGCTGCGCATCTCCCGGTCGAAACCGTTCATCACCGACAGCACCAGAATCATCACCAGCACACCGAGCGCCAGACCGATCATCGAGGTCAGGGAAATAAACGAAACGAAATGATTACGGCGTTTGGCACGGGTGTAGCGCGTACCGATAAATACGAATAGAGGTCTGAACATGTAGGGGGCTTTCGAGGGAAAGGGGAACGTCCTTGTGGCGGGGTCTGGCCAGCAGCTTTACACTCAGATCACCACTGCTGCCATGGGTTCGCCATGTCGACTCAAGATGAAGATGATCGCCGCGAATACTATCGTATCGACGATACGATCGCACTGGATTTCACCCTGCTGTCCGGCGCACAAGCGTTAGCCAGTGACGAACTTCACGACAGTTCGCCGCTGTTCAATCTGCTCAGCGAACTGCACCTGATGGATTTCGAATCGCAGCATCTGCTGCGCCATATCACCGAGCGCGACCGCACGCTGGCCAACTACCTGAAGGTCATCAACAAGCGCATCGACCTGCTCGGCCAGGCGGTTGCGCAAAGTCTGCTGCGCGATATAGGTCCGCCCAGGCGGGTCAGCCTGTCGGAGGGTGGCGTCAGCTTCAATAATGCGCAAACCGTGGCACTGGGTAGCCATTTGGCGTTGAAAATGGTGCTGATGCCCCAGGCCCTGGGTTTACTGCTGCGCGCCAAAGTCGTTCACTGTCAGCCGCAAGATAACGGCCAATTCGAAATTGGCGCGGAATTCGAAGCCCTGACCGATGCCCAACGCCAATTGCTGGCCCGCCACGTACTGCAACGCCAGGCCCTGGAACGCCGCCAGGCACGCGAGCAGGAACAATCGTAGCCCGACCGACGAGACCTCTTGATGCCACGCTTTTTATCCTTGCTCCTGTTGCTGATGCCGCTTGCTGCCAGCGCAGACACCCTGCTAATTCCAATAGGCCAACAAGGCGCCGCGGTCGACCAACTGCCGCGGCTCGGCGAGTCGCGCACCCAAGTGCTGGAGCGCTTCGGCCTGGCCGATGAGGAACACCCCAGCGTCGGTCAACCACCCATCACCCGCTGGGATTACCGGACCTTCAGCGTGTACTTCGAATACGACCATGTGATCGATAGCGTGCTGCATCATCAGCCACGCAGCACCACGCCAGACAAGGAGTAATCAGTGACCCTGATCTATGGCCACCGCGGCGCCAAAGGCGAAGCACCGGAAAACACCCTGAACAGTTTTCAACAATGCCTGGCGCATGGCGTACGCCGTTGCGAGCTGGATCTGCACTTGTCGCGCGACGGCGAATTGATGGTGATTCACGACCCAACGCTGAAACGCACTACCGGCCATCGCGGCAAGGTGGTCGAACACGACGCCGCTGAACTGGTGCGCTATGACGCGCGCAAAGGCGGGCCGGGCTGGGTGCAGCCCTGCCCGATTCCGCGCCTCGCCGAGTTGTTTGAAAAGTGCGACTTCGAGCACTGGCAGCTGGAAGTCAAAAGCGCCTCGAAAGTCCGCGCCGCACGCACGGTCGAGGCCATCGCCGCGTTGGCCGGGCGTTATGGCCTGAGCGAAAAGGTCACGGTCACTTCCAGTTCACGGGAAGTCCTGAGCGCCCTGAGACGCCTGACGCCGGAGCTTTCCCGCGGCCTGGTCGCCGAGTACGCCTGGCTCGACCCGCTAAAAGTGGCCAAGCACTATGGCTGCGACCTGCTCGCCTTGAACTGGACACTGTGCACGCCGGAGCGCCTGCTCAAGGCTCAAAAAGCCGGGCTGCACGTATCAGTGTGGACGGTCAACGAACCGGCACTGATGCGCCGTCTCGCCGATTTTGGCGTGGACAGCCTGATTACCGACTTTCCCGGGCTGGCGGTGGCCACGCTGCAACCCTAGGCAGGGCCTCGCCACGCTGCTTGGTCGCCGCAGCCCAAGCGCTCAGACCGCACAAAGCCCAGATAAAGGAAAACCGGCCACTCAGAGCCGGTTTTCTTTTGCTGCCTGATCAGAAACTCTCCCGGTTTGGCCAACGCCACGCCTGGGAGTCGCTGAACGGGTCCTCCCCGACCGGCTCAGGCCACCGGTCGGAGCCGTTCAAAAAAGCCGGTTGAGGCCATCGAACGCGGCAACCCGGTAGGCCTCGGCCATGGTCGGGTAGTTGAACGTGGTGTTGACGAAATACTTGATGCTGTTCGCCTCGCCCTTCTGGTTCATGATCGCCTGGCCGATATGCACGATCTCGGACGCCTGGTAACCGAAGCAGTGAACCCCGAGCACCTCCAGGGTTTCGCGGTGGAACAGAATCTTCAACATGCCGACCGGCTCATGGGAAATCTGCGCCCGCGCCATGCTCTTGAAGAATGCCTTGCCCACCTCGTAGGGAATCTTCGCCTGGGTCAGCTCGCGCTCGTTCTTGCCGATCGAACTGATCTCGGGAATGGTGTAGATACCGGTCGGCACATCGTCGACGAAACGCCAGCTGTCGTTCTCGACAATATTACCGGCCGCCGAACGCCCCTGGTCGTACGCGGCGCTGGCCAGGCTCGGCCAACCGATCACATCGCCCGCGGCGAAGATGTTCGACACTTCGGTACGGTAATTCTGATCGACTTCGATCTGCCCGCGGTTATTGACCTTGATCCCGATGTTTTCCAAGCCCAACTGGTCGGTGTTGCCGGTCCGGCCGTTACACCAGAGCAAGGCATCGGCCTTGATCTTCTTGCCGGACTTGAGGTGCAGCACCACGCCGTTTTCCACACCCTCAATGCTCTCGTACTCCTCGTTATGACGAATCAGCACGTTGGTGTTACGCAGGTGGTAGCTCAGGGCATCGGAAATTTCCGCGTCGAGGAAACTCAACAGCTGATCGCGGTTGTCGATCAGATCGACCAGCACGCCCAAACCACTGAAAATCGACGCATATTCGCAACCGATCACCCCGGCCCCGTAAATAATCAAACGGCGCGGCGTATGGCTGAGATTGAGGATGGTGTCGCTGTCGTAGACCCGCGGGTGATGGAAGTCGACATCCGCGGGGCGGTAAGGGCGCGAACCGGTGGCGATGACGATCTGCTTGGCTACCAGCTTCTCGACCACACCATTGGCGCAGACCACCTCGATGGTTTGCTCGTCGGAAAAACTACCGGTGCCGAAGAACACGTCGATGCGGTTGCGGGCGTAGTAGCCGGTACGCGAAGTCACCTGCTTGGCGATCACCCGTTCGGCGCTTTTCAGTACGTCAGGAAAGGAAAACCAGCGCGGCTCGCCGATCTGGCGAAACATCGGGTTGGTGTTGAATTGCATGATCTGCCGTACCGAATGGCGCAGCGCTTTGGAGGGGATGGTCCCCAGGTGGGTGCAGTTGCCGCCGACTTCGCGACGGCTATCGACCACCGCGACCTTGCGCCCCGCTTTAGCGGCGTTCATTGCCGCACCTTCACCTGCCGGGCCGGAACCCAGCACCACTACGTCGTAGTTATAGACCGCCATGTTTACTCCTTCAGATCATACCGGGACGCTTATGGCGCACCCTCGGCAGGGCCAGCCCGCTGTCGCGGACCGGCAATCGATACAACTGCAGCCTAACAATCAGTGTTTCGCCGGGCGATTAGCGCTTGGTCGCGTCGTACGCCAGATCGTCCGTCGTGGCAGACGCCGAATCGCGGCTGGCCGGGTCTCGGTTGACCTCTTCGCACTTCTCGCGGCTACCACCACAGATGGAACATTCCTTCTCGATACCCAGATTGGCGATGCCGCCGCACGAGCCGGCGATGGGCTTGCGCCCCATGATCACACCAACGGCCATCAACGACACCACTAACAGCATGGTCAAGAAAACCACCAACCAAATCATTGCTCTTCTCCTGCAGCGAATAGCTGCTCGAAAGCGGCGGTGCCTCGTGTAACGAAGCCGTCGCCTTCACGGGTCACGAAAAACGCCGCTATACCTGCTTGCTCCGCATAGGCCAGGCCTTTCACCGGGCCGAGCACCATCAATAATGTAGACAAGCCATCGGCACGAAGTGTCGAGACGTCGGCGACCGTGACGGCCGCCAGCTTGTGGGTAATGGGTGCACCTGTCTGCGGATCCAGGGTATGTGAATAACGTACGCCATTTTCCTCGAAATAATTGCGGTAATCGCCCGAGGTGGAAATGCCATAGCCATCCAGCTGCATGATCCGCTGGGCCACCCGCTGGTCATCGCGCGGGGCCTCGATGGCGATACGCCAGGGCTGGCCATCCGGCTTCCGGCCGGCCGCCTTGAGTTCGCCCGTGACATCCACCAGATAGCTGCTGACACCCAACTCGGTCAGGCG
This sequence comes from uncultured Pseudomonas sp., assembly GCF_946885955.1. Next base: position 97,814 of record NZ_CAMPHI010000003.1, read on the forward strand.
AGTGACAATACGATCGACCGTGTAACCGGCGGCAATACTGTTGAGGTCCAACTGCAGATCGACATCCTTGCACAGCTGCTGGCCTTCAATACGCAGGTGTTGGAGGCCTGTATGCCGACGCGCCTGGGCAATCTGCTCGGCGGTCGGTACCCGCTCGACCCGCGCCTGCGGGCCGAAGCCCCAGAGGTTGAGCAACGGTTCCAGAGTCAGATCCAGGGCGCCACCGCTCTGCTGCGCCAACACCTGCCCCGCCCTCACCACGTCGAGCAGCGACTCTGGCACCGTCAGGCAACTGCCCGCCGGCGCGCGATTGAAGGTGGAAATCACCGAATCCGCCCGGTAGGTGGACATCTGCTGGTCGACCTCGGCAAGTATCGCTTCGGTCTCGGCTTTTAGCCGCGCCCCATCGGCAACCCCCTCGCCCGTCACGTACTTGACCGAATAGGTGCTGCCCATGGTCGGGCCCGCGAATTCTTCAACCCGTTCAGAATGCAAACAGCCCGTTAGGGCTGCCGCAAAAGCGACAGCGATAACGGGCTGGAATACCGCTAATTTCATGCTTAGCCGCCGAAGTCATCGAGCAGGATATTCTCCTCCTCGACACCCAGGTCGACCAGCATCTTGATCACGGCGGCGTTCATCATGGGCGGACCGCACATGTAGAACTCGCAATCTTCCGGAGCCGGATGATCTTTCAGGTAGTTGGCGTACAAGACGTTATGGATGAAGCCCTTGAGACCCGTCCAGTTGTCTTCCGGCAGCGGATCGGACAAGGCCAGGTGCCATTCGAAGTTCGGGTTCTCCGCCTGCAGCTGATCGTATTCCTCCACGTAGAAGGCTTCACGCATGGAGCGCGCGCCGTACCAGAAGCTGATCTTGCGCTTGGACTTCAACCGCTTGAGCTGGTCGAAGATGTGCGAGCGCATCGGCGCCATACCGGCACCGCCGCCAATGAACACCATTTCGGCATCGGTATCCTTGGCGAAGAACTCGCCGAAGGGTCCGTAGACGGTGATCTTGTCGCCCGGCTTGAGGCTGAATACATAGGAGGACATCTTGCCCGGCGGCAGATCGTCCTTGCCCGGTGGCGGCGAGGCGATACGGATATTGAACTTCACCAGGCCCCGTTCTTCCGGGTAGTTGGCCATGGAGTAAGCGCGAATCACCGTCTCCTCGACCTTCGACACGTACTTCCACTGGTTGAACTTGTCCCAGTCGCCGCGATATTCCTCCTGGATGTCGAAGTCCTTGTAATGCACTTCGTGCGGCGGACATTCCAGCTGTACGTAACCGCCAGCGCGGAAGTCGACGTTTTCGCCTTCCGGCAGCTTCAACGTCAGTTCCTTGATGAACGTGGCGACGTTGGGATTGGACTCGACCGTGCATTCCCACTTCTTCACGCCGAAGACTTCTTCCGGCACTTCGATCTTCATATCCTGCTTGACCGGGGTCTGACAGGACAGGCGCCAGCCGGCCTTGGCCTCGCGACGGGTAAAGGCGGCTTCCTCGGTCGGCAGCATCTCGCCACCACCACTTTCCACCACGCACCGGCACTGGGCACAGGTGCCACCGCCGCCACAGGCGGACGACAGGAACACATTGTTGGCCGCCAGGGTTTGCAACAGCTTGCCGCCGGCCGGAACCACAATGGTTCTTTCGCCATTGATCTCGATGCTCACGTCACCGCTGGAAACCAGCTTGGCGCGTGCTGCCAGGATGATCAGCACCAGCCCGAGGACAATGGCGGTGAACATCCCGATCGCGATTAAAATTTCTGAATTGATCATCTACTCATCCCTTCCTTACAACTGCACGCCGGAGAAGGACATGAAGCCCAAGGACATCAGACCGATGGTGATAAAGGTGATCCCCAACCCTTGTAGACCGGCCGGTACGTCACTGTACTTGAGCTTCTCGCGAATACCCGCCAGCGCGGCGATCGCCAGCGCCCAGGACAGGCCCGAACCAAAGCCGTACACGGTACTTTCGCCGAGGTTGTAATCACGCTCCACCATGAACAACGAACCGGCCATGATGGCGCAGTTAACGGTGATCAGTGGCAAAAACACGCCGAGGGCGTTGTACAAGCTGGGTACGTACTTATCCAGAAGCATCTCGAGGATCTGCACGATCGCCGCGATCACCCCGATATAGCTGAGCAACCCGAGGAAGCTCAGATCGACTTCCGGCAGACCGGCCCAGGCCAGTGCGCCATCCTTGAGCAGATAGGTATAGAGCAGGTTGTTCGCGGGAACGGTGATGACCTGCACCACGATAACCGCGATACCCAGGCCGATCGCCGTCTCGACTTTCTTCGAGATGGCGATGAAGGTGCACATGCCGAGGAAGAAGGCCAGGGCCATGTTCTCGACGAACACCGCCTTAACCAGCAAGCTGATGTAATGCTCCATTAGTAGGCCTCCTTGTTCGAGACTTGCGGCGCAATCTTGTAGCTAGGCTGCTCGACCTGTTCCTTCTTCCAGCTACGCAGCCCCCAGATGAACAGACCGATCAGGAAGAATGCCGAAGGCGGCAACAGCAGCAGGCCGTTGGGCTGATACCAGCCGCCATCGTTGACCACCGGAATGATCTCGAAGCCCATCAGCTTGCCGCTGCCGAACAGCTCGCGAACGATACCCAGCATGATCAGCATGGCGCTGTAACCCAGGCCGTTGCCGATACCATCGAAGAACGACAGCACCGGCGGGTTCTGCATGGCGAAGGCTTCAGCACGGCCCATCACGATGCAGTTGGTGATGATCAGACCAACGAACACCGACAGCTGCTTGGACAGGCTGAAGGCATAGGCCTTGAGAATCTGATCCACCACGATCACCAGCGAGGCAATGATCACCATCTGCACGATCATGCGGATCGAACTGGGGATCTGGTTGCGGATCATCGAAATGGAGAAGTTGGAGAAAGCCGTCACCAGGGTCAGAGCGATCGACATCACCAACGCGGTTTTCAGGTTCGAGGTCACCGCCAGGGCCGAACAGATCCCGAGGATCTGCAGGCCAATGGGGTTGTTATTGAAGATTGGGTCCAGCAGAACTTGTTTGATCGTGGGTTGCGACATGATCAAGCCTCCCCTGCGCGCAGGTTAGCGATAAACGGACCGAAGCCATTCTGGCCAAGCCAGAAATTCAGCAGATGGTCGACACCCTTGCTGGTCAGGGTCGCGCCCGCCAGGGCGTCGACCTGATGCACGGCTTTCGGGCTCTGCGGGTCGACACCGCCCTTGATCACTTGCACGGCCAGCTTGCCGTCCTCGTCGAACAGGGTTTTGCCCGGCCACTGGCCTTTCCATTTCGGGTTGTCCACTTCACCGCCCAGACCCGGGGTTTCGGCATGCTGGTAGAAGCCCATGCCAACCACGGTATTCAAGTCGCCCTTGACCGCGATGAAACCGTAAAGCGTGGACCACAGGCCATAACCGCGTACCGGCATGATCAGCGTTTCGATCTGCCCGTCCTTCTCCACCAAGTAAACCGTGGTGTAGCGCTCCATGCGCTTGATCGAGGCGATATCCTGCTCCGGCGGTAAAACGCTGGAGAGCTTGGGATCCTTGGCAGCCTTCAATGGATCGAAGGTCAGCGGATCCTTGGCATCGGAAAACTTGCCGGTCTGCAGATCGACCAGTTTGGCCTTGATCCGGCTCTTGAACAGCTCCTTGACTTGCGCGCCGCTCATGCCCGGTTGGCCCAGACCGGCGATCGCCAGGATGCTGCGCTGCTTGTCCAGCAGACGGTTGTCCAGCTGGGTCGGCTTGAGTGCCACGGCGGCACCCGCGACAAACACCGAGCACACCAGGCAGACCAGCAGGGCCACCGTGAGCGTGCGGACGGTGGATTCTTTTTGACTAGACATTGCGAGCCAGCCTCCGCTTGATATTGGCTTGAACGACGAAGTGGTCGATCAGCGGCGCAAACAAATTGGCGAACAGAATCGCCAGCATCATGCCCTCCGGGAAGGCCGGGTTGACTACACGGATCAACACCACCATCACGCCGATCAAGGCACCGAAAATCCACTTGCCGGTATTGGTCATGGACGCCGACACCGGGTCGGTCGCCATGAAGAACATACCGAAGGCAAAACCGCCGATCACCAGGTGCCAGTACCAGGGCATGGCGAACATCGGGTTGGTCGCCGAACCGAGCACGTTGAACAGCAGGCTGAGGCCGATCATGCCGAGCATGGTGCCGGCGACGATGCGCCAGGAAGCGATCTTGGTGACCAGCAACACCAGGCCACCGATCATGATCGCCAGCGTGCTGGTTTCGCCCAGGCAACCACGAATGGTGCCGACGAAGGCATCCATCCAGGTCACGCCCTGACCGATCACGTTTTCGATACCGCCGGAGGCGGCCAGGCTCAGCGCCGTGGCGCCGGCGAAGCCGTCGACCGTGCTCCATACCGCATCACCGGACATTTGCGCCGGATAAGCGAAGAACAGAAAGGCGCGGCCGGTCAGCGCCGGGTTGAGGAAGTTCTTGCCGGTCCCGCCGAACACTTCCTTACCGATCACCACACCGAAGCTGATGCCCAGGGCAACTTCCCACAGCGGAATGCTCGGCGGCAGAATCAGCGCGAACAGCACCGAGGTGACGAAGAAGCCTTCGTTGACTTCGTGCTTGCGGATCGAAGCGAACAGCACTTCCCAGAAACCGCCGACGATAAAGGTCACCGCATACACCGGCAGGAACCAGGCAGCGCCCTGGATGAAGTTATCCCACAGGCTGTTGGGGTCGAACCCGGCGAAGGCGCTGACGAACGCGAAATGCGCGCCGCCCTGGCTGGCCAGCAGCTCGGGGTTTTGCGCGAAGATCAGGTTGGCCTGATAACCCGCGTTCCACATGCCGAAGAACATCGCCGGGAAAGTGCAGACCCAGACGGTGATCATCATGCGCTTGAGGTCGATACCGTCACGTACGTGAGCGGTGGTTTTGGTCACGCTGCCAGGGCGATAGAAGAACGTATCGATGGCTTCGTACAAGGCGTAGAACTTCTCGTACTTGCCGCCCTTCTCGAAGTTGTGCTCGATTTTATCGAGGAATGCACGGATACCCATGGATCAACCCTCCTTTTCGATGCGCGCGAGGTTATCGCGCAGGATCGGGCCGTATTCGTATTTGCCGGCACAGACATAGGTGCACAACGCCAGGTCTTCTTCGTCGAGTTCCAGGCAGCCGAGCTTCTGCGCCATCTCGGTGTCGCCGACGATCAGGTAACGCAGCAACTGCGTCGGCAGAATGTCCAGCGGCATCACTTCTTCGTAGTTGCCGACCGGCACCATGGCGCGCGGGCTGCCGTTGGTGGTGGTGGAGAAGGCGAATTTTTTCGCTGCAGACAATTTGGAAACGAAGATATTCAGGACCGAATGTTTGTTCACCCCGGCGCGCAGGTAGTGCAGCATTTCGCGATCATAGCCTTCGGCCAGACACGAAACCTGCAAATGGTAACGGCCAAGGAAGGCGAACGCGCCATGAGCGGTACGGCCACCGAGCACCGAGCCGGAAATCACGCGGTTGTCGCCAGGCTGCAACTCCCCGGCACTGAGTTCCTGCAGATTGGCGCCGAGGCGGGTGCGCAGCAAACGCGGCTGCTCGACCACAGGCCCGGCCAGCGCGACGATACGCTCGACCCAGAGCTGACCACTGGTGAACAGCTTGCCGATCGCGATCACGTCCTGATAGTTCAGCGACCAAACGCTCTTGGCTGCACTGACTGGATCAAGGAAGTGGATATGGGTACCTGCCAGACCGGCCGGATGCGGACCGGCAAAAGCCTCGACCTGCACATTGGCGATTTGCTCGCCGGGTAGATTGACGCCTTCAGCCTTGCACAGGAACACCTTGCTCAGGTTGCCCAGTACCTTCAGACCGTTTTCGAAATCCGCCGCGTATTCGTTGATGATCAGCGCAGGGTCGGCCGCCAGCGGATGCGTGTCGATGGCCGTGACGAAAATCGAATGAGGCACCGCATCGCCTGCCGGAATCTTGCTGAACGGACGCGCGCGAAACGCGGTCCACAAACCCGACTGCTGAAGATTTTCCCGTACCTGCGCATCGCTCAGGCTCGCCAGCTGGTCTGCCGGGTACTGGCTGAAAGTGATTTGCTCGTCGCCATCGAGATCGATCACCACTGACTGCAGGACGCGTTTCTCGCCCCGGTGAATAGCACTGACAACCCCGGCGCCCGGTGCAGTGAAATTCACTCCCGGCGCTTTCTTGTCGGAGAACAGCACCTGACCGAGCTTGACCCGATCACCGACCTGCACCTGCATGGTCGGTTTCATCCCGTGATAATCGAAGCCTATGACGGCGACACTCCGTACCGGCCTTGCAGCTTCGATACGTCGCGCCGGCACGCCCGCTATGGGCAAATCAAGCCCATGTTTTATTTTGATCATAGGTTTGCCTAACCACTGACTTATAAGCTTTTTTAGAATACGGGCGACATCGGCATGCTTAGAAACGCCAAGCAGCACCGCAAGAAGATAAGCACTGCTTATGATGTCGAACGCGAGGGAAAAATCCGCTTGATTATAAAGAGCACCCCTGCCACTGACCACCCGAGCCATGGCTTTTTTTAGGATGCTGCAACAGTCGGCAACATTTGCTGCCTTGACCGCCCCACCTGCCTGGGCGAAACAGGAAAAACAGCCCGCCGGAGTCAGACCATGCTGCGAATCACGCTGTTTTGCGCACTACTGCTGCTCGGCAACGCATCGCATGCCAGTACCAGTGAACGCCTGCGCGAAGCGGATTTCGCCACCAGTGTCGAATTGAATCAGCAAGCACTGGAACGCAAGAACCAAAGCGTTTTGACCTATCTGTGGGCTGACGTCTATGCGGCCGCATTTTACGCGCCGCACCAGGCCAGCCCGAACCAGGCGGTCGCCCGCCCGCTCAGCCAGCGGCTCGAGCTCTACTACTTTCGCGAAATCGACCGGGACGATGTGATCGCCGCGGCCTGGAGCACATTGAACCGGCAGCACGACGCCGCCACTCTCGCCCCGCTACGCGACGAACTGAACGCGCTGCATGCCAGCTTTCGTGACATCCGACCCGGCGATCGCTATGCGCTGAACTTCAGCAAGGGCAGCGGCCTGAGCCTGGAGCGCAATGGCGAAATCGCTTTCATCAGCTCCGATTCACGACTGGCCAGGGTCTATCTGGGAATCTGGCTGGCACCGAACGGCCTGTCGGAGCAATTGCGCACTCGCCTGCTCGCTCCGTAGCCTTCAGACGCAATACGCCGTAGCGCACGATCAGCACAAACGAAAACGGGAGCCCGAGGCTCCCGTTTTCCGTTCACAGATAACGCTTAGCGCGGAAACGCCGGCGGGTTGACCCCAGCCATGTCCTCCATCACGCGCACTACCTGACAGCTGTAGCCGAACTCGTTGTCGTACCACACGTAGAGCACGACGCGGTTGTCGTTGGCGATGGTCGCTTCAGCATCGACCACACCGGCATGGCGCGAACCGACGAAGTCGGTGGAGACCACTTCCTGGGAGCTGACGAAGTCGATCTGCTTCTGCAGGTCCGAGTGCATGGCCATCTGGCGCAGGTACTCGTTGATCTCTTCGCGGGTGGTGGCCTTCTCCAGGTTCAGGTTGAGAATGGCCATGGACACGTTCGGCGTCGGCACGCGAATGGCGTTGCCGGTCAGCTTGCCCTTGAGCACCGGCAAGGCCTTGGCGGCAGCAGTGGCGGCACCGGTTTCGGTAATCACCATGTTCAACGCGGCACTGCGACCGCGACGACTGCCCTTGTGGAAGTTGTCGATCAGGTTCTGGTCGTTGGTGTACGAGTGAACGGTTTCGACGTGGCCGTTGACGATGCCGTACTGGTCATTGACCGCTTTGAGCACCGGCACGATGGCGTTGGTGGTGCAGGATGCAGCGGAGATGATCTTGTCGTCAGCGCTGATGTCGCCGTGGTTGATGCCGTGCACGATATTCTTCAGCGCACCTTTGCCCGGCGCCGTGAGTACCACGCGATCGATACCCGGGCACGCCAGGTGCTGACCCAAGCCCTCGGCATCGCGCCATACGCCGGTGTTGTCGACCAGCAGGGCGTTCTTGATACCGTACTGGGTGTAATCCACCTCGCTCGGCGACTTGGCGTAGATCACCTGGATCAGGTTGCCGTTGGCGGTGAGGGTATTGTTTTCCTCATCGATGGTGATGGTGCCGTTGAACTTGCCATGCACCGAATCACGGCGCAGCAGGCTGGCACGCTTGACCAGATCGTTGCTTGCGCCCTTGCGCACGACGATGGCGCGCAGGCGCAGGCCGTCGCCTCCGCCGGTTTTCTCGATCAGGATGCGCGTCAGCAGACGACCGATACGGCCGAAACCGTAGAGCACGACGTCGGTGCCCTCGCGACCCGCGCTATTTTGCGCACCCGCCACCTCGACCAGTTCGTCCTTGACGAATTGCTCGATGCTGCGACCCTGCCCTTCGGCCTTGAACTTACCGACCATCTTGCCCAGATCGACCGAAGCGGCGCCCAGCTTGAGCTCGCTCATGGTCTTGAGGATGGGGAAGGTGTCATGCACCGACAGCTCTTTGTCGTCAGCCAGGCGATGACGGGCAAAGCGGTGAGCCTTGAGAATATCGATCACCGAACGGTTGATCAGACCGCGGCCGTAGATCGAGGTGACCACGTTGTTATTACGGTAGAGCTGGCCAATCATCGGAATCATCGCTTCCGCAAGGGCTTCTCGATCGATCCACTCACCGAGACACTGGTCGGGCTTCTGAGTCACGGGCAGTACCTTCCACATGTAGGGGCTTAAAAAGGGGGCTACATTATGCCGATGCGGGCTACCGGCGGCAATCTGCAGCGGACGAAACACTGACAGCACCCGGCAGGGATAGTTACAATCGCCAGCCCTGTCGTATGACCGTGAGCTACCCGTGCCCGTAACGCCCGAGTCCATATTGCACCTACCGCCCCTGCCGGCCAGCGCAGGCAAACAACACTGGGGCAACCTGCCCGGCGCCGCGCTGAGCCTGGCGATCGCCGAGGCCGCCAGTGCCGCCCGGCGCTTCACCCTGCTGCTGACCGCCGACAGCCAGAGCGCCGAGCGCCTGGAGCAGGAGCTGCGCTTTTTCGCGCCCGAACTGCCGGTGCTGCACTTCCCCGATTGGGAAACCCTGCCCTACGACCTGTTCTCGCCGCACCAGGACATCATTTCCCAGCGCATCGCCGCGCTCTATCGCCTGCCCGAACTGAAACACGGCGTTCTGGTAGTGCCGATCACCACCGCCCTACACCGCTTGGCGCCGACGCGCTTTCTACTCGGCAGCAGTTTGGTGCTGGATGTCGGACAGAAGCTCGATGTCGAGCAGATGCGCACGCGCCTTGAGGCCTCGGGCTACCGCTGTGTCGACACCGTGTACGAGCATGGCGAATTCGCCGTACGCGGCGCACTGATCGACCTGTTCCCGATGGGCAGCAAACAGCCGCTGCGGATCGACCTGTTCGACGATGAAATCGAGACCCTGCGCACCTTTGACCCGGAAACCCAGCGCTCGGTCGACAAGGTCGACTCGATCAAACTGCTGCCGGCGCGCGAATTCCCGCTGGAGAAAAAGGCTGTCACCGACTTCCGTGGGCGCTTCCGCGAGCGTTTCGATGTGGATTTCCGTCGCTGCCCCATCTACCAGGATCTATCGACCGGCATCACCCCGGCCGGCATCGAGTACTACATACCGCTGTTCTTCGAAGAAACCGCGACCCTGTTCGACTACCTGCCGCAAGACACCCAGGTGTTTTCCCTGCCCGGCGTGGAGAAAGCCGCCGAGCAGTTCTGGAACGATGCGCGCAACCGTTACGAGGAGCGCCGCGTCGACCCCGAACGCCCGCTGCTGCCGCCGGCCGATATCTTCCTGCCGGTGGAAGATTGCTTCGCGCGCCTGAAAGAATGGCCGCGCGTGGTGGTCAGCCAGGATGATATCGAAGCGGGCGTCGGGCGCCAGCGCTTCAGCGCCCGCCCGCTGCCGGACCTGGCGATAGAGGCCAAGGCCACTGAGCCACTGGCCGCGCTACGCCGCTTTATCGAGGAGTACCCGGGCCGGGTGCTGTTCTGCGCCGAATCCGCCGGGCGCCGCGAGGTGCTGCTCGAACTGCTCGCCCGACTCAAGCTCAAGCCTGTGGAAGTCGCCGGCTGGCCGGAATTCGCCAGCGGCAAGGAGCGCCTTGGCATCTGCATCGCCCCGCTCGACGAGGGCCTACTGCTCGACGAACTGGCCCTGATCGCCGAAAGCCCGTTGTTCGGCCAACGGGTAATGCAGCGTCGTCGCCGGGAAAAAACCCGGGACGGCGGCGACAATGTGATCAAGAACCTCGCCGAACTGCGCGAAGGCGCGCCGGTGGTGCATATCGATCATGGCGTTGGCCGCTATCTGGGCCTGATCACGCTGGAGATCGACGGCCAGGCCGCCGAATTCCTCGCCCTGATATACGCCGAAGAGGCCAAGCTCTACGTTCCCGTGGCCAGCCTGCACCTGATCGCGCGCTATACCGGCAGCGACGATGCCCTGGCGCCGCTACACCGCCTCGGCTCGGAAACCTGGCAGAAAGCCAAGCGCAAGGCCGCCGAACAGGTGCGCGATGTCGCCGCCGAATTGCTCGATATTTATGCCCGCCGCGCCGCCCGCGAAGGTTATGCGTTCGCCGACCCCAAGGCCGATTACGCGACCTTCAGCGCCGGGTTCCCGTTCGAGGAAACCCCCGACCAGCAGGCGGCCATCGAAGCGGTGCACGACGACATGCTGGCGGCCAAGCCGATGGATCGCCTGATCTGCGGCGACGTCGGCTTCGGCAAGACCGAAGTGGCCATGCGCGCCGCCTTTATCGCCGTGCATGGCGGCAAGCAGGTCGCGGTATTGGTACCGACCACCCTGCTCGCCCAGCAACACTACAACAGCTTCCGCGATCGCTTTGCCGATTGGCCGGTGAAAGTCGAGGTGATGAGCCGCTTCAAAAGCGCCAAGGAAGTCAGCGATGCCATGCAGCAATTGGCCGAGGGCAAGGTCGATATCGTCATCGGCACCCACAAGCTGCTGCAGGGCGACGTCAAGTTCAACAATCTGGGCCTGGTGATCATCGACGAAGAGCACCGTTTCGGCGTACGCCAGAAGGAGCAGCTGAAGGCCCTGCGCAGTGAAGTCGATATTCTCACCCTGACCGCCACGCCGATTCCGCGCACCCTGAACATGGCCGTGTCGGGCATGCGCGACCTGTCGATCATCGCCACGCCGCCGGCGCGGCGCCTGTCCGTGCGCACCTTCGTCATGGAACAGAACAACCCGACGATCAAGGAAGCGCTGCTGCGCGAGCTGCTGCGCGGCGGCCAGGTCTATTACCTGCACAACGATGTGAAAACCATCGAAAAATGCGCCGCCGACCTGGCCGAGCTGGTGCCCGAAGCACGCATCGGCATCGGCCACGGGCAGATGCGCGAGCGCGAGCTGGAACAGGTGATGGGCGACTTCTATCACAAGCGCTTCAATGTGCTGATCGCTTCGACCATCATCGAAACCGGCATCGACGTGCCCAGCGCCAACACCATCATCATCGAGCGCGCCGACAAGTTCGGCCTGGCCCAGCTGCATCAGCTGCGCGGCCGTGTCGGACGCAGCCACCACCAGGCCTATGCCTACCTGCTGACGCCACCGCGCAAACAGATGACCGACGATGCGCAGAAGCGCCTCGAGGCCATTTCAGCGGCGCAGGATCTTGGGGCAGGTTTCCTCCTGGCCACCCATGATCTGGAAATCCGTGGCGCTGGCGAATTGCTCGGCGACGGCCAGAGTGGGCAGATCCAGGCGGTGGGCTTCACCCTGTATATGGAAATGCTCGAACGCGCGGTGAAAGCCATCCGCAAGGGCGAGCAGCCGAATCTCGATCAACCCCTGGGCGGCGGTCCGGAAATCAACCTGAGAGTGCCGGCGCTGATCCCCGAGGACTACCTGCCCGACGTGCACACACGCCTGATCCTCTACAAGCGCATCGCCAACGCCGCCGACGAGGATGGTCTGAAAGAGTTGCAGGTCGAGATGATCGATCGCTTCGGCCTGCTACCGGAGCCGACCAAGAACCTGGTACGCCTGACCCTGCTGAAGCTACAGGCGGAAAAGCTCGGGATCAAAAAGGTCGACGCCGGCCCCCAGGGTGGCCGCCTGGAATTCGCCGCCGACACCTGCGTCGACCCACTGACCCTGATCCGACTGATCCAGAGCCAGCCCAACCGTTACAAGTTCGAAGGCGCTACGCTGTTCAAATTCCAGGTGCCCATGGAACGCCCCGAAGAACGATTCAACACGCTCGAAGCACTGTTCGAGCGCCTGACCCTCTCCAGCTAAAGGATCGACCCGATGCGCGCTCTCCGCACCCTGGCCCTGTCGCCACTGTTACTGCTGTCGTTGCTGATCGCCAACCCGGCCGCCGCCGAGTCGCTGTATCAAGTGGAAGTCATCGTCTTCCGCCAGAACGCCGAACAGCTCCCCACCGCCCGCCCCGCTCCGGACGACTGGGCGCAAGGTGCACAACCGATTGGCCCGGAGCAGGAGCGCGCGACGACCCTGGACAGCGAAGCGAGCAAGCTCAACCCCGGCAACGGCTACCGGGTATTGCTGCATAAAGCCTGGGCCCAGCCGATCGAGGCCACCCCCGGCAGCGTGGCACTGAGCACAGGCGACGAGCAATTCGGACATTTCCCGGTGGAAGGCACGCTGACGCTCAAGCAGGATGGCCTGATCGACTTCGACGCCAACCTCTGGATCAACCAGTTCGACGAGAGCGGCCTGCTCAACAGCAGCGAGCTGTTCAAGTACAGCATCCGCCTGCAGAACGGCGAGCTGACGTTCCTCGACCATGGCAGTCTCGGCATGCTGGTGCGCATTCGCTCGCTCTGATCCCGGCACCCGGATAAACCGATGAAAACGCTTCCCCAAAAAACAACGCCGCTCACCCAAAACAGGTGAACGGCGTTCTTTAGCAGGAAGCCAACCAAGGGTATCGCTTGCGAGCAATAGCCCCAGCTCTGCAGTCAGTTGCTCAGCACATGGGCCAGTACCGACTTCACCCGGCCCATGCCGTCATCCAGTGCACGCTCGATGTCCGCCATGGTGATCAGCGTGTTGGACTTGCCGGCCGCGGGGTTCACCACCAATGCCAGGCAGGCATAAGGCAAGGCCAACTCACGTGCCAGCGCTGCTTCCGGCATACCCGTCATGCCAACGATGTCGCAACCGTCTCGCTCCATACGGGCGATTTCGGCAACCGTTTCCAAACGCGGCCCCTGGGTGCAGCCATATACGCCATGGGAGCTGTAGCTGCATCGGTGCTGATCGAGGGCAGCGGCAAGCTTTGCCCGCAAGGCCGTATCGTAGGGATGGCTGAAATCCACATGGGTGACATGATCGAGCTCACCCTCATAGAAGGTATGCGCGCGCCCCGCGGTGTAGTCGATCAATTGATGCGGCACACAGAAATGGCCGGTAGCCATGGACGAATGAATGCCGCCCACCGCATTCACCGCAATAATCGCATTGGCCCCCGCCTCTTTCAGCGCCCAGAGATTGGCGCGGTAATTGACCTGATGCGGAGGAATCCGATGAGGGTGGCCGTGACGCGCCAGGAACAGCACCTCGCCGCCCGCATATTCGCCGCGTAGCACCGGCGCCGAGGCCGCACCGTAGGGAGTATCCAGATGCAACGCAGCAGTAATGGTCAGGCCATCGAGCTGCGTCAGACCAGTGCCGCCGATAATCGCGTAGACAGTCATGGAACGCTCCTTAATCGATCAATTGCGCCGCGCGCAGGGCGCCCAGCGCTTCCAGCCAACGGGGATGTTGCTTGTATTCGATCCCCGGAAAGACTCGCCGCCGCATCCGCGCCAAGCCCTGAGGAGGCTGGACCTTTAGACGCTGCAACGCGCTCAAAGCCAGTTCCGCCGCGCCACGATCATTACACACCAGACCCATGTCACAGCCGGCGCTGAGCGCAGCCTCGATGCGACAAGCCGCATCGCCGACCACATGGGCGCCGGCCATCGACAGATCATCGCTGAAAATCACCCCGCCGAACTTCAACTCGCCGCGCAGAATGTCCTGCAGCCAGCGCCGGGAAAAACCGGCAGGCTGGGCATCCACCTTAGGATAGATGACATGGGCTGGCATCACCGCCGCCAATTGCTGGCTCAGCTGCGCGAACGGCTGCAAATCCCAGGCTCGAATCTGTTCCAGGCTGCGCTCGTCCAGCGGAATCGCCACATGGGAGTCGGCTTCGGCCCAGCCATGCCCCGGGAAGTGCTTACCGGTGGCGGCCATGCCCGCTGCATCCATCCCGCGGATAAACGCCGCGGCAAGCTGCGTAGCGCGTTGCGCATCGCCTTCGAAGGCGCGACTGCCGACCACCGCGCTACGCTGATGGTCGAGGTCCAGCACCGGGGCGAAACTGAGGTCCAGACCAACCGCCAGCACCTCGGTGGCCATGACCCAACCGCACTGCTCGGCCAGCGCTTCGGCATTGACGTTATCGGCGATCGCCCGCATTGCCGGCAGCCGCACAAAGCCCTGACGAAGGCGCTGCACCCGACCACCTTCCTGGTCGACCGCAAGCAGCAGATCCGGGCGCAGGGCGCGAATCGACGCAGACAACTCTCGCACCTGGCGCGGGCTCTCGATATTGCGCGCAAACAGAATCAGACCACCAACCTGCGGCTGACGCAGCAGTTGCCGGTCCTCCGCGGTCAGCCAGGTGCCGGCGATATCCAACATCAACGAGCCTTGCATGCTTGAACTCAAAACCACTCCTTAATAGAGAGACTCGGCCGCCCAGACCGGGCATGGCGCCTCGTCGATCTGGACGTCGCAGTAAACGGGAACACGCGGGAACAGCTCAAGCAGATCGTCGTTGCGCAAACGTATGCAGCCATGGGAACGCGGCACCCCCATGGGTTCGCTATCAGGCGTACCGTGCAGATAGATATAGCGACGAAAACTATCCAGCTCGCCGAGCCTGTTGCGTCCTGGTTCACGGCCACCGAGCCAGAGGATGCGGGTGAGAATCCAGTCGCGGCCCGGAAACTGCTCATGCAGCTCGGGCGTCCAGATCTCACCGGTCCAGCGCCGCCCGCGCAATACCGCGGCACGCGGCAGCCCCTCACCGATCTTCGCCCGCACATAATGCAGGCCTCGCGGCGTGCAACCGCTACCGTTGCGTTCGCCGGCGCCATTGGCAGCGGTGGAAACAGGCATGCGCAGCTGCAGCCGCTTGTCGGCAAAGCCGTACAAGCACTGATCAGCCAACGAGATATGAAGCAAATCGAGGGAACGCATGGGCGGCTAGCTTAGCGGATCGAACCCACCAAGCCCACCCGCGCCGTATCAAACTTTGGCGGGAACGCCGACACCCTTTGTACGCGGTCGCAACTGCGCCGCCGCAAGCGCACTGTCGGTTACCCCGCTTTCCGAGCGCATACCGGCAGCAAGGAACGGCACCATCAGGCGCATCACCTGCTCGATCGAAGTATTCACCCCGAAATCAGCCTCGGACATGGCGCGCAAGGCCTTGATCCCGGACATGCTGAACGCCGCGGCACCGAGCATGAAGTGCACGCGCCAGAACAGTTCCAGCGGCGGAATGCGCGGGGCGGCTTCGTTGACCAAGAGCATGTAGCGGCGAAATATCTTGCCGTAGACTTCTTGCAAGTACTTGCGCAAATGCCCCTGGCTTTGGCTGAACGCCAGCCCCAGCAATCGCATGAAGATCGACAAGTCGTTACCACTACGCGGTTTGACTTCGAGCGCCAGCTCCACCAGCAGCTCAAGCAATTCCTCAAGACTGAAGGTCGTGCCGGGCTTGGCCTGCCGGCGATCCAGCTCGCGTTCGAGACTGCTGCAGAATGGCCCCAGGAAACGTGAAAACACCGCCTGGATCAGCGCTTTCTTGGAACCGAAGTGATAATTCACCGCGGCCAGATTGACCCCGGCCTTGCCGGTAATCAGCCGCAACGAGGTCTCGGCGAAACCTTTCTCGGCGAACAACTGCTCCGCCGCATCCAGAATACGTTCAACGGTTTCCGACTGGGCCATGACTTCTCACCTAACAAACACTCGTTTGAAACATACGTTTTAAGCGGCGACCTTGTCAAGTCGAAGGCTGCATCATATCGGCAAGCGCACAAGGCAACAAAAAATTCCCTCCAGGCAGACGACGGGCCTTGCCAACTAGTAACAACGGCCAGAAGAAAGCGCCGGCAGGTGGAACGAAAAGAGTGATTGCCAAGCGCAATCCACTGTATATAATCACAGTCACTGTATATAAAAACAGAGCCAATCATGCTTAAACTAACGCCACGCCAAGCTGAAATCCTTGCCTTCATCAAGCAATGTCTTGACGACAACGGCTACCCGCCTACCCGTGCGGAAATTGCTCAGGCGCTGGGCTTCAAGTCACCCAACGCCGCGGAAGAGCATCTCAAGGCGCTGGCCCGCAAGGGTGCGATCGAGATGACTCCCGGCGCCTCGCGCGGCATCCGCATCCCCGGTTTCGAGCCGAGCATGGAAGAAGATGGCCTGCCGGTGATCGGCCGCGTTGCGGCAGGTGCGCCGATTCTGGCGCAGCAACATGTCGAGGAATCCTGCCGGATCAACCCTGCCTTCTTTCACCCCAAGGCGGACTACCTGTTACGGGTACGCGGCATGAGCATGAAAGACATCGGTATTCTCGATGGGGATTTACTCGCAGTTCATACCACTCGCGAGGCCCGTAATGGCCAGGTGGTCGTCGCGCGTATTGACGACGAGGTGACGGTCAAGCGCTTCAAACGTGAAGGCAACACCGTGTGGCTGCTCGCCGAAAACCCTGAGTTCGCCCCTATCGAAATCAATTTGGAAGAGCAGGACCTGATCATCGAAGGCTTGAGCGTCGGCGTGATTCGTCGCTAGCCGAGTATTTTTGCTGCACCGCAGGCCGGCCATAGCCTGCCAGAGGAGGCTTTATGCAGTTCCCACAGTCGCTGAACCGCACACAACTGCCACTGTTCGAAGGCTTTCTAGCCGCCACTGCGACCCCGCTGCTCGACGATTTGATTGATTCGTCCATGGCGGACCAGCCGCAGGCCTTTAGCGAGATATCGCTGCGCGGCGCTGCCGGACACTGTCTGATCCTGCTGGCCCCCATCCTGCGTGAGCTCAGCGATAACAACGACGCGCGCTGGCTATCCCTGATTGCCCCGCCGGCGAGTCTGACTCAAACCTGGCTGCGCGATGCGGGCCTTAACCGCGAGCGCATCCTACTATTGCACCCACGTAGCGGACAGAGTGCGCTGCAGCTCGCCCAACAGGCATTGGAACTTGGCCGTAGCCATACAGTGGTCAGCTGGCTTCATCCACTTGAACGACCGGCGCGCTTGCAACTGGAGGCCGCGGCGCGGCAAGGCAAGGCGCAAAGCCTGAACATCAGTCTGGGCTGAACACGAACACCGCACATGGATCGTGCGCCCCGCACCGCCCGTTTCGCAGCAGCGGCTCAGGTAAACAAGCGTCTCAATGCAGAACGCGCGGCCCTTCCTCGTGATCGAAACTCCCCTCGGCGAGGCGCCCTGCCATCTGTACACCAACATTGAGCATGGCCTTCGCCACCTCAACATGTTGCCCTTGTAGAAACGCCTTGGCATCGGCAGAAAAATCCAACACCACCAACGATTCTTCGTCCTCCGCACGGCGCAAGGCAATTCGCCCATCGGGCAATTCAACGATTTCCAGGAAGGAAGTAGGCATAAATTTGGCTCTCCACTAAAGGCCGGCATTGTACCAGCCGACCAGAGCACACCCCAGCCCGCCGATCTAAAGGGCTGTCACCACTCGCTCAAGGTTTCGCGAAACCGCTGCGCCAGAGCCTTCAAGTGTTGACGCCAGATTTCCAGGGTTTCCCGCGACAAGGGCTCGACCTCTTCATCCAGACTGACCGCCGCAATCAACGGGGTAGCGGGATCGAGTTTGGCTTTCCTGGCCGCCTGCGGGGGCTGGAATAGCTCGAGATAGGCACCCAGCAACTGAGCCAGCCAACTATCGGGAGCCTGAGCCAACTCGACCAGCTCGCCCAGCTCCTGACTGGGTGCGGCATCCAATACCGTCGGAGTAAGAAAGTCTTCCGCACGCGGGGCATCGCTATTGGGCAGGCGATAGTAGCCGGCGATCTCATGACACAAACCGAGCAGCGCGCCATACAAATGAAATACCGTGGCCTCGCGCTCAGCCTGAACCAGCGCTTGGGCATTCATCGCCCTTCCCTCTTGCGCCTTGCTCCAGGACTCCAGCGCGAGTCCGGCATAGAAGATTTTCTGATTGGTTCGGGTATAGAGCTCATGGGCCATCAGGGCACCCTCCACAGCGGATCAACCGACTATACGCGCCTGCCTCGGCAGGCACGCTGTTTGTCCGATCAGCGTTTATCTTCGACCGTCCATTTGCCACCGTCGAAGAACGCACGCCAGCCGGTCGGCTTACCATCGACCTCGGTCTGCACATACTGCTCCTTGGTCTTGCGGCTGTAACGAACCACAGCCGCACGCCCTTCCGGGTCTTTCTTCGGCGCATCGCAAAGGAAATGGTATTTGGGGTCGATCTCGTCCTTGTGCGGGATCAGCTCCAGCACCAGTGGCGCGCGCGTTTCGCGGTTTTTCGGAAACTGGCTGGCAGCCAGAAACAGGCCGGATGCGCCATCGCGCAGGATATAGGTGTCGTTGACCTTCTCGCACTTGAGCTCCGGCATCTTCACCGGATCCATTTTGGGTGGGGCCGCTTCGCCACTCTTCAGCAGCTTACGGGTGTTCTTGCATTCGCCATTGGTGCAACCGAAGAACTTGCCGAAACGCCCGGTCTTCAGTTGCATCTGGCTGCCGCACTTGTCGCATTCCAGGCTGGGACCTTCGTAGCCTTTGATGCGGTACTGGCCCTGCTCGATTTCGTAACCCGCGCAATCCGGGTTGTTGCCGCAAATATGCAGCTTACGGGTTTCATCCAGCAAATAAGCATCCATGGCGGTCGAGCAGATCGGGCAACGGTGTTTGCCGAGCAGAACCAGGGACTCGGATTCGCCCTCGTCGTCTGCCGCGATTTCATCGCCTGGCACCAGGTTGATCGTCGACTTGCAGCGCTCCTTAGGCGGCAGCGCGTAACCGGAACAACCCAGGAACACCCCGGTCGATGCGGTACGGATCATCATCGGCCGGCCGCATTCGCGGCAGGGAATATCGGTCGGAGTCGGCAGGTTGGCGCGCATGCCGCTGTCACTGGCCTCGGCCACTTCGAGCTTGCTCTTGAAGTCACCGTAGAACTCGTCGAGCACATGCTTCCACTCGCGCTCGCCCTGGGCCACGTCATCCAGGTGCTCTTCCATACCGGCGGTAAAGCCGTAGTCCATCAGATTGGCAAAGCTTTCACCAAGACGCTCGGTAACGATGTCGCCCATCTTCTCGGAATAGAAGCGACGATTGTGCAAGGCCACATAACCGCGGTCCTGGATGGTTGAAATAATCGCCGCATAGGTCGACGGACGACCGATACCGCGCTTTTCCATTTCCTTGACCAGGCTGGCTTCCGAATAGCGCGCTGGTGGCTTGGTGAAGTGCTGGCTCGGATCGAGCTTGATCAACTTGAGCGCTTCGCCCTGATTCATTTCCGGCAGCACATCGTCGTCGCCCGGCTTGCTCAGCTGCGGCAATGCCCGGGTATAACCGTCGAACTTGAGGATACGGCCCTTGGCACGCAATTCGAATTGAGCAGCGGCGACCGTCACCGTCGTGGACAGGTACTCTGCGGGGGGCATCTGACAGGCAACGAACTGCCGCCAGATCAATTCATACAGGCGCTCGGCATCACGCTCCATGCCACTCAGCTGGGTCGGCTTGAGATTGACGTCGGACGGACGAATCGCTTCGTGCGCTTCCTGAGCCCCTTCCTTGCTGCTATAGGCGATAGGGTTGGCCGGCAGGTACTGCTTGCCGAACTCGCCCTGGATGAAGTCGCGCACCATGCTCACGGCATCGGCCGAGAGGTTGGTCGAATCGGTTCGCATATAGGTGATGTAGCCGGCCTCATACAAGCGCTGGGCCATCATCATGGTTTTCTTCACCCCGAAGCCCAGGCGATTGCTCGCGGCCTGCTGCAGGGTCGAGGTGATGAACGGTGCCGAGGGCTTGCTGCTGGTCGGCTTGTCCTCGCGTTTGACGATGCTGTAACTGGACGCTTTGAGCACATCCAAAGCGGCCATGGCCTGGGCTTCGTTCAGCGGTTTGAAGGCGGCGCCATTCTCGCGCGCCACTTCAAAGCGCACATTGGCGCCCTTGGCGGTGCCGAGATCGGCATGCACCTCCCAATACTCTTCCGGAACGAAGGCGCGGATCTCTTTCTCGCGCTCGACCACCAACTTCACCGCGACCGATTGCACACGGCCGGCGGACAGGCCGCGGGCGATCTTGGCCCACAACAGCGGCGAAACCATATAGCCGACCACGCGATCGAGGAAGCGCCGCGCCTGCTGCGCATTGACCCGATTGATGTCCAACTCGCCAGGTTCGGCAAACGCTTCCTGAATGGCTTTTTTGGTGATTTCGTTGAACACCACGCGCTTGTAGCGGCTGTCGTCGCCGCCGATGGATTCGCGCAGGTGCCAGGCAATGGCTTCCCCCTCGCGGTCCAAGTCGGTTGCGAGATAGATGGTGTCGGCTTCCTTGGCCAGACGTCGCAGTTCTTCGACGACCTTCTCCTTGCCCGGAAGGATCTCGTATTTGGCCTTCCAACCATGCTCGGGGTCGACCCCCATACGCGCCACCAATTGGCGCTTGGCCTTTTCCTTGGGCGTTAGCGCCGGCACTTCGCCCGCCGCTGCCTTGCCGCGCTTGACCGGCTCTTTGGCGGTGCTTGCCGAGCCACTGGTAGGCAGGTCACGGATGTGGCCGATGCTCGACTTCACCACGTACTCGTTGCCCAAGTACTTGTTGATGGTCTTGGCCTTGGCCGGGGATTCCACGATGACCAGCGATTTACCCATGGATTGGAAAATTCCTGAATTCGATAAATGAAAGGCGGAAGTCGCCTTGTAGCCTGTTGAAAAAGCTCGCGAACAAAACAGCGGCAAGCCCGAGAAGCGGTTTCCGGAGTTTCGGAACTGGCGATCAGTAGCTGATCGATACGATATTCTTTCAACAGCCTGCTAGTGCGGCACCGCTATATATAGTGGCGGTCGAGCCGAGGTCAAGCGCAGCGACTACGCATGAGCGGCTCACGGCTGCGTAAAAAGCGGGCTTTCCCCCTTGATCAGAGCGAAACGCGGCACTGTCTCGCCGTCCACCTCGACGCTTTCGCAGAACATTTCCAGCGGCCGCACCCATAGCCCGTAATCGCCGTATAACGCCTGGTAGACCACCATCCGCTGTTCTGTCTCGGAATGATGAGCCACACCAAGGACACGATACTCGGGCCCCTTGTAGTGGCGATAAAGACCGGGTTGTAGCTGCATCGCTGGATTTCCTTGATTTTTTTTGCCGGCAAACAAAAACCGGGGCACTAGGCCCCGGTTTTGCATCCCCAAACGTTTAGATACGTTCGAAGACGGTGGTAATGCCTTGACCGAGCCCCACACACATAGTGGACACGCCAAATGTCCCACCGTTCTGCTTCATTACATTGAGCAGGGTACCGGAGATACGCGCACCGGAACAACCGAACGGGTGGCCCAGAGCAATGGCGCCGCCGTGCAGGTTGACCTTCTCTTCCATCTTGTCGAGCACTTTCAGGTCCTTCAGCACAGGCAGGGCCTGGGCGGCGAAGGCTTCGTTGAGCTCGAAGAAGTCGATGTCGTTGATGCTCAGACCAGCGCGCTTGAGGGCCTTCTGGGTGGACGGCACAGGACCGTAGCCCATAATCGCCGGATCTACACCGGCCACCGCCATGGCGCGAACCACGGCCATCGGCTGAATGCCCAGATCCTGTGCACGCTGCGCACTCATTACGATCATGCAGGAAGCGCCATCGGTGATCTGCGAGGACGTACCCGCAGTCACGGTACCGCCTTTAGGGTTGAACGCGGGCTTGAGCGCGGCCAGGCTTTCCAGAGTGGTTTCCGGACGAATGGTTTCGTCGAAATCGAAGACCTTGAGGAAGCCGTTTTCGTCGTAGCCTTGCATCGGGATGATTTCATCCTTGAACTTGCCTTCGACGGTAGCCTTGTGCGCCAGACGGTGAGAACGCTCACCGAAGGCGTCCTGCTGTTCGCGGCTGATGCCGTGCATTTTGCCGAGCATTTCCGCGGTCAGCCCCATCATGCCGGAAGCCTTGGCGGCATACAGCGACAGGTGCGGATTCGGATCGACGCCGTGCATCATGCCTACGTGGCCCATGTGCTCGACGCCGCCAATGACGAACACGTCGCCATTACCGGTCTGGATCGCCTGCACGGCAGTGTGCAGGGCGCTCATGGAAGAGCCACACAGGCGGCTGACGGTCTGGCCAGCGGCGCTGTGCGGGATCTGGGTCATCAGAGACGCCATGCGCGCGATGTTCCAGCCCTGCTCCAGGGTCTGGTTGACGCAGCCCCAGATCACATCTTCCACTTCGGCCGGATCGACCTTGGTATTGCGCGCCAGTACACCACTGATCAGGTTGGCCGACATGGTTTCGGCACGGGTGTTGCGATGCATGCCGCCCTTGGAACGACCCATCGGGGTACGGCCGAAGTCGACGATGACTGCATCTCTAGGATTCAGGCTCATAAATTCACTCTCGCTCTAGTCTGTCCGCGATTAACCGAAAAACTTCTGGCCGTTGGCAGCCATTTCGCGAAGCTTGGCAGTCGGGGTGTACAGCGCGCCCAGATCGGCATATTTGTCGGCCAGGGCGACGAACTCGGCGACACCGACAGTATCGATGTAACGCAGTGCACCACCACGGAACGGCGGGAAGCCAATACCGTAGACCAGCCCCATGTCGGCCTCAGCCGCAGTCTCGACGATACCGTCCTCCAGACAGCGCACGGTTTCCATGCACAGCGGGATCATCATGAAGTTGATGATGTCTTCATCGGTCACTTCACGCTGTTCGGTCACGATAGACTTGAGCAATTCGTAAGCCTGAGGGTCGATGACCTTCTTCGGCTTGCCGCGCTTATCCATTTCGTAGGCGTAGAAGCCTTTGCCGTTCTTCTGACCCAGACGATCCGCGTCGTACATCACATCGACCGCGGTACGGCCTTCGACCGCCATACGATCCGGGAAGCCTTCGGCCATCACGTCACGGCCATGGTGGCCGGTGTCGATACCGACCACGTCGGACAGGTAGGCCGGGCCCATGGGCCAGCCGAACTTTTCCATGACCTTGTCGATACGCACGAAGTCCACGCCGAACTCGAGCAACTTGGAGAAGCCGCCGAAGTATGGGAACAGCACGCGGTTGACCAGGAAGCCCGGGCAATCATTGACCACCACAGGGGTCTTACCCATTTTCTTGGCATAGGCAACGGTGGTGGCGACGGCCAACTCGCTGGACTTCTCGCCGCGGATGACTTCAACCAGCGGCATCATATGTACCGGGTTGAAGAAGTGCATGCCGACGAAGTTTTCCGGACGCTTGAGCGCCTTGGCCAGCAGGCTGATGGAAATGGTCGAGGTGTTGGAGGCGAGAATCGTGTCCTCTTTCACCATGCCTTCCACTTCGGCCAGTACGATCTGCTTGACCTTGGGATTCTCGACCACGGCTTCGACGACGATGTCGACGTTGCCGAAATCGCCATAGGACATGGTCGGGCGGATGGCATTCAATGCCTCAGCCATCTTCGCGGCAGTCAGTCGACCTTTGGCAACCCGGTTACCGAGCAGCTTGGCGGCCTCGTCCAGGCCCATCTTGATGCCTTCCTCGCGGATATCCTTCATCAGGATAGGCGTGCCTTTGACGGCGGACTGATAGGCGATACCACCGCCCATGATGCCGGCACCGAGAACGGCGGCCTGCTTCACATCCTTGGCGACCTCATCGTAGTGCTTGGCTTTTTTCTTCAATTCCTGGTCATTCAGGAACAGACCGATAAGGCTTCCCGCAACCGAGGTCTTGGCCAGCTTGACGAAACCGGCAGCTTCAATCTCCAGCGCCTTGTCACGGCCTTGGCTGGCTGCCTTCTGGATGGTTTTGATGGCTTCGACCGGTGCCGGGTAGTTCGGGCCGGCCTGGCCTGCGACAAAACCCTTGGCGGTTTCGAAGCACATCATCTGCTCGATGGCATTGAGCTTGAGCTTTTCCAGCTTCGGCTGACGCTTGGCCTTGTAATCCAGCTCGCCGGAAATAGCGCGTTTGACCAGATCAAGCGCGGCGGCCTGGAGCTTGTCGGCGGCAACCACAGCATCGACGGCGCCGACTTTCAGGGCGTCGGCGGCCTTGTTTTCCTTACCGGAAGCGATCCACTCGATGGCGTTATCGGTACCGATCAGACGCGGCAGACGGACAGTACCGCCAAAGCCCGGGTATAGACCCAGCTTGACTTCTGGCAAACCAATTTTGGCGCCCTCGGCCATCACGCGGTAATCCGCGGCCAGGCACATTTCAAAACCACCGCCGAGGGCGATGCCATTGATAGCGACAACGGTAGGTACGTTGAGGTCTTCAAAGTCATTGAAGATCTTGTTGGCTTCGAGGTTGCCAGCCACCAGCTCTTCGTCGGGCAACTTGAAGTTATCGACGAATTCGGTGATGTCTGCGCCGACGATAAATACGTCTTTGCCACTGGTGACAATCACGCCCTTGATCGAACCATCGGCCTTGATAGCATCAACGGATTGACGCAGTTCATTCAGGGTTTGACGGTTGAATTTGTTGACGGATTCACCCTTGAGGTCGAACTTTAATTCGACGATATCGCTCTCAAGAGCCTTAACCGTGATGGCTTTACCTTCGTAAATCATCAACTGATCTCCACGGTATGGAAGCTAAACAGTACACATCGGAGCCAACCAGTCAGCTACCTCACGGCTCAGCCGTCGAGAATAGCCCTAATCAGCCTGGCACACCCGCCGACGCGATAATCGGGCTGTAAAGGCGCTGCCTTATCAGACAAACGCTCAATTCATACGCCCGTTTGATTTGGGTACGCACACCTTCTCGGAAAAGCGGCAAATTGTCAATTGGCTGATGCGCCGGATCATATTCGCGCACCTGAAGGTAGACGCATCCGTCGAGACTTTAGGAGGATCAGCAGCGAACAGGCGAATATCTGTATCGATAAGCGGAATTCCATGGATACCCTCCTGGCGGGCATATCCAACGGATTGGAGCACGGACGCCGGAACGGAAAACGCCCAGAGGTGGCCGGGACTGCTGCAACGCATCGGGTTGCTGCGGCACAGGATGATCATCGGCACCATCACTGAAAAAAACTGCTAATGACAAACGCGGAAATAGCGTATCGTGCCGCTACTGCATGTGAGTTCGACTACATACCTCGGGACCCGGTTCAAACGGCCTCCCGCATGGCGATGCGCAGAGCCGGACCACACGCCCACAGAACTCAGCTTTCCGGCCTGCCTGGCCACTGCGACCAACCCAGCGCTTGCGCTGGGTTTTCTTTATCTACTCCGCAGCCCTCCGCAGCCGACTGGCCATAAACTGCTCGCCGAGGTTGTGCGATTACGTGCGCGCCGAAAGAAAATCGGCAATTCGCTGCAGCGCATCGCCCCGCGAACGCTCGCCCCAATACAGCACGACCATTTGCGCCGAGGCTTCGACCTTGTACACATCGTCCGGCAGATCGACCAACTGCCTGGCCAACAGCTCATCGGCACAGGGCTCGCGCCATTGATTGACCCAGACGCCGGGGGCTGACTGCCAGTAGCACCAATTGTCGTGACGATCGCGGCGGCGCGGTCGATGATATTCGGCACAGGTATCCGGGGGCACCGGGCTGAGCCAGTGCGGCCATTGCTGGCGTGACAACTGCATCCCCAGCCCCATGCGCCGTGCCTGTAGACGCACATCCATCTGTCCACGCTGACGCCGCGAAGGAACCAGCCAAGACAGAGGGCTGAGCACAAATGCCAGCAGTAGCAGGACGATCCACGGACTCATAGCGTAATCTCACAGGCAAACAGTTGATGCGCAGCCATAATTAATCATATCGAGCACTCTCAGAAGGAGTCACCCATGCCTTATAAGCACATTCTGGTCGCCGTCGACCTTACCGAGGAATGCGATCCGGTCATGCATCGTGCGCAGAAACTAGCCGCCGCCTGTCAGGCAAAGTTGTCCGTGGTACATGTCGTAGAGCCCATGGCAATGGCTTTTGGCGGGGACGTCCCGATGGACCTGTCCATGCTGCAACAGCAGCAGTTCGATCAGGCGCGTGAGCGCCTGGACAGTTTTGCCGGCAAATACCCGGAGTTGGCTGCCGACCAGCGCCACCTGACATACGGCCAGCCACGCCAGGAAATCCACCGCCTGGCCGAGGAGCAAGGCTGCGATCTGGTCGTGGTGGGCAGCCATGGCCGCCACGGCCTGGCGCTGCTCCTGGGCTCCACCGCCAATGACGTACTGCACGGCGCACCCTGCGATGTACTAGCGGTACGCCTGAAAAAAGCCTGACCGCCCATCCGCCACCCGCATGACGCCCATAGCCGTCATGCGGGTGGGTATCAATCGATCCCTTCGCCCGCACTCATTACCAGCGGTCGAATCTTCTGCAGCTGGGTTTCCATCGAATAGGTCATGCTCGAGGACATCGAGAAGAACGTCAGAAAGGCCTTGAGATTCGAATCGCCTTCACAGGTATCGTGAATACGCTGCCAGAACGCCTGATTGACCAGCTGCAATTGCTGGAACATCCGCACCAGCCCGCGAAGCTCCCAATCCGCATGGCGCCCCTCGCGAAAATTGAAATATTGCCGTGCCAGATACAGCGATACCGCGCGCAGGATGAATTCCTGGTTACTGGCGAACGGCAAATGGTTCTGCGCCATCGGCTTGAGGGTGCCGAGGATCGGACAGGCGCTGGTCGCCATGATCACCCCGAGCAGCGCCCGCAATCCCTCCTCCAGGCTCACCTGTTTGCTGTACTCGCGCTCGGGCGTGCGTACCCAGACCATGGCCTTCTTGAATGCGGGCAGGCCCTGAAAGTCCTCGATCACCCGATGCAGGTCGACAGCGGCTGGGCAATGGCTGAAGTCATCCTTGCTCAGCGGGCAGTTGCTGCATTGCTGATACTCCAGGCGTGTCCAGTTGGGAGCAGACTTGGCCGCAACGGGTTCGTAAATGCGGTTCGGCTCGATGCAGTAACTCAGTTCATGGTCGCTATCGAGGGTAATGCGGTATTCGATTGCCATGGATTTCTCCGCCAAACTTCCTTGAGGCTATTTTTATTTTCCTGCCGCGCTACAAGCGGCCGTCCCCTACAAACCAACAACTAACCTTCCAGCTCGGCCCAGCGCTCCACCAACTGCTCCAGCTCGTCTTGCAGGCTCTGCAAGCGAGCCAATACCTCGGCGGTCTTCTCCGCCGGCTGCTGATAGAAAGCAGGATCGCCGACTTGTTCCTGCAGTGCGGCTATCTGCCCCTCCAGGGCATCGATCTGCCCCGGCATCGCATCCAACTCGCGCTGCAGCTTGTAACTGAGCTTCTTTTTCGCCACCGGCGACGCTGCAACCTCGACCGCCACTTCGGTTACCGGTGCCACTACGGCCGACGCCAGCTCGGCCTTGCCCGCTTTGCTCTCGCCGACACCCAGCAGGCGCGGTGAACCGCCCTGGCGCAACCAGTCCTGATAGCCGCCCACATATTCGCGGACAAAACCTTCACCCTCGAACACCAGGGTGCTGGTCACGACGTTATCGAGGAAGGCCCGGTCGTGACTGACCATCAGCACAGTCCCCGGGAAGGTTAGCAGCACCTCTTCAAGTAGCTCCAAAGTTTCAACATCGAGGTCGTTGGTCGGTTCGTCCAGCACCAGCAGGTTGGCCGGTTTGCTGAACAACTTGGCCAGCAGCAGGCGCGCGCGCTCGCCACCGGACAGGGCCTTGACCGGCGTGCGCGCACGTTGCGGGCTGAACAGGAAATCGCCGAGATAGCTCAGCACGTGACGGTTCTGGCCATCGATCTCGATAAAGTCGCGACCTTCGGCAACGTTGTCGATTACGGTTTTTTCCAGATCCAACTGATGGCGCAACTGATCGAAATAGGCCACTTCGAGGCGGGTACCCACCTCCACGGTGCCGCTGCTCGGTTGCAAGCCGCCGAGCATCAGTTTCAGCAAAGTGGTCTTGCCCGTACCGTTGGCGCCGAGCAGGCCGATACGATCGCCACGCTGCAGCACCATGGAGAAATCCTTGACCAGCCAAGGCCCATCCGGATGGGCGAAGCGCACGTTCTCCAGAACCATGACCTGCTTGCCGGATTTGTCGGCGGTATCCAGCTGGATATTGGCTTTGCCGGTGCGTTCACGGCGTTCGCTACGCTCCACGCGCAGGGCCTTCAAGGCACGTACACGGCCCTCGTTACGGGTGCGCCGCGCCTTGATGCCCTGACGGATCCACACCTCTTCCTGGGCCAGCCGTTTGTCGAACAGGGCATTGGCGGTTTCTTCGGCGGCCAGAACCGCCTCCTTGTGCACCAGAAAGCTCGCGTAGTCGCCGTTCCAGTCGATCAGGCCGCCGCGATCCAATTCGAGAATGCGCGTGGCCAGGTTCTGCAGGAATGAGCGGTCGTGGGTGATGAATAATACGGCGCCCTGAAAACCGCTCAACGCCTCTTCCAGCCAGGCAATAGCACCGATATCAAGGTGGTTGGTCGGTTCGTCGAGCAGCAGCAGATCCGGCTCGCAGACCAATGCCTGTGCCAGCAGCACACGCCGGCGCCAACCACCGGACAATTCGGCCAGGGTTTTGTCAGCGGGCAGTTGCAGGCGGCTCAGGGTGCTTTCGACCAATTGCTGCAGGCGCCAGCCGTCGCGCGCTTCGAGGTCTTGCTGGACGTGCATCAGCTTGTCCAGGTCGGCGTCGCTATGGATGTTCTGGCTGAGGTGATGGTATTCGGCGAGCAACGCGCCGACGCCGTCCAGGCCTTCGGCGACCACATCGAACACAGTGCGCTCGTCAGCCAGCGGCAATTCCTGTGGCAGTTCGCCGATCTTCAGCCCCGGCGCGCGCCAGACCGACCCGTCGTCAGGTTTCTGGTCGCCCTTGACCAGTTTCATCATGCTCGACTTGCCGGTACCGTTGCGTCCGATGATGCACACCCGCTCGCCCCGCGCGATCTGCCAGGACACCTTGTCCAGCAGCGGCATCGCGCCGTAGGCCAGGGAAACATCGGTGAACTTGAGCAGGGTCATGGCACGCCTCGAAAATACGGTGGGGAGCGTAGCGTCGCCATCCAGTTGCCCGTAGACGCAGGAAAAATGCGTTCGAGGCCTGCTGTGCGGGGAGCCGCTCACCGAAAACTGATCCGCCGACGACCCACAGGCCTCGGCAAAAACCGGGCGCGCATTCTAACCGAGATGGACAAGGCTTCGCGGGCATTTTTCTGAGACCGGCCAGTCGCCGGGATTACTTTCATCGTAAGCGGACAAAAGGCTAAGCTAGATGCTCGTCGGGCCTCGATGTCCGTTGCGAAAAAGCCTGGCCGCAGTGCGGTTATATCGTCAAATCGAGCAGCAACCTCGGTTTGACCGAACAACAGCCGGCTTGACGCAACCAGCAACAACCCGGGCCCGACTGGCTACCAGGACATTCAGCGCCATAGATGGCGCCTATTCATGCTCTAACCCGGAAGTGTCATGCGCGCTCGCCTGTACAAGTTGTGCCCCCTCCTGCTTTGCATTGTCACCTTATCGACGGCGCAAGCCGCCACCCTGAGCCAACAGCGCCAGTATTACGACCAGGCCAAGGCCGCACTGGCCAAAGGCGATAGTGGACCCTATCGTCGCTATGCCAGTGAGCTGCGCGATTACCCGCTCGAGCCCTATCTGGCCTATGACGAGCTGACCGCCCGTCTGAAATCGGCTAGCAACGACGAAATCGAGAAGTTTCTCGCCGAGCACGGCGATTTGCCGCAAGCGAGCTGGATGAAACTGCGCTGGCTGCGTTGGCTGGCCGAGCGTGGCGACTGGAAAACCTTTATCAATCATTACGATCCGGCACTGAACTTCACCGAGCTGGACTGCCTGTACGGGCAATACCAGCTCAGCCATGGACTGACCGCCGAAGGCTTTGCCACCGCGGAAAAACTCTGGCTGGTGGGTAAATCCCAGCCCGACGCCTGCGATCGCCTGTTCGAACGCTGGGCGGCCGAGGGCCAACTGACCGAGGCACGCCGCTGGCAACGCACCAAGTTGGCTGTCGAAGCCCGCAACTATGGTTTGGCTACGTTTCTGGTCAAAGGCCTGACCACACTGGGCAAACACGGACAGTTGCTGATTGAAACAGCGAAAAAGCCGGAGCTGCTCTATCAGACCGCGCGCTTCAGTCCTGCCGATCAGGCTATGGCCGACATCGTCAGCCTGGGCCTTCGCCGTCTGGCCCGACAGGACCCGGAGAAAGCCTTGAGCCTGCTCGACAGCTACGCAGCGCGAATGAAGTTCTCCGACGAAGAGCAAGTCGCCATCGCACGCGAAATCGGCCTGACCCTGGCCAAGCGCTTCGACGTGCGCGCCCTCAAGGTCATGGCGCAGTACGATCCAGAGCTGCGTGACGACACCGTCAGTGAATGGCGCGCACGCCTGCTGCTGCGCGGTGGCCAGTGGAGTGAAGCACATCGGCTAACCCAGCAGATGCCCGAGCGTCTGGCCAAGACCAACCGCTGGCGCTACTGGCAGGCGCGCAGCCTGCAGCTGGCCCAACCCAACAGCAAGGAACCGCAGGTGCTCTACCAGAGCCTGGCCCTGGAGCGCGATTTCTATGGCTTCATGGCCGCCGACCAGGTCAAGGCACCCTATCAGCTGAACAACCAGCCGCTGGTTCCTTCGGCAAAAGTCACGCAGAAAGTGCGCAATGCCGCTGGCATTCGCCGCGCCTTGGAGTTCCACGAGCGCGGGCAGGTCGCCGACGGCCGCCGCGAGTGGTATCACGTCAGCCGATTGTTCAGCCGCGAAGAGATGGTCGCCCAGGCGCGTCTGGCCTATGACATGGGTTGGTACTTCCCAGCGATTCGCACCATCAGTCAGGCGCAATACTGGGACGACCTGGATGTACGTTTTCCCATGGCGCATCGTGAGTCGATGACCCGGGAAGCAAAAAAACGCGGCCTGCATTCAAGCTGGGTTTTTGCCATTACGCGTCAGGAAAGCGCTTTCATGGCCGATGCAAAATCCGGGGCCGGCGCCATGGGCCTGATGCAATTGATGCCCGCAACGGCCAAGGAAACGGCCAGGCGCTTCTCCATTCCGCTCTCATCGACACAACTGGTGCTGCGGCCCGAGGTCAATATCCAACTGGGCGCCGCCTATCTGAGCCAGATTTATGGCCAGTTCAACGGCAACCGGGTATTGGCGTCCGCCGCGTACAACGCCGGCCCCGGCCGCGTGCGCCAATGGTTACGCGGCGCCGATCACCTGGCCTATGACGTATGGATCGAGAACATACCGTTCGATGAGACCCGACAATACGTGCAGAACGTGTTGTCCTATGCGGTGATCTACGGGAAAAAGCTCGATGCACCACAACCACTGGTGGGCTGGCACGAACGCTATTTCGATCAGTAGCCACGAGCGAGCCGGTGCGAGGGCTGGCCTCCACCGGCAAACACTGGGCTCTCAGGTGCAGCTTAGGGCCTGCAGCTCATGACTCCGTCCCGCGGCTACTCCAGCACCTCAACCGGCATGCCCAGGCTCAACTGCCCCTCGCCGCAGGCAATCAGGTTCTGGCCGAAATACACTTCTCCATCGCGCGCCCGGTAACCCTGCAAGGTCGCCAATGGCTCGCGGTCCGCGGCGCGCTCACCGGTCTGCGGATCGAGGGTGGTCATGATGCAGCGCGAGCAACCCTTGACCACGCGAAATTCCACCGTACCGATGCGAATACGCCGCCATTCATCTTCCTCATAAGCCGATGAGCCGGTAACCACCAGATTCGGCCGAAAGCGCAACATCTCCAATGGACGACCGACCCGGGCGGATAGATCGTCCAGAGAGGCCTGGCCGATCAGCAGCAGTGGAAAACCATCGGCAAACGCCACCCGATCACCCGCCTCGGCGTAGGCCTGATCGACCTGGCGAGCGCGCTGCGCCGGCACATAGACCAGGCGACAGGCGCGTCCGAGGAATTGGCTCAACCATGCCGCGGCAGCATCGCCGGCATCCGGCACGGACAGGCTATCGCGCCAGATCGCCACCGGGCGCAGCTCGGCCTGTTGGTCCGGCACGGCAATCGGCAAATCGTCCATGCCCGGCGCGCTCAATAGCACCTGCTCGCTGCCCTGCCAAGCCGTGGTGATCCGATTCATCGGTGCCAACAACCGCTGGGTGAGAAAGCGCCCACTCTGCGCATCGACTACCATCCAACGTCTATCACCGACGATACCCAAGGCATCCACGCGGGTCTGAGTCAGAGGTTCGCCAGCTCCGGACTTGAGTGGGTAACGGTACATCCCTGAGAGATTCAACATGAGTCAGCTTTTCCCTGTGCAAAACGCTTTTATACGAGCAACCCGCCGGACCCACAAGCCTGCACTGGCGATGGGCCTGTTGCTTGCGCTGGTTGGCTGCAGCGGCAGCGCACCGACCAACCTGGGGGTGCAGGATGGCCGCTTGGCGCCCTGCCCGAGTTCGCCCAACTGCGTCAACAGCCAGACCGGCGAAGGTGACCAGCATATCGCTGCGCTACCGCTCAAAGGTGATCAGGCGCAAACCCAGGCCCTGCTGATCAAGCTGCTGAGCAGCGAGCCGCGGGTCACCCTGGTCGAGCAGAACCCAGATTATCTGCGCGCGGAATTCGCCAGCAAGCTACTGGGCTTCGTCGACGACGTGGAGTTTCTGATAGGCCCGCAGCATGTCGATGTACGCTCCGCCTCGCGCCTGGGTTATGCGGACTTCGAGGTCAATCGCAAGCGTATAGAACACTTGCGCCAGCGCATGAGCGAATAGCTTCGCGCCGGCCACCGCCCACCGGCAGCGGGCGAATCGCATCCGGGCTATTCGGCAGACTGGTCCAGGAGCAAACGCTCATGCACCACATCGACCAGCTTGTCGGGCTGGAATTTGGAAAGGAAGTTATTGCAGCCGACCTTCTTCACCATCGCTTCGTTGAAGCTGCCGGATAGCGAGGTGTGCAGCACCACGTACAGGTCCTTCAGGCGCGGGTCGTTGCGGATTTCGGTGGTCAGCCGGTAGCCGTCCATTTCCGGCATCTCCGCATCGGTGATCACCATCAGCAGTTTCTCATGCACGTCGATTCCCGAATCGGCCCAGCCCTTCAGCAGGTTCAGCGCGCGTAGGCCATCGCTGGCCGCGTGGCAGCGCACATCCAGCTGCGCCATGGTGCCCTTGAGTTGGCTCATGGCCACACTGGAATCGTCCACCAACAGTACTTCGCGCCCCTTGGCGTATTCGAGCAACGGATCGGCGAGCTTCTCCGGGGAAACCTTGGTGCTCATCGGGGTGATTTCCGCCAGCACCTTCTCCACATCGATGATCTCGACGATCTGCTCGTCGACCTTGGTGATCGCGGTCAGATAGTGCTGGCGCCCGGCGCCGCCCGGCGGGGGCAGGATGGATTCCCAGTTGAGATTGAGGATGCGGTCGACGCCGCTGACCAGAAAAGCCTGCACCGAACGGTTGTACTCGGTAACGATGATCGTGCTGCGCTCATCCGGCACTATCGGGCGCATGCCGATAGCTTGCGAGAGGTCGATCACCGGCAATGTCTGCCCACGCAAATTGACCACCCCGCAGACGAACCGATGACGTTGCGGCATCAGCGTCAGCTTGGGCATTTGCAGGACTTCCTGCACCTTGAACACGTTGATCGCGAACATCTGCCGCCCCACAAGGCGGAACATCAGTATTTCCAGGCGGTTCTCACCCACCAATTGGGTGCGTTGATTGACTGAGTCGAGAATGCCGGCCATTACGCGCTCCTGTTGACTTATCGATATAGCCTAGCAGCCCGGAGAATCCAGAGCTCGTGAAAAAGGCTCGCGCCAGCTGCCTGAGGCGAGCCGGGCAGCGGGCCTGAATCAGCCAGATCGGCGGTTGATCCATATATCGGCCGTTGTGTGCGCCGCTGAAGTGCACCCACTCAGACCGCTAGCACCTGTTCGAGGGCATCGCTCAATAGCGGTGACCCGAGTGGAAGGTGCAAACGCAGCGCCGCCGGGCGCGCACGGAAATGCAACGTCTGACTCGCCAACGGTTCACCGTCGAGATTGAAATCCAGGCCATCCGGCACATCCACTTTCAACCATGGCAGACGGGCGCTAAGCGCAACGCTCTGCAGGCCATTGATCCCGCCGGAGAGCAGGGTGCGCAAGGTGCCGACGACATCCTCGGCGGCCGGCACTATGCAGATGTCCAGCAGGCCGTCGTCAATCTGCGCATGGGGACATAGCAGGTGCCCACCGCCGGCCTGGCGACCATTGCCCACGCCCAATGCGAGAAATTCGCCCTGCCAGCTGAAATCCGGCCCGCTGAAGCGACCAAAAGCCGAGCGCACGTCGGCGAAACGGGTCAAGCCGGTCAGCAGGTATGCTGCGCCGCCGAGTACCCGCTTGAGCTCTTCCGAGGTATTGGCAGTAATCTGCGCACCGAAGCCGCCGGTTGCCATATTCAGAAAGACCCGACCCTCGACCTCGCCCAGGTCGATGCGTTGCGCGGGCCTGTCCAGCAGCGCCAACGCCTCGTCCGGATTCAGCGGAATACCCGCCGCAGTGGCGAAATCATTGGCGGTGCCCAGAGGTAATAGGGCCAAGCTGGCTTCGCGCCCCGAGCGGGCGATGGCCTCGGCTACATCGCGCAAGGTGCCATCGCCACCACCGGCGATCAGCGTCGGGTAGCCCGCCTGCAACGCCTCATCGACCAGACGCCCGGCGTCCCCGGCCTCCCAGGTCAGCCGCACCGCCAGATCCCAGCCCTGCTCGCGCCTTGCGGCCACCGCGGCGCGCACCTCGGTATTCAAAGCCTGCTTACCATGCAGAATCAAAAACGCTCTACGCTCACCCATGTCCATGCCATCTCCGTCACTACATCGATAATGCAGACAATGGCCGCGCATTTTTGTCGCGGTTGTGCGGCCCGCAGCGTCGCTTACTCCAGCAAAACATCTACTAAATAGATAATTAACAGCATAATTATCGCGTTTTATATCGACCAAATCTGATCAATCATGGACTCACGATTCTTCCGATTCAATGAGGTCGCCCATGATCGACGTACGCCCATTTGCCGGACTCGGCAACGCCAACCATGGCTGGCTGAACGCCCGCCATCATTTTTCCTTTGCTGGTTACCATGACTCGCAGCGCATGAACTGGGGGCGACTGCGGGTATGGAACGACGATGAGATCGCCCCTCATAGCGGCTTTGCGACCCATCCTCACCACGATATGGAAATCATCACCTATGTGCGCCAAGGCGCCATCACCCACAAGGACAGCCTGGGCAACCAGGGCCGCACGGAGGCCGGTGACGTCCAGGTCATGAGCGCCGGGACAGGTATCGCCCATAGTGAATTCAACCTCGAGGACACCACGACCCGGCTGTTCCAGATATGGATAGAACCTGACCAGACCGGCTTGCCGCCATCCTGGGGCGCCAGGCCGTTCCCCAGGGGTGAGCGTGCTGGTGGTTTCGTCACCCTCGCCAGCGGTCACGCCGAAGACCAAGACGCCCTGCCGATCCGAGCCAATGCTCGGCTGGCGGCAGCCACCCTGCAAGCAGGACAAAGCACCCGCTATACCCTGGATAAAGCCCACAAGGCCTACCTGGTGGCAGCGAGTGGCTCGTTCGAAATCAACGGTATCAAAGCCAATGCGCGCGACGGCGTGGCCGTAAGCGAACTCGAGGTTCTGCACATAACGGCACTCGAAGACAGTGAACTGGTACTGGTCGAGGTCGCCTGACGGTTGGAGGCGACGGCCTTCAGCCGTTGCCTAGGTACTCGCCTCGCTCCGTTCCTGCGGCTGCACTTGCGGCAGCCATACGGTGAATGTCGAACCCTGGCCGAGTTCGCTCTCAACCTCCAGACGGCCATTGTGTTTGCTGACGATGCTGTAGGACACCGATAGACCCAGCCCGGTGCCCTGCCCGACCGGCTTGGTGGTAAAAAACGGATCGAACAGGCGCGTAAGATGCTCCGGGTCGATCCCGCTACCGCTATCGCGTACCCGCACGAATACCCAGTCGTCCTTGGTGCCGGTTTCCAGCCAGATGGTGCCCTGCTGCACGATGGCATGGGCGGCGTTGATGATCAGGTTCATGAACACCTGATTGAGCTGCGAACCAAGGCACTCGACCTCGGGCAGCTCGCCGTAGTTCTTGACCACCTCGGCCTTGAATTTGATCTCGTTCCAGATCACGTTCAGGGTGCTGTCGAGGCCCTTGTGCAGGTCGGTCTTCTGCCAGTCGCCGGAATCGATATGGGAAAAGTCGCGTAAGTCCTGAACGATCTGCTTGACCCGTTCCAGGCCCTGCCGCGATTCACGCACCAGATCGGCCATGTCGCTGCGCAGAAAATCGTAATCGAGGGTCTGATTGGCCTGCTCCAGTCGCGTGCGCAACGCCTGGTCCTGATGCTCGGCCGCCACTGTCTGATAGGTCTCGATCAGGCGGAACAGATCCTCCACATAGCGTTCCAGGCTGCTGAAGTTGGAATAGACGTAACCCACCGGGTTGTTGATTTCATGAGCCACGCCAGCAGCCAGCTGACCGATGGCCGCCATTTTTTCCGACTGCAGCAATTGCGCCTGGGCATCTTCGAGTTTGTGAATCAGGCGCGCCTGTTCGCTTTTTTCCTCTTGCAGGAGCTCGTTGAGGCGTTCGAGTTCCAGATGCTGGGCCGCGGTCTCGGTCGCATCGGCAATGGTCAGGCACACGTACTTGACGCTGCCCGAAGCCTCGACCATCGGCGAAAAGGTACAGTTCTGATACATCATCTCGCTCAAGCCGGTGATGGGCCGACTACCGGAGAAATTGAACAGATGCGGGCGTTGCTGCCAGGAGGTGAATGCCAGGTTCTGCAAGGCGAAAACCCCGTCGACCTTCTTCTCGACCCAGAGCCTGGGCAACTCCGGGAAAATATCGAATAGCAGCCGCCCTCTCACCTCGGCGCTGTCCTTGCCGCTGTGGATCACCATGAAGTCGTTCCAGAACGCCACCCGGTAGTCGCTATCGAGTAACAACACTCCGAGATTAATGCTTTGCAATACCTCCACTAACTCTGCGGGTAGTACTTCTCCTGAAGTTCCTGAGGCAGACGTCATCTCGCATCCTTATTCAGATGATGGTGTACCCATCTGGATCGCGGCAGGCCGCAGTCAAATATCGCTCAACACCTGGTCGATCACCTCGATAACGGTGTTCACGGTGTCTTCGGCGATGCACACCAGCAAATCGCAATAGAAACTATGGGTTGCCACTTCGAAATGGATTTCCAGCACCAGCGCCTGATGCCCGCGCAACTCCTGGGAGCCGAGAACCTCCTGCAACGAGCGGCCGCGCGAGAGCATCGATGGCGAGCCGTAACTGACCTTGATCTCGATCTGCTGGGCCAGACCGTTGATGCAGGCGCCGGTAAGGATATTGGTCACATCCAGCATCAGCTCGTCCTGAATGCTACCGTGCTCCACGCCCTCGTAGCCCATCAGCCCGGCAAGCTGTTCGGCACCATTCTCGCCGAAGCACACCATCACCTCGCCGCGCAGCCGGCCGAGGAAGGACTGACGGGTGATGACCGCCGGCTGACCGGCGATCATCAGCTGATCGAGCAAGCTGGTGTTGGTCACGTCGGCGGGATGAATGCGCGGCACAGACAGCGTGACGAAGGTTTCGGTCAAGCGAGCCAGGCGATCGGCAGCCTGGCCCATAGCCACGTTCATCAGTTCCTGTAAGGCGTCGCGTTGGTCTTCGCTTAGGTTTGCCAATTGAGTGCTCATTCCTACACCAGCCCTATTTCATACAAAGCCGCTTGCATGGCCTCGGGGGTGATGGGTTTCTTCACAAAGGCCGCCGCGCCGAGTTCACGCACTCGTTGCTGAGCCTGGGGTTGAATATCGGCACTGATAACGATGACCACAGCGTTGGCATCCTCGCGTTTGAGTTGCTCCAACGTGCGAAAACCGTCCATTACCGGCATAGTCAGGTCGAGAAAGATTACCTCGGCATGCCCCGCATGATAAGCCGCCAATGCTTCTTCGCCATTGGCCGCCTGAGTTATCTGTGCATCCAAATCCGCCGGCAGGGCTTTCATCACCAGTTTCCGCGACATGGCTGAATCGTCCACTATGAGTATCTTCAAGCTGGCGTTCCTCTAACTCTTATTGGTTTTGTACAGGGTTTCCACGTCCTGCGCCGGGCTCCAGCCCGGCGCTCGCGGCGGACGCGCGCACCATCCTATAACGACTTTAGACGACCACGTCGAGTTCGGCCTGCATGATTAGGGTTTTTTCGACCACAACGGTATGAACGGCATGCCCGCGCAGAGCGCGCCGTAGAGTGATAGCCGGCCAGCGACAAGCCCAGCGGTTGTTCGCCGTGCTAGGCTGGATAGCCGGTGATCTGGCGGATCTTGCGGTACAGCGGCTTGAGTTGCCGGTACATGCGCTGATAGACCTCGCGGTACAACGACTCGTAGATTCGTTGTGCCTCGGGATTCGGCTCGAATACCCGGCCGACCCGGGTCATGGCCGCGATCGCCGCAGGGAAATCTGGATACAGGCCGAGGCCGACGGCGCAATCGATGGCGGCGCCCAGCCCCGAGGTTTCGTAGACATGCGGGCGCTCGGCCGGCAGGCCGAATATATCGGCGGTCAGTTGCATCGCCGCATCGCTCTGCGAACCGCCGCCGGACACGCGCAGACGGGTGATCTTGCTGCCGGAGCGCTTTTCGATCTGCTCCTTGCCCTGGCGCAGCGCGTAGGCCAGCCCCTCGAGAATCGCGCGGTAGATATGTGCGCGGGTATGCACGTCGCCAAAGCCGATGATCGAACCCTTGGCCTCCAGGCCCGGCTCGCGAATACCCGGCGACCAGTAAGGTTGCAGGATCAGGCCCATGGAACCCGGCGGCACCGAGTCGACCAGTTCGTCGAACAATGCCTCCGGCTCGACGCCCAGTTCGGCGGCGCGCTGCATCTCGCGCAAGCCGAACTCCTGCTTGAACCAGCTGACCATCCAGAAGCCGCGATAGATCATCACTTCGGTGTTGAAACGATCGGGGATCGCCGCCGGATACGGCGGAATCAGCGGAATGGTTTCCAGATACTGGCGCCGCGTGGTGTTGATGGTCGCAGTGGTGCCGTAGGACAGGCAGGCCGTGTGCGGCTCCAGCACACCGGCGCCGAGCACCTCGCAGGCTTTGTCGGCACCGGCGGCGATCAGCGGCAGTCCTTCGGGAATGCCGGTGTGTGCGCTGGCGGCTGCGGTGATGCTGCCCAGCAACTCTCCAGGCTTGCACAGCTCGGGCAATTGCGTGCGGCGCACCGGCATCGCCTGCCATTTCCAATCGCTGGCCCTGGCCCATTGCAGGCGTTTGTAGTCGAACGGCAGATAGGCCACGCAGCAGCCCACGGAGTCGACGAAACGGCCGCACAAGCGATGCGTGAGAAAGCCGGAGAGCAGCAGCACCTTGTCGGTTTGCGCCCATATCTCGGGCTGGTTCTGGGCGATCCAGTTGACCTCGGCCTGGGCCCGAAAGTGATCGACGGTTTGCTCCACGCCGAGCAGCTTGAACAGCCAACCCCAAGGCCCCTTGATCGAACCCCGGACTTCTGCGCGGCGCTGATCGAGCCAGAGGATGGCCGGCCGTAGCGGTTTACCCATGGCGTCGACATTGATCAGGGTGCCGCGCTGAGTGGTCAAGGACACGCCTTTGATCAGACTGCGGTCGATGTCGACCTGCGCCCACAGGCGCCGGCAAGCTTCGCCAAGGCTGGCCCAGTAATAGTCCGGGTCCTGCTCGGCCCAACCGGGTTGCTTGGAGTAGTAGGCCTCGAGTTCCACCTTGCCCTTGCCGACCAGGTTGCCCTGCAGGTCGAACAACAGCGCGCGTACGCTCTGGGTGCCGTTGTCGATGGCCAACAGGTAGCTTTGTTCGCTCAAGACGCAATCCTTCCGCTTATTCGAAATGCCCCTCCGGCAGGCTGTAACAGCGCCGCCAGAGGTCGAGGTAATTCTGTTCTTCCCGCTG
The DNA here is from genome assembly GCF_946885955.1 of uncultured Pseudomonas sp. The sequence goes on from NZ_CAMPHI010000003.1 coordinate 138,203, forward strand.
CCAGCGCTCGTCGCTCCAGCCCAGGCGCGCCTGGCAGAGTGTGCGAATCTGCGGTAATTCGGCGGCGCCGCCATCGGCCAGCAATAGCCCGAGCCGGGTACGCCGCAGCAGGAGATCGTCCAGGTGCAACACCAACTCGCGCTGCGCAGCCCAGGCCAATTCCGCCCATAAGGTGTTGCTGCCGGCGACGCTGGCGTGGCCGAGCTCATCCACGAGCAGCAGGAATTCGGGTAAAGCACGACCGTAGCGGCCCAGCAGACGCCGTTGCCGAGCGGGGCTGAGCGTGACCATCGCGGGCGCGACGCAGGGCGCGAAAGTGGCGTCATCGCGGTTATCCAGCGGGCGGCCGAGAAAACCCGCACAGGCTTGCAGTACTTCCAGGGCCAGCAGGCGAAAGGTGGTCAGTTTGCCCCCGGCCAGGGTCACGCAGCCCGGTTCAACCCATAGCGCATGCTCGCGTTTTTCGTCCGATGGCTTGCGCCCCTCGACACCGTCGCTGACCACCGGCCTGACCCCGGCCCAGGTCGACAGCACATCGTCTGCTTTAATCGCCGCGGCCGGGAATTGCTGGGCACAGGCGGCCAATAGGTAGTCGAGTTCAGCGCTGCTGATTCGCGCGTCCTGATCCAGCGGCTGGTCATGATCCAGGTCGGTGGTGCCCACCACGGTCGCCCCTTCCCAAGGGAAGACGAACACCGGACGTTGGTCCGCGGGGTGCATAAAGCTCAAGGCATGGGCCACAGGCAGGCGCCAGGCCGGTAACAGTAAATGGCTGCCGCGCAGCGGGCGGATATGCTCGGGGCCAGTTTTCTTGCGCAGGCGATCCGCCCAGGCCCCGGTGGCCTGAGCCACAACGCGGCTATGCAGGGTATAACGCTGGCCACTTTCGCGGTCCTCGGCGAGCACACCGACGACCCGACCGTTATCGCGCAGCAGTTCGACCACGCGCATGCCGTTAAGCGCTTCGCCGCCGTCCGCCCGCGCTTCGTTCAGTACTCGCAACACCAGGCGCGCATCGTCGGTCACCGCATCGAAGAAACGCGTGCCGCCGAGCAGTCCGTCTTCCTTCAGACCGGGCACCAGATAACGCAGCTGCGGCAATGCATGGAACAGATGATTGCGCTTGCCGGCCAGGGCGTCATACAGCGCCAGCAGCCCACCGAAAACCTTAGGCCCGGGAAAGCCGCCCTGGTAGTGCGGCATCAGGAAACTCAGGGGTTCCACCAGACCGGGCGCCTCCTGCAGCAAACGCTGGCGCTCGCGCACCGCATCACGGGTCAGGCCGAGTTGGCCCTTGGCGATATAGCGCAGGCCACCGTGCACCATCTTCGACGAGCGGCTGGAAGTACCCCAGGCGAAGTCCCGCTGTTCCAGCAGCAGACATTTCCAGCCGCGGCGCGCGGCTTCGCGCAGAATACCGGCGCCGCTGATACCGCCGCCGATCACCAGCAGATCCCAGTCCTGGGCCGCCAGTTCGGGCAATGCGCGAGCGCGCCAGGCGGCATTCCAGACGCTGTTCATGGTTCGAGCAGCACGCCGGGAAGCAGACGCTGCTGCGGATCGAAGTGGCTGGACAACGCCTGCAAGGCCGCCATGCCCAGTTCCCCCTTCTCCGCCACCAAATAAGGCGCGTGGTCACGGCCGACGCCATGCTGATGGCTGATGGTGCCGCGGTTGTCGGCGATGACCTGGCTGGCGGCGTGCTTGAGCTTGCGCCAGCGCGCCAGCGTCTCGGCGTAACTGCCGCCGGGGCGGAATACATAGGTGGTGTAGATGCTCGAGCCCTGGTTGTACACGTGCGACAAGTGGGTGAACACGTGCACCTGCTCGCCCTCCTCGCGCAGCCCGTCACGCAGGCTGGCTTCGACCTTGTTCAACAGGTTGTCGACGTTGTTCCAGTCGGTGGCGGTTTCCAGGGTGTCGACCGCATAACCGGCGCTCCACAGGCCGTGGCGCAGATAAGGGAAGCGAAAGCGGTTCTCCGCCCATTTCTTGCCCAGCAAGGTACCGGTGAAAATCCCGCCGAAGCCTTTCAGCAATCTCTTCGCCTGCTTGAGGGATGCCGCGTTCTGCGTGCGGCTGCCGGTAACGCCGAACGTCAGCATGCACTTGCCGTCGCCGGCACCGCGCAGGCTCAGGTATTTCTCCAGCCAGGCGATCTGCTGCGGGTGGCCGGCCAGGGCCAGTTGGGTGCGGGTTTCAATGGCATTGGACAGGCGCAGCATCGACAACGGCACCCGCGCCTGGGCCAGGCTGCGGATGCCGGCCAATGCCCGCTGCCAGTCGGGCAGGAATACCGCGTAAAAACTTTCCTGCTCGGCCAGGCGGGTGATACGCACCTTGACCTCGGAAATGACGCCGAAGCGCCCCTCCGAGCCCATGATGATTTCACGCAAATCGGGGCCGGCGGCGGAAGCCGGGAAAGTCGGAATCTCCAGGGTGCCGGCGAAGGTCTCGACCTTACCGCCGGCGAACAGATGCTCGATCCGCCCATAACGCAGCGATTGCTGACCGCTGGAGCGCGTGGCTACCCAGCCGCCGAGGGTCGACAACTCCCAGGATTGCGGGAAATGGCCGAGGGTATAGCCCTGGGCGCGCAACTGGCTTTCCACCTGAGGGCCGCTGGCACCGGGGCCGAAGGTGGCGATCAGGCTGTCGTGGTCGATGTCGATCAGCTTGCCCATGCGCTCCAGCGACAGGGTCAACACCGGGCGGCTGCCGGCCTGGGGGTTGATATGCCCGGCCACCGAAGTGCCGCCACCATAGGGGATCAGGGTGATGTCCTGCTGTTCGGCAAGGGCCAGCAGCGCGCGGATCTGCTCGGCGCTCTCCGGGTAGGCGACGCCGTCGGGAAATACCCCGAAGTCGCCGGAGCGCATTGCCAGCCAGTCCGGCAGGCTCTGCCCGCGGGCGTGACGCAGGCGGTCCTCGGGATTCAGGCAGATCAGCGGATGGGCCGCCAAGCGCGACGCCGGCACCTGGGCCAGCACCTGTTCGAAGCCGGCATCGGCGAGCATCTGGCCCGGGCCGATCAACTCGGCGAGAAACGCCTCGCCATGGGCCGGCAGTTCCACCACAGTCGCTTCATCGCCCCAGCCATTCCAACGTCGCATCTATTTCTCCGAATGTTCAGTCGCCTTCGATGGCTGCCTATACTAGCTGGCCGCGCCAGAGCGTCACTGTCGAATCGGGACAGCGGCTATCGCCAATCAGGACAAGCAGAACAACCCGCCATGCACAACCTCGGCTACACCTCGGTTCCCAGCCTGCTCAAATACCTGCGCCACGCCGAGCACTTGGGCCTGGATATCGACCAGGCGCTGACCGCCGCCGGGATAGACGCGGCGGATCTGGCCGACAAAGGCAAACGCATCGCCGGGGAAACCCATGAGCGGCTGCTGGCGCACTTGCTGCGGGCCTCCGGCGATCCGCTGTTCGGCCTGCATTGCGCGCGATACGTGCAGCCCGGCTCCTGGAGCGTGCTGGGCTATATCGCGATGAACTGCGCCACCCTGGGTGAAGCCATGAGCCGCATCGTGCCGTACGAAAAACTGGTCGGCGATATGGGGGTGAGCCGCATCGAAGCGAGCGCCGACGAGGTCAAGCTGATCTGGAGCTGCCGACACGAAACGCCGGACATCCGTCGGCACCTGGTAGAGAACGTGCTGGCATCCTGGCTACTGTATGCGCGCTGGATCGCCGATATGCAGCGCTCGCCCCGCGAGGTCTGGTTCGAGCACGCCCTGCCCCAGGACGCCGACCAGGCCGAGTACGAGACGGTGTTCGGTTGCCCGGTGCGTTTCGAACAACCCTGCAGTGCGCTGCTGGTGCCCGTGGAATACCTCGCCGTGCCGTTGCGCCAGGCCGACGCCAGCCTGCTGCGCACCCTGGAAGAACACGCGCTGGCCCTGATGGCCGGCCTGGATGGCGACGAGCCGCTGCCGCAACGGGTCAAAACCGCACTGCGCCTGTTGCTCAAGGACGGCTTACCGCGCAAGGAACGGGTGGCGGAGAAATTCCATATGACCGTGCGCACCCTGCAACGCCATCTGCAACAGGCTGGCACCAGCTATCAGCAGATCCTCGACGAATTGCGCCAGGAGCTGGCCGAGCATTACCTGCTGCGCAGCGAGCTGACGATCCAGGACATCGCCAGCTACCTGGGTTTTACCGAATCCCGCTCTTTCCATCGCAGCTTCAAGGCCTGGACCGGACAAACCCCTGGCGAATACCGCGAAGCCAAGCGCAGCCGCTAGGCGGTTAAGACAAAGGCTTGAGCAAACCCTGTATTCGCGCCCGCCGGGCACGTAGGCCGACCATCAGCGAAGGGCCCAGGGCGATCAACGCCGAACCCAGCACCACCATAACGGCGCCGCCATAGGCGAGCCAATTGATCTGCTCGGGCTGCACGTAATCCGGCCACCAACTCGCCGCCAGCGCCACCGAGACGAAGGTGATCAGCGGCGTGATCGCCAGGGTCGCGCTGACCCGCGAGGCCTCCCAGTGCGCCAGCGCCTCGGCGAAGGCGCCGTAGGCCACCAGGGTATTCAGGCAACAGGCGAACAACAGCCAGCCTTGCGACGAACTGAGCGCCAGCGCCTGCAGGGGATGGGCCCATGGGGTCAGCAGCAGCGCGCAGGCCAGGTAGATCACCATCATCACCTGCAACGAGTTCCACACGGTCAACAACTGCTTCTGCGCCAAGCCGTAGAACGCCCAGACGAAAGCCGCCGCCAACACCGTGAGCACTCCGGTGGTGTAGTCGCTCAACGAGGTCAACAACTCCGTCAGGCGCTGATTGAAGAACAGCCCGAAGCCCAGCAGCAGAACCACCAGACCCGCGCCCTGGCCGATGCTGAAACGCTCGCGAAAGACCAACAGGCTGCCGACCAGCAGCAGGATGGGCGCAACCTGGATCACCAGCTGCGTGGTACCCGGACTGAGCAGCGTCAGCCCGGCCAGGTACAGCACATAGTTGCTGCTCAACCCGGCAATCGCCAACGCCAGCAGCCATGCGCCCTTCTTGCCCAAGGGACGAAAGCGCGGCAGACGCCGGCTCGCCGCCAGATAGGCGAACAGAATAGAACCGGCCACCAGCAGGCGGAACCAGGTCACCGTGACCGGATCCATGACGCGCAATACTTGCTTGAGCTGAATCGGCAGAACGCCCCAGAGCACAGCGGTGAGCAGCGCCAGGAACATGCCGTAAAGCCAACGACCGGAAGAGATATGCATGACGGCCTCGAATGCACGCCGACACGGGCCTCAGAACAGCGGTCGCAACGGCGCAAAGCACCATTCTAGGCGGTTCGCGCTTGCGCCCACAGCTACAGTTCAGGGGCCCGATGGTGGCCAACTGTACCGATAGCAAGCACACGCGCGCCTGGAACTTGACGACAGAAAACCGTAAAAACCAGCTAAGTCCCGACAATAGGCGACCATCTGTCGCCAAGTCAAACGCCTAGCATCCAGCGGATTAGACTCAAACTATCCCGGCTTTTTGTGGAGATTTGGCTATGTTCGGTCAGCGCAATGTGGACCCGAGTCCCGGCACGCACTACCGTAGCGAGCGCGTCACGGCAGTCAATGGGCAGTATTTCTTCTCGACCCGCGAAGGCACCCTGGAAGGTCCCTACTTTACCCGCGTCGACGCGCTGCACGGGATCGATGCCTATATCAACCGCATGCAAGTCGCCAAATCGCTTTATGCGCGGGTCGATCCATCGCTACGCACCCCATTGCCGGAATAACCAGCCTCGGCCGATAGGCATCCCAAAACTAAAAAACCCCGGTGCAGCCAGGCTGCACCGGGGTTTTGCGCGTGCGGACGGGACGCTAAGGTCTCGCTAGCGCACCGCTTCGAACAGCCCGGTCGCGCCCATGCCGCCGCCCACGCACATGGTCACGATGCCGTAGCGCAGGTTGCGCCGTTGCAGCTCGCGTACCAAGTGGCCGACCTGGCGCGAGCCGGTCATACCGAAGGGGTGGCCGATGGAAATCGAGCCGCCGTTGACGTTGTACTTGTCGTTATCGATCTGCAAACGGTCACGGGCATACAGGCACTGCGAGGCGAAGGCCTCGTTGAGCTCCCACAGGTCGATATCGGCAATCTGCAGGCCTTTGGCCTTGAGCAGCTTCGGCACCGAGAACACCGGGCCGATGCCCATCTCATCGGGCTCGCAACCGGCGACCGTGAAGCCGCGGAAGAACGCCTTGGGCTTGAGCCCCAGCTCGATGGCCTTGTCCAGGCTCATGACCAGGGTCATGGATGCGCCATCGGACAGTTGCGAAGCGTTGCCGGCGGTTACCGAACCGTCTTCGGCGAACACCGGCTTGAGCGCGTTCAGGCTTTCGATGGTGGTATCGGGGCGATTGCAATCGTCGCCCTCGACCACGCCGTCGACGATTTTCTTCTCGCCGGTGGCTTTGTCTTCGACCTGGTACTTGACCTGCATCGGCACGATTTCGTCGTTGAACAAACCCGCGGCCTGCGCCGCGGCGGTGCGCTGCTGGCTTTGCAGGGCATAGGCATCCTGCGCCTCGCGGCTGACGTTATAGCGCCGCGCGACAATTTCGGCGGTCTGGCCCATGGGGTAGTAGATACCCGGCACATCCTTCTGCAGGATGGGGTTGAACAGGTTGTCGGTGTTCATGCTCTTCAGGGTCATGGTGATCGACTCGACACCACCGGCGACGATGACGTCGCTGCAGCCCGAAGCGATCTGGTTGGCGGCGATGGCGATCGCCTGCAAACCGGAGGAGCAGAAGCGGTTGAGGGTCATACCCGCGACCTGGGTGCCGAGACCGGACAATACCGCGACATTACGGCCGATGTTCATGCCCTGGGCGCCTTCGTTGGAGCCGGCGCCGACGATACAATCGTCGACCAGTGCCGGATCGATACCGCTGCGCGCCAGCAGCGCATTGACGCAGTGCGCCGCCATGTCGTCCGGACGAGTCAGGTTGAACTTGCCACGGAAGGACTTGGCCAAGCCAGTCCGTACGCTTTCGACGATCACCACTTCACGCATGCCGCACCTCATTTTTAGGGGCCTTGGGATGAGCGAAGAATAGGACCGACAACCCGGACCGACGATTACTATTCATCGGATATATGCGCAACCATCCTCAGGATGCGCCGGATTGGCAAATTAACCGTCAGAAACGTCACATGTGCGGCATCAATCCTTCTCGAACGCCGCCTCGAGCGCCTGGTTGATCGTGCGCAGTATTTTGACCCGGGCAAAGCGCTTGTCGTTGGCTTCGACCAGCGTCCAGGGCGCGATCTCGGTGCTGGTGCGGTCGACCATGTCGCCCACCGCGTCGCGGTATTGCGGCCACTTTTCGCGATTGCGCCAGTCATCCTCGGTAATCTTGAAACGCTTGAACGGGATTTTCTCACGGGCCTGAAAACGCTCCAGCTGGACCTCCTGATCGATCGCCAGCCAGAACTTCACCAGCACCACGCCGGCCGCATTCAATTGCTCCTCGAAGTCGTTGATTTCGCCGTAAGCCCTCAACCAGTCGGCCGGGCTGCAAAAGCCCTCCACCCGCTCGACCAGCACCCGGCCGTACCAGGAGCGATCGAACATGGTGAATTTGCCGCGCGGCGGAATGTGTCGCCAGAAACGCCACAGATAGGGTTGGGCGCGCTCCTCTTCGGTCGGCGCCGCCACCGGAACGATGCGGTACTGGCGCGGATCGAGCGCCGCCGCCACGCGCCGCACCGCGCCGCCCTTACCCGCCGCATCGTTGCCCTCGAACACCGCAATCAGCGCGTGCTTGCGCATGCGCTTGTCGCGCATCAAGCCAGACAAGCGGGCCTGCTCGACAGCCAGTTGCTCGTCGTAGTCGTCCTTGGCCAGTACCTGGCGCATATCCAGGCTGTCGAGCAGACCGCGGTTGTCCAGGCTGGAGATCAAAGGCGCTGCATGCGGGTGCGGCGCTGGCCGAACGTTATTCTTCAGCGCCGCCTGCAAGCCATCGAGCAGTATCCGCCCGACCGTCAGGCTGCGGTAATGCTCATCCACACCCTCGACCACGTACCAGGGTGCGTAGTCGCGGCTGGTACGACGCAGCACCCGCTCACCGACGCGCACATATTTGTCGTAGGTCTTCGATTGCTGCCAATCCAGCGGGCTGATACGCCAACTGTGCAGCGGGTCGTCCTGCAGCTGCTTCAAGCGCGCCTTCATCTGCTTCTTCGACAAGTGAAACCAGAACTTGAAGATCAGCGCACCTTCGTCGTAGAACATGCGCTCCATCGCCAAAGCGCTGTCGATGGCCTGGTCGAGCACGGCATTCTTGAAGTCATCGTGCACTCGCCCCTGCAACATCTGGCTGTACCAATTGCCGAAAAAAATCCCGGTCTTGCCCTTGGCCGGCAATTGCCGCCAGTAGCGCCAGGCCGGCGGCCGCGCCAGCTCCTCGTCGGTCGGCTGGTCGAAGGTGCTGACCTGGATCAGCCGTGGGTCCATCCACTCGTTGAGCAGTTTGACCGTCTCGCCCTTGCCCGCGCCCTCGATGCCGTTGAGCAGGATGATCACCGGAAAGCGCGCCTGCTGTTTCAATTCGTACTGCGCCTCGAGCAATGCCTCGCGCAACTCGGGTACAGCGGCATCGAAGGTGGCTTTATCGATACTGTGGCCAATCTCGGCGGATTCGAACATGTACTGCTCCCTGATCTGATCGCTTCAGGCTAGCAGCTTGCAGCCGCTCTCAACACCAATGATGTGCAGGCGCTTGCGCGGGCGCAATCGGCTAGAATGCGCGCCTGCTCAATCCGGTGCCGCCATGTCCGACTCGCCCGTTCAACCACCCGCCCCGTTCACCGCGCAACTCGACTGGGATGCCCAAGGCCAGCCGTTATCGCGGCTGTTCGGCGACGTGTATTTCTCCAACGAAAACGGCCTGGCCGAGACCCGCTACGTCTTCCTCGACAACAACGACCTGCCGGCCCGCTTCGCCGCCTTGACCGCCGACGAGCACCTGAGCATCGGCGAGACCGGTTTCGGCAGCGGCCTGAATTTTCTCTGTGCCTGGCAGCTGTTCGAGCGCGTGGCGCCAGCAGGCGCGCGGCTGCATTTCGTCAGCGTGGAGAAATACCCGTTCAGCCAGGCCGATCTGCAGCGCGCACTGGCGCTGTGGCCGGAGTTGGCGCCCTATGCCCAGGCTCTGTTGCAGCAGTACGTCGCCCTGCACCCGGGCTTTCAACGCCTGTCGTTCGCCGACGGACGTATCGTTTTGACTCTGCTGGTCGGCGATGCCCTGGAGCTGCTACCGCAGCTCGACGCGCGCATCGACGCCTGGTTTCTCGACGGTTTCGCCCCGGCGAAGAATCCTGACATGTGGGCGCCGGAACTGTTCGCCGAGCTGGCCCGTTTGAGTGCCCCCGGCGCCACCTTCGGCACGTTCAGCAGCGCCGGCTTGGTGCGGCGCGGTCTCAAGGAGGCGGGTTTTAGCGTCAAACGCGTGCCGGGCCTGGGCAAGAAATGGGAAGTGCTCAAGGGCCAGTTTCTCGGCGAACGCGGGTGCGACGGCAAACCCTGGTTCGCCCGGCCCGCTGCACCAGCGGGCGAACGCCAGGCGCTGGTGATCGGCGCCGGTCTGGCCGGTTGCGCCACGGCCGCCAGCCTGTCCGCCCGCGGCTGGCGGGTAACCCTGTTGGAGCGGCATGCCGCGATTGCCCAGGAGGCCTCGGGCAATCCGCAAGGCGTGCTCTATCTCAAGCTTTCGGCCCACGGCACGGCCCTGTCGCGACTGATCGTCAGCGGCTTCGGCCATACCCGCCGCCTGCTCGAACGGCTACACAAGGGCCGCGACTGGGACAACTGCGGCGTGCTGCAACTGGCGTTCGATGCCAAGGAAGCGCAGCGCCAGGCGCAGTTGGCCGACGCCTTCGACGCCGATCTGTTGATCAACCTCGACCGCGCCGCCGCCGAGGACAAAACCGGTGTCGCCCTGGCCAGCGGTGGGCTGTTCTACCCGCAGGCCGGCTGGGTGCACCCACCGGCGCTGTGCCAACTGCTGAGCGCGCAGCCGAATATCGAGCTGCGTGTGCACCAAGATGCACTCGAATTACGCCGTGACGGCCCACAGTGGCAAGCCTGGAATGGCGAGCAGTTGCTGGCCGGCGCGCCTATCGTGGTGCTGGCCGGCGCCGCCGATATCCAGCGTTTCCCGCTCAGCGCCGAATTGCCGCTCAAGCGCATTCGCGGGCAAATCACCCGCGTGCCGGCGACGGCCGCCAGCGCGGCATTACGCAGCGTGGTCTGCGCCGAGGGTTATGTCGCACCGGAACGCTTCGGCGAACATACCTTGGGGGCGAGTTTCGACTTCAAAAGCGCGGATCTGGCAATCAATCACGCTGATCATGCGCACAATCTGCAATTGCTCACGGATATTTCCAGCGACCTGGCCGAGCACCTCGCAGCCGAGCGCCTCGACCCGGCACAACTCGAAGGCCGCGCCGCGTTCCGCTGCACCAGCCCGGACTATTTGCCGATTGTCGGGCCATTGGCCGAGCGCCAGGCCTTTCTCCAGGCCTATGCGGTACTCGGCAAGGATGCCCGGCAAGTGCCGCAAACGCCCTGCCCCTGGCTCGACGGTCTGTATATCAATAGCGGCCACGGCTCGCGCGGGCTGATCACCGCCCCGCTGTCCGGCGAACTGATCGCCGCCTGGCTCAACGACGAACCCCTGCCCCTGCCGCGCGACGTCGCCGAAGCCTGCCACCCGAACCGTTTCATGTTGCGCCAGCTGATCCGTGGCAGCCGCTAACCCCGTGCCCCATAGCCCGGGTGAAAGCCGGGGAGCGGTAGCAGCCGTAGCATCTTTCCCCCGGATTGCATCCGGGCTACCAGAGCCTATCCGCGCGGCTTACCGTTAATCCATCCCCCCGCATAGCTCGGCCGCGCGCAGCAGCGCGGCGGTCAGGCTGTGGCGTTCCCACTCGCTGAGTGCAGCGAAACGCTGACGGAACTCGGGCGGTAGCAGGCTCGGCGCCTGACGCATCAGCTCGCGGCCCGCGTCGCTGAGCAACAACCATTGCCGGCGCCGATCCTGATCGTCGCGCTGACGCTGCAGCAGCCCGAGTTCTTCGAGCCTGTCGAGCATCCCCGACAGGGTTGCCGCAGTCAGGCTGACACGGCCGCTGAGCGCGCTCGCGGTCATCCGCGCCTCATCCGCCAGCACCTGCAAAATCATCAATTGCATCGGCGTCAGGCCGCCAAAACGACTGAGTCGCTTGGCATGCACCTCACCGGCCTGCTGCAGCCGCCGCAAGGCCTTGAACAAGGGCATTTCAAAAGCGCTCAGCGCAGAAAAATCAATTTCAGCTGGAACTATTTTTTCGCTCACTGCGTCAACCAAACTGGTATTAAAGCTTTGACATCAAAGCATTATTTTGTTTTGGTGTAAAAGGCTCAGCGATATCCGTTGAACAGCTATAAGCAGCGCAGAAGGAGGTCATCCTGCTCGTTAACGGTCTACTTTTAACAGGACAGCTTCAGCCACTCGCTGCGTTGCTAGCCAAGCATCGCGCTTGCCAACGGATTAAACGCGAAACCACTCCCCAACGGCCACACCGGTAAGGAATTATGTGCGGAATAGCTGGAGAACTACGTTTTGATCAACGCGCGGCCGACCTCGCCGCCGTCGAGCGCATCACCCATCACCTCGCCCCGCGCGGCCCAGACGCGCACGGTTTTCACAGCCAAGGGCCGGTCGCCCTCGGCCATCGCCGACTGAAGATCATGGATCTGGCCGAAGCCTCGGGCCAGCCGATGATCGACAGCGAACTCGGCCTATCAATGGTGTTCAACGGCGCCATCTACAACTACCCGGAACTGCGCAGCGAGCTGCAAGCGCTGGGCTATCGCTTCTTCTCCGACGGTGACACCGAGGTACTGCTCAAGGGCTACCACGCCTGGGGCAAGGACCTGCTGCCCAAGCTTAACGGCATGTTCGCCTTCGCCATCTGGGAGCGCGACAGCCAGCAGCTGTTCATCGCCCGCGACCGTCTCGGGGTCAAGCCGCTGTACCTCTCGCACACCGGGCAGCGCCTGCGCTTCGCCTCCAGCTTGCCGGCGCTGATGCAGGGCGGTGATATCGCCAAGACCCTCGACCCCATCGCGCTCAATCACTACCTGAATTTCCATGCCGTGGTGCCGGCACCGCGGACCATCCTCGCCGGGGTGAAAAAACTGCCGCCAGCCACCTGGCTGCGCGTCGACGTCCAAGGCAACTGCGAACAGCAAAGCTGGTGGCAGCTGGATTACGGTCCGCGCGGCGACGAAGCAGCGTTCGGCCTGGAAGAATGGCGCGATCGCGTGCTCGACGGCATGCGCGAAGCCGTGTCGATCCGCCAACGCGCGGCGGTGGATGTCGGCGTGCTGCTGTCCGGCGGGGTGGATTCGAGCATGCTGGTCGGCCTGCTACGCGAAGCCGGGGTGGAAAACCTCTCGACCTTCTCCATCGGCTTTCAGGATGCCGGCGGCGAACGCGGCGATGAGTTCCAGTATTCCGACCTGATCGCCGAGCGCTTCGCGACCCGACACCATCAGCTGCGCATCGGCGAGAACGAAATTATCGAGCAGTTACCGGCTGCCTTTCGCGCGATGAGCGAGCCGATGGTCAGCCACGACTGCATCGCCTTCTACCTGCTGTCGCGCGAGGTGGCCAAGCATTGCAAGGTGGTACAGAGCGGCCAGGGTGCCGACGAACTGTTCGCCGGCTACCACTGGTATCCATTGGTCGATGGCGCCGAAGATACCTTTAGCGCTTATCGCCAGGCGTTCTTCGACCGCGATCACGACGAGTACGCGGCTTGCGTGCAACCGGCCTGGCTGACCGGCGACGTCGCTGGCGATTTCGTCCGTGAGCACTTCGCCCTACCGGGGGCGACGGCGGCGGTGGACAAGGCCTTGCGCCTGGACAGCACGGTGATGCTGGTCGAAGACCCGGTCAAGCGGGTCGACAACATGACCATGGCCTGGGGCCTGGAGGCGCGCACACCATTCCTCGACTACCGATTGGCGGAACTCTCGGCGCGGATACCGGGTCGATTCAAGCTACCGGATGGCGGCAAACATGTGCTCAAGGAAGCGGCGCGCCAGGTGATCCCGGCGGCGGTGATCGACCGTCCCAAAGGTTACTTTCCAGTGCCCGGTCTCAAGCACCTGGAAGGCGCGACCCTCGGCTGGGTACGCGATCTGCTGGTCGACCCGAGCCAGGATCGCGGCCTGTTCAACCCGGCCATGCTCGACCGTCTGCTCAGCGATCCCCACGGCCAACTGACACCCCTGCGCGGCTCCAAGCTGTGGCAAATGGCGGCACTCAATCTATGGTTGAACGAGCAAGGGCTTTGACCACCACGACTGCAACCCGAGGATGCCACCCTACTTTTCAGCCCCGGCATTATCCGGGGCACACCGCACAAGCAAAGGAAGTACTCCAATGCGCGCCACTGCCTTCAATCAACGCCTGCTTCGCGGCCAACCTCCCTCCTACGAGCGCCTGCAAGCGCGCTTTGCCGAAGAGCACGGCAGCGAACTGGGTCAGCCCAAGGTCGTGCACTGCGGCTGGGGCCGCCTGCTGATCGGCCACACCTACCCGGACGCCAGTGAGCTGGCCGCTGACCTGCTCAACGAGCAGGCCGGCGAACGCGATATCGCACTCTACGTCGCCGCGCCCCAGCAAGTGCTGGCGCAGGCGCCGCAGCAATTGTTCCTCGACCCCTCCGACACCCTGCGCCTGTGGTTCAGCGATTACCGTCCGGCGCAGTGCGTATTCCGCGGCTACCGCATTCGCCGGGCGCAGAACGCCGAAGACTGGCAAGCGATCAATTGCCTGTACCAGATGCGCGGCATGCTGCCGATCGACCCGGACAAACTCACCCCGCGGCGCCTCGGCGGGCCGGTGTACTGGCTGGCCGAGGATGAAGACAGCGGTATGGTGATCGGCAGCGTCATGGGCCTCGACCATCACAAGGCCTATAAGGATCCGGAAAACGGCAGCAGCCTCTGGTGCCTGGCGGTCGACCCGCGCTGCACGCGCCCCGGCGTCGGCGAGGTGCTGGTGCGCCACCTGATCGAACACTTTATGAGCCGCGGCCTGAGCTACCTCGACCTGTCGGTGCTGCACGACAACGGCCAGGCCAAGAAGCTCTACGCCAAGCTGGGTTTCCGCGAGCTGCAGACCTTCAGCATCAAGCGCAAGAACGGCATCAACCAGACCCTGTTTCTCGGTCCTGGGCCGCACACGGAGATGAACCCCTATGCGCGGATCATCGTCGACGAAGCGTTGCGCCGCGGTATCGAAGTGCAGGTGGACGACAGCGAAGCCGGTCTGTTCACCCTGAGCCAGGGCGGGCGGCGGATTCGCTGTCGCGAATCGCTGACCGACCTGACCAGCGCGGTGAGCATGACCCTGTGCCAGGACAAGCGCCTGACCCACCGCACCTTGGCCCGCGCCGGCCTGCGTCTGCCCGCCCAGCGCCTGGCCGGCAGCGCCGAAGAGAACGCGGCGTTCCTCGCCGAACATGGCCGCCTGGTGGTCAAGCCGGTGGATGGCGAACAGGGCCAGGGCGTCGCGGTCGACCTGCGCAGCCCGGCCGAGGTGCAAGCGGCGATCGAACGCGCCCAGCCCTTCGACAGCCGGGTGCTGCTGGAGAGTTTTCATCCAGGCCTCGACCTGCGCATTCTGGTGATCGGCTTCGAAGTGGTCGCCGCCGCCATCCGCCGCCCCGCGGAAGTGATCGGCGACGGGCGTCACAGCATCGGCGAATTGATCGACGCCCAGAGCCGCCGCCGCCAAGCCGCCACCGACGGCGAAAGCCGCATCCCCAAGGACGCCGAAACCCTGCGCACACTGCATGCCGCCGGGGTCGACTACGACAGCGTGCTGCCCCAGGGGCAACGCCTGGCCGTGCGCAAGACCGCCAACCTGCACACCGGCGGCAGCCTCGAGGATGTCACCGAAATCCTCCACCCGACGCTCGCTGACGCCGCAGTAAAAGCCGCCCGTGCCCTGGATATCCCGGTGGTCGGCCTCGACTTGCTGGTGCCGGCCGCCGATCAAGCCGATTACGTATTTATCGAAGCCAACGAGCGCGCCGGCCTGGCCAATCACCAGCCGCAACCCACCGCGGAACGCTTTATCGATTTGCTGTTCCCGCTCAGCCAGGTTGGTTGATGCGCGACCACAATCGCGGGCGGGCCAACCGCCCGCTGTAGGAGCCAGGGGGGACGCCTACATACAAGACAAGCGAAAAGCCTTTTATCTCTGCAGTACCAAGGAGACGCTCCTATGCAACACCTCCCCGAACCCGATCTCGACTATATGCAGAAAGTCCTGCTGGAAATGCTCGCGATTCCCAGCCCCACCGGCTTTACCGACACCATCGTGCGCTACGTCGCCGAGCGCCTCGAGGAAATCGGCATTCCCTTCGAAATGACCCGCCGCGGCACCATTCGCGGCACGCTGAAGGGCAAGCAGAACAGCCCAGACCGCGCCGTTGCCGCACACCTGGACACCATTGGCGCGATCGTCCGCAGCGTGCAGGACAACGGTCGCCTGGGCCTGTCGCCGGTCGGTTGCTGGTCCAGCCGCTTCGCCGAGGGCAGCCGGGTCAGCGTATTCACCGACACCGGCGTGATCCGTGGCAGCGTGTTGCCGCTGATGGCCTCGGGACATGCGTTCAATACCGAAGTGGACCGTCTGCCGATCAGCTGGGACCACGTCGAACTGCGCCTGGACGCCTACAGCGCGACCCGTGCCGATTGCGAGTCTCTGGGCGTGTCGGTCGGCGATTTCGTCGCCTTCGACCCGCTGCCGGAGTTCACCGAAAGCGGCCATATCAGCGCCCGCCACCTGGACGATAAAGCCGGCGTGGCGGCACTGCTGGCCTCGCTCAAGGCGATCGTCGAAAGCGGCGTCGAGCCGGAGATCGACTGTCACCCGCTGTTCACCATCACCGAAGAAACCGGCTCGGGGGCAGCCGCGGCCCTGCCCTGGGACGTCAGCGAGTTCGTCGGTATCGATATCGCGCCGGTGGCTCCCGGCCAGCAATCGAGCGAGCACGCGGTCAGCGTGGCCATGCAGGACTCCGGCGGCCCATACGACTACCACCTCTCGCGCCAATTGCTGCGCCTGGCCGGCGAGCACGAGATCCCGGTGCGCCGCGACCTGTTCCGCTACTACCACAGCGACGCCCAGTCGGCGATCACCGCCGGCCATGACATCCGCATCGCCCTGCTCGCTTTCGGCTGCGACGCCACCCACGGCTACGAGCGCACCCATATCGACAGCCTGGCCGCCCTCGCCCGCCTGCTCAGCGCCTACATGCTCAGCCAGCCGGTATTCGCCAGCGACGCCCAACCGGCCCAGGGCTCGCTGGAACGTTTCAGCCATCAACTCGAGCACGATGCGCAGATGGAAAGCGATACCCGTGTGCCAACTGTCGACAGTTTGCTCGGTATTCGTGATCAGGACGCTTGATGGGCGCCGCGCATCCGGGCAAAGTGATCGGCAGATTGGCCGGCCCTACGCAGCTTCGCGCGGCCGCTGGCGGCGAAGGGGTGCATGAAACCCGTGCATTGTTCGCCCGTCTGATCATGACAACGGGGTTCCCGGATGGCGCGTATTGGTCTGGCGGTGCTGTTGCTCTGGCTATGCGGCCCGCTCTGGGCCATGCCGCCGGCAGAATTGGCGCGGGACGACCTGCGCATTTCTCTGGGGCCGTACCTGAGCTATCTGGAGGACAGCCAGGGCGAACTGGAGCCGGACCAAGTCAACGCCCTGCCCGACGAGCGTTTCACCCCGGTTCGCGGCGATCATGCCAACCTTGGCAAAAGCTCCTCGGCCTGGTGGTTCAGGGCGCAGTTGCATAACCAGCTGGCGCACCCCCTGTCCGGTTATCTGGAAGTCAATTACCCGCTGCTCGACGACGTGCAAATCTATCTGGCCTCGCCCTCCGGCGAATGGCAGCGCCAGGACAGCGGCGATCGCTATGCGTTCGCCCAGCGCCCGGTGCAGGTGCGCAATTTCTGGTTCCCCCTCGACCTGCCCACAGGCGAGAGCACGCTGCTGGTACGGGTGGAAACCACCAGCACGATCTTCCTGCCGTTGTATTTCAGTAGCTACCACGCCAGCGCGGCCATTCAAGAAAACCTCATGGGCGTCAACGGGGCGTTCTACGGCGTGGTCTTCGCGATGTTCTGCTATAACCTGTTCCTGTTTATCTCGCTGCGCGAGCCGGCCTATTTCTGGTACCTGGTGTACAACCTGAACGTGGGCCTGTTCGCCGCAAGCTTCGACGGCATGCTGTTCAAACTGCTGCCCGAGCATGTCGGCCTGCAGTCGGTGAGCATCTATATCCTGATGTATATCCACTGCCTCACGGCTACCCAGTTCAGTCGCCATTTCCTGCACACCCGCCAGAATTTCCCAAGGCTCGACCGAGGGCTGCGGGGATTTATGCTGCTGGTCGGCGCTTGCTTGCTATCGGCGCCGCTGATCGGCCTGCTGGCCTGGAACATTCTCGCCAGTTTGACGGTGTTGGTGGTTTCCCTGGTGCTACTGCTCAGCGGCTCCTACGTCTGGCGCAAGGGCCTGCGCTATGGTTCCTACTACATCATCGCCTGGGGCACTTTGCTGGTTTCCTTCATCATCGCCACCTCGGGCTCCCTGGGCATCGAATGGTTCGGCTTATATGGGGCATCGGTGATAAAAACCGGTGTAACCATCGAGCTTCTCACGCTGTCCATTGGTTTAGCGGATCGCATTAACCTCCTCAAAGAAGAGGGTTTTCAATCGCGCCGCGCGGCCGAACAGGCGGAGATCGAGAACCAGGCCAAGGGCCGCTTCCTGGCCAAGATGAGTCATGAGATTCGTACGCCGCTCAATGGCGTGCTGGGCATGCTGCAGTTGCTCAAGGAAACCCCGCTGGATCGCAGCCAGCGTTTCTATGTCGATACCATTTCCAGTTCCGGTAGCTCACTTATGGCGGTTATCAACGACATCCTCGACTATGCACGTATCGAATCCGGCAAGCTCAGCCTGGAGCATATCGATTTCGACCTCGAAGAGCTGGTCTCGGAAACCTTCAGCCTGTTTACCGGCCAGGCCCTGAACAAGCACCTGCGCCTGTACCTGAGCATGGAGGCCGGCGTACCCCGACGCATCCTCGGCGACCCGACACGCATCAAGCAGGTTCTGATGAACCTGCTGAGCAATGCCCTGAAATTCACCGGCGAAGGCTATGTTTCCCTCGGCGTAAGCCGACGCAGCGACTCCCAGGGCAATACCCATCTGCTATTCACCATCAGCGACAGCGGCATCGGTATCGATGAGCGAGGCCAGAAACAGCTATTCGAATCCTTCGCCCAGGTCGACTCCAGCACCACGCGCCGCTACGGCGGCAGTGGCCTGGGCCTGGCCATCAGCAAGGAGCTGGTGGAAATGATGGGCGGTGCCATCGAGGTACAGAGCACGCCCGGCCAGGGCACCCGTTTCAGCTTCGGCATTCCGCTGACCAGCGAAAGCGAGCAGACCGACCCCCTGACCCGGTTGCTCAAAGGCCGTACCGCCCTGCTCGGCTCCCTCGATAGCCAGGGCCTGGACGCCTTGAGCCGGATCTTCGGACGCTGGGGCATGCGCACCGAACGTTGCCAGCGCCCTGAAAACCTGCACCAGCATCTGCAGGATTTCGCCTCCCCGCCGTTATTGGTGCTGATGGCGCCGTGGCCCGGCAACATCCAGCACTGGCTGGACTCGCTGCAGCCGCAGCTGCAACCGGATCAGCGAATTCTCCTGCTCTGCGCACCGGAACAATGCCAGCAGGCGCTGCCGGGACCCGGCATGCATTTGCTTAGTCTGGCTCAACCGCTGGCGATCACAGCCTTGCGCCAGGCACTGAACGATCTTTATGAGCAAGCGCCCGGCACACTCCCCAGCGCGACCCGGGAACTGCACTGCGACAGCGACGCGGCACCCTGCATCCTGGTGGCCGAGGACAATCCGGTTAACCAGATGGTGGTGCAGGGTTTCCTGAAAAAACGCGGTTACAGTGTGTGCCTGGTGACCAACGGTCTGGCGGCGGTAACCCAATACCAGCAGAACCCGGCGGCGATCCAATTGATCCTGATGGACTGCGAAATGCCGGAAATGGACGGATTCGAGGCCACACGACAGATTCGCCGCCTGGAACGCCAGCAAGGGCTGCCGGCGGTGCCAATAGTCGCACTGACTGCGCATATCCTCGACGAACACCGCCAGCATGGCCTCGCCGTCGGCATGGACGACTTTCTCGGCAAGCCGCTGGACAGCGCAAAACTCTACAGCACCCTCGAGCGCTACCTGTATAAAGCGCTGCACGACGATTGAGCATGGCCGATGCGCCGGTTAGCATCGCCGCTATATTTTGGAGTATGACGCCGTGCTGATCCCCGCCGACCTGTTGCAAGCCGACACCCTGACCCGCCTGATCGAAGACTTCGTCACCCGTGAAGGAACCGACAATGGCGACGAAACGCCTCTGGAGACCCGCGTGCAACGGGTGCGCAAAGCGCTGGATAAAGGCGAGGCGGTGATCGTTTTCGACCCGGAGAGCCAACAGTGTCAGCTCGCACTGAAACGTGATGTACCCAAGGAGTGGCTGGCGGAGCAGTAATACCGGGCGCCAGCATCCAGCGTTCTGGTACTCCGGATGAAATCCGGAAAAACCACGCACGGCCAAATCCGATATCTCATCCAACCTGCCGACTAACCTGCGCGTAGAACCCGGGAAGCGTCTCGCTACCCACGCGCCCCGCCCTCACGCTCCCAGGCGCAACGCACCCGCAACTCGCCTTCCTGCGGGCTGTGCAGGCCATTGTCCGATTCCCAGCGAAAGGTATGGGTGCCGTTCAACTCGGTTTCCAGATGCACCACCGCGCTGGTCCAGTACAGACGTTTGAGCAGCGCTTCGAACTGCTCCACCCACAAGCTCCATTCGTATTCGACCGAACGGTAACTGGCGCCGAAATGAATCACCTGGGTCTGATACAGGCCGGCGCTCGGCTGCACGCAGGAGGCGAACATTTCGCGACCGAGAAACGACCAGGCATCGCCGGCGGGCAGCTCGGCAAGCACCTGGCTGTTGATTTGACGACGCAGGCGACTTTCCGCCGAACTCTCCGACGGCCAGTCGCGGATACAGCCATAGACTATGGATTCGGACTCCACACGGGTACTCCAGCAAATCAAGGCTGCCTTCTATCACAGCACCGGAACGCAAGAAAGGAACTACTACGAAACTTCGTTCCTTACAGACCCGCTGGCGGTGAATTGGTTATCCGCCGTGCGGCGGCCAGCTCGCCGACACCGATCCCTGGTGGGCCTGGTCGCCGCTCACAGCGGGTGCCATTTCAGGCCCGGCGCGGGCCTCGGCGCATCAGCCAGGCCAGCAACGTCATCAGCGCCGCCAGGCCGGTCAGCACCATGAAAGGCAATTGATAGTTTCCCGCCAGATCCCGCGCCAGCCCGCTGAGAATCGGGGTAAGGCAGCCCAGGCAATAACCCAGGCAGAGCATCATCGCGGTCCAGCGGCTGACCGCCAATGGCGAGCCGGCCTCGTACAGCGGCAGCACCAGCGACAAGGCGAACGAACCGCCCAGGCTGAAGCCGATGGTCACCGCCCATAGCTCGGGCAGCAGCGTCGGGGCGAAGGTGATCATCGCCAGGCTCAGGCACGACAACATCCCGCAGGCCAGCAGCAAGGCATAGCGATTCTGGAAACGTTGCGCCAGCCAAGGCAGCAGGAAGGCGCTCGGCAAGCCCATCGACATCGACAGGCTGAACAGCGTGTTGCTGTGTAGCACGCTCAAACCGGCTTCGTGGTAGCGCGCCACCGACCAGGTCGCCAGGGCATAGAACAGCCCGGCCTGAATGGCGAAGAAACAACTGATCAACCAGGCCCGCGGCCGCCCCCAGGGCAAGCCGCCGCTGGCCTGCGCGCGATCCTCATGCTCGGCCTGATTCGGCAGGCGCAACCACAACAGCATCGCCAGCACGGCGGGCAATGCCCAGAACGCCAGGCCGAGTGACCAGTCACCACCGAGCAGTTGCGTCACCGGCACAGTCGCCACCGCACCGCTTGCGCCGCCAATCGCCATGCCCAGCGAATACCAGCCAACCACTCGGCCCATCTGGCCGGCGAAATGGCGCTTGATAAAGCCCGACAGCAGCGGCCCTGCCACGGCGATGGCGGCGCCGAGCAGTACCGCACTGCCGATCAGCAAGCTGCTGAACTGTGCGACCAGACGCATCGACAAGGCCACGGCGATGATGCCAAGGCACAAGCCGATGGTACGCTCCAGGCCGAAGCGCAATGCCAGACGGGGTGCCACGGGCGCCAGCAAGCCCATGCACAGCACCGGCAGCGCCGTGGTCAGGCTGATCAAGGTGCGGCTCATGGACAGTTCTTCGGCGATCCGCTCGATCAGCGGCGCCAGCGATGTGATGCCGGGTCGCAAATTGATCGCGGCCAGCACCAGGGCGAGCAGAAGCACAGCCCGGGGATAAGGCTTCACAGTAATTCCAACGACGTCAGGGTCAGGCGGACCGGGCCAGCAACCCTAACGCCGGGAAGCTGGCTCAGACAAGGCCCAAAGCAAATAAACTGACCAAGCGGACAGATTATTGTTCCTGCCTGGCCTTGCTCCGCATCCGATCCGCCATGCCGGCCATTTCAGCGTACAGCGCTTGCGGGTTGTGCTGCTTCAGCGCCCATGCCGCGCGCCCCTGCTCATGCGGCAGAATGAGGAATTCGCCCTTGGCGATTTCGTCGTAGATGTAGTCGGCGATATCCGCGGCGCTGATCGGCGAACTCTCCAGCAGTTTGCCGACCTGGGCTTTCATCGCCGGCGTCGGACCACGGAACGAATCGAGCAGATTGGTCTGGAAGAACGACGGACAAACCACGTGCACCGCCACTTCCTGCGCCCTCAGTTCCGCCAACAGGCTTTCCGACAGCGCCACCACACCCGCCTTGGCGACGTTGTAGTTGCTCATCGCCGGGCCCTGCATCAACGCCGCCATGGAGGCGATGTTGACGATCTTGCCCTTGCTGCGTTCGAGCAGCGGCAGGAACGCCTTGCAGCCCTTGACCACGCCCATCAGGTTGATCGAGATCTGCCAGTCCCAGTCTTCCAGCGACAGATCGGCGAAGAAGCCGCCCGCGGCGACGCCGGCGTTGTTGACGATCACATCGATGCCATCGAACTTTTCTTCGCAGGCCTGGGCCAGGGCGGTCAACTGGCTATAGTCGCGCACGTCGCAGCGCAACGTGAAGCCGTCGCCACCGGCGGCACGCACCAGTTTCAGGGTTTCCGCCAGGCCAGGCTCGTTGACATCGGCCAGCGCCAGGCGCCACCCCTCACGAGCCCAGCGCAGGGCGATTTCACGCCCCAGACCCGAGCCCGCGCCAGTAATCATCATGCGATTTTGCATAGGGAAGTCACCTTTAGCTGCGATGGTAGATGGGCGCAGTGTAGCCAAGGAAACTACCCGCCCCACATATCATCATGCTCATGAATGATCACTTAGCATCGGCCGCCAATCTCCGCGCAATCCCGTCCGGCCATGACTGCCGGCGAACCCATACCGCTAGTCGTCGTCTAAACGACAAAGGCCCACAGGAGACGCCGCATGTCCCGCTCAGAGATTACCCTGCCCGCCCCGGTGCTGGCTGCCGTGCAACGTGGTCGCCACGACGATGCGATCAGAATGCTCAGCCTGAATCACGGCATCAGCCAGACGGAAGCCGAAGAGCAGTTGGCGCTCTATCTGGAGCAACACCCGCCAAGCCGTATGCGCGGCGGTGGCATTGGCGCAATGAGCAAAAAAGGCGCGCTGATCGCCATAGGGCTGATTTTGTTGCTCGGCTTGGCCTACCTGACCCTGGGCGGCTGACCCGCCCACCGTGCTCGCTTGAAAACCACACGGCACGTCCGAGTGGCGCATCGCAAGCGGCGATGCACCGCCGCGACCCATCCCGTCCGCGTTTTACCGCAGCACTGGGGTAATGAATGCCCCTTTAACGCAGTATTGCCAATGAAGGTAGTTTCTCAACGACCTGCTAGAGACGGGCGCGGTATTCGCTGGGGGTGATCGAGAACCAGCGACGAAACGCCCGGAAGAAGTTGCTCGGATCGGCAAAGCCCAACAGATAGGCGACCTCCAGCAGGGTCAGCTTGGGCTGCGCCAGATACTGCTCGGCTAGCTCGCGGCGCGTGTCGTCGAGCAGTTGCTGAAAGCTGGTGCCTTCATCCTGCAGACGCCGTTGCAGGGTTCGCTGCGACAGGTGCAACGCCTGCGCCACCGCTTCACGCTTGGGTTCGCCGCGAGGCAGTAGACGGCACAGCACCTGCCTGGCCTGATGGGTCACCCGACTTTCGGAAAACCGCGCCAGGTATTCGCCGGCGAACCTATCGTGCAGCTGCGCCAGGGATTCGTTGGCCGTCGGCAGTGGCATCTCCATGTCGGCACGGTCGAACAGCAGCCCGTAGTGGTCGCTATTGAATTTCAGCGGTCCCTGGAAGACCTGTTGGAAGGGTTCCAGATCGGCCGGCGGGTCGCCCTGGAACCACACCTGCTGTGGCCGGATCGGTTTTCCGGTGATCCAGCGGCAGAACGCCAGGGCATAGGCCAGCGACGCCTCGATACTCTGGCGCGCAGCGGGCAGACGGTCGCCATGAATAGCCAAGGTCAGCTCGTAACCGCTACCGCTCGGGCGAAAGTTCAGGTCAGAGCCCTCGCCGATAATCCGCTGATAGCGCACCAGGCGGGCAAAGCCGTCTTGCAGGGTACGGCTCGACATCAGGGCGTAGCCAACCACGTGAAACGAAGCCGGGCGCACCACTTTGGCCATGTTCAAGCCGATCGCCGGGTTACCCGACAACTCCACCGCACGCTGCCACAGGCGGGTCATGCCATCCTGCGGGAAACGCGCATCCGGGTCGTCCAGGGCGGCGTAATCCATGCTCAATTCGCGGAATATCGTGCGGCAGTCGACGCCGCCCATTTCCAGCGCCTGGACGATACCCAGGGCCCAACTAGAGGAGGTGGTGCGTTCGCTCATGGCGGCTTCTTATTCGATTAGGCGGGGCCGCATGGCGCGGCGTGGCGACCCAAGGATACTAAACTGGCACTTAATGTCACTGGCCCAGCGGGTCAGCGCCACTAGACTATGGCGATCCGCCACAGGACGCCAACAGGAGCGCTGTCATGGCTACGCACGGTACCGCACGCTATACCAGCTTCGCCGAGTTCTACCCGTACTACCTGCAGGAGCACCGCAACGACACCTGCCGCCGCCTGCACTACGTCGGCAGCCTGCTGGTCCTGGCGATCATCGCTTACGCCATCGCCAGCCAACAATGGCTGTGGCTGCTCGCCGTGCCATTGGCCGGTTATGGTTTCGCCTGGGTCGGCCACTTCGTGTTCGAGAAAAACCGCCCCGCGACTTTCCAATACCCGCTCTACAGCCTGATGGGCGACTGGGTGATGTTGAAAGATGCCCTGACCGGGCGTATCCGGTTCTAGATCCCGAGCGCAAATAGGTCCCTGGAGACCACCAACCGGAGACGCGGCAGGACCGTTCAGCCGTCGCGCTTGGCGCTAGCCGCTTTGCTTGGTTATGATCCCGGCTTTGTTATCCGCACCATCCGGTTTGCGGAGCGCCAGGCATCCGGCAGAGATGCCGGACACCAGTAGGGATCACTACCGCCGCATGAATGCAATCAACCAGAACCGGCTCAACGCATTACCGGCTCCGCCACTGCGCGAGTACTATTCCCGCGTGCTGGCCTATATCGCCATTGCCGCCAGCATCGCTGCCGGCACCTATACGCAACATTTCTCCTACGACATCCTCTGGATGGTGCCCTACACCCTGCTCTATCCGCACCTGGCCCATCAACTGAGCCTGCGTTTCAAGCGCGAACACCCGCGCGGTACCGACCTCACCCTGTTGTTCATCGATGCGCTGCATACCGGCGCAGCCATCGCCCTCCTGGGGTTTTCTGTGGTACCGAGCCTGATGGCCATACTGATCCTGGTGTTCAGCGCACTGGTGATCGGCGGCTTGCGCTATCTGGGCCTGACCATGCTGATCGCAGTCGGCGCCAGCGGCGGCAGCGCGCTGTTGTTGCAGCTGCACTACAACCCGCAAACACCGGCCCTCGTTGCCGCCGTAAGCATCACCTTCACCTCCCTGTGCATCTGCATCACCGCCTACTTCGTCCACCAGCAGGGCATGCGCCTGGCGCAGGTGCGCAGCGAGATCAAGCGCGAGCAGGAAAAGGCCGCGCGCCTGGCCCGCAATCTGGCCAAGTACCTGTCGCCGCAGGTATGGGAATCGATTTTCAGCGGCAAGAAGAGCGTGCGCCTGGAAACCCAGCGCAAGAAACTCACGGTGTTCTTCTCCGATATCAAAGGCTTCACCGAGCTGTCCGAAGAGCTGGAAGCCGAGGCTCTGACCGATTTGCTCAACAGCTATCTCAATGAAATGTCGAAAATCTGCCTGAAATATGGCGGCACCATCGACAAGTTCATCGGCGACAGCGTCATGGTGTTTTTCGGCGACCCGGCCAGCAAGGGCGCGAAGAAAGACGCCGTGGCCGCGGTCTCCATGGCCATCGCCATGCGCAAGCACATGAAAGTGCTGCGCCAACAGTGGCGCGCCCAGGGCATTACCAAACCCCTGGAGATCCGCATGGGTCTGAATACCGGCTATTGCACGGTCGGCAACTTCGGTGCCGATACCCGCATGGACTACACCATCATCGGCCGCGACGTGAACCTCGCCAGCCGCCTGGAAAGCGCCGCCGAGTCGGGCGAAATCCTGATCTCCCACGAGACCTACTCGATGATCAAGGACGTGGTGATGTGCCGCGACAAAGGCCAGATCAACGTCAAGGGCTTCACCCGCCCGGTGCAGATCTATCAGGTCGTGGATTTCCGCCGCGATCTGGGCGCCACCTCCAGTTATGTCGAGCACGAATTGCCCGGTTTCTCCATGTACCTGGATACCAACGGCATTCAGAACTTCGACAAGCAACGGGTCATCCAGGCGCTGCAACAGGCCGCCGAGAAGCTGCGCGACAAGGTGATCATGTAACGCGCAGCCGGACGATGCGCGGCAAACAAGCCTTCGGCATGTCCGCCCTACGGGCCGTCGACCTTGCACATGAATCCAGGAAGACCGTAGGAGCGGCCTTGGCCGCGATGTTTTTGAACCCGCCAGAGATCGCGGGCAGGCCCGCTCCTACAAAGGCAAAAACCAGGCTCGAATGAAATCCGAGGAAGGCTACAGAGGCTGCGTAATCGCTCGCGGTGCCACGTGTAGCGGCTGCGGACAGCGCTCGCCATCGATCATCGGCTGCATGGCCAGGAACTCCAATGCCGAGGCGCGCCAGGATTGGCGCGCCGCCAGCTCGGCACATTGACCTCGATCCAGTTGCAGGGCAGCCAGGCAGGCCTCACGCAGGTCCTCGCTCATCGCACCGCTAACTCCCGCCTCCAGCACATCCAGCGGCCCCGGCACGGGGAACGCCGCCACCGGCGTGCCGCAGGCCAATGCCTCGAGCATGACCAAGCCGTAGGTATCGGTACGCGAGGGAAACACCAGCACGCTGGCCTCCTGATAGGCCCGGGCCAAAGCATTGCCATGGCGGTAGCCGAGAAACTCCACCGCGCCATAGCGAGCCTGCAAGGCTTCACGCTGCGGGCCGTCGCCGACGACCCGCTTGATCCCGGGCAGTTCCAGATCGAGAAAAGCTTCCAGGTTTTTCTCCGTGGCGACTCGCCCGACATACAGAAAAACCGGGGCGGCGCCTTGCGCACGCGATGCTGGCGGGTGGAACAAGCCGGTATCGACGCCCTTGCGCCATACCGCCAGGCGTCGCAGCCCCCAGCCGGCGAACTCCGCGCACAAGCGCTCGGTGGTGATCAACACCGCCTGGCTCGGCCGATGGAACGCGCGCAGGTAGGCATAACCCCAACTCAACGGCAGCCAGCGCCAGCGGCTATTGAGGTATTCGGGAAAGCGCGTGTGGATCGCCGTGGAAAACGCCAACCCACGTTTGTTCAGCCACCGGCGCGCCGCCCAACCGAGTGGCCCTTCCGTGGCCAGGTGGACGCAATCGGGTTGAAACTCGCGGATCGTCGCGCCGACTCGCCAGAGATTCCATACCAGCGGTATCTCCGGGTAGGTCGGACAGGGAACGCTGCGAAAATCCGCGGGCGACAGCAGTTTTACCTGGTGCCCGAGGCCGCGCAGCTCATCCAGCAATGCGCGCAGACTGGTGACCACGCCATTGACCTGCGGCGCCCAGGCGTCGGAGACGATCAGAATCCTCATGCCGCCGGCTCCACGGCGACCAAGGTGGGCGCTTCAGTCTGCGCCTGATCCTCGGCCAGGCGGTACAGCTCAATGCGCCCATCCAGGTGCTCGATCAATGCCGTACAGGATTCGACCCAATCGCCGCAATTCATATACTCCACCGCGCCCATGGGGCGGATTTCGGCATGGTGGATATGCCCGCAGACCACCCCGTTGAAGCCACGCTTGACGCATTCGTGAGCGATCGCCTCTTCGAAGTCGCTGATGAAGTTCACCGCACCTTTGACCTTGTGCTTGAGGTAAGCCGACAGCGACCAATAGCCGTAGCCATAACGCTGGCGCCAGTGGTTGAGCCAACGGTTGAGGGTCAGGGTGAATTCGTAGGCCGAGTCACCGAGAAAGGCCAGCCAGCGGTGATAGCGGGTGATCACGTCGAACTGATCGCCATGGATCACCAACAAGCGGCGGCCGTCGGCGGTAATGTGCTCGGCCTCGTCGACCAGCTGGATATTGCCGAGAATCAAACCGGAGTAACCGCGCAGGAACTCGTCGTGATTGCCGGTGACGTAGATCACCTCGGTGCCGCGCTTGCTCATGGTCAGCAAGCGGCGAATCACATTGGTGTGGGCCTGGGGCCAATACATGCCACCGCGCAGCTTCCAGCCGTCGATGATGTCGCCGACCAGGTAAACCTTGTCGGCCTGGTAACGTTTGAGAAATGCCGCGAGGTGTTCGGCCTGACAATCCCGCGTGCCCAGGTGCACGTCGGAAATCCACAGGGTGCGGACATGTTGCTTACGACTTGGCTTAATCAGCTGCACGCTGGTCATGGTCGACCTCCACCGGAGTTTGCCTGAGCGTGCATCGCCGGGGTGAAACCAAGGTGACGGATCCAAGGCAATTCGATGACAACCACACAGGGGCTGCCGCGCGACGCGCCTGCTAGACTGGGCGCCTTGCCCGAGGAATCCGCATGTCAACCCTGCTTTCATTGCGTCACTACAGCCATGACCTGCTCAGCCACAGCCACGCCCATGCGCAGCTGGTGTTCGGCCTCAGCGGCCTGCTGGATTTCGAAGTCGCCGGCCGCGGCAGCCAGGTCGTGCGCCAGACTCTCGCCGTGGTGCCGCCCGACACCCGGCATGCCTGCGGCAGCCGCCACGGCAGCCAGTGCCTGGTGCTCGACATCCCCTCCGAATCCTGGCTGCGGCAACGCCTCGGGGCCCACGCCGATGCCGGCCGACGGCTGATCGACAACCCTGGAGCCTTGCCGCTCAACCCGGCGCAGAGCCAGTTGGTCGGCTGGCTGGCGGCCAGCCCGATCGGCGACCCGGTGATCGCCGAACAAGGTGCGGCCTTGCTGTTGGCCAGCCTGGCGAGCGAACACGGCAGTCTTCCGCCCAGCCAGCTGCCCCTGGCGGCAATCGACGCCCATATCGACCGGCATGCCGCACACCCGCTGCAAGTCGTCGACCTGGCGCGCCTGGCCGGGTTATCGGCGGCGCGCTTCCATGTACGCTTTCTCGACGAAACCGGGCAAACGCCCATGGAGTACGTACGCAGCCGGCGTCTGAACCTGGCCCGCCATCTGCTGCAACACAGCCAATTGGCGATCGGCGAGATCGCCGCCAGGGTCGGCTACAACTCGCAGAGCGCCTTTAGCGCCGCTCTGTCCCGCCAATTCGGCAGCACCCCGCGCGCACTGCGCCACTCTTGTGAGTAATGCCGCGAGTAACGCGCTAAAAGTCGCGACTCGCGCGACAGACGCCCAGCCTCCCGCCTCCTAGACTGCAAACAGCAATCAGGAGGCCTTATGCAGCAGATCGAGTGGGATGATTTTCAACGGGTGGAGTTGCGCGTCGGCACCGTGGTGGCCGCCGAGCCGAACCCGAAAGCGCTGAAACCGGCCTATGTGCTGCGCGTGGACCTGGGCGAGTCGGGGGTGAAAACTTCAAGTGCGCAACTGACCGCGCATTACCGCTGCGACGAGCTGATCGGCCGCCAGGTGCTGTGCGTCTGCAACTTCGCACCCAAACGCATCGCCGGCATCCGCTCGGAAGTGCTGGTGACCGGCGTCTACGACGCCGAGCAGAAGGTGGTGCTGGCGAGCTTCGACAAACCGCTCCCCAATGGCGCCCGCCTGGCATGACGTACAGCAGAGCACTACTGGCGATTCATCTGGGTGCGCTGATGTTCGGCCTCTCGGGGATTTTCGGCAAACTGGCCAACACCACCCCCTCGGCCATCGTCGGCGGGCGGGCGATCTTCGCCGTCGCGGCGCTGGCGCTGTTCGCCCGGCTGTTCAAAAACGCCAAGGCGCAACGTCCGAGCCTGCGCCAACTGGCGATGCTGGCGCTCGGCGGTTTACTGCTCGGCAGTCATTGGCTGACGTTTTTCGAGGCGGTAAAGGTCTCCGGCGTGGCCATCGCCACCCTCGGCTTCGCCAGTTTCCCGGCCTTCACCGTGCTGCTCGAGGGCGTATTGTTCCGCGAACGCACACGGCCGCTGGAGTTCGCCATGGTCGGTGTGGTCTGCCTCGGCCTGATCCTGGTCACACCGAGTTTCGACCTGGCCAACCAGGCCACCGGCGGGCTGCTCTGGGCGATACTCTCGGGCCTGCTGTTCGCCCTCTTGTCGCTGCTCAACCGCGCCGGCACCCGCGGCCTCGACCCGGTACAGGCGGCGCTCTGTCAGAACCTGACGGTGCTGGTGTGCTTCCTGCCCTTCGCCTGGTCGACGCTGCCGAGCGTCCGCGCCATCGACTGGTTATGGCTGGCCATGCTCGGCATCTTTTGTACGGGCTTGGCGCACAGCCTGTTTGTCGCCAGCCTGCGGGTGATCACCGCACGCAGCGCCGCGGTGATATTCGCCCTGGAACCGGTCTACGGCATCTGTTTCGCCTGGTGGTTGTTCAACGAGGTGCCGACCCTGCGCATGCTCGCCGGCGGCGTGCTGATCGTCCTGGCGATTTTCGTTTCGGCGCGCATGGCGCGATAACTCAGCTATCGCGCGAACGCTCGTTGTGGCCGAGATCGCGCGCCGGGTCGATCTGATCGCGCAAACGCTGTTTGAGTACCTTGGCCTCGGGAAAGCCGCCATCGGCCTTGCGCTCCCACAGCTGCACGCCGTCGCAGACGATGCGAAATACCCCACCGGTGCCGGGCTCCAGGCTGACCTTGCCAAGGTCGTCGGCAAAGGTCGAGAGCAACTCCTGGGCGAGCCAGGCCGCACGCAGCAGCCACTGGCATTGGGTGCAATAGGTGATGGTCACTTCGGGTTTAGCACTGGACATGAGAGCAACTCTGCGGGGCCGAAAAATCGGATGATACGCGCCCCGCCGCCCTATTGGCGCTGCCCTCCCGGGCTTATTGCAGGAGCAGACAACAGATCGCGCACCACAACCGGGGAAGACAAAAAAACGCCCGATGTCAGCGCACAACGGGCGTTCTTTGCAGCATCGCAGGACTATCTCAGGCTATTTTCGCCAGCAGTTCACGCGCCTCCTTCTTGAGCTTGTCGTCGCCATCGTGGATCAGCTCATTGAGAATATGGCAGGCGCTGTCCAGGTCGCCCTGCTCGATATAGGCCAGCGCCATGTTGAGTTTGGCCAGGTTGTTGCGATTGCCCGCCAAGTGATCGAGGTTGCCCGACGATGCCTTGCGCGTCGTGCGCGTTTGCTCGACAAAGGCGGGATCGAGTTCCTCACCCAGCCAGCTGTCGATCGGTGCTTCTTCCACCAGCATGGCATCGGCAAACGGGTTGCGCGCATCCCGCGTGTCCGGCAGCGCAGCCGAGTCTTGAAGGTCTTTATCGGCATTTGGCGCCGGTGCTTTCTTTTTCGCCGGGGACGCAAACGGATCCATGGATTCCCAATCGGCATCCAGGGACAGTTCGTCGAGGTTGAGCTTGAAGTCATCCGCCACTGGCGGCGTCTCGTCCAGCGCCAGAACCGCATCGGCCAGTAGATCCGCCGGCGGCGCAGCGAACAGGTGGGCGAATCGGGCCTTCAGTTCGTCGATCCGCGCCGCGGTAAACCCCGCATTGCGCAAGGCCGCCTCCTGCTCGAGGAACCTGCCGACATCGCCCTGCTGGGCAAGCACCTCCAGTAGCCGCCAGCGAATGTCGCTGCGTGTCGGCTGAGCCAGCAGCGCCTTGTCCAGGCAAGCCACCGCTTCATTGAAACGACCGTAGGCGATATAGGTCTCGGCACTATGCAGGGCATCGCCCGAATAACTGGGGGCCACGGCCGCCACCGTGCTTTCGCTTCGCCGCGGAACCGGCGCCGGAGGTATAGCCGCCTTGAGTTTGACTGGCGCAGGCGGCTGATGCTGGCTGACGGCTGGTTGCCCGCGATTTCTGCCGCGCCAAAGCACGCCGACCAATCCGGCCAGCAGCAATGCCAAGGTGGCCAACCCGGTAGTCAGCCAATCGCGCGGCGCCATCGATTCAGCACCGGTGGCGCTGTTCGCCCCACGGCCTTCGGCAGTCGCAACTACATCAGCGGCGGCCGGTACGCTGGCGGCATTCGCTTGCCGCGCCGCCAGCTCCGCTTGCAAACCGCTGATGACCCTGTCCCTCGCGCTCATCTGCTCCTGCAATTGTTGTATTTGCACTTGCAGCTCGGCCAGGTTCTGTTGCAGTTGCAGGGTTTCCGCGCCCTGGGCGGCCAACTCCTGTTCGACCTGGGTCTGCTCGGCCGCCACCGATTCGACAGGCGTCTCCACTGCGGCGACCTGCGCCGCTGGTATCGCGACCGCTGCCGGATCGGCCGCGACACTGGCGGGTGTACCAATCGCAGTGTCCGGCAAGAGCAAATCTGCGCCGGCAAGCAGCCGATTGATGTCGCCGTTACTGAAGGCCTGTGGATTGAGTACATGAATATCGGCCATCAGCGCCTGCTGCGACGCTTGGCTACCTTGTTCGCGCAAACGCGCGGCGATCTTCCACAGGCTATCGCCGGATACCACCTGATAGCGCTCGCCCTGCACCGCAGACGGCTTGGGCCGCTGCGCACGAGGCGCGGCCGGGGATGAGCGCTGCACCTGGACTCGCTCCACCACGGGTGCGGCAGTCGCCACTGGCGACGCCACCGCGTGGTAGGCCGAGGAGCCCGGTGGATCGAGCAACAGGGTGTATTCGCGGAATAAATTGCCGTTGGGGCGCGTCACTTCGACGATGAAATTCAGATAAGGCTCGCGCACCGGTTTATTCGACAGCACCCGGATAACGCCGCGACCGCCACTGAGCAGCGGCGTAAAACGCAGGTCGTTGAGGAAATAGACGCGATCCACGCCCGAGCGACTGAAAACCTCCGCAGAGGCGAGACGAACCTTGAAGTCGACGTCGGCCAGATCGCCCAACTCGAGCAATTCGATTTCTGCGTCCAGGGATTGGTTCAGGGCGGAATGCAGGGTTATTTCCCCCAGGCCCAAGGCTGGTGCCAGCCCCGAATACAGCGCCGACCCAGAGGCAAGGCCGATCAATAGTTGCCGTGCTCGAATCATAGTAGTCTCCCGGTACCACTGCCTGAGCAGCGTCGCCAAGACTTAGCGCAGCACGCCCATAACAAGACCACAACACTGGGATGATCGGCATCCAGGGGGACGCCATCGCCACAGCTGTCAGTCGGGAGCAAATTCCCTATGAAACCCGGCCGCTGACCACCCCGGCTATCGACTCAGGCATCAGCACGCCGAAACCATAGCAAGGGGCCATCACCGATAAGAATAGGCAACAAGTCAACAAAGCGGCAAAAAATACCGCGACCGTTTATCCGTCAGTGTTTTGTCGCTTTCACGCCATGGGCGGCCAGAACGGTCAACGCAAAAACCGCCCCCATCAACCAGAAACTCTGTTGAAAAGCCAGGGCTTCGGCGGCGGCGTCGGCGCCCTCGCGGTGATGGCGCCATTCGAGGAAGAAGGTCAGCAGGTTGACGCCGAATGCTCCGCCGAGTTGCCTTACGAAGGTGATGGCCCCCGCGCCCTGAGCCAGTTCCTCCTGGCTGAGGATATCCAGCGAACCGGTACTCAGCGCCGGCAGCAGCAAACCCAAGCCGATCCGACCGACGCAGGCCCAGAAACACAGGACCACGAAGGAGGCGCCGGGTTCGAGCCAGCCCAGGCCGGCAGCCGACAAGGCGAATACCAGCAACCCCGCGATCAGCAGCGAGGCCGCCGACCAGCGGTCGCTGAGCCAGCCGCCGAGGAAGGACGCGCCGCCCATCAGGACGCCGGTGGGCAACAGCAGCAAGCCGGCGCGGCCGGCGCTGTAGCCCTCTACCGTTTGCAGGTAGAGCGGAATCAGGTAGGTCGAGCCATACAGCCCCACTCCCAGGGTCAGCGCCACCCAGCTGGCATTGCGAAAACCGGCATGCCGCCAAAGGGTCAATGGCAGTAGCGGTTTGGCGCTACGCCGGCTGCGGATGAAGAATCCGATAAATCCGAGCATGCCGAATACCGTCGGCAACCAGACGCGTGCGGACAGCCAGCTGAAGCGCTGCGCTTCGGCCAGGGCTCCGAGCGAGGCGAACAGCGCCACGCAGAGCAAGGCAAAGGCCCAGACATCGAGAAAGGGGGTATTGCGTTCGCGCTCGCTGGGCAGCAACCACTGCGCGCCGAGCGAGGCCAGCACACACATCGGCAGCGGCATCCAGAACACCGCGGCCCAACCGAAATGATCGACCAGATAGCCGCCGATGGTCGGCCCGAGGGTCGGGGCGATCATCACGCCAAGGCCGTAGATGCCCAGGGCCATGCCCCGGCCACCGGCGGCGAACACCCGAAATATCAGGACCATGGCCAACGGTTGAACGATGCCGGCGCACAAGCCCTGGATACAGCGCAGAACGATCAGCTGCCAGGCGCTTTGCGTCACCAGCGCCAGCAACGAGGTCACGATGAACAGCAGCAGACCGACCTGCGCGGTCCGCCGTGCGCCCAGACGCGCATGCGCCCAGGCGGCCAACAACAGACCCGCGGTCATGGCGGCGAGAAAGCCGGTGGACAGCCACTGCGCCAACGGTCGACCGATGGCGAAATCGCGCATGATCGCCGGCAAGGCCACGTTGATACTGGTCGAGGCCAGCACCATAGCCATGCTGCCTACCATCAGTATTGCCAGCAGCCACTGTGGATAGCGACTGCCGAAGCGTGCCTGCAGTGCTGGCAGATCCTCCTGCATCAGCGTTTTTCCAGATTGCCCAGAATGCGCGCGTGCACCAGCTGGCAGCGACGTAATTCTTCCTCGTCGATGCCGTCGAACAGTTCTTTGCGTAATTGCGTGGAGATCGCTTCGATTTTCTCGATCAATGGTTTGGCCGGCTCGCACAGGGCGATTTTCTTCGCCCGTCGGTCTTCCGGCACCGCATGGCGACTGACTAGGCCCTGGGCTTCCAGGCTATCGAGCAGGCGCGCCAGGGTCGGTCCCTCGACGCCGACGCTCTGCGCCAACTCGCGCTGGGTCGGCGCCTCCTTGAAGCGCCCGAGGTGCAACAGCACCAGCCAGCGCGCCTGGGACAGGCCCAGATCAACAAGGCGGCGGTCCAACTCCCCGCGCCAGGCACGGGACAACTGCGCTAATTGCATGGCAAAACGATGTTGTTCTAACTGCGACATGGATTCACAACTCTAAGCATAAAAAAACTAATTATTAGCCAGCTAACCATAATCATGGAGCCAAGATCAAGGCTCGCTTGGCTGATGGCGATAAAGGGTGGGGTTGGGGCAGATCAGCGCGCGGAATAAAACCTAATGGGCATCACCATTTCACATACTGATCTTCGACGAAGCCCCAGAGGTTTTCGATGACCAACTCGGGCCGACCTACCGGGCGCAATACGCCGTTGAAACGGCCGAATATCTGTTTGAAGTTGCTGGCCAGAAAACCCAGGTTCAGGCGCTCGCGATGCAAACCCCGAGCCTCGAAACACAGCTGCACCTGGCCATCGTGCGAGTCAATCCGCCAGGGCTGCATCGGCTGGTCGCGATCGAAGGCGAAACGGACCGTATCGACCTTGATCAGCTGGCCATCGAGCCAGAAGCAATTTTCCGTGAAGCTGGTTTCGTTGACCCCGCAGGACAGGTTCAGCCCGACCCGTTGCGCACCGGCCTGGCCCGACAGGCAGGCCCAGTTCCAGGAGGTTTCCGGGCGCATATAGCCGGCCGACCAGTCGTGATGGGCAAAAGCATCGATCGCACTCAGGTCGAACTCGCCAAAACGGCTGAGCACAGTGCCATGGCAACGCACACCGGCGACTTTCTGGGCGTAGACCCAGCCATTCGCCGCACTCGGGGTATTCAGGCACATGGGTTGAAAGGCCGGTTGCTGCTCGGAAAAACGGGCATCGATACGGGTGCCGTCGTCCAACTCCACCAGCAAACGCTTTTCCTGTGGCGCCTCGCTGTTCTCGAACCGCAACAGGTTGCGCCCGCTGCGCAATTCGCATACGCCATCCTGCGGTCGCTGGGAAAAGCGCGTGCCCATACCCAGCGGCAACTTGAACTGTCGCTCGATCATCCGCCCGCTGGCCGGGTGGAAGAGGTAGACGAAGCCGACCCCGAGCAGACTCAGATTGGCCAGCGCGCATCCACCGATCAGCTCCTCGCTGATCAGCCCGAAGTATTGGAACTGGTGAAAGCGACGCCATTTCGCCAGAGCGCCGAGCCGCCGGCCCATGGGCGAGCGGAAGTCGAAATCACGGTAATTGATCAGCTTGGGAGCGTCCGTGAATATGCCGTAGTGCGCTTGGCCGTTGGCTTGAATCAGGCGTTCCATGAAAAATCCGTTAGCCCAAGAATGGTCACGATGCTAGCACCGGCACCCTGGTGCTACAGTCACCGTAAGCGACAGCTAAAGTGACGAAACCGGCCACCCGAATCAGTTCATCACCTGATTACGCCCAGCGGCCTTGGCTTTATAAAGTGCGCGATCCGCCCCTTCGTATAACTTGCTCAGTGAGCTGGCATCATCCGGCTGCAGGCAAGCCACGCCGATGGACATGGTGACCACCGGCGCCGTATCCGAGGCCCGGTGCTCAATCGCCAGTTGCTGCAGGCTTTCGCGCAAGGCCTCGGCATATTCCAGCGCCTGACTGACTTCACTGTCGTACAGCAGCACGGCGAACTCCTCACCGCCCAGACGCACCGCCATGTCCAGCGGACGTCGGGCGGCCATGCGCAGCAGGCCACCGACGCACTCCAATACCTTGTCGCCGGCCTGATGGCCATAACAGTCGTTGTAGGCCTTGAAGTGGTCGATATCGCACAGCAACAGTGCCAGGTTGTGGCCTTCGCGCTGCGCCTGCCGCCACAGCCGCTCGAACTGGCGGTTGAAGCTGCGCCGGTTGTGCAGCCCGGTGAGGCTGTCATGGTCGGCGAGCACGCGCATCAGGCGGCTGACCAGAAAATGCTCGCGGGATTTGAACTCCAACAGGTAGCAACCAGTCGCGCCCATCAGGTTGCCGATCAATAAAAACAGGGTGTTGCTGAGCAGCCTCGGCAGCAGTACGCCTGCCAGCCATTCCATGCCGACATACACCAGCAATATCGCCAGCGAACAGGCAACCGCCTGTTTGAGGCGCAGGCCGATCAGAAAATAGGCGGCCATGCAGATCAACAACAGCCCTTCGTAGGGATAGGTCGGCTGGGACGTATGCGCCAGGCCGATGACCATCGCCGCACCGATCCCCAGGGCCAGAATGCTCACCAGCGTCAGGGGTTGTAACAGGTGCGCATGCCGCTGCTGGATCAGCAGCCCGACGAACCCCAACAGCAGGGCCAGCACCGCCAGGCGGACGCTGAACATCCACCAGATCACCGGCCCCTGCACCAGGACGAAATCGAATGCCGTAAACACCAACCACAGCAGGACGCTGCTGTAGAGCGCGATACGTTTGAAGCTGTAGGTGCTGCCGAGCATGTAGTCGCGGTATTCACGCTCGATGTGCGGAACGAAGCGCAAGCGATAAAAGCCCGCCTCGAACTGATCGGCATAGGGGCTGGGGCGCACGTCGTCTAGCCAGGCGTGTGTGGTCGGCATCGTTACCTCCTCTTGACCGCTTCAGTGCAGCACAGCCTGGGGCCATTTGACACCCGCCAAAGGAACAGGTGTCGCTGTCACCCACAGGTCCGTAGGGCCGCGATCAGGCTTCGAATTCGGCCTGCAAGGCGGCGCGCACGCAATACAACACGCCGAGGTCGACACGCCCGCTGAACATTTCGCTGATCGCCGAGGCGGCGGGCAGCTCGCCGTCGCCCTCGAGGAACGCATCCTGAATCTCGCCCAGCAGCTCCTGCGGCAGATCCAAGGCCTGTTCGAGGGACAGCTCCTGCCGGCCGATGGCCTCGGCCAACAGGCTGTAGACGTTCTTTTCGCTGCAGCTGAGTTGCGCGGCGATTTGCGCCGGGGTCATGCCGGCACGAGCCAGGCTGATCAATTCATGGCGCAAATCGGCGACCGCGCGCGGCGCCTCGGCATTTCCCGCCAGAACCTCGAGAAAGGCCTCGCCGTAGCGCTCCAGCTTGCGTGCGCCGACGCCGCTGACCCGCGCCATTTCCGCCAGGGTGCTGGGCTTGCTGCGCAACATCTCGAGCAAGGTGGCATCGGGGAAAATCACGTACGGTGGCACCGCATGCTCTTCGGCCAGCTTGCGGCGCAAGGCGCGCAACGCCTCCCACTGCTCGCGCTCGTCGCCACGTACTAATTGGCTGGCGGCGCTGCTGGAGCTCTTCGCGGTGTGCTGTGGCTTCAGGTCGCGACGCAACTGCAGCGTCACTTCACCGCGCAGCAGCGGTCGGCAGCTATCGGACAGGCGCAAACCGCCGTAACCCTCCAGGTCGACATCAGCCAGGCCGCGGGCCACCAGTTGGCGGAACAGCGAGCGCCATTCGCCCTCGCTGAAGGCCTTGCCGACGCCGAACACCGAGAGGTGCTGATGGCCTGGGCCACGGACCTTGTCGTTGTCGCGACCGAGCAAAATGTCGACCAGATGGCCGACGCCATAGCGCTGGCCGCTGCGGTAGATCGCCGACAGCGCTTGGCGCGCCGGTTCGGTGGCGTCCCAGGTCTGCACGCCATCCTGACAGTTGTCGCAGTGCCCGCACGGCTGCGGCAGCTCCTCGTCGAAATAGGCCAGCAAGGCCTGGCGACGGCAGCGGATTTCCTCACAGAGCGCGAGCATGGCGTCGAGCTTGTGCTGCTCAACACGCTTGTGGCGCTCGTCGCCTTCGGAATTGTTGAGCATCTGTTTGAGCAGCAGCACATCCTGCAGGCCATAGGCCATCCAGGCATCCGCCGGCAAACCGTCACGGCCGGCCCGGCCGGTCTCCTGGTAATAGGCTTCCAGGGATTTGGGCAAATCCAGGTGGGCGACGAAGCGCACGTTGGGCTTATCGATACCCATGCCGAACGCGATGGTCGCGACCATGATCAAGCCTTCCTCGTTAAGGAAGCGCTTTTGATGGTAAGCGCGCAGCTCGTTGGGCAAACCGGCGTGGTACGGCAAGGCCGGGAAGCCTTGCTCGGAGAGAAAGGCGGCGACTTCGTCGACCTTCTTGCGCGACAGGCAATAGACGATGCCGGCGTCGCCTTTGCGCGCGGCGAGAAACGCCAACAACTGCTTGCGCGGCTGATCCTTGGGCACGATGCGGTAGAAGATATTCGGTCGATCGAAGCTCGAGAGAAAGCGCTCGGCCTCGTGCAAATGCAGGCGCTGGACGATTTCTTCGCGGGTGCGCATGTCCGCGGTGGCGGTCAGGGCGATGCGCGGCACACCCGGGAACAGCTCGGCGAGCTGGCCCAGCTGCAAGTATTCCGGGCGGAAATCATGCCCCCACTGCGACACGCAGTGGGCTTCGTCGATGGCGAACAGGGCGATATTCAGGCGCTGTAGAAAAGCCAGCATGCGCGGTTGCACCAGGCGTTCCGGGGCCAGGTAGAGCATCTTGATCTCGCCGCGTTCGATCCGCGCGGCGATCTCGCGTTGCTGCTCGGCGCCCAGCGTGGAGTTCAGCGCCACCGCCGCCACGCCGAGTTCGTCCAGGGTCGCGACCTGATCGTCCATCAGCGCAATCAACGGCGACACCACCACCGCCAAGCCATCGCGCAGCAGTGCCGGCACCTGGAAGCACAGCGATTTGCCGCCGCCGGTGGGCATCAGCACCAAGGCATCACCGCCCGCGGCCACGCGCTCGATAATCGCGCCCTGACGGCCGCGGAAGCTGTCATAGCCGAATACGTCTTTGAGGATGCGCTGTGCCTGGTCGAGCATGTAAGGTCTCCGAAACGAGCCCGGCATTATACGCACCTGTCCGGCCCAGGTCTGTCGAGGTTTCCTGGCGGCGGGCCGCAGGTCCGGTTCGCCGCTACGACATAGAGACTGCGGGCGCACTGATCTATAACTATCCAATCAGGTTCTCAGTTCAGGGCGGTAGTCGATGAACACCGGCTGTAAGCAGTTCCTTCTCCTGTCCACCCTTCTCTTGTTCGCGGGTTCCGCATTCAGCGCGCCACAGGACCGTCCATCGCTGCAAGTGCACCAGGGCCATTACTTCAAATATTCGATGCCCAAGGGCTGGACGGCCAACGAGACCAGCAATGGAGTGGACATGCTGGCGCCGGACCAGGTGACCGGCGCCTCGTTCGCGCTGCTGGTCGGCGGTTTCGGTCAGGTACTCCCGGAGCAATTTCTGCAGTTCGTGCTCAATTCCACTCCCGAGCTGCAGAACCCGCAGATCCATGCAACCAGCCCACTGCCGCCCTTTCCCGGGGTGATGGGGCTGCAGTGGCAGGTCATCGAGGCGCAGCTGAGTTTCGTCTACCGTGGCACGCCAGCGCGGGCCCATGCCACGGTGGGCATCCTGCAAGGCTGGGGGCAGTATTCAGCGTTTATCCGTTCTTACCAATCCGCCACGGCGAATTGGCAAGAGGCCCGCTACTGGTTGCCCGCTGTGGCGGAAACAGTGGTCATCAGCAACCCCCGGCAGGTGGCCGGGGTCGACCAGATAGTGCTGCCCGGGCCGATTTCCCACGATTACATCTATGGCGACTACAACCGCGCCTGGGAAGCACGCAGCCGCTCGAGCGACAGCCTATCCCGCGACCGCAGCGAAGCCACGCTGGGCTATGAACGCACCTACGACCCGGCGACCGGACAGTATTACGACATGCCCTACGAGGCTTACGATGCGACTCGGGGCGGTTATCGCAACCCGGTCAGGCCGGAGGAAACCCTCGAGCGCGCGCCTCTCGGCGAATAGGCGCCCACGCGCCCGGCATCGAGCCAACCATTGGCCTGGTGCGTATCGCTGATCCGCATGACACCACCTCGATACTTCTGGCCGGGTTCAAATTTTTTTGTCGTGCATTTGCCCCGATTTGCCTAGAACTATGGCCGCTGTAACGGGTCTGGACTAGAATCCAGCCTCGTTTACTTCTTCTAGGTAGCCTCCGATGTCATTCGCCGAGCAATTGTCCCGCCTGCAAGCCTTCCTCGACGCTGATGAATTGCACGAAGAGGCCCTGGACTACGTGGCCGCCCACGGTTACCTCACCGCCCTGTCGATCTGCCCGGATCAAGTCCCGCAGCGCGAGTGGATCGACGCCCTGTTCTCCGAGCCGCCGCATTACCGCAGCGACGCCGAACGCGAAGAGATCGAAGCCACCCTGGTGCAATTGCAGGCGCATATCGCCCGCCAACTGGCCAGCGACGACGACCCGGAAGTCCCCTGTGAACTCGACCTCGGCGAAGAGCCGGACGATTCCGAATTGCGCGGT
The DNA here is from genome assembly GCF_946885955.1 of uncultured Pseudomonas sp. The sequence goes on from NZ_CAMPHI010000003.1 coordinate 179,356, forward strand.
TGGTGCATCGGTTTCATGGAAGGGGTATTCCTGCGTGAGGCGGCCTGGTTCGATGACGCGGAAGATGAAGTCAGCGAATTGCTGCTGCCGATCATGGTCGGCTCCGGGCTGTTCGACGAACAGCCGGAGTTCGCCGAAATCGCCCGTGATCGCGACCTGGTGGACAGCATGATCGAACAGATCCCGGAGCTACTGACCGCACTGTTCCTGCTGTGCAACGCGCCGGAAGAAAAACCCGCGCTGCTCAAGCCGCGCCACCACTAAGTCCGCCCTGCGCCAATGGTGCGGCAAGCCGAAGAAAACCCCAATCCCGCCATTCGCTACACCCTGCTGACCATCGGTTGGCTGAGTGTGGCGCTGGGCGTGATCGGGATTTTTCTGCCGGTGCTGCCGACCACCCCGTTCCTGCTACTGGCAGCCGCCTGCTTCGTACGCAGCTCCAAGCGCTTTTACCTCTGGTTGGTCGATCACCCCAGACTCGGCCCCTGGATTCGCGACTATCTCGATGGCAAGGGCCTGCCGCTCAAAGCCAAGGTCTATAGCATCGCCCTGATGTGGACCAGCATCAGCCTGTCCTGCTACCTGGTGCCGATGTTCTGGGCGCGCCTGTTCATGCTCAGCAGCGCGGTTCTGGTCAGCCTGTACATCCTCCGGCAGAAAACCCTGGCAGTCGCCAAACCCACGATTGATCGATGAACGCAGGGATCAGCGGCAGGCACCGTCCCCGGATTGCATCCGGGCTACAAAAGCGGCCCTTCGCTTACAAAAAAGGCACTGAGCAATCCACGCCCGGATGCAATCCAGAAGCGGTTCGCATGCCTGCGCAATGCCGCCGCAAACACCCGGCAAAAACCCCCGGCTACGCCTAGACTTTTTGCATCCCCAGCAGAGGCACGGCCGATGCAGCCATACCCGCGCAAATATGCTCGCGCCGCGAAAGTTCATGCGCTGTGGCTGGCCTGCGGGTTGTTGCTGGTGGGGCTGGCCAATGCGCTCGCCGACTGGGAATTCGGTCGCATCATCGAAAACGCCGAACGCCGCTACGGCACCCTGGGCGCGGCCAAGCAACGCATCCAGGCCTGGGACGAGCTGATCCAAAGCAGTGCTGGCCTGGCTGAAAAACAACAGCTTGCCGAGGTCAATCGCTTTTTCAACCGGCAACTGCGCTTTACCGACGACATCCACCTGTGGAATGCCAACGATTACTGGGCGACCCCGATCGAGGCGCTGGTCAAGGGCGCGGGCGATTGCGAAGACTATTCCATCGCCAAGTATTTCACCCTGCGCCGTCTCGGCATCCCCAGTGAAAAGCTGCGTATCACCTACGTAAAAGCGCTGCGCCTGAACCAGGCGCATATGGTGCTGACCTACTACGCCAGCCCCGCCGCAGAACCCCTGGTACTGGACAACCTGATCGGCGAAATCCGCCCGGCGTCGCAACGCCGGGATTTGTTACCGGTTTACGCCTTCAACGCCGAAGGCTTGTACCTGCCCGGCTCGAACAGCAAGAAAAGCGACAGCAAAAAGCTGTCGCGCTGGCAGGATCTATTGAAAAAAATGCGCGCGGAGGGCTTCGCCATCGGCGAAGGCTAGGAGAAGCAAATGTCCCTACTCAAACAACTATTTCTCGCCATCTGTCTGTTTCTCGTGGTGGCCTTCACCGGCAGCTTTATCGCGGGGGTGGAGAGCTCCCGCGAGCAGTTGCTCAGCCAGTTGCGCTCACATGCCCAGGATGCGGCGACCGCTCTGGGCCTTTCGATGACCCCGCATGTCGACGACCCGGCAATGATCGAGCTAATGGTCAGTTCGATCTTCGACAGCGGTTATTTCACCAGTATTCGCGTGGTGCGCATTCCCGGTGACGAGGTAGTAGTCGAGCGCTACAGCACCACCACGACCGACCAGGTGCCCGAATGGTTCGCCAAGCTGGTCGACCTGCAACCCCAGGGCGGTGACGCCCTGATCATGCGGGGCTGGGAACAGGCGGCACGGGTCGAAGTGCTCAGCCACCCGCAATTCGCCCTGGCCAAGCTCTGGGACAGCGCCCTTGGAAGCCTGGCCTGGTTGCTGCTATGCGGGCTGATCAGCGCCATTCTCGGCGGTTGGCTACTGCGCACCCAGTTGCGCCCGCTCGATGACATGGTGCAACAGGCCCATGCCATCAGCCGTCGGGAATTCCTCAGCATGCCGCAGGTTCCGCGTACGCCAGAACTCAAACGCGTGGTGATGGCGATGAATCAGATGGTCGAGAAACTCAAGACACTATTCGCCGAAGAGGCCGCGCGCAGTGAAAAACTGCGCGAAGCCGCTTACCAGGACAGCCTTACCGGCCTGGCAAACCGCCGTCTGTTCGATATCAACCTGGCCAATCAACTGCTGCTGACCGAGCAAAATACCGAGGGCTATCTGATCCTGCTGCGCATCAACGACCTCGCGGGGCTCAATCAGCGCCTGGGCGGCCAACGTACCGATGCGCTGATCAGCAGCACCGGCGAGCTGCTCACCCGCCTGCTCAAGCAGCCCAAACGGAGCAACTGGCTGGCGTCGCGCAGCCGCGGTGGCGAGTTCACCCTGCTCGCGCCCGGCCTCGGTCGAGAAGAAGCCGAACAACTCGGCCAGGAGCTGCATGAAAGCCTGGAAAGCCTACGACAAACGGGTGCCAGCGACTGCTCACCGGTGGCGCACATCGGTATCGGTGCGTTCCGCCCGGGCGAAGACCTTGCCCAGGTGATCGGCCGTGCCGACCAGGCGTTGGCGCAGGCCCAGAACGACCCGAGCAAGCCCTGGGCACGACTGGACGACTTCGATAGCCAGCCCAGCCAGGGCTTGCATGAATGGCGGCAATGGATCGATGAGGCACTGACCCAAGGCAAGCTGCAGCTGTACTTCCAGCCGGTAGTGCAGTGCGCCAACCCCGACGCCTTGCTGCACCAGAAAGTCCTCGCACGACTTCTCGACCCGCAAGGCGAAGCCATAGTCGCCGGGCGCTTCCTGCCCTGGATCGAACGCCTAGGCTGGACCGCGCGATTCGACCTGACCATGCTCGAGCACAGCCTGGCCTACCTCACACAGTATCCCCAGCCCCTGGCCCTGAGCCTGTCGGCGACGACATTGCGCGAACCCGATAGCCTCGCCCGTCTGCTCGAGATGCTCAAACAACACCCGCAGCACAGCTCGCTGTTGACGCTGGAAGTGGACGAGCGCCATCTGCCTCCGCCCGCAGAACTCGAAGCCCTGAGCCAGGCCATTGGTGATGTCGGTTTCAGCCTCGGCCTGCAGCATTTCGGCGGACGTTTCAGCCTGATCGGCAACCTCACCCACCTCGGCCTGGCCTATCTGAAAGTCGATGGCACCTATATCCGGGCGATCGACCAGGAGAACGATAAACGCCTGTTTATCGAAGCGATCTTCCGCACCACCAACAGCATCGACTTGCCATTGATCGCGGAAATGGTGGAAACCGAAGGCGAACTCAAAGCACTCAACGAGCTGGGCATCTACGGCGCCATGGGCCGGCTGATCGGTGCACCGGCGCCACGCTGAGACGCCTGTCTGTTGCGCTCAGCTATCGCCACTGCGTTTGACTACTACCCTAGGGTGCGCCGTGCGCACCGTCTGTAGATTTCTGGTGCGCACGGGCCGGGCCGCCTCAACGCAGCGGCGATAGCCGAACGCAACACGCATTGGTACAGGCCCAAAGAAAAGCCCGCCACTCGGTAAAGAATGGCGGGCTGACTTTGCTCGGATTTATACGGTATCGACCTTCAGCGTGCCGTCACCCAACATGCTCTGCACCAGATCGGCCTCATTACCCACGCCATAGCTGGCATAGAGGTCGACGTTCTCCAGCACTATGGTCTGCTCCGGAGCTGCGGCCGGATCGGCGACCGCGCTGCTGCTCACCGTGATGACCGTATCCGAGCCCGAGGTGGCGATATCGATATAGCTGAGCAGATTGCCGATATCGCCTGCTTCGCCATGCTCGCCGACCAGCAGCTCGGACAGATCCAGCTGATCGCCACCGGCGTTGAAGTCGGCAACGAAGTCGGTAACGGTATCCGTGCCATGATCCCCGGCGAGCCATTTGAAACTGTCGGAGCCAGCGCCACCGGTCAGGCTGTCGTCACCGAGCCCGCCGATCAGCACATCGTCGCCACCACTGCCGAGCAGCATGTCGTTGCCACTGCCGCCCAGCAATACCTCGTGCGCAGCGGTGCCGGATAGGGTGAAACCTGAGGCCTCGGCACCGTCACCTTCGAGGGTGATATTGAGGCCGGCGGTAACCGGGTCGCCATCGCCGTCCGTTGCCCCCAGGTCGAAGGACAGATCGACATCCCCAGGGAACAGCTCCTCGGAGACGGTAATGGACAGCAGTCGGTAGTCACCACTGTTCGAGCCGAGGTGCATTTCGTCAAAGCCGCTGGCTTCGATAGCACCGGCGGAGCCGTAGGTGTAGTTCAAGGTAGAGCCCGCGACCGGATCAAGGATATTGAATACGGTATCGCTGCTCTCCCCTGTACCCGCCGGCGGACTCCAGGTGCCGGAGGCGACCAGTATGCCGGCACTGAACACTGCCCACGACATGATGTCGCTGGTACTGAGCTTGTTCAGGGTAAAGCCGACATTGGCGATCGAGCTGTTGAAGGCAATCTTCATCAGCTCCCCGTCGCTGATCAAGTTGTTATCGACCCCCATGCCCTGGCCGGACGAGTTGATCCCGCCCACGGCAGGGGTTGGTGCCAGTTCAGTGAAGGTCGCGGTAACCCCATTGATCGGCAGTATCAATACCGGCACCGGCCCACCCGCGGTGAGACCGATCAGCGATGTGGTGACCTCCACGGTCGGACTGGGGGTGACCAGTTCGAAGTCGTAGTTGCCATCGGCATGCAAGGTGAGGATGAAGTAGGTTTCGCCAGTGCTGACGACAGTGGCGGTCAGTACCGAGGAGCCATCCGCATTATTCACCGTGCTATAGCTGATCGCATCGCTGGGTGGCGTGCCGGACAGGTTGTAGGAGCCCAGCCCGTCGGCACCGAAGGCGATATCCACCTCGCCCTGCAGAGTACCGGCGAAATTGCCCATGATGCCGTCCTGCACGCCATGCAGTACCGGTATGTCGTCCTGTACGTCGATGGTGAAACTACCAACCGGGAAGCCGCCGGCCAGCGAGTCGCCATCGCCATCGGTGGCAATCAATATCGCGGAGAAGTCGATGCCCGCGCCGGGCAGCGTCTCGCTATCGTCGGCATCGGCCAATGGGTGATCCAGTGGGCCGAGTAAGGTGAAGGTATAGCTGCCATCGGCACCCACCTGCAGGCTAAAGACATCGTAGCCGCTAACACTGGCGGTCAAGGTATCGCCCGCCACGTCATAGCTGAGTGCTTCGCCGCCGGAGGTCAGCGTCTGCGCTTGCAGGGAGCTGACATCGCTGGAAAGCGCGAAGCCGCCCGCACCATCCGCGCCGAAGTTCACCAGCGCATTCAACGCACCGGCCAGGCCGGTAACCGTCAGAGTCTGGCCTACCTCACTGTTACCGGTGTTGGGACTGGATAGCAGATCCTCGTGCACCAGGCCGGTGATTTGAACCGGCGCTTGCGGCGTACCGACGATGCTTGGGCCATCGTCATGGAAGGTCAGGAACTCACCCAGGTTCAGGCTGGCGCTGGCCTGGTCGCCGTCCGTATCGGTAATGGTTGCGGTCAGGGCGATGGCACTGCCGGCTACGCTGACCGGATCATCCGGGTCGCTGCCGTCCGGATGTTGCAGGGCGCGCAATTGGTCGAGGGTGACGTTGCCGCTGCCGTCGAGGCTGACGGTAAAGGCCACGATGCTGGAGTCGCCGCCGACCCAGCCTTCGACCACGCTACCGTTCATGCCCAACACAATATCCTGACCGGTGGCCACATCGACCAGACCGCTCGGATCACCGGTGGCGCTTAGGGCATAGGTCACCGACCCGGCACCGTCGGCACCGAAGGCCGAGCTAAAGGCACCGCTGAAGTCGGCGGTGGCATCCACGGCCAGGTTGGTTTCATCCACCACCAGGCTGGACAGCTCAGTGTCGGCCAAGGAAATGCTTGGACCGTCATCATGGAAGGTCAGGAAGTCGCCCAGGTTC